>NZ_JBIPCS010000003.1:0-733438 GCF_044005985.1 Flavobacterium sp. FlaQc-49 | reverse complement strand
ACCCGTGCGCCGGTCTCAAGCTCCGAAGAACTCTACCCCTCGACTTGCATGTGTTAAGCCTGCCGCTAGCGTTCATCCTGAGCCAGGATCAAACTCTTCATCGTATATTTTTTATATTATATTGCGATGCGTTCTCTATCGGTTCTTTTCGAATCTCTCGATTCTATTACTCTTATTCTTTTGTTTTAACATCTCTGTTAAAACGGCTGTCAATTCAATATGTCTACGAACGTGTGTTTCTGTGTTTCGCTTGTTTCTCAAAGCGGCTGCAAAACTACATCTTTATTTTTAACTGGCAAGACTTTTTTGAAGTTTTTTTTAGAAACTTTTCGTTTCCAATTTTCTTCTTTTCTTAACCAATCTCTCAATGAACTTGCGTGTTTTGCGGGGTGCAAAGGTAAGCAGCGTTTTCAAATCTCACAAGCTTTTTTGAATCTTTTTTTTATTTTGTTTTCTCAAACTTTTCTAAAAAATCAATCCTCTTTTCTTGTCAGTCTATCAGGGAACGTCTGCGTCGTTGCGGGTGCAAAAGTAGTCCCTTTATTCGCATTCACAAGCTTTTTACTTTGCTTTTTTTGCCTTTTTTTGAATCTTTTTCTTAACTTACTGGTAATGGTGTTTTTACAAAATCAGGCTTTTTGTTGTTTTTAGGAAATTTCCTTCTTTTTTTAGTTTTGTCTTGTTGCTGTTCTTTTGGAAGGGCTGATTTTACTGGGGGTTTTAAAAAATAAACCCGACAGGTTTTGAAAACCTGTCGGGTTGAGGGTGTATTATTAAGGATATGATTGCTCCTATATACTATAGTATCTGATTTAGGGAACCTATAACTTCTTTTGTAGGCTGGATGCTTTTTAATATTGGGATCTTTAAACAACAAACTCGACAGGTTTTAAAAACCTGTCGGGTTGGGGGTGTATAATTAAGGATATGATTGCTCCTATATATTATAGTATCTGATTTAGGGAACCTATAACTTCTTTTGTACGCTGGGTGCTTTTTAATTTTAGAATCTTTAAACAACAAACCCGACAGGTTTTGAAAACCTGTCGGGTTGAGGGTGTATTATTAAGAATGTGATTGCTCCTAATATATTATAGTATCTGATTTAGGGAATCTATAACTTCTTTTGTAAGCTGGGTGCTTTTTAATTTTAGGATCTTTAAACAACAAACCCGACAGGTTTTAAAAACCTGTCGGGTTGAGGGCGTATAATTAAGGATCTAATTACACCTATATATTATAGTATCTGATTTAGGGAATCTATAACCTCTTTTACAAGTTGGATGCTTTTTAATTTAGCTTGGTGATTATATATAGGACTTGTCACCATAAGTTCATCAACTCTTGAATAGTCTATGAACTTTTTTAAATCAACTGCTAGTTGTTTTGGGCTTCCAGTAAATGTACAGGCGGTCATCTGATTGACGTGGAAACGTTCTTCCTCACTCATGATATCGTCTAAAGACGGAACTGGTGGCTGTAACCCTTTACGGTCGTTGCGAATCAGGTTTAAAAACATTTGATACAAACTGGTTGACAGTAATTCAGCTTCTTCATCGGTGTCGGCTGCAATGATATTTACACAGGCCATTGTTTTAGGCTTGTCCAAAACGGCAGAGGCTTGGAAATTCTCCCTATAGAATTCGAAAGCTTGTATCATTTGACGTGGTGCAAAATGCCCTGCAAACGCATATGGCAATCCATAGGCAGCGGCAAGGGCGGCACTTTCCATGCTTGAACCTAAAATCCATATGGGAACATTTGTACCTTCGGCTGGAAATGCTCTCACTTTTGCAGTGCTATTTTCTTTAGAAAAATAATCCTGAAGCTTGCTTACGTTCTGCGGAAATCGTTGCGCTTGTTCAAAAAAATCTTTTCGAATCGCTTCGGCAGTTGGCTGATCTGTTCCCGGCGCTCTTCCCAGACCTAAATCAATTCTGTCCGGATAAAGAGTTTCTAAAGTTCCGAACTGTTCGGCTACTATTAAAGGAGAATGATTCGGCAACATGATTCCGCCCGAACCGACACGGATATTCTTTGTCTGACTCGCTATATACCCTATTAAAACAACAGTTGCCGAACTGGCTACGTGAGCCATATTGTGGTGTTCAGCGAGCCAAAATCGTTTATACCCTAGACTATCAGCCAGTTGTGCGATGTCTTTTGTTTTTTGAAATGTTTCCGGAGCGTTACTATCCTGAGTAATTATAGCGAGTTCTAATATGGAGACTGAAATTGGGTTTTTCATGTAATAAATTGCTTTTTTACAAAATTACTTCATTTCTGCGAAGCCGTTTATTTTCTAATGTTAATAGAATTATAATCTTTTCACAAACAAACACAAAGCAACAACTAAATGATTTTTTGATAATTAATTATTGTTTTACGATAATTAATTATACATTTGCAATAACAAATCAAACTTTCAACTCTAATGAAAACCACACACCTAGTTTCAAAAACACTCTTTTATATTACCCGCTTTTTAGCTGTTCTTTATTTCTCATTAGCGACTTATTCTGCGTTGGCATTAACAACCGGATGGTTTCTAAACTTCAGAGAAGGTGGTAAATATTTTCAAATTTGTTATCCTTTTACGAATCATCCGCTTATGCTGGGTGACTATAACACACCTTATATCATTTTTGAATTTTTATCGCCATTGAGTCTTTATGGGCTTTTCTTTTTATTAATCAGTAATGTCTTTAAGGTGTTTTTTCAACCTAAATTATTCACTCAAAATGGCATTACACATTTAAGACAGTTTTACTTGGCAAATCTTTTCATTCCCGGTATTGTTATACTTCTGTCTTCTATTTTTGTATCATTGGATAATGAAGTTGCTATTTTTATCGTATTGCACTTTATGCTAGGCATTTTTGCCTATTTTTTAGCTGCCATTTTCAAACAGGGATTAAACCTTCAAAACGAACAAGACTTATTTATATAATCATGCCAATAATTGTAAACGTTGATGTTATGCTTGCCAAACGCAAGATGCAAAGTAAAGAGTTGGCTGAAAAATTAGGAATTACTCCAGCCAATTTATCTATTCTTAAAACCGGAAAGGCTAAAGGAATCAGATTTGACACTTTAGAATCTATTTGTAAAATATTAGAATGCCAACCTGGTGACATTTTAGAGTACATAAGCGAATAACATTTTTTTAATCTCCATTTAAAAAATCGACTCCCCGAAGTCGACAGGAATACTATTGCCTATTTCTTTCGAAATAAATTATTACAATCAATCATCTAAATCAATCAAAAAATGAACAGTTTATCAATCAAAAACCTCAACAAAACGTATGAGAACGGCACAGCAGCTCTAACGGATGTAACGCTGGAAATTAAAAACGGAATGTTTGGTTTATTAGGACCAAACGGAGCCGGAAAATCAACCTTAATGCGAACTATTGCCACTTTGCAAGAACCAAGCTCCGGTACGGTACTTTTTAATGGTATCGATATTCTTGAGGATCCCCTGTTTATAAGAGAAAATTTAGGGTATCTGCCGCAGGAATTTGGTGTTTATCCTAAAATCTCAGCCTATCGATTGCTGGATCATCTGGCTATTTTAAAAGGAATTGTTTCTAAAAAAGAACGACACGAACAGATTTTATATCTATTACAGCAAACCAATTTGTTGCAACATAAAGATCAAGCTGTTCACTCCTTCTCTGGTGGAATGCGCCAAAGGTTTGGCATAACACAGGCTTTACTTGGAGATCCGAAAATTATTATTGTTGATGAACCAACTGCTGGTCTGGATCCTGAGGAACGAAATCGCTTCAACAACTTGCTAAGCGAAATTGGCGAAAATATCATTGTGATTTTATCTACTCATATTGTGGAAGACGTTCGCGATTTATGCACCAAAATGGCTATTATCTCGAATGGAACTTTAATTCTGGAAGGAAATCCTGAAAAAGAAATTGACTCCTTGAAAGGCAAAATCTGGATGAAAGTCATCTCTAAAACTGAATTACAGGAATACAAAGATAATTTCAATATCATTTCTTCGAATTTAAATTCCGGAAAACTTCATATTCATGTTTTTTCAGAGCAACAGCCAAATAGCGGTTTCAATTTAATATCACCTGATTTGAGTGCTGTTTATTTCACTCTTTTATCTCAAAATCAACTTAAAAAATAACGTTATGCTATCCCAATTAATATCCTTCGAATGGCATACTTATACCCGAAGCCGAAGCTTTTATGCCACCTTTTTAATTTATTTGGTTTTGGGCTTTTTTACCGGTGCTTTTGCCAATTTCTCGTTCTCAGGTGCCTATAAAAACAGTCCTTTTGTTCTCACGTACGCCATTGGTCTATTTTCTTTAAGCGTTATATTTTCGATTACATTACAAGTTGCGCAACACTTTCTTAAAGAATATGAAACCAAATTCGATACGATCCTTTTTACAACTCCTGTATCCAAATTTGATTATCTGGGAAGTAAATTTATTGTTGCTTTTGGAGTTGCCGTTCTTTCGTTTGGAACTTTTGTCATCGGTATGTTAATCGGTCATCAAATGCCGTGGATATCAAAAGATCAAATTGGGCCTTTTTCAATTTTAAATTATAGTTGGCCGTATTTGGTTTTAGTGCTTCCTAACATTCTTTTGTGCCTTTCACTCCTAACTTCTTTGGCTTGGCTTACCCGTAACAAACTACTGGTTTATGTTGGTGGCTTTATGGTGTACATTTTATATATCGCAGGATCTTTGTTTTCTAACTCCCCAATTTTTGCCAATGCTTCACCCTCATCAGCCGCTGCCATGTCGTTTGCCGCAAAAATAGATCCTTTTGGTTTGGCTGCTTTTTTAGAACAAACGCGTTATTGGACAGCCATTCAAAAAAACAACAACCTGATCGATTTGTCGGGTAATCTGCTGTACAATCGAATCCTTTGGACTAGTTTTTCCATTCTATTGTCGTTTATTGCTTATCGCTTCTTTTCCTTTCGAAAAGCAAAAACTAAAAAAGTAAAACCAAATAGAATATTAAAAAACAAAACCCTTACTTTTTCATCTGAAACTCCAAAAAACATGGAGTATCGCACTTTAAAACATAATTTGCTGGTTCTTAAAAGTTATATCAAAATGGATGTTTCTTTGATTTTAAAGGGAATTCCATTTCTGCTAGTTGTACTTTTATTTTCGGGATTACTTTTAATTGAACTGTCAGACGAAATTGACGGCGGCATTCGCTTGGCGCAAAACATAACCAATACTGCTCTCATGGTCAGCACCATCATGGATCGACTGCCTTTCATTTTAATTCTGATTCTGCTTTTTTACAGTAACGAATTAGTAACCCGCGGCGAAACGGTACGCTTCGAAATACTTGAAAACACTACACCTTACCAGCAAACTATAGCTTTACTTTCTAAAATAATTTCACTTTTTACAATTCCGTTTATTCTTATCACCTGGAGTATTTTTATAGGTTGTGGCTTTCAAATCATTCATGCCAATGCGCCAATAGAGTTTAGTCTTTATGCCTCTTTGTATTATTTTCTTGGCTTTCCTGTTTTATTGATTTCGGTCTTAGTTCTTTTTATTCAGACTGTTATTTCAAATAAATATTTAGGGCTTTCGATTGCGATAATTGTAACGCTATTAATTAGTTCGGGAATTGGTGAGCAATTAGGAATTTCACACCCTCTATTTAGATTTGGAGATGCTTTTAAAAGAGAGTACTTTGACCTGAACGGTTTCGGAACATATACCATTCCGTTTCATGTTTCGATGGTTTACAATCTTGGATTAGCCCTCATTATGATTGTGGTAACTGGCATTTTATGGAAACGAAATTCTACCCTCCTAAAATCATTTCAAAGACATTCCTTTACTCGTATTCAAAAAGGTATCCTTTCTTTAGGAATTTTACTTTTTACGGGCTTTGGAACTTATCTTTTTTATAAAACCAATGTCGAATATCCTTATCTTACAGCGGACGATCAAAACAATTGGAGTGAACGATATGAATTAAACTTAAAAAAGTTCTCGCATCAGCCACAACCGACCATTTTTTCCGTAAAAAGCGCTGTAGCCTTATTTCCGGAAGAGAACAGATACGAGGTAAACGGTACGTATCAGTTAATCAATAATTCAAAACAACCGATTGACAGTTTGCTGCTTTATTTAGATCGGAATTCAAAATTGAAATCTGTTACAATTCCAAACGCTAAACCAATTGGAGAGATCTCTGAATTCAATCATTATTGGTATCTTTTAAAGAAACCGCTACAATCGGGGCAGAAAATGACTATTTCTTTTTCATTTGAATCTTCATGGTCACCGTTTAAAGGTCATACTTCTTTTAATTCGATAATCGAAAATGGCTCTTTTATGAGGATCAGTCGTTATTATCCTGTTTTTGGATATCAGGATTCTAATGAAATCAGCAGCAAAAAGGAACGTGTAAAAAGACACTTAAAGCCTCAGACTCCACTTAAAAAATTAGAAGATAAATCGAAAATCGATTCTGATTTTATTGATTATGAAACAACTGTTTCTACTTCAAAAGACCAAACAGCCATAGGTGTTGGTGATTTGATTGCAAAGTGGAAAAAAGACGATCGCAATTATTTTCACTATAAATCAAATGGAAAAATTCCGTTTCGATTTGCTTTTTCGTCAGCAGAGTATCAAATTCAAAAAGTAAATTATAAAGGAATTTTGATTGAAGTTTATTACGAGAAAAGGCATTCCCGAAATATAGTCAAACTCATTAAAGATGTAAAAAACACGTTGGATTACTGCCAGAAAAACTTTGGAAAATATCCTTATAAAACGATCCGATATGCCGAAGTCTCTGCTTTTGCCAATGGTTTTGCTGCAACCTCCTATCCTTCAACGGTATTTATGAAAGAGAATTTTGGTTTTTACAGTGATCTTTCGCAGCATGACAAAGAAGACGTTATCAATCAATTGACGGCTCATGAATTGTCGCATGAATGGTGGGGAAATGCCCAGATTAGTCCTGAGCAAAAAGAAGGCAGCTGGATTTTGACCGAAACCTTGGCGCAATACACCGAATTAATGCTTTACGAAAAAGAACATGGTTTAGAAAAAGCTTTAGAAACACTGAAAATTCATTTGGATTTGTATTTGAGCAGTCGAAGTTATGAACCTGAAACGCCACTTTACAAAACCAATTACGAAACGCCCCATTTGCCTTACGACAAAGGAATGTTGGTTATGCATCAGTTGAGATTGTTAATTGGTGAGAAAAAAGTAAATCTGGCATTGAAGAATTTCTTAACTCACTACCGCTACCCCAATCAGATTCCGGATTCTGAAAATCTATTGGATGAAATTTATGCTGTAACTGATCCAAAACTTCATCCGAAATTAGACGAAATGTTCAAACAAATCATCACTTATTCTTCGAATATTACAAGTGTTGAAAGTCAGAAAAAGGATGGTTATTATGAAGTTGCTTTCCATGCAAATTCAAAGAAATATGCTGAAAATGCAACCGGAAAACAAACCTTACTTTCAAATGATGCTCTGATGGACGTTGGTATTTATGATGAAAACGGAAAACTATTCTGTTATCCTTTTTTGATACAAAACAATGTGATCAAAGGCAAAATCAAACTTAAAAGCAAACCTCAACTTCTTGTTATTGACCCTTATCTGAAAAACATCGACACTTTTATAAAGGACAATCAAAAGGAAATCAATTAAGCTAAAAGCACTCTGAGTCTATTTTCAGCGTGCTTTTTTTGCGAAATTGTAAGAGGAATCCAAAAGTCAAATGATTTAAAACCTAAATTTGTATTTCGAAATTATCGATTCGATTTAGCACTACTCTCAAATGACACATAAAATTTTAATCATAGACGACGAAGAAAAACTTAGAAGTCTGCTTGCTCGCATTGTAAAATCAGAAGGATTTGAAGTTCTCGAAGCTAAAGATTTGAAATCGGGATTTAAAAAACTGGAACAAACCGATATTGATGTCGTTTTATGTGATGTAAAATTACCCGATGGCAATGGGGTTGACTTTCTTCAGAACATAAAAGGAAGCTTCCCGCTTACTGAAGTTATTTTGTTGACGGCATTCGGAAACATTGCAGACGGCGTTCAGGCCATGAAAAATGGTGCTTTTGATTACATCGTTAAAGGTGACGACAACGACAAAATTATTCCACTGCTCTACAAAGCGGTCGAAAAAGTCCATTTACAGAAAAAGGTGCAACAACTTGAGAAACGTATTGGCGATAAATATTCTTTTGCTACTATTATAGGAAAATCAAAAGGCATCGAACAGGTTATTGATCTGGCTAAAAAAGTTGCCAAAACAGATTCGACAGTTTTGCTTACCGGTGAAACGGGAACTGGAAAAGAGGTTTTTGCTCAGGCGATTCACGAAAATAGTACCCGTGCAGGAAAATCTTTTGTGGCGCTAAATTGCAGTACTTTTAGTAAGGAAATTTTAGAAAGCGAACTTTTTGGTCATAAACAGGGAGCTTTTACCGGAGCTTTAAAAGATAAAAAAGGTTTTATTGAAGAAGCCAATGGCGGTACTTTGTTTTTAGATGAGATTGGTGAAATGCCCATTGAATTGCAGGCTAAGTTATTGCGCGTTTTAGAAACCAGCGAATACATTCCGGTTGGTGATACGACTTCAAAAAAATCAAATTTCAGGTTAATTGCAGCGACAAACCGCGATTTGAAAACCGAAAGCGATGCACATCGTTTTCGTTCTGATTTGTATTTCAGATTGAATATCTTCGAAATTAAGCTTCCTCCTTTACGAGAAAGAGTCAAAGATATTGCAGCACTTACGCTTTCATTTGTCAAACAATTTTCTGAAAAGACAAACAAGAAAACTTTAGCAATTTCAGATGATTTTCTTCAGAAATTAGAAAGTTATTCCTGGCCCGGAAACATTCGGGAACTCAAAAATATTATTGAACGTTCTGTTATTTTAAGCGATACCCTTTTAACTGCTGATGTCCTGCCTTATGAAATGCAGCATCAACCTGAAAAAGCTTCTAAAACCATGTCGGCTTTCTCCATGCAGAGTATCGAAAAACTACACATTCAGAAAGTTTTAAATTATACCAAAGGCAACAAAGCAGAAACTGCCCGTTTACTCGAAATCGGAATCGCTACTTTGTACCGAAAATTAGAAGAATACGGGATTCAGTAACAATGTAAATTTGTGAGATGTGAGACTCGGAATTTTGACTTTTTACAAATTACATTTCACTTTCAACTTTCAAATTACCTTATCATTTCAATAAAAGCTTATCATTTTGATAGGCTTTTTTTATGCCTGATTTCTGGCACAGAACCTCAACGCTTTTATTGACAAGCTTTTAGCACCTCTGTTACTTTTTCGGAACAGCTTTTGGCATAAGAGGAGAGAACATTAAAATTCTTTCTAATGAAAAATCAAGTCAATTCTATTTACAAACAAGCCGAGCGTTTTGCTGAGATTACCAAAAAGGCTATTATCTCCGGTAATATTGTCCGTGCAAAAAAATGCTTAGCCCTTGCCGAGCGCCTGTTTGTTTCCGGAAGTATCGAAACTAAAAACGCCATTTCAAATGTGTATGTTTTCTCTGTTTCTTCTTTTATGGAAGTGCGTCACTGCAATATTTCACATCTTTTTCCTCAAACCCTTAAAGCGGAATATGTCAAACAAATTAATACCTCGGGAGTGTAAAAAGCTGTTTGTGGAGTCTGTGAAATGTGATCTGTAAAACGGTTTACGTCCCAAATTCATTTTACAAATCAAATTTCACATTTCGCAAATCACAAATCACAATTAAATCAATATGATATGTTACTAACTATTCTTTTACTCGCATTGGCCGTTTTGCTCTTTGCCATTTGTTTTAAATCAGTCGAATTCTTCGAAAAAATCTAAATCATGATCGCACTATTTATTGTCTCCATCGCCGTTTTCGCCTATTTGGTTTACGTCTTAATCAAACCCGAAAAATTTTAATAAAGTAAAATGTGAAATCAGGGTTGTGAAATGTGATCTGCAGACAAAAAACAGTTCTCTTTTTACAGACAACCTTCCACATAAAAAATAAAAATTATGAATACAGAATTAGTTGGCATCATCAGTATTTTTATCGTTACGGTAGTTTTAGCAATTCCGATCGGAAGATATATTGCTAAAGTATATTCAAACGGTAAAACATTCCTTGATCCTATTTTCAATCCAATTGAAAAATTTATTTTTAAAATTAGTGGCATCAATTCCACTGAAGAAATGAACTGGAAACAACATCTCAAAGCACTTTTGAGTGTAAACATGGTTTGGTTCTTTCTTTGCTTTTTTATCTTATTGTTTCAGGGCTCTTTGTTTTTAAATCCCGACAATAATCCGTCGATGTCACCCGATTTAGCTTTTAATACCGCTATTTCATTTGTTGTCAATTGCAATTTACAACATTATTCAGGCGAAACCGGGGTTTCTTATTTGTCTCAAATGTTCCTAATGTTTTTGCAATTTGTTTCTGCCGGTGTCGGAATGGCTGCCGCAGCAATGATTTTTAATGCCATGAAAGAAAGAGCTACCGATAAACTGGGGAATTTCTATAACTATTTCATCAAAAGCTGTACACGTGTTTTATTACCCCTTTCTGCAGTCGTAGCTGTAGCGTTATTGTTTAGCGGTACACCAATGACTTTTGAAGGAAAAGATACTATTACTACTTTACAAGGTGATCAGGTTGAAGTTTCCCGTGGACCGGCTGCTGCTTTTATTGCCATTAAACATATTGGTACAAACGGTGGGGGTTTCTTTGGAACCAACTCGGCACACCCGTTAGAGAATCCTACTTATTTTTCAAATGCTGTAGAATTATGGGCGCAATTAATTATTCCGTTTTCTATGATTTTTGCTTTAGGTTTTTATCTAAAGAAAAGAAAATTTGCCTTGGTTGTTTTTGGTGTAATGACCGTTGGTTTTTTACTACTGGTAATTCCAACTGTTATAAGTGAAATCAATGGAAATCCGGCCATCGAAAAAATGGGGATTGCTCAGACAACCGGAGCAATGGAGGGCAAAGAAGTTCGGTTCGGCCCTGCCATTTCAGGATTTTGGAGTATTGCAACTACTGTAATTTCCACCGGTTCTGTAAACAGTATGCACGATAGTTCAATGCCGGTTTCCGGTGCGATGGAATTGCTTGCTATGATGGTAAATGCCTTTTATGGTGGTTGTGGTGTGGGGATCTTAAACTTTTATATTTTCATTATACTGGCAGTATTTATTTCCGGATTAATGGTTGGGCGAACACCCGAATTTTTAGGAAAGAAAATTGAGGCTCGTGAAGTTAAAATCGCTGCTTTTATTGCTATTCTTCATCCTTTATTGATTTTATCAGGAACTGCTTTAGCTTCTTATTTTGCGGCAAATGATACGGCAATGGGATTCTGGTTCGACGGAAATGCTACAGGCTGGTTGAACAACCCTGGACATCATGGATTTTCAGAAATGTTATATGAATATACTTCCAGTGCAGCCAACAACGGTTCGGGTTTTGAAGGACTGGGTGATAACAATCCGTTTTGGAATATTACAACGGGAATTGTTTTGTTGTTAAGTCGTTTCATTCCAATTGTAGGTCCATTGGCAATAGCAGGATTATTAGCCAATAAAAAATACATCCCGGAAAGTGCCGGAACCTTAAAAACAGATACTACCATTTTTGGCGTAATGGTGTTTGCTGTAATTGCGATTATTGCCGCTTTATCTTTCTTTCCAGCGTTGGCACTTGGTCCTTTAGCGGAATATTTCACCTTAAAATAACAACTCGTTTTTCAATGCTGAACCCTGTATTTTAACACATAGAAACATAGATTAATACCATAAAACAGAGTATTAAAGAAAATTCTTTTTTTCACATAGCGATATGCTGTTATATAAATTGAAACATCTTAATCTCAAAATAAAGAATCTATGTGTCTATGTGTTAAAAAAAAAATGTTTAGCCAAACAAAATAATATACTAAAATGACAACTAATAAATCCAATTCATTGTTTGAAAGTAAGCAGGTAAAAGATGCTTTAATACAGTCTTTTGTGAAGCTTAACCCGAAAACAATGTTCAAAAATCCGGTAATGTTTACCGTAGAAATAGGGACTGCGATCATGTTTGTTGTTTGTGCAGCCATCTTATTTGGCGCTCAGGATCAAGGCAGTTTTATCTATAATTTTATAGTGTTTTTGATTTTACTCGCTACGCTTTTGTTTGCCAATTTTGCGGAAGCTATTGCCGAAGCCAGAGGAAAAGCACAAGCTGATAGTTTAAGAAAAACACGTGAAGAAACACCTGCAAGACAACTTTTGCCAAATGGCGAAATCAAAAACATCAGTTCTTCTGAATTAAAAAAAGGCGATGTTTTCATTTGTGAGTCAGGCGATTTAATTGCTACTGATGGTGAAATCATCGAAGGTCTGGCCACAATCGACGAAAGTGCTATCACGGGAGAAAGTGCTCCTGTAATCCGGGAAGCCGGTGGTGATAAATCATCTGTAACCGGAGGAACAAAAGTATTATCCGATAAGATAAAAGTAATCGTAACATCAGAACCGGGAGAGAGTTTCCTTGATAAAATGATTGCTTTGGTCGAAGGAGCAAGCCGTCAGAAAACACCAAACGAAATTGCCTTAACCATTTTATTGGCTGCCTTTACTTTAATCTTTGTGATTGTTTGCGTTACGCTAAAACCATTTGCTGATTATGCTAATGCTCCTATAACAATTGCTGCGTTTATTGCCTTGTTTGTATGTCTGATTCCAACAACCATCGGCGGATTACTTTCCGCAATTGGAATTGCAGGAATGGACAGAGCTTTGCGTGCCAACGTCATTACAAAATCAGGAAAAGCGGTAGAAACTGCCGGAGATATCGATGTTTTACTTTTGGATAAAACCGGAACGATTACGATTGGAAACCGAAAAGCAACTAATTTTTATCCTGCAAAAGGCATTATCGCAGAAGATTTTATTAAGTCGGCTGTATTGAGTTCACTTGCAGATGACACTCCCGAAGGAAAAAGTATTATTGAACTTAGCAAAACGCTGGATGTAAACGGCAAAATACAATCGGAGATTTCACTTCTTACAGATAACATTTCACAAACTATCAAATTTACTGCCGAAACCAGAACCTCAGGAGTAATCTTAAAAGACGGTACTAATATTAGAAAAGGCGCTCAGGATGCTGCTAAAAATATTGCACTTCAAGCAGGTCACAATTTCCCGGAAGATATTGACCAAAGAGTAATTGCTATTTCTTCTAAAGGAGGAACTCCATTGGTAGTAATCAAGAACAGTCAGGTCCAAGGGGTTATCGAATTACAGGATATCATTAAAACAGGAATGAAAGAGCGTTTCGAACGTTTACGCAAAATGGGGGTAAAAACGGTAATGGTTACGGGAGATAATCCTCTAACAGCCAAATTTATTGCTGAAGCTGCCGGTGTAGATGATTTTATTGCTGAGGCGAAACCGGAGGATAAAATGAACTACATTAAAAACGAACAAAATCAAGGCAAACTTGTTGCCATGATGGGTGACGGTACCAATGATGCACCCGCACTTGCTCAGGCCAACGTAGGTGTGGCAATGAACAGCGGAACACAAGCAGCCAAAGAAGCAGGAAACATGGTCGATCTGGACAATGATCCAACTAAATTAATTGAGATCATCGAAATCGGAAAACAGTTATTAATGACCCGAGGGACGCTTACCACCTTCTCTATTGCCAATGACGTTGCTAAATATTTCGCTATTGTCCCTGCCCTTTTTATTACTGCGATTCCTGCTCTTGAAGGTTTGAATATTATGCGACTGCACAGTCCAGAAAGTGCCATTTTATCGGCGGTGATTTTTAATGCGGTTATTATTCCAATATTAATTCCGCTTGCTTTAAGGGGTGTTGATTACAAACCAATTGGTGCAAGTGCAATCCTAAAAAGAAACTTGTTGATTTATGGTTTAGGCGGTCTGATTGTCCCTTTTATCGGAATTAAATTAATTGATTTATTGGTAGCGCTGTTTATGTAACTGAAAAAAGGTACTAAGAGGCTAAGTTGCTAAGGTTCTAAGTTTTCCTATTAGAAGTCTAATAACTAAAAAAACTCAGAAACTTAGCGCCTTAAAATCTTAAAAAAAGAAAAAACTTATTCATATAAAAAGCTCTGAGCTATAAGTAGCAAGGCACTAAGAAAAAAAACTCAGAAACTTAGTCCCTCAGAAACTTAGAATCTTAAAAAAAGACTTATTCATATAAAAAAGCTCTGCGCTATAAGTAGCAAGGCACTAAGAAAAAAAACTCAGAAACTTAGTCCCTCAGAACCTTAGAATCTTAAAAAAAAGACTTATTCATATAAAAAAGCTCTGCGCTATAAGTGGCAAGGCACTAAGAAAAAAACTCAGAAACTTAGTCCCTCAGAACCTTAGAATCTTAAAAAAAAACTCAAAATGAAAAATATCTTTTCAATCGTAAAATTCACTCTTTTAATTGTGGTTTTATTCGCAGTCATTTATCCCTTAGCAGTTTACGGAATTGCCCAATTTGCCCCAAATCAAGGAAAAGGAGAAACTATTTCGGTTAACGGAAAAGTGGTTGGTTACCAAAAAATAGGTCAGAAATTCGATAAGTCCAATTATTTCTGGGGAAGGCCTTCGGCTGTAGATTATAATGCTGCAGGAAGTGGCGGAAGCAACAAAGCAGCTGATAACAAAGAGTATTTGTCTTTGGTTCAGAAAAGAATTGACACTTTCTTGATTGTACACCCGTACTTAAGAAAATCTGAAATTCCCGCTGATATGGTTACAGCATCCGGAAGCGGACTGGATCCGAATATTTCTCCACAAGGCGCTTTAATTCAGGTAAAACGTATCGCCAAAGAAAGAAAATTGCCTGAAGAAAAAGTAAAGGCCTTGGTTGAATCTAAAATTAATACCGCTGTTGTTGGACCTTCAACGGTTAATGTTCTGGAATTGAATGTCGCTTTAGATACTTTAAAATAAAAACAACTTCTAAACCTGACAGGTTTTGGAAACCTGTCAGGTTTAAAAATTCGAATACCAAATAAAAATAAAATGAAAAAAATAATACTTACCGCTTTAATTGCTTTTAGCTTTACCAATTTACACGCTCAGGAAACATCCAAAAGTCCGTTTACGTTTTCCGGCTATGTTGAAGTTTATTATAGTTATGATTTTGCAAAACCGGAAGATCATACCCGCCCCGGTTTTATCTACAATTACAACAGAAGTAACGAAGTAAACCTAAATCTGGGTTTAGCAAAAGTGAATTACAGCAAAGAAAATGTCCGTGGGAATTTTGCTTTGATGGCTGGGACATACGCCCAATATAATCTCTCAGCAGAACAGGATTTATTAAAAAACGTATATGAAGCAAATGTTGGTGTAAAAATTTCAAAAAATCATGACTTATGGATCGATGCCGGAATCATGCCTTCCCATCTTGGTTTTGAAAGCGCTATTGGAAAAGATTGTGCCAACTTAACCAGAAGTATTTTAGCAGAAAACTCCCCTTATTATGAAGCAGGAGTAAAAATTGGCTATACCTCCGCATCCGGAAAATGGTATTTGGCCGGAATGTATCTGAACGGATGGCAAAGAATCCAGAAAATAGAAGGAAATCAAACACCTGCTTTCGGGACACAGGTTACCTACAAACCATCGGACAGAGCAACGCTAAACTGGAGTACTTATGTGGGAAATGAACAACCTGACATTGACAAAAAATGGCGCTATTTTAATAATTTTTACGGACAATTTAAACTAACGGATAAAACAAACCTAACAGCCGGTATTGATGTAGGTTCTCAGCAATCGGCTAAAAACAGTAACAAATACGATACTTGGTTTTCTCCTGTTGTAATTCTACAGTACAAACCAACCGATAAAATTCAATTGGCAGCAAGAGGCGAATATTACAGCGATGAAAAAGGGGTAATTATCTCAACCAAAACTCCAAATGGTTTTAAAACTTACGGATTTTCAGCTAACTTTGATTACCTGGTTACCGATAATGTAATGTTTAGAATAGAAGCCAGAAATCTTTCGAGTAAAGATGAAATTTTTACAAAAAATGATCTTCCAACGGATACGAATACGTTTGTGACGACTTCGTTGGCGATTTCTTTTTAGTAAGTATCTGCCACAGATTTCACAGATTAAACGGATTCAAAATCATTTTAATCTGTGAAATCTGTGGTATAAAAAAAACTTTGCGTCTTAGCGCCTTCGTGGCAAACACTATGAAACAGGAAAAAGAAAATAACGCACAACACTTCCTCGATTTAATTCAGAAATCAAGAAAAGGAAAGTTTAAAGTCTATATCGGCATGAGCGCCGGTGTGGGCAAAACGTACCGAATGCTTCAGGAAGCACATTCACTATTGAAAAACGGAATTGATGTGAAAATCGGCTATATCGAAACACACCTCCGGAAAGAAACACATGAATTATTATTTGGTCTGCCCCTGATTCCGAGGCGGACTATTTTCTATAAAGGCAAAGAGCTCGAAGAACTCGATGTACAAGCCATCATCAACCTGAGACCCGAAGTCGTAATTGTGGATGAATTGGCACATACCAATGTAGAAGGAAGCAAAAATGAAAAACGCTGGCAAGATGTTTTAGAGATCCTCGAAGCTGGAATCAATGTGATTTCGGCCGTTAATATTCAGCATATTGAAAGTTTAAACGAAGATGTAAAACGCATTACCGGTATTGATGTACAGGAACGAATTCCGGATAATGTTTTGCGAATTGCAGATGAGGTTGTGAATATCGATTTGACTGCAGAGGATTTAATTGCCCGTTTGAAAGAAGGAAAAATTTATACGGCTGATAAAATTCAGACGGCTTTGACAAACTTTTTTAAATCAGAACAGATTCTGCAGCTAAGGGAACTGGCTTTGAAAGAAGTCGCAAGTCAGGTAGTCCGAAAAGTAGAGAATGAAATACCACAATTACACGCACTGAAACATGAAAGACTTCTGGCATGCATTAGTAGTAATGATAAAACAGCCAAAATTGTAATCCGAAAAGCAGCGCGACTGGCGGGTTATTACAACGGTAGCTGGTGTGTAATGTATGTAGAAACACCTAAAGAAAATCCCATAAAAATCCCTTTAGACAAGCAACGTCATCTAATTAATAATTTTAAACTGGCTACACAATTAGGCGCAGAAGTAATTAAAATTGAACACAAAAACATAGCCGATGCCATTCTAATGACAGTTGAACAAAAACAAATTACAACTGTCTGCATTGGAAAACCACATTTGAATTTATTTAAAGTAATTTTGTCAACAACGATTTTCAGACGTTTATTAAATAGTCTGTCATTATCGAATGTTGACCTTGTTATTTTATCTTAAAAAAAAATAAACCATATAAGTCATATGAACTCGTTCAAGTTTTGTTTTTAAATAACGCTTATATTTACTTACATCACTTATATGGTTCAAAAAAACATAAATCATAAGAATTAAAACCAAATTGAATTTGGCTATTGCAAAAAAAATAAACCATATAAGTCATATGAACTCGTTCAAGTCTTGTTTTTAAATAGCACTTATATTTACTTACATCACTTATATGGTTCAAAAAAACATAAGTCATGAGAATTAAAACCAAATTGAATCTTGGAGTTGGATTGTTATTTTTAATGATCATTATACTTTCGCTAGTGAGTGCCTACTCTGTCTTTTTAATAAAACAAGACACCGAAAATATTCTGGAAGACAATTATAATACGCTGGAATATTCCAGAAATATGATTTTGTCTTTAGATGAAGCTGTAGCAGATACGAATAAATCCATTCATAATTTTAAAGGCAATCTCGAAAAACAAACTCAAAATATTACCGAGCCCGGAGAAAAAGAGGCAACCGATAGCCTCGAAAAGAATTTTGCTCTTTTAGAAAAAAGCAATTCTGATGAAACAGTCAAAAAACAAATCAGACAGAACATTTTTATGATTATGAAATTGAATCTGAATTCAATTAAGCAAAAAAGTGATATCGCCAAACATACCGCCGAAAATGCCAATATACTAATTGCTGTTGTTGGTACCTTGTGCTTTCTGATTGCTTTTAATTTACTGATTAATCTGCCGAATAATATTGCGAATCCAATTAAGGAATTAACACTCAGCATCAAGGAAATTGCAAATAAAAATTATTCCGAACGGGTACATTTCACCAGCCATAATGAGTATGGTGATCTCGCCAAATCGTTTAATACAATGGCGCAGAAACTCGAGGAATACAATAACAGTAACTTGTACAAGCTTTTCTTTGAGAAAAAACGACTGGAAACGCTCATCAATAATATGCACGATCCTATTATTGGTTTAGATAATGAAGGACTGATTCTGTTTGCAAACGATGAAGCCTTGAAAATTGTAGGTTTAAAATCGGAAGATATTATCGGGAAATTGGCTCCCGACCTGGCTTTGTCGAATGATTTAATGCGTTCACTGATTTTAAAAGAACCCGCTAGTGAATTGCAGAAAAAGCAGCCTATGAAAATTTTCGCCAACGGAAAAGAAAGTTATTTTGATAAAGAAACGATTAATATTACGATAACTCCAACAGGGGAAGAAACAGAAATCAATATTGGCGATGTTATTATTCTTCGAAATATTACCCTTTTTAAAGAACTTGATTTTGCCAAAACTAATTTTATCGCAACCGTTTCTCACGAATTAAAAACCCCAATTGCTTCTATAAAACTGAGTCTCCAATTGCTGCAAAATGCTAAAACCGGTGCAATGAATGAAGATCAGAATCAGTTGGTTGAAAGCATTAAAGACGATAGTCAGCGGTTACTGAAAATCACGGGCGAATTACTTAATCTATCGCAATTAGAAACGGGAAATATTCAATTGAATATCGAAAAAAGCAACCCCTACGCTATTGTACATTACGCTACCGAAGCCGTAAAAGTACAAGCCGAGCAAAAGCAGATAAAATTAGTCGTTGAGGCCGATGAAAATTTAAGCGAAGTAAAAGCCGACAGTGAAAAAACGGGCTGGGTTCTGATTAATTATTTATCAAATGCCATTACCTATTCGTCTGAAAAAAGTACCATTATCATCAGACTAAAAAGAGAAAACAACCAAATCGTATTTCAGGTTATCGATACCGGAAAAGGTATTGATGCGAGATACAAAAACAAAGTTTTCGACAAATATTTTCAAATCCCGGGCAGTCAAAAATCCGGAACCGGATTGGGTTTAGCCATCAGTAAAGAATTTATCGAAGCCCAAAACGGTACCATTGGTGTAGAAAGTAATTTAGGCTTGGGAAGTACTTTTTGGTTTTCACTAAACGCCTAGCCTATTGTTTATTACCATTATTATTCTTACATTGTCGTTTCTATTAGCACCATCGGTCTGATTGAAGCTGAGGATTTCTATGCTTCTAAAGTCCTTATCTCTTACTCGGAATTTCATGTATATTTATTCTGTATCCTCCATATAATGCCTCTTTAAAAGCCAGCAGATTAATATTCACTTAAGGTTGAATTAAGCGAAAAATAGTTCCCAAAATCATTCGTTATACTTGCAAATCATAAAGACAATCAGCTATGTTTTACAAAACGATTTCCCTGGTATTGTTATTCGGTGTTTTTTCTGCTACAGCACAAAAAACAGATTCTATTGCTTCAATTGACAGCACGGCATCGCACCATCTGAAGTTCAATTACAAGCAATTGATTATTCCGGGTGTTTTAATTGGCTATGGGGTAATTGGTCTGGAAAGTGATCAGCTTTTAAGTTTTAATTCGCAGATCAACAAAGAAGTTACAGAAGACATCGATCAGAAAATTACCATTGATGATTTCTCGCAATATGCGCCTGCTGCTTCGGTTTATGCTTTAAATGCTTTTGGTGTAAAAGGAAAAAATAACATGCGCGACCGTTCTGTGATCTTTGTGACTTCGTACGTCATTATGGCCTCAACTGTTCTGGGTTTAAAATCAATTGTACACGAAGACAGACCTGACGGAAGTTCGAATAACTCTTTTCCCTCCGGGCATACCGCAACTGCTTTTGCGGGAGCCGAATTTTTATGGCAGGAATACAAAGACAAATCCATTTGGTACGGAATTGCCGGTTATGCCGTAGCCACAGGAACCGGACTTTTTAGAATCTACAACAATCGCCATTGGTTAACCGATGTGGCAGCCGGAGCTGGAATCGGAATTCTGAGTACCAAAATCGCCTATTGGATGAATCCTTATATCACAAAAAAACTATTCGGTAAATCAGCTTCTGAACATAATTCGACTTCGATGATTGCGCCCTTCTACAACGGACAACAATACGGATTAAGTTATGTAAAAGTTTTCTAAACCATAATCCACTTGTAACACTAATGTCAGTCTGAGCGAAGCCGAAGACCCTTCTTGCTAATAAGCCCTTCGACTTCGCTCAGGGGGACACTCCGTTTATCACATATACTCATCAAACTAACACTCATCAAACTAACGCTGTCAGTCTGAGCGAAGCCGAAGGCCCATCATAAACAACTGACATTCAAAGCACTTAAAAACCATTCAACGAAAAAAAACTTCAAAAATATTTGCGTAACTCAAAAGTTACATGTAATTTTACGTAACCTTAAAGTTACTTAATTATGAAAACAGAAATCAAACACAAATGGTTTTACAACCAATCTCCCGAAGAAATCTGGCTTTATTTAACCGATGCCGATTTAATCGCACAATGGATCATGCCAAATGATTTTAAACTTGCCTTGGGACACGAGTTTACCTTTCGCACCAATCCGATTCCGAGTTTAGATCTTGACGGAATTATGCACTGTAAAGTTTTAGAAATCATCCCTAATCAAAAACTGGTTTACAGCTGGACAGCCGGCCCCGGAAATAAGGTAATCACACTTGATACCGTTGTAGAATGGACACTCGAAAAGAAAGATAACGGAACCGAATTACATCTTCTCCACACCGGATTTAAAGAAGCCAATATCTCAATCCTTAACGGAATGACCGACGGATGGCTTAAAATCATGGAAAAATTAGTTAATGCTTTAAATACAAAATAATGTCAATCCCAAATTTTGATGCTTTACAAGTAATTGCAGATCCGAGTCGCAGGCAAATTCTGCAATTACTTACCCAAGAGAGTTACAACATAAATGCTTTGGCTGAAAATTTTGATATGAGTCGCCCTGCGGTTTCAAAACATATTAAAATATTACAGCAGGCCGGCTTTATTTCGATTCAGGAAGTCGGACGGGAACGCCATTGTATTTTAAACCAAAAAGGATTTAATGACGTAAAAGCGCTGATCAGTCATTTTGATCAATTCTGGGAAAATAAACTCAGTAAACTGGAAACTATTTTAAACAAAAAGAAAGATTAATTTCAAAATTAAAAATCATGCAAAAAGAAATGCTACTTGCTCTTTTAGATCAAAACCGATCCAATTGTTATGCTACTTTTAAAAACATAAGTGCCGAAAACATTCGTTTCAGATTGAATGAAAAAACAGCTTCTGTCGGATTCATTTACAGACATATTGGAGAAACTGCCCTTATTTTAGGCCAATCTTTCGGGATTGAAACCAACGTAGAGAACACGACCATAGGACAATCCGACACCGGAGAAGAGTACGATCTGCAAACAAGTCGCGCCCTTTTGGAACAAGGATACCAAGCACTCGAAGCTGTAATAGAAAATTCTTCGGACAAAGATTGGTTTGAAGAAACAGAAGCTCCTTTTTTGGGAACGGTATCAAGAATCAGACTATTGTCTATCATTCTTTTTCACAATTCACATCATTGCGGGCAAATTGCTTCGGCTATTGTAAAAGGCAATTAACCTAAAACTTTAACTCCCACTCAGAGTATTACTTTTAATCTCCATGACTTCCCGTTTCACCTCCAAAAGCAATTCTTTCATACTCTGAGTTTCTGTTAATTCATGACGTTTATCGCTGCGGCCAATATTGCATTCGTATTCCCAAATTTCCAAAATATCAGAAGCTTTGACTTCATAATTGGGATAAAAACGATTATCGGATTCTAAAACCAATGCATTTTTTTTGTTTTTATTCAGGCGTTTGTACACCATACCTTCATTTTTGGTAATCAGGATATAGGTTTTTCCATCCAACACCTCTCCCAGCCTTTCTACATATCGGCCAATGATAATACTTCCGTCTTCATGTGGCGGCATCGAATCTCCTTCTACCGGAAATCCTCTGTGTTTTCCTGGTCCCAAAAAAGGCAATGAAATTTGCTGCAAATTTTCGATATACTCCGGATCTGAATAACCGTTTAAATAACCAGCCTTGGCTTTTTGGGTGACAATTTCGATATAATTTTCTCCAAAATGATCCACCTGAATGGGTAAAATAAGTCGGTTGCCTTCCAGTTTTATCAAATTTTCAATATCAATTTTGCGGATATCAACAGACAATAACAAATCAATACTGGTATGAAAATATAAAGCAATCAGCTTTAAGATATCGTACGGCGCTTCAGAAGTTCCGTCTTCATATTTAACATATCTTCCTCTTGTGATACAAAGGTTTTCCGCAAGTTTCTCCTGCGAAATTTTATGCTTTACCCGTAGGGCCCTGATATTATCTGAAAATAAAGACATAATTTATTTTGTTATAATTTGGAACAACAAATATAATCATTTTTGTTACAACCTGTACTAATTTTGTCTTATTCAAAAACAAAAAAATGGCACGGGCAATTGTACACATGGATTTGGACACTTTTTTTGTGTCCTGCGAAAGGCTCACCAATTCTCAATTAGAAGGTATTCCGCTAATTATCGGTGGCGGTGACCGTGGTGTGGTTGCTTCCTGCTCCTATGAAGCACGTCATTTCGGAGTTCGTTCTGCCATGCCCATTTATATGGCGATGAAACTCTGTCCGCAAGCCAAAATCATCAAAGGGGATATGGAATTATATTCTCAATTATCACATAATGTTACTCAGGTAATTCAGGAAAAGGCGCCCATTATGGAAAAAGCCAGTATCGATGAATTTTATCTTGACATCACCGGTATGGATCGTTTTCATGGAAGTTATAAATGGACCAACGAACTGGCGCAAGCGGTCAATAAAGAAACGGGACTTCCCATTAGTTTTTCTTTATCTGTCAATAAAACCGTTTCTAAAATTGCAACCGGAGAAGGCAAACCAAAAGGAAATTTAGAAATTCCGGAACATGAAGTACAAGCCTTTTTAAATCCATTATCGATTCAGAAAATACCGATGGTTGGTAATGTAACTTTTCAGCTCTTATCCCGAATCGGAATTCGCACGATACAAACCCTCTCCGAAATGCCCGCCGAAGTACTGCAACGCATGATCGGAAAAAATGGTCTGGACATCTGGAAAAAAGCAAACGGCATTGACAATACTCCGGTGGAACCTTATTCTGAAAGAAAATCGATTTCTACCGAACATACTTTTTCTCAGGACACGATCGATATTCCAAAATTGAGAAGAATACTGATGGGAATGGTCGAAAAACTGGCTTTTCAACTCCGTTCTGAACAATGGTTAACCTCTACAATTACGGTTAAAATACGTTACGCCAATTTTGACACCGAGACCAAGCAATGTAAAATCGCCTATACGTCAGCAGATCATATTTTAAATAAAAACGTAAACGATTTATTCGATAAAGTTTATCAGCGTCGTATGCGTCTTCGCTTGATTGGCATTCGCTTTAGCGGACTCGTTCGCGGCACCTATCAAATTGATCTTTTTGAAGACACTCAGGAAATGTTGTCTTTATATGCCGCTATGGATAAAATGAAAAGCCGTTATGGTTTTGATGCCGTTATGCGTTGCGCCGGAGCGTCTATCAAACCCAACACTAAAAATGAAATTCTAAAACGCCACCTCTAATGTATCTCAACTGTCATTCTTTTCATTCGCTGCGTTATGGCACTATTTCTCTTGAGAAACTTCTTGAGCAGGCCGTCGAATGCAATGTAAAAGCCATGGCACTTACCGACATTAATACTGTCACCGGAATTTATGATTTTATAAAAGGCTGTGAACCAAAAGGTATAAAACCTTTAATTGGTATCGAATTTCGTTCACAACATCAATTGCGTTATATCGGTTTGGCAAAAAATGCAGACGGTCTTGCAGAAATGAATCGGTTTTTGACGGCACATAATTTCAGCGGAGAATCTTTACCTCAAATTGCACCCGAATTTAAAGCTGTCTTTCTTATCTATCCTTTAGAAAATGCTCCTGCTGTTCTTCGCGAAAATGAATTTATCGGAATTCGACCTGAAGATTTACCAAAGCTTTTTCTAAAAGAATGGAAAACTAAAATCCAAAAAATGGTTGTTTTACAGCCCGTAACTTTTCAAACCAAAAAAGAGTTTAATCTTCATAAAATTTTACGTGCCATAGACACCAACAACATACTGTCTAAACTTACTGAGGCTGATTATTGCAGCACTTCTGAAGTAATGTTTCCTCTTTCGTCCCTTTTATCTGCTTATGACGATTATCCGGAAATTATTGCCAATACACAAAGGGTTATTGACGAATGTAATTTCACCTACGACTTTAAAACTCCAAAAAATAAAAAGTTTTTTACTACCGATCGCAAGACCGACTTTGCTTTACTAACGGAGCTGGCGCAAAAAGGATTGATTTGGCGCTATGGCGAAAATCATACTTTGGCAAAATCACGCATCGAAAAAGAACTCAAAGTAATTGACGAACTGGAATTTAGCGGTTATTTTTTAATCACCTGGGATATCATACAATACAGCAACAGTCAGGGTTTTATGCACATTGGCCGTGGTAGCGGTGCCAATAGTATTATTGCTTATTGTTTAGGTATTACAGATATCTGCCCGATAGAATTGGATCTTTATTTTGAACGCTTTTTAAACCTCAACCGTAAAAGTCCTCCCGATTTTGATATCGATTGGAGCTGGAAAGAACGCGATATCATTCTTCACTATATATTCGATAAATACGGCAGGGATCATGTGGCTTTTTGTGGTACTAATGTCGAATTCAAATACCGCTCTATATTTCGCGAAGTGGGTAAAGTATTTGGTCTTCCAAAAGAAGAACTTGACAAACTCGCCAAAAATCCAATGAATCTGCACGAACCAAATTCAATTGTAAAATTGGTGCAGGAATACGGTATGCTTCTCGAAAAATATCCCAATCAACGTAGCATGCACTCTTGCGGAATTATCGTATCCGAAGAACCGATAACAAACTACACGCCTCTGGAAATGCCTCCAAAAGGATTCCCCATTGTTCTTTTTGACATGCATACAGCGGAAGATATTGGTTTTGAAAAATTTGATATTCTAAGCCAGCGTGGTATTGGTCATATTGATGACAGTGTGAAACTTATTGAAAAAAACAGAGGCATTAAAGTTGACATTCGCAACACCGCTATTTCTAAAGACGAAGCCGTTTGCAATACTTATCTGGCTCAAGGAAAAACCATTGGTTGTTTTTATATTGAAAGCCCAGCCATGCGTGGTTTATTGCGCCGTTTGAATTGTGATACGTATAAAATTTTGGTGGCCGCCTCCTCTATTATTCGCCCCGGTGTAGCACAATCCGGAATGATGAAAGAGTATATTTTTCGCCACAATCACCCCAATCAGTTTGAGTATTTCCATGAGGTATTTAAAGAGCAGCTCGGAGAAACCTACGGTATTATGGTGTATCAGGAAGATGTGATTAAAATCGCCCTGCATTACGGAGGTCTTCCTGCTGCCGACGGAGATATCCTGCGTCGTGCCATGTCCGGTAAAGGCAGATCTAAAACAGCACTACAAAAAGTAAAAGACAATTTCTTTGCCTGTTGTGCCCAAAAAGGGCATCCTCAGGCGCTTAGTGAAGAAATTTACCGTCAGATTGAATCTTTTGCGGGTTATTCTTTTTGTAAAGCGCACTCCGCTTCTTATGCCGTAGAAAGTTATCAGAGTTTGTATTTGAAGGTTAATTATCCTATCGAATTTATGGTGGCGGTAATCAACAATCAGGGTGGTTTTTACAGAACCGAAGTTTATGTACACGAAACACGTATGTCGGGAGCAACGATTGAGAATCCTTGTGTCAACAAAAGCGATTACCAAACCACTTTATATGGCACTGCTGTTTATTTAGGTTTTATGCATCTGGAGCGTTTAGAATCAAAAATAACCTTACTCATCATATCCGATCGTGCTAAAAATGGCGATTTTACCTCTTTGGAGGATTTCATCAATCGCATTCCAATTGGTTTGGAAGGTATTAAAATTTTGATTTTTATTGGTGCTTTTCGCTTTACAGGAAAAACCAAAAATCAACTTCTGGTTGTGGCCAGTTTGCTTTTAACGAATTTCAAACCCGAAAACAGAAGCCTGATGCTCTTGCAGGAACCAGCCAAAGAATACAAACTTCCGACTTTGGAACGTTCTTTTTTTGAAGATGCTTTTGATGAAATAGAGCTGCTGAGTTTCCCCGTTTCCTGTTCTCCTTTTGATTTATTGCAAACCAAATACCGCGGTGATGTCATGGCCAAAGATCTTGTGGTTCATCATAAAAAACAAGTCCGAATGTTGGCGTATTTAATTTCAAGAAAACACGTACCCACTAAAAAAGGAGCTATGTATTTCGGAACCTGGGTGGACAATGAAGGAACTTATTTTGATACGGCACATTTTCCGGATAGTCTGATCCAGTACCCGTTTCAGGGTGGAGGTTGTTATTTGTTATTAGGTACTGTAGAAGTTGATTATCACTTTCCGACTATTACCATTAACAAAATGGCTAAAATGCCTTTTATTCCTGATCCGCGTTACAGCGATTCGAAAGAACATCAGTTTAAAACTCAAAATCAAATTAAAGAAGATATCAGTAATACGCATCGAAAACCTTATCCGCAGGAACATGAAATTCATTTGCCGCGACATCGAATGAAATTTTAAAACAGGAAAACCATTATTTTTTTAACAGATAAAAATATAGTCTTTGTAACGCTCACTTATTCAAATAAACATAGCGCCACGTATTAAACATCTAAATAACACAAGAAGAATTTACGTTTTATAAAAATGAAAAAGCAGGAATATGCCATAGTAGATATCGAAACCACCGGCGGTAATGCCAGCGGCAGTCGCATTACAGAAATTGCCATCGTTATTCATGACGGCATAAATGTAATCGACCGTTATGAAACACTTGTAAATCCTGAAAGAGAAATACCGGATGCCATTTTTGGACTAACAGGAATCAATAACGAAATGGTAGCAAATGCACCTGTCTTCGATGCTATTTCAGATAAAGTACTGGAAATGCTTACTGATCGTATTTTCGTGGCACACAATGTCAACTTTGATTATTCGTTTGTACGGCACCAACTTGAACAAGCGGGATTCAAATGGACAGCAAGAAAACTATGCACCGTTCGCGCAGCACGAAAAATCAAACCCGGATTAAGTTCGTATAGTTTAGGCAATCTTTGTAATTCATTAGATATAGTTCTAGAAAACAGGCATCGTGCCGGCGGAGATGCAGATGCTACTGCCCTTTTATTTTCTTTACTACTTGAATGGGACGATGCCGGAGAAATAGAAAAAATGATTCTAAAAACGGCACAAGACCAACGTTTACCTCCCAATCTGCCTCCCGACGATTTTACTCAATTACCGGAAAAACCGGGAGTCTATTATTTTTATAATCAGGTAAAAAAAGTCATTTATGTAGGTAAAGCCGTGAACATAAAAAAACGTGTTGCTTCTCATTTCAGTGGGCATAACATTAACTCGCAAAGGCAAAATTTCCTGCGGGATATTTACGGGATTTCTTTTGAAATTTGTGCCACTGAATTAATGGCGTTGCTTTTAGAATGTACCGAAATCAAACAATTATGGCCCACCTACAATCGGGCATTAAAACGTTTTGAACCCAAATATGGCCTTTATCAGTATGAAGCCCGAAATGGTTATAAATATTTAGCAATCGGTAAAGTCAACAAATTTCAGGTTTGTACTTATGAATTTAACAGCCTTTATGATGCCATCAACTTATTGAGAAGTTTATCTGAACAATTTAAAATCGATCAGCGCTTTTGTAAATATTCAAAACCTGAAGAGGGTGTGGTTTTTCAAAATAATGACATTGAAGACTCCCCTGACGTCTCACTGCACAACGAACAAGTTGACAATGCAATTGATTTTTTATTAAACCAAAGACCCAGTTTCGCCATTATAGACAAAGGCAGGTCTACTGACGAGCGCAGTTGTATCTGGGTTGAAAAAGGGCACTTTTACGGTATGGGATATATTCCTTCAGACGCTTCCATTACAGAACCATCAGAAGTCAAAAATTATGTTACACCTTACAAAAGCAATCAATACATTATGCATTTAATTTTTGCTTACGCAGAAAAGCACCCGAATAAAATTCTATTTAACAAACAGTTCTCAAAACAAGCTTTATCTTAAAAAATTGAGTCATGACACTATTTAACGATACCGAATTATTTACTTCAGGCCTTCGCGGAAAAACCGTATTTGACCTGCCTGACTGCGAACTGATTCTGATTGATAATTTTTTCAGCAAAGAAGAATCGGATCAATATTATGAAAAACTGCTTCATCAAACCAAATGGAGAGAATATGAAATGGAAATGTTTGATAAAACCGTTACGGCACCCAGAATGATTGCCTGGTATGAGGATAAAGAGAATAAGGGCGCAGACCCAAAAGGCCCGGACTGGTCTTATGATTTATTGAGCATCAGAAGCCGGGTAGAAAAAGAAACCCAACTTGACTTTAATAGTCTGCTCCTTAACTTGTATCGAAACGGTAACGACAGTGTAGCGTGGCACAGTGATAAAGAACACCATACCGGTTCAAATCCAATTATTGCATCAGTGACTTTTGGAGATACCAGAATGTTTCGCTTGCGTCATAAGTTTAGAAAAGACATTGGTCAGGTGGAAATTCCATTACATCATGGTTCCTTTTTGTTAATGGCGGGAACCACAAATAGTTTTTGGCAACATCAGGTTCCCAAGACAGCCAAAAACGTATTACCCCGAATCAATCTGACTTTTAGAAGAACCTTCCGAAAGTGATGATTATGACCCAATAAAGTAAATAACAGGCTTTTTTACACGTGCATTAGCGTAAGAGATACCTTCCTTCAAAAGTTAAAACGCACACTGTATGAAGCTTTTACTAGATAAACCCGATTTTTTTTGTACTTTTGCAACCCTTTTTTTTATAAATAAAATACCAAAATGGCTTATTCAAACAATGATTTAATGCGCTTTTTAGATGCGCAAAACAAACTTTATCTTACTGCTCTTTCTGAGATTAACAAAGGGAAAAAAGAAACCCACTGGATGTGGTTTATCTTTCCTCAAATCAAAGGATTAGGCAAGAGCGATACTGCAAATTATTATGCCATTAACGACCTGAAAGAAGCGGCTGATTTTCTGGAGCATCCTATATTAGGGAAACACCTTATCGAAATTTCAGAACTATTATTAACGTATAATAGAAAATCTGCCGAAGCTATTTTGGGAGACTTAGATGCTCGCAAATTGCGTTCTTGCATGACACTTTTTTTCCTGGTAGAAAATACGAATCCTATATTTCAGAATGTATTGGATGCTTTTTTCTCCGGCGAAATGGATCCTTTTACAATGTCTATTATTAATTCAACAATAAAATCGTCTGTTGAGCCTGAAGTAGTTTAAGCTACTGCGACAATTGATCATTTGATTTAAACGACACTATCTTTTCTTAAAGTAGTGTCGTTTTTTTTTAGTTTCTAAGGTACTGAGGTTCTAAGATTCTGAGCTGCTGAGGTAAAAGCTTTGTGTCTTTGCGAACAAAAAATTGCGCTCCTTAAAAAAAGCCTTGCGAACCTTGCGGTTAAATTTCTCGCAAAATCGCAAAGTCTTCCACTTGAAACCTGAAACTTCAAACTTGAAACTTCAAACTTGAAACTTCAAACTTGAAACTTGAAACTTGAAACCTGAAACTTGAAACTTGAAACCTGAAACAAAAAAACTCAGCATCTCAGCATCTCAGAACCTCAGCAACTCCTAGCTAAACCTCTTTCGGTTTCGTCAAATAGTACACCGGAATTCCAATTAACATAATCAAGATTCCCCAGCCACAGGTTGAGAATTTTGTGATTAATAGCGAAATACAAATGGCAGTCGCAATTACAATATACAGCAGTGGTAAAAACGGATATCCAAACGCTTTATAAGGTCGCTCTACGTCTGGCATTTTTCTGCGTAGGATAAAGATTCCGTAAATCGTTAAAATATAGAAAATCAAAACGATGATAATTACGAAGTCTAATAAATCGCCATATTTCCCTGTCAAACACAAAGCCGAAGCCCAGAAACATTGCGCCCAAAGTGCCCATTCCGGAACACTGGATTCGTTTAGAACAGCTGCTTTTTTGAAGAACAGACCATCATTTGCCATCGTATAATAAACTCTTGCACCAGCCATAATCAATCCGTTGTTGCAGGCAAAAGTCGAAATCATAATCATGATTGCGATAATCAATGTTCCGATATCTCCAAAAATATAATCTGAAGCTACAACGGCTACACGATCTGATTTTGCTGTTGCAATTTCGTTAAGCGGAATTACAGCCAGATACATCAAATTGGTTAACACATAAATAATCGTCACTATAAAAGTTCCAAGGAACAAACTGAAACCAACGTTACGTTTTGGGTTTTTAATTTCTCCTGCAATAAAAGTCACCCCATTCCAAGCATCACTTGAAAATAAAGATCCTACCATCGCCGCAGAGATACCGGTAATCAAAGTCGTTCCACCAATCGGAAGCCATGAGCCTGTTTCGGCATTATAAGCACGTGTGGTCCAGGCATCCGCCCAGTTGGCATCCCAAACCGAAGCTTTCGCTGCCAGCGTTAATCCAAAAACGATTAAGCCCAACAAGGATAAAATTTTGATAATCGTAAGAACCGTTTGCAGAATCTTTCCGTTTTTCACTCCACGGCTATTAATATACGTCAATAAAATAATGGTGAAAATGGAAACAATCTGAGCGGCATTGAGTTTAAAAGCCCCCAATGTAAACAATACGTTTTCGTCACTCAAAGGTTCATAAAGATAGGCTGCAAACTTAGAGAAAGCCACTCCTACCGCAGCAATTGTTCCGGTTTGTATGACAGCAAAAAAGCTCCAGCCGTACAGAAACGCAATCAATTTATTGTATGCTTCTTTCAGGTATACATACTGTCCTCCCGCTTTTGGAAACATAGCACTCAGTTCGCCATAACTCACAGCCGCAATAACTGTAATTAATCCTGAAAGCAGCCAAATCAGTGTCAGCCATCCGGCAGAACCTACTTGTCTGGTAATATCAGCACTTACTATAAAAATTCCTGACCCGATCATAGAACCTACCACAAGCATGGTTCCATCTAATAATCCGAGTTCTCTTTTAAAATGTTCTTGGTTGTCTTCTTGCATTATTCTAATTTTTGGTTGGTTAAAGATATACTTTTTTTGGAAATCTTGGATTTAAGATTTGAAATTGCTCATTTTAGATTGTCGGCAATTGCTTATTCTTCTACAACTTCCGGTTTACTTATAAAAAACCACAAGTTAGATACATACTCTTAAATTATTTAGGACTTCTTTTTCTAGAGATCAGTTTCTAAGTCTTTAAATCATAATTTTTGCGTTTTTTTCTCGCAGATTTTGGAGATTTTGGAGATTTTTTTGTTTTATCTGCTAAAATCTCCAAAATCTGCGTGCGCCATTTTTTATAGTCCATACCTTAATAGTAGCGCGATATTATACAAAAAAAAATAAAAATCAAACGCAGGCAGCTAGCTCCTCTAAAAAAATAACAACTTTGATTTCAATAGCCCTTTCCCTAATACAATTTAATTCGTAGTTTAGTTTAACATCTTAAATAGAAAGCACATGACCTGGGATCCAAGCAAATACAACGAATTTAAAGAAGACCGTTACAAACCATTTGGAGACCTCACCAGCCATATCGTTGACAGACCCAATCTCAAAGTTATTGATTTAGGTTGCGGTACCGGTGAATTAACCCAAAAGCTGTCTAATCAACTTACGGATCCTGTTGTACTTGGAATCGACTCTTCTGCTGAAATGCTGGCAAAAGCACCTCATCAGGAAAATATACTATTCAGACAATTTTCTATTTCAGAACAACTGGAACAGGAAACTAAATGGGATTTGATCTTTTCGAATGCAGCCTTACAATGGGTCGATCATCATGAGGAACTTTTCACCAAAGTAATATCCCGTATTAACTCAGGCGGACAATTGGCCATACAGATGCCACAGCAAACCGAAAATGTATTGAACAAAATTTTACTGGATTTAATACAGGAAGAACCTTATGCTTCTTATTTAAATCATTGGACACGTCCTTCTCCGGTTTTGACTTTGGATCAATATGCCAAAATCCTTTTTGATAATGGCGGGAAAAATTTGGTTTTATATCAAAAAGTATATCCGCTGATTTCAACTCAGCAGGATTCCTTTTTTGACTTTATTTCGGGCTCTGCGCTCACGGTTTATCAAGAACGCCTGAAAGACTGGGAATTTCAGGAATTATCAAATGAATTCAAGAGACGAATTAATCTCTATTTTCCGGCAGCTCCTTCAATTTATGCGTTCAAACGATTGCTTATGTATGCGACTTTTTAAGGAAATAGCGATGCTTTACTACTTTTAAAGGGATCAAATTCAAAAGTTGCGGGGAAGTGAAAATCTCGCAGAGTCGCAGATTCGCAAAGTTTTAATTAAAAAGTAGAAAAAAAAATGTGACTCCATGATATATCGAGAGCCCCAAAGTGAGAAAGTGGAAAACAGAAAGGTAAAGCTTAAAATAAGAAGATAAACTTTGCGCCTTGGCGTCTTTGCGAGAGCGTTAAAGCGAGAATTTGGGAAATAGCGACTTAAAAAACAGCGATGAAAAAGTATAAGATGCGCTACTTCTAACAAAATGGAATTTCTAAAAATCACTCCACAACTTTTGGATTTGATCCCTTCTAAATTGTATTAAAAAATATACCGCTCATATATTTCTTTACTGTAAATTCGTATTCTTATAAAACCAACCATAAAACCATCTTATTAAATCATGAAGAAATTACTTCTATTATTACTTGCTTTTAGTAGCATAACAACTGTTTTTGCGCAAGATATCACCGGGCAGTGGAACGGAATTTTAAAAGTGCAGGGGACACAATTAACCGTTGTTTTTAATGTAAACAAAAACGAGAACGGATTTAGCTCCACTATGGACAGTCCGGATCAAAAAGCAATCGGAATACCTACCACCTCAACCAGTTATGAAAATTCGACTTTGAAAATTGCCTTAGCTAATTTCCGAATTGAATATGAAGGTGTTTTAGGGAAAGACAATACTATTACAGGAATTTTTAAGCAAGGTGGACAATCTTTTCCATTGAATTTATCCAAAGAAAAAATTGAAAAAGAAAAGCTCGTGCGTCCTCAGGAACCCGTAAAACCATTTCCGTATTATAGCGAAGATGTTGTTTTTGAAAACAAGTCAGCCGGAATAAATTTAGCCGGAACTTTGACATTACCGAAAAAAGAAGGCGTATTCCCTGCCGTAATTTTAATCAGCGGAAGCGGACCACAAAACAGAGACGAAGAACTACTGGGACACAAACCTTTTCTAGTATTATCGGATTACTTAACTAAAAATGGCATTGCCGTTTTACGTTTTGATGACCGAGGAACTGCGGCTTCAAAAGGAGATTTTAAAACGGGAACTTCATTAGATTTTTCTACAGATGTCGAAGCCGGAGTTCAATTTTTGCTTTCCAGAAAAGAGATCAATAAAAAGAAAATAGGATTAGTGGGACATAGCGAAGGCGGGTTAATCGCTCCTATCCTTGCCAGTAAATCCAAAGACATTGCTTTTATCGTATTGATGGCAGGGCCTGGATTACAAGGCGATCAATTGCTTCTACTACAGCAAAAATTAATAGCAAAAGCAGGAGGAGCTTTTGATTCTGACATTGAAAGAACAAAAATCATTAATCAAAAAACTTTTGAGATTGTAAATAAGTATAAGGACCCACAGGAATTAAAAACGCAGCTAACAACTTATCTAACCGAAGTATCCCAAAATAATCCGGACAAACCCTGAAGTATGACCTTAGAAGATTATGTCAATTTACGAGTTGCTCAAGTAACAAATCCATGGATGGCTTATTTTTTAAGATACAATCCCGAACCGGTATTAGAAAAAGTGAAGTGCCCTGTTTTAGCCTTAAACGGAGAGAAAGATTTACAGGTCGCTCCTAAAGAAAATTTAGAAATCATTCAAAAGGCACTTGCAAAAGGGGGCAATAAAAAGGTAACTATAAAAGAGATCCCAAATTTAAATCACCTGTTTCAGGAATGTCAAACGGGTTCTCCCGATGAATATTCAAAAATCGAACAAACCTTATCACCAATTGCAATGAACGAAGTCCTGCAATGGATTAAAGTGCAAACGAAATAACTTCCTACATAAAAAACCAGAAAACTGCAAATTCACCATTTGCAGTTTTTTTTTGGCCCCAACTGAACCACGATGGTATTGCAAAAGATCATAAAAACAAACCAAAAGATTAAACAAAAAAGGTTACAAAACAGGAATTTTAAGTGATAACCTCTCTTATCAGTCTTTATTTTTAGGTTTATTCTTCAAATTTTATTCCATACAAAAAAATCTTACACTTAAATAAACAATAAACTAAAAACCAACCAGTTACATGTAAATAAATTAAACTAAATATAACAAAAAAGAAATATTTTGTCATTTGTAAAACTTTTCTTTTTTTTTATTAATTTTGAGAGGAGTCACATAAAAGCCCTTAACCTTAAGAATTAATTAACAATTGTTTATTTTTTACCAAATAAACAATCAAGTTCCAAAAGTGTCAATAAAAAACAATGCTGTCAGATACTCATTAAAATAAGGAATCCGAATCAGTAACCTACAAATTAAAAAACTATGTTGAAGGGCCAGGTTTTAAAGAATTTACGTTTTCCAAATGTATTTATACTGCTATTGATTGTATTCATTTCATGCGCTTTATTGATCTGTATTAATTTTTTCACTATAAAAATACTATCCGCCAACAGAGCCTATGTAAATGGGGAATCACATTATTCAAAAGGTCAAAAAGATGCCTCCCGACACCTTATTACTTATCTCTATACCCGCGAAGCTGAACAATGGAAATTATACAATGAAGAATTAAAAGTCCCGCAAGGAGATGGTATTGCCCGTAAAACACTTTTGAAGGCAGGCGATAATATTGCTGCCCGCAAAGGTTTCTTAACAGGTCGAAATCACAAAGAAGACATTGATGATCTTGTTTGGTTGTTCATCCATTTTAAAGAAATTCCTTTTTTGGCAAAAGCCATTCACGAATGGGAACAAGGGGATCAATTAATTGACGAATTATACGTCATTGGAACAGAGATCAATGCAAAAGTCAAACGCAACATCCTTACCCTCCAGGATCAGCAAAAGTACCTGCTTCAAATTAGCCAAATTAGCGACAAGCTCACGATCAACGAACGCAACTTCTCAAACACACTCGGAGAAGGAACCAGGAAAATAAAAACCCTCTTAACGATCACAAATATTTTTTTCATTCTCGTGATCATCTGCAGTGTAAGTTGCTACTACTCGATAATGGTAAGAAGACTGCTTACTTCTAAAAAAGAAATCGAAGTTAAAAACGAAAATCTACTGCTGGTAAATCACGAACTGGATCGTTTCGTTTATAGTGCATCGCACGATTTGAGATCACCCATCACGTCTTTGCAAGGACTTATTGAGATTACACAATTAGAAGACAACATCCATCAGATTAGAGATTATCTGACTTTAATGCACCAAAGTCTTACCAGACAAGATCAGTTTATTAGCGACATTATAGACTATTCCAAAAACAAACGTAAACTTATTATTATCGAACCGGTAAGTCTTCAGGAAATATTTAATGAAGCCATTGCGCAATTGATGCATATCGAAAATGCCAACCGCATCGAAATCAAAAAAGAACTTTTAATTGACGAGATTCAGAGTGATGGCTTGCGTTTAAAAATTATCATTTCAAATTTACTTTCAAACGCCATAAAATATGCAGACAGTAGTAAACAAGAAATGTTTATCTCTATTAAAACTTATATTTCGGATGGTTATAATAAAATTGAAATAGCAGATAACGGAATTGGAATTAAAGATGAATTCAAAGACCACATCTTTGAAATGTACTTTGGAACTAACAAAAACAAAGGCTCCGGATTAGGTCTTTATATCGTAAAAGAAGCCGTCGAAAATATTAAAGGTACCATTTTCGTCTCCTCAGAAAATAGTATTGGAAGTAAATTTATTGTAACAATACCAAACTCAAATGGAACATAAACCTGTATTTTTATTAATCGAAGACAATCTGATCGATCAATTGGTCATTAAACAATTGCTAAAAAAGTTTCTTGATGTGACGGAGGTAAACATTACGAATAATGGTCTGGAAGCGCTACAATGGCTTTCTAACCACAAAAACCTGCAACAGTCTCTGATTATTTTATTAGACATTCAAATGCCTGTAATGAATGGCTTTGAATTTCTGAATGCCTACGATAAATTAAGTAGTGAATTTAAAAAAGAAGTTCAAATTTATGTGCTCTCCTCCACTTTAGATCCGGATGAAATCGAACAAATAAATAAAAATAATTATGTAACGGCGTTTTTAAACAAACCACTACCTATTGAAGAATTTAAAAAATCACTTTTTTTAAAGGTATAGCGTTTGTTGAAATTATTTCAGAACACGATTTACTTGTGAAAAATTCCTTCCGTAATACGCCTCTTTAGTAGAAGAAATCATAACTCCGCCATGAGTTGCGGAATGTACAAATTTAATTTCACCATCAGCTACTTCTACCACCATACCAACGTGATTAATACGACGTCTGCCATTGGTTTTAAAGAAAATCAAATCTCCCTTTTGTGCCTCATCAGCGCTAACTCTCATTCCGATGCGAGACTGCTCAATAGAACTTCGGGGTAACTTAATGTCAAAACCACTAAAAGTTGAAATCATTAAACCGGAACAATCGTAACCTGCTCTGGTAGTTCCACCTGAACGATACCGAATTCCGATATTCTGAGTAGCACTTTCAATTAGTTGATTAACTAAATCGGAATAATTACTAACCTTAATAACTGTTGACGAATCGACAACAACAACTGGATTCTCTGCAATCCCACTAGGAGTTGATGTAGGATCTTTTATTTCAGGAGTAGGTTTTAAAGCTTGTAATGCCTCTGCTTTTTCTTTGGAAGTCTTTATTTTAAGCACATAACCGACCTTCAATCTTTTCTTTATCGCCGGATTCTGTTTCTCTAATTCTGCAACAGTAATCCCGAATTCTTTTGCAATTGCGTATTTGGTTTCTTTAGACAAAACTTCTCTGGCAACCTCAACCTCTTCCGGTTTTGCAGCGTCAATAGTTTCAACCGGTTTTTCTGCTTCTGCTACTACTTTAGACGGAATCGCAATCTGTTGTCCTATTTTTAAACCTTCTGTTTCCAAAAGCGGGTTGGCTCCCTTTAACTCTTCTACCGAAACATTGTACTTCTTAGCAATACCCCAAAGTGTTTCTTTAGCAAGAATAACATGCAATCCGGGAGTATCAGCAACTACTGGTGTTTCCTTTTTACTGGCAACCGCTTTTTTACTGGCAACTACTTTCTGCTTTTTGTTTGGAATCAACAAAACCGATTTTAATTTTAGTATCTTAGGACTATTCGGATTTGCTTCAATAATTTCTCTGGTTTTTACTCCGTATTTTTGTGCTATTACAGATAAATTCTCACCTTCTGAAATAATATGTTTCGTATATTTCTCCTGTGAAAACGCACTCAAACTAAAAAAAAATAATACAACAGTTAACCTAAAAATCATTATTTGGGGGGATTTTTTTATTCTCAATTTTGTGTTCCATTAGTAAAAAACACAATTCTATTACTTATAAAGCGAATTTAACTTTTTTAAACAAAAAAGCCTAGTTTTTAACACTTGTTTTTACCGAAATTAACAATTTTACATCAAAACGGGCCTTATTTATATCAAATCCATAAAAAAAAAGCTACTTTTTTTTTTAGCCGCATCTTCAATTAAGCTTTTAATTCTATTCCATTTTTGTAGTATATTTGAGTAACCGTATTTTCAATGATCAGCAATGACAACTGTCTCAATGCCTGCAAGACCCTGCTGTAATGAAATACAAAAAAACAAATCCAAATCATTTTGCATCAGATATATTTATGAAATGGTGCGCGTTTTTACAATTTCTAACTTATGGAAAACCCACAGGGACTGGAGCAGGCAATAAAATTGGTTAGCGATACTTATTCTCCTTTAACAGAAAACACTAAGGCAGATTTCAAACAAGCAGCTGAACTTTTTACACTTGAAAAATCCACCATATTGATAAGAGAAGGGGAACATGTAAGCAAAACCTATTTTATTGTGAAAGGTGCTGCAAGGGCATTTTACCTCAAAGACGGCAAAGACATTACCGATTGGTTTGCTTTCGAAAATGAATTTATTACTTCTATTGATGGCTTTTTTCAGGGCACACCAAGTTCTTATTTTATAGAACTTCTTGAACCCACTACTTTTTTGGAAATATCCATGCAAAATATTAATAAACTATGCAATAAACACCACGATTTTGACCGATTGGGGAGAATGATCACTACCCGAATAATGCTGCAATTACGGAGTCGTATTGTTTCCATTCAATTTGAATCTGCCCAGCAGAAATACGAAAGTTTACTCAAAATCCGTCCCTACATTACACAGAGAGTCCCGCTCACGCATATTGCCTCTTATTTAGGAATCACCCTTGAAACACTAAGCAGAATTCGCAATCCCAAAAAACGAATTTGATTTAAATCAAATGTAATCAGGATTATTAGGCTTTATTTTACAGGAAAAGAAACCGAATGACAATCAAAAAACTACATCGTTTATCCGGAATCACCATCACGCTGTTTGTCGGACTGCATTTATTCAATCACATTTGCAGTAGTAATGGCGCAGCAAAACACATTGAAATAATGAACCTCTTGCGGCATTTTTATCGTAATATTTTCATTGAAACCATTCTATTGACCGCCGTTTTAGTTCAGATTGTTTCGGGTCTTACGCTTTTTAGAAAAAGTCGAAAAACTACGGTAACAAACTTTGATAAATTACAGATTTGGACCGGGCTCTATCTGGCTGTTTTTCTTCTTATCCATGTACCCGTTATTCTCATAGGTCGCTTCTATCTGAATCTTGACACCAACTTTTATTTTGGCGCAGCCGGGTTAAACACCTTTCCCTTAAACTTATTTTTTATTCCTTATTACAGCCTTGCCGTTATTTCGTTCTTTGGACACATAGCCGCCATTCACAGCAAAAAAATGAAACAGACTCTTGTTGGCATAACACCAAATAGTCAGGCTATATTAATTTTAATGATTGGAATCTGCAGTACTACATTAATACTATATGGACTGACCAATCATTTTAGCGGAGTTGAAATCCCAAAACAGTATCACATCTTAATCGGAAAATAAAATGAAAGTACTCAACATTCATAAACGAGAAATCAATCAACCTATCGAAGAAGTAGCAAAATTGTTAAGCACCTTATCCACCGAAAACGATATGCTATTTGCTAATGAAAAATGGTTCTCGATGAAATTAGACAAAGGGTTACAAGTTGGTTCCAAAGGCGGACACGGACCAATACGGTATTTTGTAACAGAATATCTCCCTGATCAATCCGTAACATTTCAGTTTGATATGACTGGTTTTGACGGTTTTCACCGATTTGATTTAAAACCCATAACCATCGATAAAACAGAACTTTCTCATACTATTGACATGAGAACCACCGGAAAAACCTCTTTACGATGGGCAATAGTCATTCGTTGGTTACACGATGCCGTAGTAGAAGATTCGTTTGATAAAGTAGAAAATCATTTTACAAGAAACAAAGTAAATACCCCCTGGAGTTTATGGGTACGAATACTAAGAAAAACAATGTCCCGTAAACAAAAACAAAGAACAACATGAATATACCTATTTTATTAGCCAACATTCTTACTTTATTAGCATTCCTCATTCACACCTTTATAGGCGACAAAGAATTGAGAACAATAGAACCCAAAGACGGAGTTAATGAAAAAGATCTGAAACAGGAAAAATGGACCATGGCAAGGTGCGGCTGGCATTGGATTTCGTTTGATTTATTATTTGCCACCATCGGACTTGGACTAATCAATTTTACCGATTTTTTGATTAGTGAAAGAATGTTACTTCAATTAACAGCCGTTTATTTTCTGGGATATGGAATAGTGTGGCTAATAGGAATCGCAATCTCGAAAAAATTCCCAAACAACTATTTAAAATTAGGTCAATGGATTTTACTATGGATGATCAGCGGATTAATTTACTGGGGATTAAACTAAACAATTTTATCACAACTTCACAATTCTGTTTTGTAATCATTCAAAAAATTCAAAAGTATTATCAAAAAAAGTCTCACGCAGATTTTAGCAGATTGAAATATAAAAAATCCGCAGAATCTGCGTGAAAAATTTTCTTAACTTAATGACATTGAGCTAAAGCAGGAGGCTATTCAAATCATTTGATTATAGCTATAAAATATTTGTAATCATCCAAAAGATTCAAAAGGATTATCAAAAAAAGTCTCACGCAGATTTTAGCAGATTGAAATATAAAAAATCCGCAGAATCCGCAGAATCTGCGTGAAAAATTTTCTTAACATAATAACATTGAGCTAAAGCAGGAGGCTATTCAAATCATTTGATTATAGCTATAAAATAACTGAGGCAACTTAACTATTTTAAACAACCGAAAAAGCTCCTAAATAAAAAAACGCACTGTTCTCACAGCGCGTTTTTAGTATAATTAAAATCTTAATGATTAAGCTTTTCCGGCAGCAATTAAATTTAATGCTGAACCTGCAACGAACCAACCTATTTGCCCTTCGTTGTACGTATGGTTTGCCAAGATAGTATCTTTAGTACCATCTGCATGAACAAATTCTAAGGTTAACGGTTTTCCGGGAGCGAAAGCAACTAAATCAGTAAAGTTAATCGTGTCATTCTCCTGAATTTTATCGTAATCTGCTTCATTAGCAAAAGTCAATCCTAAAAGGCCTTGTTTTTTAAGGTTTGTTTCATGGATACGGGCAAATGATTTTACCAATACCGCCTTAACACCTAAGAAACGTGGCTCCATTGCAGCATGCTCACGTGAAGAACCTTCTCCATAATTATGATCTCCCACAACGATAGACGGAACTCCGGATGCTTTATAAGCACGAGCTACAGCTGGAACGGCATCGTATTCGCCTGTCAATTGATTTTTAACTGAATTTGTTTTTTGATTGAATGCATTTACGGCACCAATCAACATATTGTTCGAAATATTATCTAAGTGTCCACGGAAACGCAACCACGGTCCTGCCATAGAAATATGATCTGTAGTACATTTTCCGAAGGCTTTGATTAACAATTTAGCACCTGTGATGTTTTTACCATCCCACGCATCAAACGGAGCCAACAATTGCAAACGCTCAGAGGTTGGACTTACAACAACCTGAACTCCTGAACCGTCAGCAGCGGGAGCCTGGAATCCCGGATCTTCGGCATAGAAACCTTTTGCAGGAAGTTCATCTCCTGTTGGCGCTTCAAGCATTACTTCTTCACCATCTTCGTTGATTAAGGTATCAGTTAACGGATTAAAACCTAAATCACCTGCAATAGCCATGGCAGTTACTAATTCCGGAGAACCAACAAAAGCCAGTGTATTTGGATTACCATCGGCACGTTTTGAGAAGTTACGATTGAAAGAGTGCACGATTGTATTTCTTTCTTCTTTCTCTGCTCCTTCTCTGTCCCACATACCGATACAAGGTCCGCAGGCGTTGGCAAAAACAGTAGCTCCAATTTTATGAAAAGTTTCAATAAACCCGTCTCTTTCAATAGTAGAACGCACTACCTCAGAACCTGGAGTGATTGTAAACTCGGCTTTGGTTTTTAAATTTTTAGCCGAAACTTGTTTCGCTAAAGAAGCCGCACGAGCAATATCCTCATAAGAAGAGTTGGTACAAGAACCTATTAAACCGACTTGAATTTGCAATGGCCAGTTGTTTTTGATAGCTTCTTCTTTCATTTTAGAAATCGGAGTAGCCAAATCCGGTGTGAATGGACCGTTTAAGTGTGGCTCTAATTCCGATAAGTTAATTTCGATCACCTGATCAAAATACTGTTCGGGATTAGCATATACTTCCGGATCTCCCGTTAAGTAAGAAGCTACTTTATCTGCGGCATCGGCAACATCTGCTCTGTCGGTAGAACGTAAATAACGCCCCATTGAAGCATCGTAACCAAAAGTTGAGGTTGTCGCTCCAATCTCAGCTCCCATGTTACAAATCGTTCCTTTTCCGGTACAGGACATTGAAGTTGCTCCTTCACCAAAATATTCAACGATAGCTCCGGTTCCTCCTTTTACAGTAAGTATACCGGCTACTTTAAGAATAACATCTTTAGGAGCAGTCCAACCGGATAATTTACCGGTTAATTTCACTCCGATTAATTTAGGAAATTTTAATTCCCAGGCCATACCGGACATCACGTCAACAGCATCGGCTCCACCAACACCAATCGCTACCATTCCTAAACCACCTGCATTTACAGTGTGCGAATCGGTACCGATCATCATTCCTCCCGGAAATGCATAATTTTCAAGCACTACCTGGTGAATAATTCCGGCTCCTGGTTTCCAGAAACCAATTCCGTATTTATTTGAAACTGACGATAAGAAATCGAAAACTTCATTACTTTGTGTTTTTGCTCTCGCCAAATCAGTTGCCGCATCTACTTTTGCCTGAATCAAGTGATCGCAGTGAACCGTTGTCGGAACTGCCACTTTAGATTTACCGGCATGCATAAATTGTAATAATGCCATTTGTGCCGTGGCATCCTGACATGCTACACGATCGGGCGCAAAATCAACATAATCGATCCCTCTTCCAAACGCCTTAGACGGAGTTCCGTCCCAAAGGTGATTGTACAAAATTTTCTCTGTTAAAGTAAGTGGACGACCAACAATCTTGCGTGCTGCATCAACACGACCCGGCATGTTGTCATACACTTTTCTAATCATTTCAATATCAAATGCCATAATTATAAAATTGTTTTGTTATTTTTTTTTGAACATCCAAGATACGAAAAATAGAGTCGCTATAAAAGAAAAAGCCCGAGTTTGTGACTCGGGCTTCTGAATTATGATTGTTTAATCGTATGCTTATTTCACCAATAACTTGTGAGAAGGTGCAAACTTAGTAAGGTTGATTCCTTCTACAGCTACTTTATATTCTTCGATAGTAGGCGTTCTACCCAAAATTGTAGACAATACTACAACCGGAGTAGAAGAAAGTAAAGACTCTCCTTTTTTACCTTCAGAATCTTCCACAACTCTTCCTTGGAAAAGACGCGTAGAAGTTGCCATTACTGTATCTCCTTTTGCTGCTTTCTCTTGATTCCCCATACAAAGGTTACATCCAGGACGCTCTAAATACAACATGTTCTCGTATTCTGTACGTGCTGCACCTTTAGGAGCGCTATCGTTAAATTCGAAACCGGAATATTTTTGTAAAACTTCCCAGTCTCCTTCTGCTTTCAATTCATCAACGATGTTATAAGTAGGTGGTGCTACTACAAGCGGCGCCAAGAACTCTACTTTACCGTGTTGCTCTTCAATATTTTTTAACATTTGAGCAAGGATTTTCATATCACCCTTGTGAACCATACAAGAACCGATAAATCCAAGATCTACTTTTTTCACTCCTCCATAAAAAGACAATGGTCTGATGGTATCGTGCGTATATCGTTTAGAAACATCAATATTATTAACGTCCGGATCAGCAATCATTGGCTCAGCAATCACATCAAGATCAACAACAACCTCAGCGTAATACTTTGCATTTGCATCTGGAATTAAAGCTGGTTTCTCTCCAGAAATAATTTCTGTGATTCTCTTATTTGCTTTATCAATTAATCCTTGAAGAACCTGATTTTCATTGTCCATACCTTTGTCGATCATGATCTGGATTCTGCCTTTAGCAATTTCCAATGATTCAATCAAAGTATAATCTTCAGAAATACAGATAGAAGCTTTTGCTTTCATCTCTGCAGTCCAGTCTGTAAATGTAAAGGCCTGATCTGCATTAAGAGTTCCGATATGAACCTCAATGATTCTACCTTGGAATACATTTTCTCCTCCAAATTTCTGAAGCATTTGAGCCTGTGTAGCATGAACCACATCACGGAAGTCCATGTATCCTTTCATGTCTCCTTTGAACGTTACCTTCACTGATTCAGGGATTGGCATTGAAGCTTCACCTGTAGCAAGTGCAAGAGCCACTGTTCCGGAGTCAGCACCAAAAGCAACACCTTTTGACATTCTTGTGTGTGAATCACCACCAATGATGATCGCCCACTCGTCTATCGTGATATCATTAAGTACTTTGTGAATTACATCGGTCATAGCATGATAAACGCCTTTCGGGTCACGAGCTGTGATCAAACCGAAATCGTTCATAAATTTCATCAATTTTGGAATGTTTGCTTGTGCTTTTTTATCCCAAACCGAAGCCGTATGACAACCTGATTGGTACGCACCGTCAACGATTGGTGAAATTACGGTAGCAGCCATAGATTCTAATTCCTGAGCCGTCATAAGACCAGTCGTATCTTGTGAACCTACGATATTTACTTCTACACGTACATCTGAACCTGCATGTAATGCTTTATTTGAAATGGTACCAACAGCATTTCTGTTGAAGATTTTCTCAACTGCTGTAAGACCTTGCCCTTCAATAGAAATTTCTTTTGATGGAGCATATACAAGTGGAAAGTCAACTCCTAAAGTCTTAGCTGCAAATGTTTGAAGTTTTTTACCAAATACAATCGCGTAGGAACCACCAGCTTTAATGAATTCCATTTTCTGAGGCGTAAATGCCTTAGAAATGTCAATCAGCTCTTGGTCGCCTTTATATAATTTTTTCTCTTTAATATTGATTGTAAGAACCGTTCCTGTTGCTACAGAATACGTTTCTTCTAAAATTGGTTCATCATTCTCATTACGAACGATATTACCATCAGCATCAAGCTTTTTAACCCAGTTTTTAAGGTCAAGACCAATACCACCCGTAACGTCAACCGTAGTTAGGAAAATCGGAGAAATACCGTTTGTTCCCCCAACAATTGGAGCAATATTTACGAAAGGAATATAAGGACTTGCTTGTTTACCGGTCCAAAGTGCCACGTTGTTTACACCTGACATTCTTGAAGAACCTACCCCCATTGTCCCTTTTTCAGCAATCAACATCACACTTTTATCCGGATGTTGTGCCTGTAGTGCTTTAATTTCCTGTTGTGCCTGAGGCGTGATCATACATTGTCCGTGAAGTTCACGGTCTGAACGAGAGTGTGCCTGATTACCCGGAGAAAGTAAATCTGTTGAAATATCTCCCTCACCGGCAATAAAAGTAACGATCTCTACTTTTTCTGCCACGTCCGGAAGTTTTGTAAAAAACTCCGCTTGTACGTAGCTTTCCAGAATATCTTTAACTATTTCGTTACCTTGTTTGTAGGCTTCCACTAAACGATCTGTATCTGCTTCGTAAAGAAAAACCTGAGTTTTAAGCACTTTTGCCGCTTCTTTTGCAATAGCAACATCATTACCTAAAGCCAAATCAAGCAATACCTCGATAGAAGGTCCGCCTTTCATGTGCGATAATAATTCAAAAGCAAAAGCAGGTGTGATTTCTTTTACTACAGCTTCTCCCAGGATAATCTCCTTTAAAAACTTAGCTTTCTCACCAGCAGCACTAGTAGTTCCAGGCAACGTATTATAAATAAAAAATTGAAGAGAATCTGCTCTATATGGATTCTCCAAATCTTTAATTTGTGCGATGATTTCGCTTACTAATTCAGCACCATCGATAGGCTTCGGGTGAAGACCCTGACCTTTTCTTTCTTCGATCTCTTTAATGTAATCGTTATACGTATTCATAATATATAGAAGTCTTTTTGTTTTTTTGTACGCAAATTTAAATATTAAAGACGAGAATTAAAAAAAATATAATAGAAGTCGGCTTTTCAAAAATTATTATTGCTAAAAAACGATTTTCACTGCCATTTTTTGCTAAAATTTCAATTTTGTATTAAAAAAATGATTTATTACTATTTTAAAATCCTTTCTTTATTAAAGTCGAAATCGGGTGTTGCAGACTAAGGTCATTTTAAGGCCTTTTTAAGTAAAGAACCTTTCTAAATTAGCATCTATAACGTTATAGTAGGTGTTTTTACCCCCTGTCATAAACTTTGAAGAGCAAAACTTTGCAGTATCCTTTTGCTTCTTTTTCTTAAAATCTAATTTTAGAAAAAGAAGGATCAAGTCCGAAAGTTGTAGGGAAGTAAAAATCTCGCAGAATTGCAGTAAAGTTAAAAAAGATTAAACGCTCTGTTTGTCTTTTCTTCCGACGAAGCAGACGCCAATAAAAACGAATAGACCGAGTAAATCAAACGAGAAATAATATTATATCGCAAAATTGTTTCCTTCCTCTTTACGAATTAAATCTGACAGGTTTTTGAAACCTGTCAGATTTGACTTTTGGGTAATTAATTCTATTTTAAAATTAGATTTAAGGAAAGGTGTCTTTTGTATTGTACGAACTAATTTCATCCGAAATGATATGAGTTCAAAAAATAATAGCTAAAAAATCGACACTAAAAATAGCGAACCTTCGATACGAAGACCAATTAAACGAAATAGCTCTCACATAGACAAGCCACACGATATAGCAGCTTCCACGAAAAGGTTTTTCCTGCGATACCCCACAACTTTTGGACTTGGTTCCCTGTATTGGCGACATGTAGCCACTAAAACAAAAAGCCCAAACCTGAAATACGTATCGGTTTGGGCTTTTATATCTGTTTTGCAAATAAACTACATCAATTTCTGTATGATAATTTCTTCTGTAATTCCTTCAGCATCGGCTTTGTAATTTTTAATAATTCGATGTCTCAGAATTCCGGTTGCAACTGCTTTTACATCTTCAATATCCGGAGAAAATTTACCTTTAAAAGCAGCATGTGCTTTTGCTGCCAAAATCAGGTTTTGAGAGGCTCTTGGTCCTGCTCCCCAATCTAGGTAATTTTTCACAAAATCATTTGACAGAGCATTGTCGGGTCTTGTTTTACTCACCAATGTTACGGCATACTCCACAACATTATCCGCTACAGGTATTCTGCGAATCAAATGCTGGAAATCGATTATTTCCTGTCCCGTAAACAACGGATTAATAGCTGTTTTAACATCAGATGTTGTGCGTTTTACAACCTGTACTTCCTCTTCAAAACTAGGATATTCTAATTTTATGGCAAACATAAAACGATCCAACTGCGCTTCCGGTAACGGGTAGGTACCTTCCTGTTCAATTGGGTTTTGAGTTGCTAAAACAAAATAAGGCAGATCTAACTTATGATTTTCACCCGCTATGGTTACCGAACGCTCCTGCATGGCTTCAAGCAAAGCTGCCTGCGTTTTAGGCGGCGTTCTGTTGATCTCGTCAGCCAGAATAATATTAGAGAAAATAGGCCCTTTTATAAATTTAAACTTTCTGTTTTCGTCTAGAATTTCACTTCCCAAAATGTCCGAAGGCATTAAATCGGGTGTAAACTGAATTCTTTTAAAATCCAATCCCAAAGCCTGTGACAAAGTATTAATCAATAATGTTTTTGCCAATCCCGGCACACCTATTAAAAGTGCATGTCCACCGGAAAAAATACAGATCAAAATCTGATCGATAACTTCATCCTGGCCTACAATAATTTTCGCTATTTCTGTTTTTAGTTCATTTCGTTTTTGAACTAAATTATGAATTGCTGTTACGTCAGACATTTAAATATATTTTAAAATTAAAAAGAGTTAGCTCTATGAATTCATAAAACTAACTCTTTTTCTTTATTTAATAAAAATTATTTTTTCAACCAATTGTTTGTGAAAGTACAATCTCTGTATTCTCCAATAATTTTAATGTACGTGTCTTTAATTTTTGTATCAAACCATTTTGCAATCGCAGTGATTTGTTTTTCTTTTAATGCTAATTCTTTAATCTTAGTGTAATCTTTAGCATAATCAGCGGTATGAGCATCAATTCTGTTCGTTACGGTAATCAACTTGTATGTTTTTTTACCTTTATCATCTGTATTTAAAAGCGGTTGAGAAATTTCATCATCTTTTAAATTCGAAACCTGGCTGTATAACGTCGGATCCATTTTAGTCAATTCAAAACGAGTATCCTGAGAAGTAGGATTCACTAATATTCCTCCGTTTGCTCTCGTTTCTTTTTCGTCAGATTCTGTTCTTGCTGCATCTGCAAACGAAATTTCTTTATTTATGATCTTGCTTCTGATATTCGTAATTTTCTCTTTCGCTTCTTTTAAAGCATCTTCAGATACTGTTGGCGAGATCAAAATATGTCTTAATTCTACTTCCTGACCTTTAATTTTATCGATCATAATAATATGAAATCCAAAAATAGTTTCGAATGGTTCCGAAATCTCTCCTTGTTGCAAACTAAAAGCAACATCTTTAAACTCTTTTACAAAAGGAGTTTTTCTATTCATTTTGTAATACCCCCCGTTAGGAGAAGACGCAGGATCTTGTGAATACAAAACAGCTTTGGTAGCAAAACTGGAACCTTCTAAGACATCTTTTCTAATTGCATTTAATTTGTCTTTCACTTTTTGTTTGTCGGCATCTGAAACTTTAGGTTCGATCACAATTTGTGCTACTTCCATTTCAGCACCAAAAGTTGGCAACTCGTCTTTAGGGATTTTTTTAAAGAAACTACGAACCTCCTCCGGTGTAATTTCTACCGCATCAACAATCTTTTTAGTCATTTCTGATGCTAACTTTTGCTCTTTTAAGATATCAGCAAAATAAGTTTTAAACTCTTCTACCGAGTTTTTCTTGTAGTAAGCTACCACTTTATTAATGTCACCAACTTGTTGCGTCATGTAAGTCAAACGCTCTTCCATCATGCTTCTCACTTCGGCATCGCTTACGATAATACTATCCTGAACAGCCTGATGCGCGTACAATTTATCTTCTAACAATTTACCTAGCATCTGGCATCTGGTAATATCTTTTACAGAACCACCCTGAGCACTGATTTCCAGAAATCCTTTATCAATATCTGAATCTAAAACAATATAATCTCCAACAGTAGCAATAATACCATCAATTTTTCGCTTCTGCGTTGAAGGCACTTCAGCTGGTTTTTCAGCCACAACATCTTTAATTATTTCCTGTGCAGAAATGACAGAGTTGAAAAAAAGTAAAAAACACATTGTTAACCCAAATCTGTAATCAATTGTTTTTAGCTGTAATTTTTTTAATAACATTATTTTAAATTTAATTTGAATGTAAAGATCTTGCTTTAGAATTTCATTTTTAAAACAAGTAGTAATCTCATAGCGCTGACCTGAATTTTCAGGAAACACTATCGAATTAGCACCTGGTTTCTTATAACTTATAACGAACAAAAATAACAATTCAATTACATAATACAACTATCAGCTATACTATTAACAAAAAATTATATGATAACTCTTAAATCCAACAACTAAAGTGCTGTTTTTGAAGATAAAAAACCTTCAAAAAAGAGCATAAAAATTACAAATTACGAAACGGGATTACACTTTCGCTCAATTATCCTTAGCAAACCATAAACTACTACTTCACAGCGAAATAAAAAAAAGTTTTCAACACTACAACGTTTTCGCGCTATAGATATTTTCATATAATTAAAATCGGAACAAAAAACTCCTACTTTAGGTAGGTAATTGATAATTTTTGTACTTAAAAATTACGAATATTTATGTTTTAAGACCCCATAAATTACAATTACAACTTTATTAATCTAACCAAACCAAATCCTTAATTATGAAAAAACCAATCCCAAAAATCTATTCCTTTTTGGCTCTTACAGCGTTTTTGTGCTCTTGCTCGCAAAATGAGACCAATGAAATTGATGCAAAAGCAGAAAGTCAACAATTTAAAATTATCAATGTTACCAATCACGATGGAAAACCTTTTAGTACCGGAGATTCAAAAACAACACGCACCGGAAAATATGTAGACAATCCGGGTGGCGGTGTTATGATGCAGGCCTTCTATTGGGACGTTCCTGCTGGCGGAACCTGGTGGGACACCGTAAATAGCAAAGTAACGGCCTGGTCTAATGCCGGAATTGGCTCGATATGGCTACCTCCCGCATCTAAAGCTCAAAATGGCGCTTTTTCTATGGGCTACGACCCAACGGATTATTTTGATTTTGGAGATTTCAATCAAAATGGAACTACAGAAACCCGATTTGGATCAAAAACAGAATTAGTAAGTCTGATCACAAAAGCACATACTGAAAACATGAAAGTGTATGCCGATATTGTTATTAATCACAATAGTGGAGGTCAGTCTGAAGCCAATCCGTTTACCGGAACAAATACCTGGACCAACTTTAACGGAGTTGCTTCCGGAAAATTCAAGCGTTCCTATAATGATTTTTACAAAAACAACTACGGCAATAATGACGAAGGAGCATTTGGAGGTTTTCCGGATTTATGTCATGCAAGTCCTTATGTACAAGATTGGTTGTGGCTTAGAGCGGACGGAGTTGGTAAATATTACAAGAACACCATGAAATTTGATGGCTGGAGATTTGATTATGTAAAAGGTTTTGGTTCTTGGGTCGTACGCGATTGGAATGCCAATGTTGGTGGATTTTCTGTCGGTGAATTATGGGATTCTAACGTAAATACACTGAATGATTGGGCGAACAATGCCAACAGTTCTGTTTTTGATTTTGCTTGTTATTATAAAATGAATGATGCTTTTGACGGAAATAATCTGGCTCTTTTGAATGATGATATGATGTGGAAAAGAAATCCATACAAAGCAGTCACCTTTGTCAGCAATCACGATACAGATGAAATTTCGAGCAAGCTACTTGCCTACTCTTATATTTTAACTCACGAAGGTTATCCAACAATCTTTTACAGGGATTATGAAGAATGGCTGGATAAAAGTAAATTAAACAATCTTATCTGGATCCATAATAACAAAGCTACCGGAAACACTTCGATTTTATATTCGGATAATGATGAGTATATCGCCAGAAGAAACGGTTACAATGGAAACCCGGGACTGGTCGTTTATATTAACAATTCAACTACCTGGCAGGAAAGATGGATTCAGACGAATTGGGCCAATACTCAAATCAAAGATTTCACAGGAAACTCTTCCTGGTACCCGACAACTCAGGGGGATCAATGGGTAAAAATCCAATGTCCGCCAAAAGGATATACTGTTTGGTCAATTAATCAATAATAAACCAGTTGGATGTAATTCAGCTAAAACTTTTTTAACACATAGAAACATAGATTTTAATTTTTTAAAATTGAAACGTTTCAAGAAACTCCTATTTTTTTTACATAGTCTTATATGATTTATTTTGAATGAAACGTCTTTTTTTGAGCTTTATAAACTAGGGCTCTATGTAGTAAAAATAAATACTCCCAACGGGTTAACAATAACAAACAAGGCTGTTCTAAAAAAACAGCCTTGTTTATTCTGCAAAACTTTTATTTTAAACGACAAAGAGTTCCAATTTAAGAAGTGAATATTTTTATTAAGCCGTAATTAATAGTACTTTTGCAACCTATTTATACGAAATATGAGCTTTTTAAAAGAAATACAACGCAGAAGAACGTTTGGAATTATATCGCATCCCGATGCCGGTAAGACCACTTTAACAGAAAAATTACTATTGTTTGGAGGGGCTATTCAAGAGGCTGGTGCTGTAAAAAACAATAAAATTAAAAAAGGAGCAACGAGTGATTTCATGGAAATCGAACGCCAAAGAGGTATTTCGGTTTCAACCTCTGTCCTTGCTTTTAACTATAAAGACAAAAAAATCAACATTCTTGATACCCCTGGTCACAAGGATTTTGCAGAAGATACTTTTAGAACTTTAACTGCTGTTGACAGTGTTATTGTTGTAATCGACGTTGCAAAAGGGGTCGAGGAACAAACGGAAAAATTAGTTGCCGTTTGTAGAATGCGAAACATTCCGATGATTGTTTTCATCAATAAATTAGATCGTGAGGGTAAAGATGCCTTTGATTTGATGGATGAGGTAGAGCAAAAATTAGGTTTGAAGGTTACTCCTTTAAGTTTTCCAATCGGAATGGGGTATGATTTTCAGGGAATCTATAATTTGTGGGAACAAAACATTAATATCTTTAGTGGAGACAGCCGTAAAAACATTGAGGAAACCATTGCTTTCTCAGACGTTCAAAATCCGGAACTGGAAAAAATTATTGGTCAGAAACCTGCTGACAGACTACGTGAAGAATTAGAATTAATTGACGAAGTATATCCTAAATTTGACCGTCAGGATTATTTAGACGGAAAAATTCAACCGGTGTTTTTTGGTTCTGCCTTAAATAATTTTGGAGTTCGTGAACTTTTAGATTGCTTTGTTGCCATTGCACCATCTCCAAGAGCAAAAGATTCTGAAACGCGTTTGGTTGATCCGAAAGAAGAAAAAATGACAGGATTTGTGTTTAAAATCCACGCTAATATGGATCCGAAACACCGTGATCGTCTGGCATTCATTAAAATCGTTTCTGGAACTTTCGAAAGAAACAAACCGTACTACCACGTTCGTCAGAAGAAAAACTTAAAATTCTCAAGTCCAAATGCGTTTTTTGCTGAGAAAAAAGAAATTGTAGACATTTCCTATCCTGGAGATATCGTAGGTTTACACGATACCGGAAACTTTAAAATTGGTGATACTTTGACAGAAGGCGAAATCATGAGTTTTAAAGGAATTCCAAGTTTCTCTCCAGAACATTTTAGATACATCAATAATGCTGATCCGATGAAAGCCAAACAGCTTGACAAAGGAATTGATCAATTAATGGACGAAGGGGTTGCGCAATTGTTTACTTTAGAAATGAACAATCGTAAAGTAATCGGAACCGTTGGAGCGCTTCAATATGAAGTAATTCAATACCGTTTAGAACACGAATACGGTGCAAAATGTACCTATGAAAACTTCCCGGTACACAAGGCATGTTGGGTAAAACCTGATGATGCTAAAAATAATGAATTCAAAGAATTTAAGCGTATCAAGCAAAAATTCCTGGCACATGATAAGTACGGTCAATTGGTGTTTTTAGCCGATTCTGACTTTACAATTCAAATGACACAAAATAAATACCCAAGTGTGAAATTATTTTTCACCTCTGAATTTGAGTAATCCCTAATCGGGTTACGAAAAAACAAAAAGGCAGTCTAAAATTTTTAGACTGCCTTTTTTTCTTCATAAAAACCCGAATAATAATAAACTCTTTATTGTAATTAAAAAAAAATACTACTTAACGCACAGAAACATAGCTACAAAAGAACCTACTAAGGCGTTTCAAGAAAATCACAATTCCCCCCAAAGTCTTATGAATTATAGTAGTAGCAAACACCTCTTTTAAGCCTTACCGACTATGCCTCCATGTGTTAAAAGTAATTGCCCCCGCTTTTATTTATCTCTTACTTGAATAATTAATCCCTAATCCTCCGGCAATATAAATTCTGGAAAGTTCCTCTGCAGCTATACTAATGTCCTGCAACAAAACCTTATTCTTAACCGAACTAAAAGTAAAAGGTATCGCTTTTGAAAGATAATAATCGTCTCCTTTTAAAACAATCTCAAGTGTTTTGTCCGTTTTTAAAACGCGCATCGGAACAGAAAACTCCCCTGTTTTTGGATTTACTTTCACTACACTTTCAAAACCATTAATGCTAAGCATCAAATTCGGGTAGGTTTTACCATCAAAAGGTCTGTTTGTTTTTGTTTCGATTAGTTTTCCTTTCACCAATATCGAAACTTCTTTTTCAACAACTTGGTTTGAGACTACTGCACCCATTATAAGAACATTAGGTTTTGGACAACTCACTTCGGTTGCAACCGGTGTTTTTTCTTGCGCCACGAGATTCGACGTCAGCAAAACTGATGCTGCTACGGCAGCATATTTTAAAGTATTGATTCTAGAAATCTCATTGTGTTCAAATTCTTCTTCTAACTGAGTCGTTTTTAGTCGCGCACAAATATTTTTATCTTTATTTCCTGCAATGAATTTAGCCACTTCTGAATTTGTTTTGGCACTCAAATCAATTACATTTTTCATACAAGAATCACAAAATGAACCGTTTGAATTAACTGTCATTTTATCAAAATTTTCAGAACAAGGACTTGCTATTTCTAAGGTGAATTTCTTTTTCATACACTACATTTTTAGATTAAAGCGGTTCATGAATAACCACTTATTTATATAGAGTACATTTTTGTCAAAAAGGTTGGGAAGAGCGTAAAATATTTTTTCAATTTTCAACAATCGTATTAGCTTTGCCAAAACCGGAGGTGATTATACGACAAAGTTTAATTATAGCATTACGACTCCTTTTTTAACTCTATAACTAATTTTTTTGCTCTCAGATTTGGCAGATCGCGCAGATTTTTTACAACAAGAAAATAGATCCGCTTAATCTGCGTGCAAAAGAAAATCTTTACGAGTCTTACTGTTAATTTTTTAATCGCAAAGTAAAGGCAAGGCTCGCAAAGTCTAATTTATAGCATTACCACTTCTTTTTTAATTCTATAACTTTTTTTTTCTCGCAGATTTGGCAGATTGCGCAGATTTTTTACAACAAGAAAATAGATCTGCCTAATCTGCGTGCAAAAGAAAATCTTTAAAAGTCTTCCGTTTAATTTTTTAATCGCAAAGTAAAGGGCAAGATTCGTAAAGTCTAATTATAGCATTACAACTCCTTTTTTAATTCTGTCCCCAATTTTTTTACACGCAGATTTAGCAGATTGCGCAGATTTTTTATAAAGGGCAAATAAGATCCGCCTAATCTGCTAAATCTGCGTGCAAAAAAAACTTTGCACGTTTTACGATTAGAAAATCAAACGCAAAAAATTTTCACAACAAATACGGCATAAAAAAAGCGCTAATTAAAAAATCAGCGCTTTTTTTAAAATTTGAATTAAACCAACCTTTATTAGTTTCTATATTCTAAAAATAAATCCTTTTATTAGATGTTGCAAATTAAAACAATAGAATCATAACACGAAATTTACTCGATGAACGTAATGAAAATCAGTTAAACTACCCGTCTCTGTATCGTTCATTTATTTCCATAAAAAAAGCCCCATTTCTGGGGCTTTTAAAATTTATGCTTGTCCCGCAGGACCAAAATTAAGCGGTATTGGTGCTTGTTCCGTCTCTTTGATCTCGCCGTGGGCTGCTTCAAATCGATGAATATTTTCACCAATTGCTTTTAATAATCTTTTAGCATGTTGTGGTGTCAATACAATTCTTGACTTTACCTTGGCTTTAGGAATACCGGGCATAATGCTCACAAAATCTAAAACAAACTCTGATGAAGAGTGATTTATAATCGCAAGATTAGAATAAATTCCCTCTGCAATTGTTTCGTCTAACTCAATATTAATTTGCTCTTGTTGTTGTTTCGAATTACTCATAGTGTCCTAAATTAATAAATATATTCTTCTTTATTAGCCATCATTTCATTGTAATCGTCTTTAGAACCAACGATAGTGTTATCGTATTCTCTCATACCGGTTCCGGCAGGGATTCTGTGTCCAACAATTACATTTTCTTTCAATCCTTCTAAATCATCTACTTTACCAGCTACAGCAGCTTCGTTAAGTACTTTTGTTGTTTCTTGGAAAGAAGCAGCAGAGATGAATGATTTAGTTTGTAGCGAAGCTCTTGTAATACCTTGTAAAACTGGCGTTGCAGTTGCAGTAATTACGTCTCTGGCTACAACCAGATTTTTATCATTTCGTTTCAACAATGAATTTTCATCACGTAAATCACGAGGTGTAATAATCTGACCTGGTTTCAATACAGCAGAATCTCCTGAATCTTCAACTACTTTCATACCGTATAATTTATCATTTTGAACGATAAAGTCTTTAGTGTGAATCAATTGATCTTCTAAGAATAAAGTATCTCCTGGATCTTGAACTCTTACTTTACGCATCATTTGACGAATAACTACCTCAAAGTGCTTGTCATTAATTTTTACTCCTTGTAAACGGTATACCTCTTGAATTTCATTTACCAAGTACTGTTGAACAGCAGCCGGTCCTTGAATTCTTAAAATATCGTCCGGTGTAATTGCACCGTCAGACAATGGTACTCCTGCTCTTACGAAGTCATTTTCTTGTACTAAGATTTGGCTTGAAAGTTTAACTAAATACTTTTTAATCTCACCAAATTTAGATTCGATAACAATTTCACGGTTACCTCTTTTGATTTTTCCAAAAGAAACAACACCGTCAATTTCAGAAACAACTGCTGGGTTAGAAGGGTTACGAGCCTCAAGCAACTCGGTAATTCTTGGAAGACCTCCTGTAATATCGCCTGCTTTAGAAGAACGACGTGGGATTTTTACCAATACTTTACCTGCTTTAATTTTCTCACCGTTCTCAACCATTAAGTGTGCTCCTACTGGTAAGTTATACGAACGAATCAATTCACCTTCTTTACCGTAAACCAATAAAGTTGGGATTAATTTTTTATTTCTTGCTTCAGAAATTACTTTTTCCTGGAAACCTGTCTGCTCATCGATTTCAACCATGAACGATTGTCCTTGCTCTAAATCTTCGTAAGCAATCTTACCTGTAAATTCAGAAACAATTACACCATTATATGGATCCCACTTACAGATCACAGATCCTTTAGTAACTACTTCACCATCCTTAACGAAAATACTAGATCCGTAAGGAATATTATGTGTATTTAAAACGATTCCGGTTTTCTCGTCAACTAATTTTAATTCTGTTGAACGTGATACCACGATATCAACTGCATTACCTTCGCTGTCTTCTCCTTTAACTGTTTTTAAATCTTCAATCTCAAGTCTACCGTTGAATCTTGTAACAATACTAGATTCTTCAGAAATACCTCCTGCAACCCCTCCAACGTGGAACGTACGAAGTGTTAACTGTGTACCTGGCTCACCAATAGATTGAGCTGCAATAACTCCAACTGCTTCACCTCTTTGTGTCATCTTACCGGTAGCTAAGTTTCTACCGTAACATTTCGCACAAATACCTTTTAAAGCCTCACAAGTTAATGGAGATCTAACTTCTACTCTTTCAATAGGAGAAGCTTCGATAACCTTCATAATTGCTTCAGTGATTTGTTGACCTGATTGAACAATTACTTCATTAGTAAGAGGATTAATAACATCTTGCAACGCAACACGTCCTAAAATTCTTTCTCCTAAAGATTCAACAATTTCCTCATTTTTCTTCAAAGCAGATACTTCAACACCTCTTAAAGTTCCACAATCTTCGATGTTTACAATAACATCTTGAGAAACGTCATGAAGTCTTCTTGTTAAGTATCCGGCATCAGCCGTTTTAAGAGCCGTATCCGCAAGTCCTTTACGAGCACCGTGAGTAGAAATGAAATACTCAAGAATCGAAAGACCTTCCTTAAAGTTAGAAAGAATCGGGTTTTCAATAATCTCACCACCACCGGCAGTAGATTTTTTAGGCTTAGCCATCAAACCACGCATACCTGTTAACTGACGAATCTGCTCCTTAGAACCCCTCGCTCCAGAGTCAAGCATCATATACACAGAGTTGAAACCTTGTTGGTCTTCTCTAATATTTTTCATTGCTAATTCTGTAAGCTGTGCATTCGCAGAAGTCCAAACGTCAATAACTTGGTTGTAACGCTCGTTATTCGTGATAAGACCCATGTTATAATTTACAGAAATACCTTCAACTTGCTCTCTGGCATCTGCAATTAATTTTGTTTTTTGTTCTGGAATTCTAATATCACCTAAAGAGAATGATAAACCTCCTCTAAATGCGAATTTATACCCCATGTCTTTCATATTATCCAAGAAAGCTGCTGTAGTAGGTACATTCGTCACACTTAAAATGTGTCCGATAATATCTCTAAGGTTTTTCTTAGTCAATACGTCATTGATATATCCTGCTGCTTCCGGTACTACTTCGTTAAATAATACACGTCCTGCAGTTGTTTGGATAATTTTATACACCAATTCTCCAGCCTCATTAAAATCTTTTGCTCTAATTCTTACACGAGCATTCAATTCTAATCTTCCTTCGTTTAATGCAATATTTACTTCTTCAGCAGAATAGAATGTTAAGTCTTGACCTAAAATAATGTGTTCTGGTGTAGAGATACGTTCTTTGGTCATATAATATAGACCCAAGACCATATCCTGAGAAGGTACCGTAATTGGAGCACCATTTGCAGGGTTAAGAATATTGTGAGAAGCCAACATTAATAATTGTGCCTCTAAAATAGCCTCTGGTCCTAATGGCAAGTGAACTGCCATCTGATCCCCATCAAAATCCGCGTTAAATGCCGTACAAACTAACGGGTGTAACTGGATTGCTTTTCCTTCAATTAATTTTGGTTGGAAAGCCTGGATACCAAGTCTGTGCAACGTAGGAGCACGGTTAAGTAATACAGGGTGTCCTTTAATTACATTTTCAAGGATATCCCAAACTACCGGCTCTTTTTTGTCTATGATTTTCTTAGCCGATTTTACTGTTTTAACAATACCTCTTTCAATCAATTTACGGATAACGAAAGGTTTGTATAATTCAGCTGCCATATCTTTTGGCAATCCGCATTCGAATAATTTTAATTCAGGACCAACAACAATTACCGAACGAGCAGAATAATCCACACGTTTTCCTAAAAGGTTTTGACGGAAACGTCCTTGTTTACCTTTTAATGAATCTGATAATGATTTTAATGGTCTGTTAGATTCTGTTTTAACAGCAGAAGCTTTACGAGTGTTATCAAATAATGAATCTACAGATTCTTGTAACATACGTTTTTCGTTTCTTAAGATTACTTCAGGAGCTTTAATCTCCATTAATCTTTTCAAACGGTTGTTACGGATGATTACACGACGATATAAATCATTTAAATCTGAAGTTGCAAAACGACCTCCATCAAGTGGCACAAGCGGACGTAATTCTGGTGGAATAACAGGAACCACTTTCATAATCATCCATTCCGGACGGTTTTCGCGGTTTAAGTTAGACTCACGGAAAGACTCAACAACTTGTAATCTTTTTAATGCTTCAGTTTTACGTTGTTTAGATGTTTCGTTGTTAGCACTGTGTCTTAGTTGGTAAGATAACTCATCTAAGTCAATACGCGCTAATAAATCCATAATACATTCTGCTCCCATTTTGGCAACAAATTTATTAGGATCCATATCATCTAAGTATAGATTTTCTTGTGGAAGAGTATCTAAAATATTCAAATATTCTTCTTCTGTTAAGAAATCTAATCTTTGTAAGGATTCTCCATCTGCATTTTTAGCAATACCAGCTTGAATTACTACGTATCTTTCGTAGTAAATGATCATATCTAATTTCTTAGATGGAAGACCAAGGATATAACCAATTTTGTTTGGAAGAGAACGGAAATACCAGATGTGAGCGATTGGCACAACAAGGTTGATGTGTCCTACTCTGTCACGACGTACTTTTTTCTCAGTAACTTCAACACCACAACGGTCACAGATGATCCCTTTGTAACGAATTCTTTTATATTTACCACAAGCACACTCAAAATCCTTAACAGGTCCAAAAATTCTTTCGCAGAAAAGTCCGTCTCTTTCAGGTTTGTGCGTTCTGTAGTTGATTGTTTCTGGCTTTAAAACCTCTCCTCTTGATTCTTTCAAGATAGATTCAGGTGAAGCTAATCCAATAGAGATTTTATTAAATCTTTTTACCGGATTTTTATCTTTATTATTGTTTCTATTATTCATCATAGTTTTTACTATTGATTTATTTGCAATTAAAAATTGATTTTTGTTTAAGTCGAAAGCCACTGCTGACTTTATGACTGTTAACACTACCTCGGGTTACTTCTCTAAACTTCAAACCTTTAAATTTTGAAGCGCTAGATATAAAACATATTCAGTTTTATAAAAAATCGGAACGGTTTACGGGTATAAATCCTAAAAACTTTAATTTTAGTAAACAGCTACAGTCTCAGTTTTCAGTGTTGAACTGAATACTGAGACTGCGACTGAAAACTTATTTATTCTTCTAAACGAATATCTAGTCCAAGACCTTTTAATTCGTGCATCAATACGTTGAATGATTCTGGTAAACCTGGTTCTGGCATAGACTCTCCCTTAACGATAGCTTCGTAAGTTTTAGCTCTACCAATAACGTCATCCGATTTAACAGTTAAGATTTCTCTAAGTGTACTTGATGCTCCATAAGCCTCAAGTGCCCAAACCTCCATCTCTCCAAAACGCTGACCTCCGAATTGCGCCTTACCTCCAAGAGGTTGTTGCGTAATCAATGAGTATGGTCCGATAGAACGTGCGTGCATCTTATCATCAACCATGTGTCCTAATTTAAGCATGTAAATTACACCCACAGTCGCTGCTTGATGGAAACGCTCTCCAGTACCACCATCATAAAGGTGTGTATGTCCGAAACGTGGAACTCCAGCTTCATCAGTTAATTCATTAATTTGATCTAAAGAAGCACCGTCAAAAATTGGAGTAGCAAATTTTCTACCCAAGTTCATACCGGCCCATCCAAGAACAGTTTCATAAATCTGACCAATGTTCATACGTGAAGGTACCCCAAGTGGATTCAATACGATATCTACCGGTGTTCCGTCTTCAAGGAAAGGCATATCTTCATGACGAACGATTCTTGCAACAATACCTTTGTTACCGTGACGTCCTGCCATTTTATCCCCAACTTTCAATTTACGTTTTTTAGCAATGTAAATCTTAGCTAATTTCAAGATTCCAGATGGTAATTCATCTCCAACTGTGATCGTAAATTTCTCTCTTCTTAAAGATCCTTGTAAGTCGTTAAGCTTAATTTTATAGTTATGAATTAAATCATTCACCATTTTATTTGTAGCATCATCAGCAACCCATTGACCTTTGCTTAAGTGAGCAAAATCTTCTACTGCGTAAAGCATTTTTTGAGTATATTTTTTACCTTTTGGTAAAACTTCTTCACCCAAATCATTCATTACACCTTGAGATGTTTTTCCGTTAACGATCAAGAATAATTTTTCAACCAATCTGTCTTTTAATTCAACAAATTTAGTTTCAAATTCCATTTCTAAAGCGCCTAAAGCATCTTTATCCTGAGTACGTTTACGTTTATCTTTTACGGCTCTTGCAAATAATTTTTTGTCAAGAACTACACCATGTAAAGATGGAGAAGCTTTTAATGAAGCATCTTTTACATCACCCGCTTTATCCCCGAAGATTGCACGAAGCAATTTCTCTTCCGGAGTTGGATCTGATTCTCCTTTTGGTGTAATTTTTCCGATCAAAATGTCGCCAGGTTTAACCTCTGCTCCAATTCTGATCATACCGTTTTCATCTAAATCTTTAGTAGCTTCTTCAGAAACGTTAGGAATATCGTTTGTTAACTCTTCATTTCCTAACTTAGTATCTCTAACCTCTAATGAATAATCATCAACGTGGATAGAAGTAAAAATATCATCACGAACTACTTTTTCAGAAATTACAATCGCATCCTCAAAGTTATACCCTTTCCATGGCATGAACGCAACTTTTAAGTTTCTACCTAAAGCTAATTCACCATTTTGAGTAGCATATCCTTCTGATAATACTTGACCAAGACTAACTCTGTCTCCTTTTCTTACGATTGGTTTCAGGTTAATACTTGTACCTTGATTGGTTTTTCTAAATTTAATTAAGTTGTATGTTTTCTCATCAGCATCAAAACTAACCATTCTTTCATCTTCAGTACGGTCGTATTTGATAGTAATGATATTAGCATCAACATATTCTACAGTTCCATCTCCTTCAGCATTAATTAATACTCTGGAATCTGAAGCTACTTGACGCTCTAAACCTGTACCAACGATTGGTGCTTCCGGACGGATCAAAGGAACCGCCTGACGCATCATGTTAGATCCCATCAAGGCTCTATTCGCATCATCATGTTCCAAGAAAGGAATCAATGAAGCCGAAATCGAAGCAATCTGGTTAGGAGCAACGTCTGTATAATGTACTGCTGATGGCTCAACAACCGGGAAGTCACCTTCCTCACGCGCAATAACATTGCTCGCTGTAATTTTACCTGTAGCATCCATTTCAATGTTTGCCTGAGCAATCATTTTTCCTTCTTCTTCTTCAGCACTCAAATAAATAGGAGTACTTTCCAAATCAACTACACCTTCAGTAACTTTACGGTAAGGAGTTTCGATGAAACCCATTCCGTTAACTTTTGCATAAACACCAAGAGATGAAATCAAACCAATGTTTGGTCCCTCTGGAGTTTCAATCGGACATAAACGACCATAGTGTGTATAGTGAACGTCACGAACCTCGAAACCAGCTCTCTCTCTCGAAAGTCCACCTGGTCCAAGTGCAGATAATCTTCTCTTGTGTGTAATCTCAGCTAATGGATTCGTTTGATCCATAAATTGAGACAACTGGTTTGTTCCAAAGAAAGAGTTGATAACTGATGATAATGTTTTAGCATTAATCAAATCAATTGGTGTAAACACCTCGTTATCTCTAACGTTCATACGCTCTCTAATAGTTCTAGCCATACGTGCTAAACCTACACCGAATTGTTGAGACAATTGTTCTCCAACTGTTCTAACACGACGGTTAGATAAGTGATCAATATCATCAATCTCTGCTTTAGAGTTGATCAATTCGATCAAATATTTTACAATGGTAATGATATCTTCTTTGGTAAGCACTTGCTTTTCCATCGGGATATCTAAACCAAGTTTTTTGTTCATTCTGTAACGACCTACCTCACCTAAGTTGTAACGTTGATCAGAGAAGAACAATTTATCTATAATACCACGAGCCGTTTCCTCATCAGGCGGTTCAGCGTTACGCAACTGACGGTAAATGTGCTCTACAGCTTCTTTTTCAGAGTTTGTTGGATCTTTTTGTAATGTATTGTGGATAATAGCATAATCTGCTTGGTTATTATCCTCTTTGTGTAACAAAATAGATTTAACGTTAGAATCGATGATCTCTTCCACATTATCTTTGTCGATAATAGTATCACGATCAAGGATGATTTCGTTACGCTCGATAGAAACTACCTCACCGGTATCTTCATCAACGAAATCCTCATGCCATGTATTCAATACACGTGCAGCAAGTCTTCTTCCAATATACTTTTTGATACCTGTTTTAGAAACTTTAATTTCTTCAGCAAGGTCGAAAATTTCAAGGATATCCTTATCTCTTTCGAATCCGATTGCACGGAATAAAGTTGTAACCGGTAATTTTTTCTTTCTATCGATATACGCGTACATAACGCTGTTGATATCTGTAGAAAATTCTATCCAAGAACCTTTAAAAGGAATTACTCTGGCAGAATATAATTTTGTTCCATTTGCATGGAATGATTGTCCAAAGAAAACCCCAGGAGAACGGTGTAGTTGAGATACTACAACACGCTCAGCACCATTAATTACAAAGGTACCACTTGGCGTCATGTAAGGAATTGTTCCAAGATAAACATCTTGTACAATAGTTTCAAAATCTTCGTGTTCTGGATCTGTACAGTATAGTTTTAACCTGGCTTTTAAAGGCACACTATAAGTAAGTCCTCTCTCTATACATTCTTGAATTGTATAACGTGGTGGGTCTACAAAATAATCCAGGAACTCCAATACAAAGTTATTTCTTGTATCTGTGATTGGAAAGTTTTCCATGAAGGTGTTGTACAACCCTTCGTTGCCTCTCTCGTCAGATTTAGTTTCTAATTGAAAAAAATCTTTAAAGGATTTAACCTGAACATCTAGAAAATCCGGATAGTCAGGAATATTTTTTGTAGAGGCAAAATTCAATCTTTCAGTCTGATTTGTTATCATCAATGAACAAAATTTTGATTAAAAAAAAAGTAGTTTTTTGTGTAAAAACACATTGTTTAATGTATACTTTCTTATTGTAATCAATACATCTTTAAAAATAAACCAAGAAAATAAGGCTTAATTTTTTTTCTTCGTATTGATCAAAAACTTTTTCGTATTTTAAACTATTTGATAATAAAACATGCTATATTTTATTATACGAAAAATGGTTTAGGCCATTGAGTTTTGACTCAAGACCTAAACCTAGTTCTTAAAACCGAGTAAACTTATTTAAGTTCAACTACAGCTCCAGCTTCTTCTAATGATTTTTTAAGACCTTCAGCCTCTTCTTTAGAAACACCTTCTTTAACGTTACTTGGAGCACCGTCAACTACATCTTTAGCTTCTTTAAGACCTAAACCTGTAAGTTCTTTAACTAATTTTACAACAGCTAATTTAGAAGCTCCAGCTTCTTTTAATACTACTGTAAATTCAGTTTGTGCTTCTTCAGCAGCACCTTCTCCACCACCAGCAGCAACTACAACCGCTGCAGCAGCAGGCTCGATACCATACTCGTCTTTTAATATTGTTGCTAATTCGTTAACTTCTTTAACTGTTAGGTTAACTAATTGTTCTGCGAATTGTTTCAAATCTGCCATTTTTTCTATCGTTTAAAATGATTTGTAAAATTATAATTTATTTGTGTGTGCGAATTTATCAACACAAGAGACAGTAGCTGTCTTTTGTATTATGCTTCTTCAGTTGCTGCTTCTTCTCCAGCAAATTTGTTTTGAAGTGCAGAAATAATTCTTTGAGCTGGTGATTGTAACAATCCGATAAGCTCTCCAAGAAGTTCTTCTTTAGATTTAATAGTTGCTAACGCATCTAATTGATCATCTCCAATGTAAATTTCAGAATTGATATAAGCTCCTTTTAATAAAGGTTTAGCTGATTTTTTTCTGAAATCTTTGATTATTTTTCCAGGTGCATTTGCAACGTCTGAAATAAAGATAGCGCTGTTACCAGTCAATACTGAAGGTAAATCACCATAGTCATTAGCAGAAGCTTCCATTGCTTTTGCAAGCAAAGTGTTTTTTACAACTTCTAATTTAATACCTGCTTTAAAACAAGCTCTTCTCAAGTTTGAAGTTGTTTCTGCATTTAATCCAGAAATATCAGATACATAAATAATATTTGTACCAGCTAACTGCGCAGTTAAATCTTCAATCGCGATTGATTTTTCTTCTCTAGTCATACTAAAAATTATTAACTACCAATTATACTGCTTTAGGGTCCAAAGCAATTGCCGGACTCATAGTGCTTGTAAGGTGAATACCTTTAATGTAGGTACCTTTAGCAGCAGTTGGTTTAAGTTTGATTAATGTTTGAATAATTTCGTGTGCATTGTCATAAATTTGCTCAGCTCCAAAAGAAACTTTACCAATTCCTGCATGTACGATACCAGTTTTATCAACTTTAAAGTCAATTTTACCAGCTTTAACCTCTGCAACAGCTTTTGCAACATCCATAGTTACAGTACCTGTTTTAGGGTTTGGCATTAAACCTCTAGGTCCTAAAATACGACCTAATGGACCTAATTTACCCATAACAGCTGGCATAGTGATGATTACATCAACATCTGTCCAACCATCTTTAATTTTTTGTAAGTAATCGTCAAGACCTACATAATCAGCTCCAGCTTCTTTAGCTTCCGCTTCTTTATCTGGAGTAACTAATGCTAATACTTTAACGTCTTTACCAGTTCCGTGAGGTAATGTAACTACACCTCTAACCATTTGATTCGCTTTTCTTGGATCAACACCCAAACGAACTGCGATATCAACAGACTCATCAAATTTTGCAGAAGCTATAACTTTAATCAATGCAGCAGCATCTTTCAAAGAGTATAGTTTGTTCTTTTCAATTTTTGAAGCAGCCTCTTTTTGCTTTTTTGTTAATTTTGCCATTTCTTTCTCTTAATTAAAAAGGAGCATCTCCTGATACAGTTATACCCATAGATCTAGCAGTTCCAGCGATCATGCTCATTGCAGATTCGATTGTGAATGCATTTAAATCTACCATTTTATCTTCAGCAATTGCTTTGATAACGTCCCAAGTAACGCTAGCTACTTTTTTACGATTTGGTTCACCTGATCCAGACTTTAGCTTTGCAGCTTCCAATAATTGGACAGCAGCTGGAGGAGTTTTTACAACAAAATCAAATGATTTGTCTTTATACACAGTAATTTGTACTGGGCATATTTTGCCAGGTTTATCTTGTGTTCTAGCATTGAACTGCTTACAGAACTCCATGATATTAACCCCAGCAGCTCCTAAAGCAGGTCCAACCGGTGGCGACGGGTTCGCAGCACCTCCCTTAACTTGTAGTTTAACTACCTTACTAATTTCTTTAGCCATTTTTTAAAAAATTTAACACCATAATCATAGGAAGCAATTATAGTGGTTATTATAGATGTAACAAAAATTATACTTTTTCAACTTGCATAAAGCTCAATTCCAATGGTGTTTTTCTTCCGAAAATCTTAACCATTACTTCAAGTTTACGCTTCTCTTCGTTTATTTTCTCAACCGTACCGTTAAATCCGTTAAAAGGACCATCGATCACTTTTACAGTTTCTCCTAAGTTGAACGGAATTGCACGAGTATCTGTATTTACAGCAAGCTCATCTACTTTTCCTAACATACGATTTACTTCAGAAAGTCTCAATGGAACAGGCTCGCCCCCTTTGATCTCTCCTAAAAAACCAATTACACTGGTAATTGACTTAATAATATGAGGTATCTCACCAACCAAGTTGGCTTCGATCATAACATATCCAGGGAAATAAACTTTATCCTTAGACATTTTCTTTCCTTCTTTTACGGTAACTACTTTTTCTGTAGGTACTAAAACTTGGGAAACATAATCACCCATACCTAATCTGGCAATCTCAGTTTCGATATAAGCTTTGACTTTATTTTCTTGTCCGCTTACAGCTCTAACTACGTACCATTTTTTCACATTATTATCTGCCATCACAAAAAAATTATCCTTTTAACCAGTTAAAAAATCCAGCTAAAGCTTTTGCAAAAAATTCGTCTGTTCCCCATGTTGCCAAAGCAAACAGTATCGAAAATACAGCCACAACAATTGTCAATTTCTGAACCTCAGCCCAAGCCGGCCAAGTAACATTTGACTTTAACTCTTCGAAAGCCTCTGATAAATAATTCGTAACTTTTGTCATTTGATATATTTTTTATTGCACGGGCGGAGGGATTCGAACCCCCATCAACGGTTTTGGAGACCGCTATTCTACCCTTGAACTACGCCCGTAATTAAAAGCCAGTGATTTCAGTTAAGAAAATCAACTGGCTTCTTATAATTTTATAGGATTATCCTACGATTTCAGTCACCTGACCTGCTCCTACAGTTCTACCACCTTCACGGATAGCGAAACGTAAACCAACGCTCATTGCGATTGGGCTTAATAAAGCAACATTAATTGTCAAGTTGTCTCCTGGCATTACCATCTCTACTCCTTCTGGTAAAGTAATAACTCCTGTTACGTCAGTTGTACGTACGTAGAACTGTGGACGGTAGTTATTATGGAATGGAGTGTGACGTCCACCTTCTTCTTTTTTCAAGATATAAACCTCAGCTTTGAAAGTAGCGTGTGGTTTTACTGATCCTGGCTTAATGATAACCATTCCTCTTTTGATAGATTCTTTATCAACACCTCTTAACAATAAACCTACGTTATCTCCAGCTTCACCTCTGTCAAGGATTTTACGGAACATCTCAACTCCTGTAATAGTAGAAGTTAATTTGTCAGCTCCCATACCAATGATTTCAACTGCATCTCCAGTATTAGCAATTCCAGTTTCGATACGACCTGTAGCAACAGTTCCACGACCAGTAATTGTAAATACATCTTCAACAGGCATTAAGAAAGGTTTTGCAGTATCACGGATTGGCTCCTCGATCCAAGCATCAACAGCTTCCATTAATTCAATAATTTTAGGAACCCAAGCAGGATCATTATTCAATCCTCCTAAAGCAGAACCTTGAACTACAGGACCATTATCTCCATCATATTCGTAGAAAGATAATAAATCTCTAATTTCCATTTCAACAAGCTCTAACAATTCAGCATCATCAACCATATCCACTTTGTTCATGAATACAACCATTCTTGGAATACCAACCTGACGACCTAAAAGGATGTGCTCACGAGTTTGTGGCATTGGACCATCTGTAGCAGCAACTACTAAGATAGCACCGTCCATTTGAGCAGCACCAGTAACCATGTTCTTTACGTAATCCGCGTGACCTGGACAGTCAACGTGAGCGTAGTGACGGTTAGCTGTTTCATACTCTACGTGTGATGTATTAATAGTAATACCTCTTTCTTTCTCCTCTGGAGCGTTATCGATTTGATCAAACGATTTAGCTTGACAGTAACCAGCGTCAGACAATACTTTTGTAATTGCTGCAGTTAATGTAGTTTTTCCGTGATCTACGTGTCCAATTGTACCTATGTTTAAGTGCGGTTTGGAACGATTAAAATTCTCCTTTGCCATTTTACTTAATTTTTAATCTTAGTTATATATTAATTTTCAATTTCCTACTTACTTGAGCCAACTACGGGAATTGAACCCGTGACCTCTTCCTTACCAAGGAAGCACTCTACCCCTGAGCTAAGTCGGCAGAGAGTTCTGATTTTAGATTTTTGAATCTTAGATTTAAGACTTTCAATATCCTTAACCTACAACCCGAAATCTTAACTTCTTTTTTTTGTGGGGAGAGCAGGATTCGAACCTGCGAAGTTCACACAGCAGATTTACAGTCTGCCCTCGTTGGCCGCTTGAGTATCTCCCCGAAATAATTTATGATTTTAGACTTCTGATTTTAGATTAAAACCTAAAATCTTTCTCTAATCATAAATACTTTTTTCAATAATTTAAAAGAACCTGTTTCAAATCGCATTTGAAACTTTTTTAGAGCCGGCGGAGGGACTCGAACCCACGACCTGCTGATTACAAATCAGCTGCTCTAGCCAACTGAGCTACGCTGGCAAACTCATTAAAAAAGTCCGCTATTTCTAACGGACTGCAAATGTAGCTAATTTATCCTTTAATCAAAACATTTTTTGAAAAAAATTTCAATTAAATTCAATTATATATGTGTTCTAATTTTTTCTTTCCTCTTTACAAGCAATCGTTCTAAAGATTCTGCCGAAAGCTCAATCGCCTCTTCAAACGTTTTACACTGCTTTTTAACCAAAAAATCATCCCCAGGAACATTAATCTTTATCTCTACCGCCTTATTCTCCTTATCACTTGTTCTTTCCACTTTCAAAAAAACATCTGCCGAAACCACTCGATCGTAGTATTTTTCCAACTTATCCATTCTTTCCTGAATAAAATCTACCAACTTTCTGTCAACAGTAAAGTTAACTGCATGAACATCTACCTTCATAATATAAATTTTAGGGTTAAACATTTAAGAACTATTATTTATTTCTCGGATGCGCGTCACCATACACTTTCTTCAACTCTACCAAACTATTATGAGTATAAACTTGCGTAGACGCCAAACTCGAATGCCCTAATAATTCTTTAACTGAATTCAAATCCGCTCCGTTATTTAATAAGTGAGTCGCAAAAGTATGCCTGAGGACATGTGGACTTTTTTTTACCTTTTCAGAGACCCTACTAAAGTATGAATTTATTAAACGATACACAAAAGATTCACTCAATTTTAACCCTTTCCTTGAAATAAAAAAATAATTCTGATCCACTATTTTCTCTAAAGAAGATCTTTCCTTCAAATACAACTCAAACTGCCCTAAAACAACAGGAAGAACCGGAATTATACGCTCTTTATTTCTTTTCCCCAAAACCTTTATCACCCCTGAAGACAAATCCACATTAGAGACCATCAAATTAATCAACTCCGCTCTTCGAATTCCGGTTGCATAAAACAACTCCACAACAAGCTTGTCCCTGATCTCCTCAAAACCAATCGGACTACTAACCTCCTCCATCAAATCAACAAGTTCTTTTTCAGAAAATGGAATCTGAACAATTTTAGGCGTTTTCAAAGCCTTATGCTTCAACATCGGATTTACTTCTATTTGTTTTGTTTTTAAAAGGAACTTATAAAAAGCTCGCAGAGAAGCCATTTTTCTATTCACAGAAACATTAGAAACACCCTGATCTACCAAAGAGACAATCCAACTTCTAATTTGACCGTAATGAACCTGCTCTATATTCTCCTGTTCAAATTGAGACTGATTAAAAATTTCAAAAAATGAGATATCACCCAGATACGCATTAACCGTATGAAGGGAATATTTTTTCTCTAATTGCAGATAATCACGAAATGCTTCTTTATTTGTTTTCATACAAAACCACCGTTATATATCACACCTAATTTGCTCCTCGAAAAAACCAGAAACTAAAGGGAATTAAAATTCCAATTTTTGAAATTCCAAATTCCAAATCTGAACGACAAACTTTTCTAACCTTAATCCCAAAACTATTTAAAACGCAAGTCGAAATAAAATTCCAATTTTTGAAATTCCAAATTCCAAATCTGAACAACAAACTTTTCTGACCTTAACCCAAAACGATTCGAAAACACAAGTTGAAATAAAATTCCAATCCTTGAAATTCCAAATTCCAAATCTGAACGACAAACTTTTCTGACCTTAACCCAAAACTATTCGAAAGCACAAGTTGAAATAAAATTCCAATCTTTGAAATTCCAAATTCCAAATCTGAACGACAAACTTTTCTGAAGCTAATCTAAAAGTCACTCAAAAAGGATCATGTCGAAAATTCGACAATCTCAAAATTAGGCATAAAAAAACCGTTAGCATCAAAAAAATATATTTTTGACCGCTAACGGTAATTATTTTGATAAGCTACTACTAACTTTCTAAACCATCTCTCATGTTTTGAATGTAAGCCGCTTTTTGAATTTGAGCTCTTTTGATTACAGAAGGCTTAATAAAAGCAGTACGTGCTCTTAATTGACGAACAGTTCCTGTTTTATCAAATTTTCTTTTATAGCGCTTTAATGCTCTATCGATATTTTCTCCGTCTTTAATTGGTATAATTAACATAATATTGACACCTCCTCTCGTTAAGGCTGCAAAAGTAATTATTAATTATGAGTTATCAGTTATAAATTATGAATTATTTTTCTTTAAATAAAAGAAAAGAGAGAATAGAATATAGAAAACAGACTCAAGCTACGTCAATCCTAACTTAGACCAACAAAACCTACTCTATATTCTATTCTCTTTACTCTATAAATTCTATTCTTTCAGCAAATTTCTGGCAATTACTACTTTCTGAATCTCAGTCGTTCCTTCTCCTATCGTACATAATTTAGAGTCACGATAGAATTTCTCAACTGGAAAATCTTTAGTATATCCATAACCTCCATGAATTTGAACTGCTTCGTTTGCAATTTTAACGCAGGCTTCTGAGGCATACATTTTTGCCATAGCTCCGCTTGTCGTAACCGGTTTGTGCTGCTGCTTTAAGAAAGCTGCTTTATGTAACAACAATTCTGAAGCTTCAATTTCTGTTGCCATATCAGCCAATTTAAAAGAGATACCTTGAAAACTACTAATAGGTTGCCCAAACTGATGTCTTTCTTTTGAATATTTTAATGCTGCTTCATATGCTCCTTTGGAAATTCCAAGTGACAAAGCTCCGATAGAGATTCTACCGCCATCTAATATTTTCATTGCCTGAACAAAGCCCTGGCCCACTTCTCCTAATCGGTTAGCATCAGAAATACGACAATTGTCAAAAACCAACTCAGCTGTTTCACTGGCGCGCATTCCTAATTTATTTTCTTTTCTGCCAGACGTAAATCCAGGCATCCCTTTTTCAAAAACAAAAGCCGTCATTCCTTTTGAATCGCCTTTTTCTCCTGTACGAACAATCACAACAGCAACATCACCTGAAATCGCATGTGTGATAAAGTTTTTAGCACCATTGACAATCCAAAAATCACCATCTTTAACGGCAGTGGTATTCATCCCTCCGGCATCAGAACCTGTATTGTGTTCTGTTAAACCCCAGGCTCCTATAAATTCCGCAGTTGCTAATTTTGGTAACCATTTTTTCTTTTGCTCTTCATTTCCAAAAGTCAAAATATGATTTGTACATAATGAATTATGCGCCGCAACGGATAATCCAATAGAAGGATCTACTTTTGAGATTTCTTCTACAACAGTAATATACTCGTGATACCCTAAGCCACTTCCTCCATACTCTTCAGGAACTAAAACGCCCATGAATCCCATTTCTCCTAATTCTTTAAATAAGGCAACAGGGAAAGTTTGCGCTTCATCCCATTCCATTATATTAGGTCTGATGTTTTTGTCCGCAAATTCCTTTATTGACTGCGCAATCATTAATTGTGTTTCGTTATAATCAAAATTCATAGTGGTCAGTTTAATTTTAGAACTCCAAATATAAACTAATTATTTTTGCTTTTTCAACAGGAAAACCGTTAATTTTTGCTAAATCCTCAATATTCTTAAAATCTCCATGCATACTCCTATAGGTAATGACTTGTTTTGCTAATGCAAATTTAAAATAAGGAAACTGGGATAATTCTTTTAAAGAGACCTTGTTTATTGCAATCTTTTTAAGCTTGGGGATTTCAAAAATCTTAAAATGCACATTCAATTCATTAATCACTTCGGGTGAAAGCCCCCAAACTTCCTTTAATTGTTCCATTGAAACAAATCCGCCCAAGATTTTCTTCTGTTTGAGTATTCGTAAGGATAATGCATCACCAACTCCATAAATTTTAATTAAATCTTCCTGAGTCGCTAAATTAAGATCCATCACTGCACTCTTCACTTTTTTTACAAAGGTTGAATTACCATATTTTTCACTTTTATTAAAGTCCCTCTTATTCCCAACAACTCTTTTTTTATTGCTTGCCCATTCCGGAAATTTAAAAAGAGGCGAAATGACATTTAACAACGAATCTGAAATTTTTGTAATCTGCTGAAACTCTTCAGCCGAATTTACATAGCGGTTTTCTTTACGAAAAGCCATCAACCTGTCAATTTCCTGAACAGACATGCCTAATTTATACCCTTTGTAATCTGACATATAATTAGGATTGAACAAATAGACTTGTCGCTTGTTCTCGTATTTTTCTATTTTTAAGGAATCAATTTCAGGCTGCAAAGACATCCACTGTTCTTTTTCGGGAACTTTTTTTTCGAGTTCCGTGAAGTTTACCAAAAAGTAAATCATTTGCAACACTATTATTACTCCAAAAAGCAAAAAAATTCCGGTTCGTTGCTGATTTGTAAACTTAAAATACCTTACTAACGTCATAAAACTCCTATTCACCTAAAACTTTATACTTTATTATAAGCCTAAATTAATTAAAAACGCTTAATTTTAAAAGAAAAATCTTACAAATTTAATTTAAGGTCTTTTTTCTGCTTAAATGCCTTCATAGAATTAATTAATGATTTCAAGCATTAACGGATACTTTAAGTGCGATTTATATAAATAGTGAAGATTTTGTCACTTAATATTACATAATTGTTTTTATTTTTTATAAAAAACGATACATTTGGAACTTAATAACAATAAACCACGATTATAGTATGTCAATTATGCGAGTTAAACCAATATCGGCTTTTGAAGCTGATATGAAGAAAAGTGATTTAAAAAGGGTTTTAGGAAAATGGAGCCTTACTGCCATTGGAGTTGGAGCCATTATTGGTGGAGGAATATTTGTTCTTACCGGTACCGGAGCTTACTACCATGCAGGACCAGCACTAGCCGTTTCCTTCATTATTGCAGGTATTGCCTGTGTTTTTGCAGCTCTTTGTTATTCTGAGTTCGCTTCTATTTTACCTGTTGAAGGCTCTGCTTATGCCTATGCCTATGGTACAATTGGAGAAATTTTCGCCTGGATTATCGGTTGGGGGCTTATCCTCGAGTATGCCATGGGATCAATGACGGTCGCCGTTTCCTGGTCGGGCTACTTTAATAAATTACTCAAAATGTTTCATATTCACCTCCCTGAATGGCTTACAACAGATCCTAGCAGTTATACAGGAGAAGGTTTCTCTATGAATCTACCTGCTTTCTGTATCGTTCTTTTTGTTATTTCAATCCTTATTAAAGGAACAAAAAGTGCAGCAAAAGCTAACAATATGATTGTAATTCTTAAAGTTTCTGCTGTAATATTTGTAATTATTGCAGGGCTTTTCTTCATCAATACTGCTAACTGGCATCCATTTATTCCGGCAGCAACTCAAATTATTGAAAAAGAAACTACACATAATGCTTACGGAATTGGCGGAATTGTATCTGGAGCTGCAGCAATTTTCTTTGCTTATGTAGGTTTTGATGCTGTTTCTACTCAAGCTGGTGAGGCCATTAATCCTAAAAAGGACGTTCCATTTGCCATTATTGCTTCGTTATTAATTTGTACTACCTTATATATTCTTGTTTCTTTAGTACTAACAGGAATGATGAACTATAAAGATTTTAACCCACTAGGAAAATATCCTGAGGCTATAAAAGCACCGGTTGCTTATGCATTTGATATTGCAGGACAAGGTTGGGCAGGTTTAATAATTACTATTGCTGCAACTGTTGGTTTGGTTTCAGTTTTAATGGTAATGATCATGGGACAATCAAGAATTTTCCTTGGAATGTCTAAAGATGGCTTAATTCCTTCTGTGTTCTCTAAAGTTAACCCAATTTCAGGAACACCAAAAACCAACTTAATGATCTTGGGTGGTATTATTGCAATTGTTGCTGCTTTTACGCCAATCAACAAATTAGCGGATATGACTAGCTTCGGTACTCTATTTGCCTTTACAATGGTTTGTATTGCAGTTTGGATTTTGAGAGTTAAACAACCTCAATTAACCAGAACTTTTAAAGTACCAGCTTTACCTGTAATTGCAGTTCTTGGTATTTCAATCAATACTTACTTAATGATTAACTTAAGTATAGATGCTCAATTACTTTCACTGGGATGGTTGGCTATCGGTATATTAGTTTATTTTGGCTATAGCAAGAAAAGATCAAAACTGAATAAAACAGAATAGTTTTCAGCATACTATTTCATAAAAAAACTCCAAATTTAATTTGGAGTTTTTTTATGCTTATAAATCAAAAACGGAAGTTCGTTTTGCTCTAATTAAATCTTTTAGTCTTATCCAAAATGCCAGAGTTAAATAAACTCCAAAACCCAAGCCTACAGTCACAAATGAAATATAAATAAAAAACAACCGTACGCTAGTTACCCGCATACCTAATTTATCTGCCAATCTTGAAGAGACATGAAAACCATATTTTTCAAAAAAGAATTTAAGTTTTACTATTGCTGACATGGGTTGGTTTTTAATTTTAGATTGTTGACTTTAGACAAAAGTACAAAAATATATAACGAACCTGTTTTCTAATTGCCTTTTAATAATTCTATTCCGATTGCGCATTTTAAACAGGCATTTTGATTGCAGTATTCTTTTTTGAGTTGCAAGAGCGCTTGTGTATCAAAAGCGCTGTTTGATACTACTCCGAAGGATTCAAACTTATCAATAATCGAATTTTTCTCGGGAGTAACCTCCTTCATAAAATCAATTAAATCTTCTGAAATAAATTCTCCTCTCTTTTCCGCGTAAGCAAATTGTAGCGGAATTATTGTATTTAGAATTATTAAATCTATGAATGATTTCGATACTGTTTTTACTTTTTTAGGACTTTCTTTATCGAACTGGTAATGATTCTGCCAGTACAAAGTGGAGGAAACAGCAAACAATTCATACACCTTTTTGATCGATTTTACTTCAATTATTGCAGTGAATAAGTTTTGATGTTTTTTATATAAGGCCGCTAATTGCGAAAGTCGAATGGTCGGAAAATTATCCGGACGAAGTTTAAAAAACTGAAGTGGGTCAATGTACACTTTCGGTAACTGGTATTTACTAATTAGATAAAAATATCTGATTTTTAAATCGGTAAAATAAACATCTTCATTCTCCATATCCAGCAAACCCGAAATTCCAAAAAACAAAGCTTCCAGATTTTCTGTTTCGAAACCTTCTTTTCTCACAATTGAAAACGGAATTGACTTGGCGATTTGAAAGAAAGAATCTCCATTTATATTCAAACCAAAATTTTTAGCCAGTAAACAGAATAGAACGGCTTCCCAATCCTGATTTTTTTCCTTCAAAAAACTAAAAACAAGTTCAGATTTGCGTTCTAATCGTTCAAAAAAAATACGTTCCAGCCAATTTTTGAAAACAAATTCATCAATCCGAGCAATTTCCCTTTCACAGGGAATCCATGACTTTGGTTTAGTTAAGAGCTCATAATTATTTAGTATTTCTGACGAAACATAATCCTTTAATACCAAAACAGAAATTTCAGTATTATCTACCCGAAATATTGCCGTATCGTGCTCCCAAACTACATGTAAAATTACATTTTCATAAGCAATATCGCTTTCATGACCGTGCACATACCAATCGGATGATTTTAGATGAATTTCGACATTCCCAGCCCATTTTTGCTTTCCAATTATAATTTGAGCATTAAAAAAATCAGGTCCCGAAAGTCCCAAATAGTCTCCTGACTTAATAATTGTTACAGGCTCATTTTGAGTCGTCTTTAAATTTAAGGTTTCAAATTTCTTAAACTTCCACAGGTAATGAAGAAATTCTTCTTTCATTTTTAGGGCTTTATATTAATTCATAAACAAGCCTAAAAATAAACAAAAATTAGTATTAATCTTACAAATGTAACTTAAATTATTTCAACAGATATAATTTAGCACAGGCCCGTGCATCAGAAAGTGCTTCGTGATGGCTCAGCTGAATGTTCATTTCCCGGCAACAATCACTTAATTTCGTGGGCTTTATTCCTTTTGCTTTATATATTTTCACTGTACATTCCCAACGTGGGGCAATATTGAGCTCTTCATAATCTAAGCCATAAAGCGCCATTGATTTAAATAAAACATTACGATCGAAACTTTCATTATGCGCTACCACTACTCTATTTTTTAATCTTTTTTCGATTTCCGGATAGACTTGCAAAAATGATTTTGCATTTACGGTATCTCGCGGGTAAATTCCATGTACACGAATGGTGAACGGATTGTATTCATTATTGGGAGGTTTTATCAAAGTAACAAACTCGTCTACAATTATCCCGTTTTGTACCGTTACGATTCCAACAGAACAAGGATGGTAAGCAGTTGCCGTTTCAAAATCTATGGCAGTAAAATTCATATTCATTTTATTTTAAAACTAAAAAAAATCCATAAATCTAATCTTTACAAATTAGATCTATGGATTACAAAGTTACGAACTAGGTTATTATTTTATAGACCCAATAATATCGTATTTGGTAATAATATGGTGATTGCCATTTCCTAAATCCACTAAAACAGCATCGTTTTCTTTGGTAAATAATCGTGAAACTTCTTCAATTGGAGTTCCTAATTTTACAATCGGGAACGGTTTCCCCATTACTTCTTTTATTGGTTTTTCGGCTACATTTTTGTCTGCCACATAACTTCTGAATAAATCTGTTTCATCAACAGAACCAACAAAACCATTAATATCTACAACTGGAATTTGCGAAATTTTGTACTTGCGCATACGCTCGATAGCATGTGAAACCAATTCTTCTGTACGAACAACAATTAATTGTTTGTCAATATGGTCTTTGATTACATCTTCTGCTTTTGTTATATTTTCTTCTAAGAATCCACGTTCACGCATCCAGTCGTCATTAAACATTTTCCCTACGTAACGACTTCCTGAATCATGAAAAAGCACCACAACTACATCATCCGGCTTAAAGTGTTCTTTAAGCTGTAACAATCCTTTTATACAAGCTCCGGCAGAATTCCCGACAAAAATAGCTTCTTCAAGAGCAATTTTTCTGGTATAAACAGCTGCGTCTTTATCTGTTACTTTGGTGAATCCGTCGATTAGAGAAAAATCAACATTTTTAGGCAAAATATCTTCACCGATTCCTTCTGTGATATAAGAGTAGATTTCGTTTTCATCAAAAATACCAGTTTCGTGGTATTTTTTAAAAACAGAACCATAGGTATCAATTCCCCAAATTTTGATGTTCGGGTTTTTCTCTTTCAAGAATTTACCCACTCCTGAAATGGTACCACCCGTTCCTACTCCAACCACAAAATGCGTGATTTTACCATCGGTTTGTTTCCAGATTTCAGGTCCGGTTTGTTCATAATGCGCCAAAGAATTTGACATATTATCGTATTGATTTACATACCAGGAATTAGGAGTTTCTTCTGCTAAACGCTTTGAAACCGAATAATAAGAACGTGGGTCCGTAGGTTCTACGTCTGTAGGACAAACTACCACTTTTGCTCCAACAGCACGAAGAATATCCATTTTCTCTTTTGACTGTTTGTCAGAGATCACGCAGATTAATTTGTAACCTTTTATAATTGCTACAAGAGCAAGTCCCATTCCGGTATTTCCGGAAGTTCCTTCAATAATGGTTCCTCCTGGTTTTAGGCGACCATCGGCCTCAGCATCTTCAATCATCTTTACGGCCATTCTGTCTTTTACAGAATTCCCCGGATTAAAAGTTTCGACTTTTGCCAATACTAACGCATCAATTTCAGCAACAATTTTGTTGAGTTTTACCAATGGTGTATTACCAATTGTCTCTAAAATATTTTTTGAAAAGTCCATTTTATTTAAATTTAATATTTGGTTTTAAAATTAATAAAGAGTCTAAAATTCTATTGGAAGAAATTCCAAACTAAACCAAATCGAATCGCTAAATCACGATATGGATTATTAGGAGCTGAATAATAGTTACTCTGAGAAAAAGCAGCATTAAAGTGTTCTACTTTAAAATAAAATCGCGTCTGACGAATTCTGGCGTTCACAAAAAAATCAAAGTTGGCATAGTTTCCAATCTTCTTATTTTGTTGAACAAAAAATTCACCGATAACAGGATTATAGCTATTACCGAAATATTCAGTAAAATAATTAAATGTAATTCCGCTTTGCATAAATAATGCTTTCTTGAAAAAATAACCTGAATAGTAAAATGTATTTCTGGTTACAAAATCAGGTACATTTAAAATTAAATCCGATTGTTCTACTTTTTGATATAATAATGTATTGTCTAAAGCAAACGGTCCAAATTTAAACTCACGACTTGCTTTTACAGACAAATAATTAATTGCATTACCGTACTGATACGGTCTCACTATCTGAGTTTGAGCGGCAATTTCTACAGCATTGGACTCATCTTTAAAATACAAATGATCTTTTAGAACTGAATATTGAACCTCGGCATTTAACCATGGTGTAAAAACATTAGCGCTAAGCGAATTTATTTTTTCGTTTTTAAAATTATTAGACCAGTTGTATTTTATAAAACTACTTTGGTACAGGTCGTAATTATTATTAGGCAATTTATTAATATTCTGATACCTGAAATCAAATTTGATCTTTTCATTTAGATCATATCTTAATTTGGCATCTAAATCAGAAAGCGACTGATTGGTGATTGATCTGGAATATAAAAAACGGCCGTTCCATTTGTTTTTCTGATATTCGTACTGTCCTCCAACATTATTTATCTGTCTGTAAAGATTGTTTGGAATTGCAACAACTCCACTGTTATCAAGTATCACTCTGTTGTATTCGTAATTCGATCTGTAGTCGTCAATAAAAAAATTAAACTTTCCTAAAAGCGAATTCTCATAGGTAAGGCCAACCTTATTGTACAATTTCTCAAAACGGGTCTGGTCTTTTATACCACTGGTTACATAAGAATCTCCAAATCTATTTACAGGCTTATTATCAACAGTAGAAGTAACAGTAGCCTGATTGTATTCGTAAAATTTGTTTTCGTAATTAAATTGATGCGTTAGATAGGCATTATTATTTCCTTCTTTCGGGTTAATCCTAAAAGCGTGATCAAAAAACAATCGCTTTCCTTTCAAAAAAGATTCCGCATCAAGTAAGTAAACCTGCAATCTTTGGCGGTTCTTAAAATTTTGATCGCCACTTTCAAAATCTGCAGGAGTTGTTATTCCTCCATTTTCTTCATTCAAAATATCCTGATAGGTATAATGCGCATTTAAAACATATCTTTTATCGGTTGTAAAATAACTGGTTGTAAACCTAAAATTTCCTGTACTTGCCAACTGATTTATGTACTTTCCTTCTGAACGCAATCCTCTATATGCAATAGAGAAATTAAGATTTTTTGAGGTGTTTAGTGTGATAAATGAATCTACGTTCTGACCTTTATTAATAGTGCTGTTAAAAAACAACTCTGTCAAAGGTGTTGCTACTGAATAATACTTAATTTGATTGGCCTCTAAAAAATTAAAATGTTTCCCTTTAAAACCAAATTCCGGATAGGGTGAAAAATCTGTTAAACTGTATTGCAAAGTATTATACGTCTGTCCAATATTAGAGAATGCCAAAAGTCCAAAACTATCCTTTCTAAGGTAATTATGCTTGTACGCGTTTTTCAACGTTAACGAAGTATCGGCATAAGTTGTATCATGCTCAATCGTGATAATTTGATATTGATCTATAGTCGCGATCTTGGCTTTTTTCTTTTTTACGGTATCTGTAATACTTGAATATTTTGTATTCATATCCAAATTGTCTTTAGCAATAGGCTTGGTCTGAGAAAACAACACTGCTGGCACTACCACTAGATATAGAAAAAAGAATATTCTCATTTGATAACTTTATAAATAATTATTTAGGCAAAAATTTGTGGAGCAAAGGTAAAAGATTAAACCGTATAAATAAAAAAACACTTGAAATTATAGCAATACATTAGCTAATAGCACGAAAGAAATTCCAAACTTTTAAATTCCAAATTCCAAACGGATAGGATATAAAATCATTGAAACTGCAAATATTCAAATTAATCAGGTAAAAAAAACAAAACTCACTCTGTCAGACTTTATAAACTAAAATTTAAACGTTTTATTTTCATACTAAAACCTAAAGAATTTTACAGCTGAATTTTGGGCAAAAAAAAACTGCCCAAACTTAATTGGGCAGTTCCTTATATAATCTATAAAAAATGATTATAGTTCATTTTGTCTCACTAATGGGTTAGCGTTTATCTCAGCACGAGGGATAAGCCATTGCCATCTTTTATCTGATGCAGGAACAGATAAAACACCACCAGTAAATATTGTACTGTGATTAGCTCCAGTTCTATCTAAATCTGAATTAGTTCTTTTTAGATCCAAAAATCTAAATCCTTCTCCCCATAATTCAATTCTTCTTTGAAAAAGAATCTCATCAACCAAAGCTTGACCAGTTTTTGCCGATAAAACATAAGCCGGGTCTCTTTTTGATACAAGATTAAATAAAACCTGAGCTGCATCTGCAGAACCTAATCTTGCTTTTGCTTCAGCTTCAATCAAATACATCTCTGCAACACGCATGTAAGGAACATCACATCTACTATCTCCAGTACTTACTGCTAAGTATTTTTGGCTAGTATAAGGGTACTTATTAAAACCTGCTAAGTTTAAAGTTGGATGTTCTCCAGTTTTACTAAATAAAGCAGCACGCACATCAGTTGCAGGAATTTGATTGTACAATTTACTATTAATTGCTTTAGGGGAGGCTCTAATTACTGACGAACTAAAATTACGAGACATATAAGCACCGAAATTTCCAAAATATTCTGTTTGAAGTTCAATAATATCACTACCCCACATCCACTCTACGTTAGTGTAATCGTTAAATCCTTTTGTATACTCAGCAATTGACATCAGACTTTTACCTACTTTTGCTTTTGCAGCATAATCTGCGGCAACAGCCCAGTTACCTTGTACTAAATTCACACGAGCTTTTAAACCATTTGCTACTGATAAATCTAAATTTGAATTATCAGGTTTTTTATACCCATCTAACAAAACCATAGCATCGTCTAAATCCTTATTGATTTGCTTGTACACATCCTCAACAGAAGATCTTCCTACCATGTCTGTAGTTGTCAAGGCTAATGGCACACCATCTTGACTATTATTAGTTCCATTTACATATCTTTTCGCATAAATTTGAACTAATTGAAAATGTCCAAAAGCTCTATACAAAAGTGCTTGCCCTTTGACCATGTTTCTAACTGTCTGAGAACCCGTAGCTGCATCAGCATTATTTATAATTGCATTTGCATTTCTAATGATTCTATAAAATGTTCTGTATGGAAATTTTATCTCTGCTGAATTTTCGTTTATTACTGCAGTCCAGTTGTAAACACTTAAATACCAACCATTACTTGCTGGATAAACCAAATCATCTCCGGCAATATCCATTTGTTGCATAACACCTCCAGCACCCATTTGGTTTTGGTCTTCGTAACGCATATACATCGAACGATGTATACCATTTATAGCCAATGTCAAAGCATCTGCATCTGCTGTAGCAGCGTCTTCACTTATAAGTTCAGTTGGTGTTTTTTCTAAAAAATCACTTGAACATGATCCTAATATCAGCACCGAAAAAGCTGCTATTAAATATTTTGATAAATTAATTTTCATAATCATTTAAAATTAAAAGTTTAAATTAAGTCCTAATGACACAACTCTTGAAGGAGAAAATCTGTTTGTAGTTGTACCATTAAAATTTTGGGTTGGATCCATTCCTTTTTTCTTAGTAAAAAGAATTAAATTCTCTCCATTTACAAAAAATCTCATATTATCAATTCCTAATTTATCAACTAAATTTTTAGGCAAGTTATAAGCTAAATTTGCTTGTCTGAATGATAAATAATCAGAATCAATCAACCAACGGTCAGAAGCTGCAGAAGATTGTGTATTTCTATTGATGTCTAATCTTGGAACATCAGTTACATCTCCAGGTTTCTGCCATCTATTTAAAATATCAGTACTTAAGGCTGATCCGTATTGATTACCTGTATGCATTAAAGCTGCATAATTCGTATCGTATGTTTTACCACCTAACTGATAAGTAAACATAAGACTTAACTCTAATCCTTTGTATTTAAATGTGTTTGTAAAACTACCAAACAAGTCAGGTAAAGCAGAACCTGCATAGTGATATAATGCTTTATTTTGGTTTGTTGTTACATTAACTCCGTTAACAACACGCTCATCAGTTGCTCCTGGCTTACTTAAATTTGGATCTAAAGTATACAACGCGTAACCATCTGCTGAATCTACTCCGTACCAATCTCTTAACCAGTAATCAAAAACAGAACTACCTACTGAATATTTTTTAGATCCGTTGATAATTTCCTTTTGTGGTAACGACGTTATTTTATTTTGAATAGTTGAAGCATTCACATTAAGATCCCAAGAAAAATCTGCTGTTTTTACTAATGCCCCATTTAAAGAAATCTCTATACCATGGTTATACATAGAACCAATATTCTCAACTCTATCGTCTAATCCAAGTGATAATGGGTTAGGCACGTTAAAAATAAGACCATCCGTTTTACGGTTATAATATTCAACACTTCCACTAAATCTGTTTTTAAACAAAGCAAATTCAACAGCTAAATCAGCCTGTGTGTTTTTTTCCCATTTTAAATTTGGCGCTCCAATACCATCAGCAAGAATACCTCCTGCACTACCATTATCAAAACCTAATGAATAAGTTGGCTGGTTTACATAATATGATAAAGCATCATAATCAATATGAGAATCGTTACCTACTTCTCCAAAAGACCCTCTAATTCTCAAATCATTAACCCAAGAACTATTAACTAAGAAATTCTCTTTTGAAATATTCCAAGCTCCTCCAAAAGACCAAAAATCTCCCCAACGATTATCTTTAGCAAATTTTGAAGAACCATCTCTACGATATGACGCAGATAACAAATACTTACCATCATAATCATATCCTAATCTAGAGAAATAAGATTCTGTAGCATAACCTCTTGTATAAGACGTTAAATTGGTTACTGTAGTAAAGTTAATCAACTCATCATTATTATTAACAACCTGTCCTCTTTTTGTCCCATCTAAATAGGTAGTTTCATAATCAAAACTTTCGTGTCCAAGCAATGCAGTTAAATTATGTGAACCAAAAGATTTTGAATAATCAAAAATTTGATTAAAAGTAACACCAGTATAAACATTGTCCTCTTTAGATGCTCCTCCTAATCCAATAGCATCACCTATTACTTTGTTTGTATAAGTTGAATTATTTACAGATCGTTTGTCAATTGCATAATTCGTGGTGAACTTAAGATCCTTAGAAATCTTAAATTCGGCAAAAGTTCTAGCAGATAAAGAGATCGATCTATCAACATCTTTATTGTTTAAAGTTTCGTAAACTATATTTCTACCAGTTGAAGCTCCCTCACCTCTTAGTGTAGAATAAACCTTATTACCAGCGTCATCTAACATATAGCTACCATCAGCATTATGATCAAATATAGGATAAATTGGTCCCATATATCTAATCGATCTAAAAGGGTTTACAAAAGATGAACTACTGGTAACACCATTAACCGCTTGTTTAGATTCAGTAAGAGCTCCAGATAAGTTTAATCCTGTTTTAAACCATTCTTTAAATTTTGAAGTAACATTAATACGAGCCGTAGTTCTTTCATAATCAGAATTTATAATATTCCCTTCTTCATTTAAGTTACTCAACGACACAAAATAATTTGAAGTTTCACTTCTTCCTTGATAAGAGAAATCAACACTTCTTCTCACACCTGCTCTTGAAAGTGCTTTTTCCCAATCCAAGTCATTAGGATATAATAAGCTGGCATTAGGATTTAATTGTCCATCTACCCCTACAATATTATTGTCAGCAACGTTAAATGGATTAACAACCAAAAGTTTTTTAACATTATTCGTCGCAAAAAGATTAGCAGCAGCAATCTCTGTAGGATTTCCCATTGGTTGAGCATTTCTAACAGCTTCCCATGTCAATGGGTAATATTGCTGTGCACTTACTCTACTATATTCAGGAATTGATCTAGTAGATAAACCCTGACTAACATTCAATGTAAATTTATCCTTTTTAGATTTTCCAATTTTAGTAGTAATAATAATTACCCCATTAGCTGCTTTTGATCCATATAAAGAGGTAGATGCTGCATCTTTTAAAACACTCATACTTTCAACGTCTGTAGTATTGATGCTACTAATATCACCTGTAAAAGGAACACCATCAACAATATACAAAGGCGTGTTAGAACCATTGATAGAACTGAATCCTCTGATTCGTACCGCAGGAGCTGAACCTGGCTGACCAGCTGAACTTTGAATCTGAACTCCAGATGTAGCACCATCTAAACCAGATAAAACGTTCGTTAAAGCTCTGTCTTCAATCTGCTCTGCTTTTACAGAAGAAACAGATCCAGTATAGCTGCTTTTCTTAACTTTTCCGTAAGCTACAACAACTACTTCATTCATTATTTGAGCCTCAGACTCTAAACTAACGTTTAAAGTATTTGAAGTTCCAACAGTCACTTGTTTGTTACTCAAACCTACGTATGAGAAAACTAAAACATCTCCTGTTTTTGCTTTTACTGAATAACTTCCGTCGAAATCAGTATAAGTACTTACCTTACTTCCTTTAACAACAACATTCACTCCTGGAATGACACCTGTTTGGTCAGATACCTTTCCGGATACAGTTCGCTCTTGTGCAAAAGAAAACTGCATAGACAACGCTACTAATAGCGTAAAAATCCATTGTAATTTTAATTTCATTTTAATTTGTTTTGAATTAGTATGGCGCAAACATCTTAATTATTTCTTAAAATAGCAAAACATTTTTAACAAAACTTATACACAATGATTAACAATACATCAATATTGACCGCAAAAAGAGGTATTTATACGTGCTTTTCACAAGATTTTACCCTAAATATTAACATTATTTCATTTAATAAAAAAATAAAACTTAACAATTTAAAAACATGCTACAGGGCGCTATATCGCTAGCGTTTAACTATATATCACTAAAAATCAAATACTTACATTTTGTATATTTTTACGAAATCCGAACGGTAATTTTACAAAATCTATAAAAAAAAATTACAATATTTGTCGTTGAAAAAAAACATCAAAATGCTTGAAAAAAATTTCTCCGGATTTACTTTTGAAACTGGTACAGACGAAGCTGGAAGAGGTTGTTTGGCTGGTCCTGTAACTGCAGCTGCCGTAATTCTGCCTGTTGATTTTTGCAATTCCATTTTAAATGATAGTAAACAGTTATCTGAAAAAGTCAGAGAGAAACTAAAACCGATTATAGAACTGGAGGCCATTTGCTTTTCTGTAACACACTTACATCCGAAAGAGATTGATGAAATAAACATTTTGAACGCTTCCATGAAAGGTATGCAGGAATGTATCTTAAAATTAAATCAAACCCCGGAATTTATTATTGTAGATGGTAATCGTGCTTTGAATGCAAAACTGGGTTTAAAAAATACTTTCGGAAAACAATTCTCTAAAACTGAAATAGCCTTATTAAAGTCTATTCCAAATCAAAGTATAATAAAAGGAGATTCTAAATTCTTAAGTATTGCCGCTGCCTCCATTTTAGCTAAAACATATCGTGACGAATATATGAATCAAATTCACGAAGAGTTTCCTATGTACAATTGGAAAAAGAACAAAGGTTATCCTACTAAAGAACATCGCGAAGCCATCAAAAAATATGGCCCGACCAAATACCATCGCATGTCTTTTAGATTACTACCGGATCAATTGGAGTTGTTCTAAGAATAGGTCCCGGGTGATTCCAATACTATTAAGGTATATGCACCACTAAAACACTACCATCGGTAAGACGACCTACAAAAAACAAAGAGCTAGCAAATCATAAAAACCACAACCGCCACTCTATTAAACAATTACACATCAAAAAACAACATTTTCAAGACCTGTATTCTTGTTAAAATCTCCTCACTTTATTATCTTTGATTTTCAAAAAACGAACCAATATGAAAATCAAAACCTTAACCTTAGCCCTAATTGCGTGCATAACCTTTGCATGCAATTCTAATAAAAAGCAGAATGATCTGACCGATACCGCAGATTCTCTGGTATCGCCCCCAACTGCTGAGAAACCTGCTGCAGCAAGTTCCGCTAATCAATTCGACATTAATTCGGTCCCTGTTTCAGACAAACCTCTTGGTGCTTTCCCTTATTTTAATCTGCCTGAAAATTATGAAGGCAATCCAAAAGATAATACTTCTGACTTTGATGTTGCTTATTTTTGGGTAAAAGACCATTTTGAAAAACCGGAGGGGAAAATTTTCTATGCCCGAATTAAGGCCAAAGAAGGAAAATCGTATAGCGATCTTGAAGTAGCACGAAATTTAGAAGAGTTAATTAAAAGTGTTGATGGTGTAAAGGTGTCTCAAATGAAAGTACCGGTAGACTCCTCTCATACCGTTCCGGATAATAACCGTGTAAAATATATGAATGGTTATGGATTTATGGCAAGTGCCGTTACCACAACTTATCTGATTCGCCGTGCCGACAAAAACATTTGGGTACAACTTACGCCCGGTGATGATGCTGTTTCTGCCGGATGGATGGTTCTGGAAACAAAACCATTTAAAATGACGGCTTCTCTTATCAAAGCAGAGGCTATAAAAAACGAACTTGATACTAAAGGACATATAGCGCTTTACATAAATTTCGACACGGATAAAACCACAATAAAAACAGAATCCTTACCGATTGTTGATGAAATCCAAAAATTACTAACGAATAATCCTAGTCTTAAGATCGTTATTGAAGGACATACCGATAACAGCGGTATTGCCGCTCGCAATAAAAAACTTTCTGAAGACAGAGCAAATGCCGTAAAAGCTGCATTAACTTCTAAAGGAATAAATGCGACAAGATTACAAACCAAAGGTTGGGGAGCTGATAAGCCTGTCACGGATAACAACAGTGAGGAGAATAAAGCAAAGAACCGCAGGGTAGAAATCGTAAAAGTATAAGTATTTGTTTAAATTTTATTGAAAAGAATTTTACAGCCTTTTTAATCCGTGCGTGAAATTAAGTTGCGACAGATTGTGTAGAATTGGACGCAGATTATACGGGTTTGCAATGGCAAAAACGCTGATATAAAAGCTTTTTTTATATTGAAAAGCGATATTAATCGAGTACTTTTCGAGATTCTACATGAAATCAAAACAACAAAAGGAAGCAAAAAAACATCTCTTTTGCTTCCTTTTTCATACTCCCTTTAAGATTCTTAAAATTGAAATTTATATCCGAAATCCGGTGAAAATCCGATTTGGTCTTTTTGATTGATACTATTCGTTAATCGATTATATTCTTTAGTAAAAATATTGGTGTGATTGGTTACGTTTTGAAAATCGATATAAAACTGGTGGAATCTCTTTTTCTTTTTACTATTAAATTTAATTCCGAACTTAATATCCAATCTCAAATAGGGATCGTATTGTTTACTAAAGGCATTGGCATCATCCCTAATTTCATAACCTGCATCATTGGAAGCCGCTAAATCTACAGGGGTATAATAACGTCCTCCTGCCGTTGTAAATTTGGTGTCGATCGAAAAAACATTTTTCTTCTCCTTTCCGATTCTAAATTCTTTTCCTCCCAGAAGATTAATTACATAACCATTATTAAACGGCGAATTTCGCTTTATACCATCACTACCTTTGTATTTACTTTCAAAAAATGACGTTGTAAACAAAGCGTAATAACCCTCGCTAAAGAACTTTTCAACTGTAAATTCTATTCCTTGATTGTATCCTTTTCCTTTACTGATCAGCGACGTTTTATCGATTGAATAGCCAAAATCCGCTCCCTCTGTTAAGGAGGAATAACTACTTGGAAAGGATTGTACAGCCGCTTTGTCAATATCCTGATAATATACCTCTACTTTTCCTCTCCATTTTTTAGCCAGTCGAACATCATACCCTAAAACATAATGTTTGCTTTCTACTAAATCTAAATTCTTATTGGTCTGCAACGGATTTCCATCTATAAATTCATTCAAAAACAAAACAGGAACCGGTACACTTTGATGATGTATACCAAAACCGAAACTAATGGAGTTTTTTGGATTTACCGCATAAGACAAGGCTGTTCTGGGCTCCAAAACAAACTCTTTATTGATCGAAAAATACTGTCCATGAACACCCGCATTAAAAGTCAGTTTTTCAGTCAATCGAAACTGACCCTGAGCAAAGGGTTGCATAATATTATAACTACCATTATTATCGACAACCTGAACAAAATCAGGATAACCATCTCCATCTGAATCCTGCTGTCTGTCACGGGAAGCCATTTTAGCATCAAGTGTGTAATGTTCAAAAAGCAACCCTGCCCTGAATGTTGTTTTCTTATTTATTTTAGAATTGAACAAAGTTGAAAATGTAATTCTGTTTTCCGAATTTTTGATGTCTGTGAAAGATAATTTAGTTTCGTTTGGCGTTTGAAAACCATAATACCGGTCATTTCTATAGGAGTTTTCAGCATTGGAAGCTCCGATAATTGTCTTTAAATAAGATCGGGTTCCAATCTCTAAATTATGTTTTACGCCTATAGAAGCAAATCCCGACTTCACAAAAGCATCTTCATCCTGCGCTGCGAAAGGGTCTTCTTTATCAATTTTACTTCCCAGAAATTTAATATCCGAAGTGCCGTAGATTCCAAAAACTGAGAAGTTTCCAATCTTGCTTTTCCCTAAATCTACATTAAAACTAATGTCCCGATAATTAGGCTGAGCATCTGTTCCCGCCAGTCCTAAAACCCCAACAAAACCATATCTTGCAGCTGCTACAAACGAACCTCCTTTTTTGCCCAACGGTCCCTCTGCCATAAATTCTACACCGGGGTAGGCACCTGCACTAATCATATACTCATAGTCATCCGGATTTCCTTTTCGGAAACTAAGGTCAAAAACACCGCTTATTGCGTTCCCGTATTCAGCAGGAAAAGCCGAGGTCAAAAAGTCAGAATTAGCCAAAAGATTGGGATTTAATGCCGAAATAGGCCCTCCTGTTGTTCCCAAAGTCGAAAAGTGATTTGGACTTGGAACCGGCATCCCTTCTATCCTCCATAACATCCCCGACGGAGAGTTCCCGCGCACTACGATATCGTTTCGACTGTCATCTCCGGTAGATACTCCAGCAAAATTAGACACCAGACGCGCGACATCACTTCTTCCTCCGGCATATCGATTTACTTCTTCGGTGGTAAATTGTTTGGTTGAAACAAGTGCCATTTTATTGATCGCCTTGGCTTTGCTGGATCCGGAGGTGACTACAATTTCATCCAGCGCATTAAACTTTTCAATCATCGAGATGGTCAGCAGATTGTCCTTTCCGGTAGTTACATCCAGATCAGAAACCGAAGTGTTTTCATAACCTGTAAAACTGATCGTAAGATTCTGTCTTCCAATAGGGATATTCAGTAATTTAAAGTTACCGTTACTATCCGTTACGGCTTCGATACTCTCATTTCCGACTAGGGTGACAAGAACGCCGACTAAAGGTTTTTCAGATTGTTTGTCAATTACCTTTCCTTTTACAGCTCCGGTTTGAGCCTCGGAAATAAAGCCAAAAAGGCCAAAAATAATCAGGAATATGCGTTTCATTTTTATTTTGCTTTACAGTTACTAAAGCAAAAATAGAGTGACGAAATTTCTTAAAAATTGACTTAAGTTAAGATTTTACTATTAAGCGTTAATCGGGTTCTGATTCTACTTAAACTCTCTGGTTTTATCCCTAAATAACTGGCAATGTGTTTTAAAGAAACTCTTTCCATTACTTTTGGGCAATATTTAATAAACTTCAGGTAACGCTCTTCATTAGACAATAATGACATCATCATATTTCGTCCTGTTAGCCCTTTTATCGTTCTTTCCATCATGACACGCAAAAAAGAATTAAAGACCGGATATTCTGCTACCAATTTTTCAAAATCATGTTTGTAGGCCAAATAAAATACACAATCTTCTAAGGCCTCAATATTTATTCTGGAGGGTTTACCGTATAAAAAACTTTCAAAATCGGAATACCAATCATTCTCAAAGAAAAAATTCCCTGTAGATTCTACCCCATCAACCAGATAATAATAGCGAATACAACCTTCTGCTACAAAAACGCCAAAATTACAAACCTCCCCTTCGATTAAAAGATGCTGATTTTTTTTAACTTTTTTCAGTTTAAGTATACTTCTAAAAGCAATACTTTCCGCTTCATTAAATTCCATAAATCGCGAGAGATCGGTAATTACACTTTGCATGATTTTTTAGGTTTTAAGAATACTAGTTTGTTTTTGGATATCTAAAACAAATAACTCCAATTATTTAAAAAAATTGTCTTAAATCACTATTACACAGAAATATAACAAATCAAACAATCATTGTATTTTCTTTTAAAAGCGATTTAATCTGATTCCCCCATTCCGCGCTATTCTCCGAAGAAGCTTTGTCGGCTTTATCAAAATAAAAATGCTCTTGAATTTCAAGCCCGCAATAGGTAAAAATCCCTGTGTCTGAAGTTAAAGCCAGCGCTTTATCCATTCCAATGGCTTCATATTCTTCTTTTGATTTCCCATGCGAATTTACAATGATGGCTTTCTTGCCTGTAAACAGTCCTTTTTGAACGCCCTGATCGTATCGGTACGCAAATCCATAACTAAAAACACGGTCAATATAGCCTTTCATTATTGCGGGCATTCCTGTCCACCAAATCGGATAAACAAAAATGATTTGATCTGCCCAAGTTATAAAATCCTGCTCTTTTTGCACTTCTGCGGCTACTTTTCCTATTCTTTGACCCTTCATATCTTCTAAAGAAAGAACGGGGTTAAAATCGATCTTATTTAAATTGCGAATTTCAACCTCCTGACCTGATTCCTGAAGGCTTTCGATAATCGTTTGTTTAAAAAAATGGCTTAAACTGTCTGAATTTGGATGTGCGTAAATGATTAAGTTTTTCATGTTTTCTATGTTTTTAAGATTGAACATGACAAATGTAGATCGGAAGAAAGAATACCAATTGTAAGAAAACGAAATCCGAAATGCTAAAAAAAATTATTGGGTCTTAAAACCACAGATATCACTCTGGAATTTCAGAAATTTGGTAGGCGAAATATTCATATAATACTTAAAATCATGAATGAGCTGACTTTGATCGTAATAGCTGCATGCTTCCACAATAGCAAGCCAGTCTACTTTTCCGGTAGTCTCTACATCTTTCTGAATGTGCTCAATGGCTTTTAGAAAACGCTCGTAACGATTGGCTTCTTTGATGGTATACCCGAAAGCTTTTTTTTGATTGAGCTGAATATTCCGTTCTGTTTGATTGGTTTTGGATGCAATTGTTTTAATCGGATTTAAGGCTTGTTCTTTAAAATCGGCTAAGAGCATCGCAATTGCATTTTGTTCTCTTAAGTATGGTTTACAAAATGCTAATATATGAGCCACACGATCATTTGTATCGGGAATTTGCTGCAACTCTTCCCATAAAGCGGCAAAACAATTGTCCGAAATTAAGTCATCCGGATGTACGGGTAAGGTATGTTTTGCAAGGGCTTTTCCGAAGAATCTGTAAAAAGCATCTTCTTTGAAATTGGCAACCAGAATTTGAGAACCTGATGCTAATGTATAATCAAAGGCTTGTTTTATGGGACCCAAAACAAGGCATTTTTCAGCTTCAAGGGTATTGTTTTGCTGTGATTTTAAAGAGGTTTTTGCACCAAAGGTAAATACCAGTATCGTCTGAAAACTGGGTATTAGTGTTTTCGTTACCGGAGAATCGGTTTTGTTTTCTGCAAAATAAAAATGAGAAAAAACAGTTTGAAATTCTGAAGGAACAGCAATTTTATAATTGTTATTTTCTTCAGAATTCCCCATGTTTTTTCTCTTTTAAATAGTTTATTTTTAAATGAATTCGGTTTCAAATAAAGCAGTCAGATGTTTTAAGATTTTGGCTTTCACCTCTTCTTCATCGACACGCTCTACGCCTAATTCTACGTTTAGAGAAGTAACTCCTTTTCCACGAATTCCACACGGAATAATATTATCAAAATACCCTAAATCTACGTTTACATTTAAGGCAAATCCGTGCATGGTTACCCAGCGCGAAGCCCGTACACCAAGGGCACAAATTTTTCGGGCAAACGGAGTTCCAACACCTAGCCAAACGCCGGTTTCACCTTCGCTGCGTCCGCATTCTAAACCATACTCGGCCAATGTCAGAATAATAGATTCTTCCAGAAAACGCAAATATTTATGAATATCAGTAAAGAAATTCTCCAAATCTAAAATCGGATACCCTACAATTTGTCCTGGTCCGTGATAGGTGATATCACCACCACGATTGATTTTGTAAAACGTTGCTCCTTTCGCTTCGAGTTGCTTTTCGTTTAACAACAAATTCTCAAAATCACCACTTTTACCCAACGTATACACATGCGGGTGTTCTACAAAAAGCAAATAATTTGGCGTTTCTAAATCGAGCTCTTCTCTTCTGTTTCTTATTTTTAAGTCGACAATATCTTTAAAAAGTTCTTCTTGATATTCCCAGGTCGCTTTATAGTCTTTACTTCCTAAATCTTGAAGTTGAATTTTTTTATTCATTTTTTATTATTTTTCAAACTCTACATCAAAGTTAAGTTTGTCAGGATTCTCCATATAATCCGTAAAAGGGTATTGAATTGTAATTGTTTTTCGATCTTCACTAAACAAGGCGTCGGGATTAGATACTTTTTTGATTTTTTTCGGGAAATGATATTTTAAAATGTATGTCGATGATGAAAAAATCATTTTAGACATATCTGCGGTACTATCTTTTACCTTTTCTGCCAATTTTTGTTTGTCAACTATGGCTTTACGGGTAAATTTCTTTCCGTCATAGGTATAACTTAACTTACTGTTATTGTTGCCAAAATCACCTCCAAATGGAGCTGCAGCTCCGCTTTTATCTAACTTTTGGAACGTACTTAGTGTTTGTAATATGTCCTGCAATTCATTTACATTTTTAAAATCGGTTGAGAAAGTCATTAAAAATTCTTTCTTTGCTGAACTCATTTTGGTGTGAACTACAAAGTTTTCTATTTTTTTAAACTCTTTCTGCATTTCCGGCGAAAGCTTAGCGATACTGTCTTTTTTCTCTTCAAACAACTGCTTGAAGGTAAAAGTAGAATCAATGTCTTTTTTAGCCTCGGCTCCCATTTGACTTCCGATTTGGTCTCCCGCCATTGCCATTAAGGAAGAACCGTCCAGGTCTACTGAAAACTTCCCGGTTCCGTTGTCATTTACATAAATATTTTCTGTGAAAGTACAGCTTGTCAGTGTTGCTACTAAAAAAGAAAAACTAAGTAATTTGTATAATTTCATTGTAGTATATTTTTTATCAAAGATACGAAGTCTAATTTGAATTAATTAGTCGTTTAATTCTTGATTTTTCATCAATTTTAAAGCAAAAGGTTATTATTCAAGTTCTACTTTAAAACCAAAACCTGCACTCCTTTTTTGAGGGTTTCGCAACGGAATTTCAACAACAAAAAAAACATTACAAACCTCACTATCAAAGTATTTCAAACTGAAATATTTTGATTTTCTCCAGACTATGCAAATCCGGAATAGCTGTTCTTTGCTAAAAGTATAGCATTATACGCTTTTTTTTAAATATATAAATCTATGTCAACCTTTTGATACTTATAGAAGCTTTTTCGAATATAAATTCACTAAAATCAAATATTAATCGAGAGACAAGCATCACTCCTAGATGCATTACTTTTGAATTGTAATTTTATTCTTACTTTTTTAATGTGGTTTAAAAGTTAACAATGTAAATACAGACTTTAAGAGCCTCGTGAAAATATAGTAATAAAACTGACAAAATATGCTTGTCAATCCTAAATCGGAATCACAAAGTATCATCGCTCTCCAGACGAAAAATTAGTTTCTTTATTTCATTAAACAATTAACAAAATTAAAGGGCCATTCAATTTGAATTTTCTACTAAGAAAACTTATAAAATAAACCAACAATTTTAATACATATAATTTCCTTCTTATAGAGAAAAACATACTCTCATTAATAAGCATTTCATCTTCGGGAATAGAAGTAATTATACCGAAACAATAAGGAATCAAAGCTCTAATAATCTAGCTCAGAGTAACAGCTGATTGAATCGTATGGATTAATAGTGTTTGACCAGCCACAGACAAAAAACATGTACCTAAATTAACCTTTAAAATCTACAAAATATGAAAACAACTATGAAATTTTTAATTGAAAATGCAAACAAATCGTTACTGGTTTTAGTACTATTATCCATGCCTTTTAATTGGAGTTATGCCCAATCACAGTTATTGACTTTTGCAGAACTGACAGCAGACAGAACTAACAACTGGACCAACGATGCCAATTTTACAACTACTATTGATGCTAATAACAATGCCACCAATATACCAAGATCATTCAGTTGGTTTATAGGACCAGGAACTACCGACGCTGATTTATTGATGTATCTTACCAAGATTCCCGCTTCCGGAAATGAACTCCATCTTTTTGGTAAGACTGTTATACAAAATCCTACATGGAATGCAAGTTGGGACAATCTAACTTCATGGGTAGAAGGCGAGACCTCTTTTATACAGAGTAATGGTGATGAACAGGGCTTAAAAATTTCGTCCAATACAGGAAATAAAGTATATATAGGTGACAGCAATGATCAGGTTTTTTTTCCCGGCAATAATATTGGGATTGGGATTGATTCTCCTCAATTTAAAGTTCATGCAAATGGAGGATTCGTTAGTGATGTTAATGGTGTTCAAGTTATAATGGGGCCCGGTAAAAATAGTACCGGATGGATTGGCACTCTTTCAAACAGCGGTCTATTTATTGGAACAAATAATACAGGCTCAAATATGTTTTTGGACACTAGTGACAATGTATATATTGGGGGTTTACAACCCAGCGATATTAAAACTTCAATGAGAAGTTCCTATGATTTATTTGTTCATAATGGTATTTTGAGTGAAGATTATGGAATTGGGCCTAAAGCAACATGGGCCGATTATGTTTTTAACGATACTTATGAATTAAAAACACTAAAAGAAATCGATGAGTTTATTTCTGTGAATAAACATTTACCCAATATGCCTTCTCAAAAATCTGTATCCGAAAACGGTTATAATTTACACGAAATGAATGTAACACTTTTAGAGAAAATAGAAGAACTTATGCTTTATACCATTAACCAGCAAAAGGAATTGGATAAACTCAAAGAAGACTATACAGGATTAAAAAAATCCATTCATAATTTGCAGATCAAACCTAATTAAAAACTTAAAACGATGTATAAAACAAATCTTTACGCCAAAAATTTTGGTATAAAATTCTTGGCCTTTTTAAGTCAGTTACTGTTTTTTTTCTCTGTTACCATAGTTGTGGGGCAGACCAACCAAGTTTTAAATACAACAGCTGAAATAAGTTTATTAAATATTTTTGATCCTAATGCAGATTTAACCGGAGGAATAATAGGGGAAACATCTAATAATGGCACTATTCAAATGGAAGTTTGGACTTATGACGAAAGTAAACCTAATAAAGGAGGCGTTTTAGTCTATTTACTGACTACTAGTGCTTCCACAGCTAATTTTGCGGGAGCCCCCTATACTTATGCAAAGAATACAATACCCAATACTGACGTCAGTTGGTTGTCAAATTATCCAGATAACTGGGCAACTAATGATATTAAAAGTGCCATATGGGCTATTGATAAATCCCGTTATGGTAAATCTCAAAAAACATCCGTTTATAATTTTTTGTCAAGTAAAATTAAATTAAGGATTTTTGTATTTACCACAAATGCAGTTTTTTCTAAAATCAAAGTGCCGGGAATTGGCATTATTAATTCATCAGGAGGAAATGCACAATTTGATTCCAATCATTTTTGTTACAATTTAGATAATTCCGGTAATCCAATTTGCACAATTTGGAGTAAAATTAAATCCCCCAATTTAGAGCAAAAATCTAACTTCATATTTGCTGCACACAGAGGGTATTGGGGATACGACTTAGGTAATGGTCCTCCTGAAAATACTCCTGAAGCTATAAAAGCCGCATTGAAGTACACAACAGTTATAGAATCGGATATTACGCGAACTAAAGATAATTTAATCGTTGTAAGTCACGACTATTACTTACAACGTCTTACAAACTATTCGGGACCAGATACGGATTATATTTATGATAAAACCCTGAATGAATTAAAAACATTAAAGTTAAAAAAGCGCAATGGAACTATCAGTGACAATAATTTCATAACTTTTTCTGACATACTAGATGAAATGATTGCAAACAAAACAGTATTAACCGTTGATATTAAAGGTGCCAAATCGCGAAACGATATGTATACCAAAGAGTGCATAGCAAGGTGTGATTATGACCCTCAACTGAATCCAACAAACGCAGAAAGAATGCAAAAAGAGGATTATATGTTAATATTAAGAAAATGTATTGAAGAAGCCAACACTAAAAATGCCTTACAATATGTAGCATTCAAAGTGGCATATACCTATGAAGACATTGTAGATGCTATGCCACCCGGTTTCGATATTAATTTACTTTCTAAAATCCTATATTTTCCTATTCTGCAACCTGGTGGCGATATCCAGTCTAAAGCTCAATTTATTGACACCTGGTATAGCAAAGCCGGCAATAAAATTATGGCTTTTGAAACCAACTTTAAAAGCGAGAGCGAAATTGCCAATACCTCTTTTAGAAGAGGAGGTAAATTATATGAGAACTTATTTGAGTATACTTATAAAGTAACTGGATTAAGACCAGGAACTTATACTGAAGAGGCCATGGGACCTAAAGGTAACGTAGACAGATGGGCGCAATGGAATATTAAAGATATTCGTGTTGACGTTAGAGGAGATCATTACTACTTAATGAGTATCCCTTATTTTAATATATCCGTCCTGACAACTGACAGACCTGATATCTGGTCCCAAATACAATCCACTTTTTGATTAAATATAAATTTATACGTTATGAAAAATATTTCTCTTTATCCTTTTTCGATAGGACAAACAAAGTTTTTATCCGTACTATTGGTGCTAAATTTTAATATGTCTTTTTCTCAGACAGAGCCTTATTCCTATTTTGCGCCTTATGGGAATAATATACTTACAAGCACGTCGGAACCCGATCATAATTCACAGATTATTACTGCGAATCAATTAAATAATTTATCTCAAAATACTGATGGACTAGTAATCATTTGTGATTTTGAAGCACCAAAAAATGGGGATCAATTATTGAGTTTTGAAAGCAGTAAAGGGAGATCTTTAGAAGTCTACTATCAAAATCAAACCATGATGCTTAGAAGATATCATGAAAATGGTACTCATTACGATTATCTTTTATTTGATCCGTTATTTACTCTAAAAGAGCAGACTCCTGTTGATGCAGTCTGGACAGTACGATACTTTTTTACAGCCCGCTTTATGTGGATTGAAGTACAAATAAAGCAGACTACAATTCCAGTTAGCACTCAATATTTGTCAGCAACTTACTTTGGTCTGGATTACAAGTTCAACGATACTAATTCTCCTATGAATGAATTTTTACAGAGGAATACTACCGCTAAAATTCGCTTGGGTTCTAATTCTAATAATAGAAAATTTAAAATACCGGGGATACTTAAAATACATGAATTTAAATATTCTGAACTTAAAGATCATATCCAAACTCATTTTTCATATCCAAAAAAAGTAGATAACACACAAGAAAAAATAGAAATTGCGTCCACACCTAAAACTATTGAAGCTAAGAATAACGAATTAGGGATAGCACAAACAGAGGATTTAGAAACAAATAATGATTTTGAATTTAAAGTGTACCCAAACCCTTCCACAGCATACTTTAACATAGAAATTAATTCAAAAAGCAATAGTGAAATTAAAGTGCAAATTTTTAATATTCACGGTCAGGAATTGTATTCTAAAGCTAAAAATCTAAATTTAGGTTATAACAAAATTACAATAAACTATAGTGATCTTAGGTCGAGTAGCAATGTGATGTTTTTAAAAATAACCGCAAAAGGCAATATTTATTCTTACAAAATACTGCACAACTAATAATTAGGTACATCCACAATAACACAAACTATCGTTTTACAAAATTACCTTGCAAGAAACAAACCCCGAAATCACTCAAAAAGAGCCAAAAACGAGGTTTTTTTCAAAGATATGACGACAAAAATATTAGAAAAAAGCTTTAATCAGATAAAATCTGTAGTAATTCTAGATTTTAAGAAAGTGCGTTCGGGACTTTGACAAAAAGTTCCTAATCTTAAAGACTGCGAGCAAAAAAAGCACAGATTAAAGAATTAAAAATGATTCAATACTATCTGTGTGAATCTTTTTATTTTAATTCTATCTAACTCTTTTTTAAGTTATTAAAACAAGTTGTTTAGATTCCTCGTTTTCATGACCTTCTTAATCATTTTGCCACGAATTTTACCAATTGGCACGAATTATTTTTTTTGCCACTGATCAAAAGGATTTACACAGATTTTGTAAATCCCTTTAATCCTTTAATTCTATCTAATTCTTTTTAAGTTATTAAAAACAAGTTATTTAGACTCATCGTTTTCATGACCTTCTTAATCATTTTGCCACGAATTTCACCAATTGGCACGAATTATTTTTTTTGCCACTGACCAAAAGGATTTACACAGATTTTGTAAATCCTTTTAATCCTTTAATTCTTTTTAAATTATTAAAAACGAACTATTTAGACTCATCGTTTTCATGACCCTCTTCATCATTTTGCCACGAATTTCACCAATTGGCACGAATTATTTTTTTTGCCACTGATCAAAAGGATTTACACAGATTTTGTAAATCCTTTTAATCCTTTAATCCTATCTAATTCTTTTTAAGTTATTAAAAACAAGTTATTTAGACTCATCGTTTTCATGACCTTCTTTCATCATTTTGCCACGAATTTCACCAATTGGCACGAATTATTTTTTTTGCCACTGATCAAAAGGATTTACACAGATTTTGTAAATCCTTTTAATCCTTTAATCTGTGGCTTTCTTTGCTCATAGGCCTGTAAAGTTATCGACTCTTTGTCAAAGTTGTAAACCCACTTTCTTGAAGTCAGTGGCAAAAAAAATAATTAGTGACAAACTGTAATTGCTTCGCCTGTTCACCAAGCACGTGTGGCAAAAGATCAAAAAACACTGAATACAAACGACTTATTTACCAACAAATTAAAAAAAGAGTTATCGAATTAAAGACACTATCCTGAAATTATCGGCAATTTTTTCAACTTACACGCTTTTAGGATAGTATCTTTTCGTCATGAATTCCGCTAATTTAAAGTATGAAGTCTTTTTCTTTTTAGATACTCTAATAATTCTGCCGGCCTGTCGGTTTGTATCATTGTTGCCCCATGCTCTATAACCCATCCCCAATTTTCGTTGGGGGAATCTAAAGCACGTTCATCTTCATGACCGGCACACATTTCGCTCCATAAGGTGTTTACCCAAATTCTTCTTCCTCTTTGTTTTATCTTTTTTATTTGTTCAAACACAGGTGATTTTTCAAAAGAATATAGTATCTCGAAGGCGATAGGACGGGTCTTATTGAGGTACTCATCAACAAAAGCATTTAGGTTTGTTTGTTCTTCTTTGACAATGGGAATGTAAAAAATATCATTTAACAGTGAACCATACTTAGCATTCACTTCAGTATAAGAATCTTCTCCTTTGATTAATGCCTGACGAAGTGTTCCCGTTTTCTTTAATACGTCAACAATCTTATCTATATATTCCCAACTCTTATCAACGTTTATCAGTATCTTCCCTTTTGCCGTAAGCATAAATTCTTCAAAAGTCGGAATTCGTTCATAAGTCTTTCTGTTTAGACCACCGGTAAGATAAAATTTCTGTAATTCAGCATAGGTATAATCGGATAATTTCCCTTTTCCGGTGGTGGTACGATCAATGGTCGTATCGTGCATTAATACTAAAACACTGTCTTTTGTAAATCTGACATCTGTTTCCATTATGTCGACTCCCATCTCAATAGATTTTTTTAACGCTTTTATAGAATTTTCGGGAGCATTCCTCCAATCTCCGCGATGCGCAGCCACAAAAATATATTTGCTCCCGGAATCTTCTAAAATACCAATGAGCTTATCAGAATGAGTTTGAGCCTGAATAATATCGAAGAATAGTATCAGCAATACTATCGCTATGTGTATTTTTTTCATTTTGTACTTTTATATTTGGATTTAAATAAATTTGATGATCAGAAAAAAAACATAATTTTGACACTTTTTACAATTATCATGCTTCTTTCCTGGTGTTTAATAAAACTTAATAACCCGGATTTTGTTTGATAGCCGGATCCGTGTTTATCTCTGTTAAAGGAATAGGCATTAAGAGATTATGGCTATCAATAGTTATCAATATTCCCTCACTTTTAAACCACTGATTCATTACCGTTATTGCCGTGCCTTTGCGAAGTAAATCAAACCATCTATCTCCTTCTCCCACTAATTCAAGTTTTCGTTCCAAATCAACAGCACTTCGCATATCCGTCTGATTTACAGCAAAAATATTCGCAAGCCCTGCCCGGGTTCGTATTAAATTTAAGTAAGTTGCTGCCTCAGCAATATTACCTTGTTCCGTTTCTATTTCCGCCAACATTAAGATAATATCTGCATAACGAATAACGACTACATTACTTCCTCCATCTGCAGGAACTGTACTGCTTTTAGTCAGTTTTAAAGAAAAAGGAACTCCTGATACTGTAAGGCTAACGTATTTACCTTTACGACTATCTGCGGTTGTATACTCATTATACAGATTTTTGGTCGGAAGGTTATGTCCTTTTGCTCCCGATATTGCTCCTGAGGGGCTAAATATTTGATGCATACTACTTCCTTCACTATTACCATTTATACCGGAAGCAAATTGAACTGAAAATAGTATTTCTTTATTTGTTTCCTTGTTACTATCAAAAACATCTGCAATAGGCACTAAATCATGACTATTAGAATCTTTAACTTTTAGTAACCACATTTTAGCTTTTTGCAGATCATGCAGCGTCAAATAGACTTTGCCCAATAAGCCTTGCGCAGCAGTTTTAATAACTTTGCCCGGTTTAGCGGCTTTTACAGGCAAAAGGACTTCGGCTTCTGTAAGGTCTTTTATAATTTGCTCATATACAACCTTAGTAGATACTCTTCCCTGCCCTAAATAACTATTAGGATTTGTTGTTTCCTTAGTAACTAATGGCACATCTCCATACAATCTTACCAAATTGAAATACAAAAGTGCGCGAATAAATTTCATTTCTCCTATTCGATTATCTTTAGTAACGGCAACTTTAAAGGGAATCTTTTCGATTCTGTTTAACACCACATTAGCGCACTGAATTGCGTTGTAAGAATCTCTCCAGGTTTCACCTATTGAACCGACAATACTTGTAACACTAAAATCATCCAACTTGCCGAACGTACCGTCATCATTTAGTGGAACTTCATCATAAGTCGCATCAGAAGGAATCTCTCCCAGAGCTACCATATTTAGTCCATAAAGGCCATTTAATTGCAAACCATTATAAGTACCGTTAACGGCTTCTTCAATTTCGATTTCTGTGCTATAAAATTTAGTAGCCACTTTTGACGTGATAGGATCCTGATATAAATCATCTGTACAGGAAAATTGCATCATCACACAGAAAAAACTTATTATTTTTATTCTTTTCATAATAGCTATGGTTAAAAAGTTAAATTAATTCCAAAAATTACAGATTTTGTATTGGGATAAATACGATTATTATTAAATCCCATTTCAAGAATATTGTCTGTTTCTGCTTCAGAATTAAAACCTCTGTATTTCGTAATGTTTATGAGATTATTACCCGAAAGGTAAATTCTTGCCCTTGTTAAACCAATCTTTTTTATGGCTGTCTTAGGTAAATTGTAAGCTATTTGTATGTCTCGAAGTCTTATATAATCTGCATTTGTAAAAGTGTTACTTGATCCTCTGGCTGCTTGTCTGTTTGACGAAAAATTTCCCGTGTTGGGTTGGCCCAAAAAACCGTTCGGATTATTAACAGGATGATACCTGTTCTTAAAATAATAGGTACTTGGCATCGAAAAACCTTCACCGGATTCCAAAAACACAGCCGTCTCTTTAGCGAGTTTTTTTCTGCCCTGAATTCCGTTGATAGAGAAGCTTAATTCAAAATCTTTATAAGCAAAAGAAGAATTAAAACCATAGGTAATCTTAGGAGCATAACTTCCAAAGCCTTTTTTATCTTTGTTGTCAATAATTCCATCGTTATTACTATCTTCCATAATGTAGTCCCCTGTTAGAGTACCTGGTATATGGGGTGTTGCTGCAATTTGTTCATTTGTTTTATAGACTCCCAAGATATTATATCCATAAAGTTCTGCAATAGGGCCTCCGACTTTTGTTCTGTAAGATCCTTGATAACCTGTTATTATTTCATTCTGATTATTACCCAATTTTAATACTTCGCTTTTATTGGTTGTAATATTTCCTCCAAAATTCCATTTTACTTGCCCCAGATTAATTCCATTTCCTTCAAATGAAATTTCAATACCCGAATTTTTTAATTCTCCGGTATTTTGAGTAGAAGTTGTAAACCCTGATTGCTGCGGTACTGGCACATTTAGAAGTAAATCACTGGTAATAGATGTATAAAAATCAGCCGTGAAATTAAACTTTCTATAAATAGTTAGATCCAGTCCCAGATTGGTTGACGCTCTGTTTTCCCATGATAAATCCGGATTAGGGGAACTGGTAGTTGTAAATCCGGGACTTAAATCATTTCCGTATACATAATTTTGAGAATTTACTAACGCAATAGACCCATAAGACCCAATTTGATTATTTCCCGTTTTCCCCCAACTGGCGCGTATTTTAGCAAAAGTAAAAATCGTCGTTTCAGGGAAAAAAGTTTCTTTACTTACTATCCAACCTGCTGCTATCGAAGGGAAAAGACCCCATTTTGAATTAGAACCAAAACGAGAGGAACCATCACGTCTTAAAGTCCCTGTGAGTTGATACTTTTGTTTATAAAAATACTGAGCACGGCCAAGATAGGAGATCAACACCCATGCCTCTTTTGAGCTGGAAACTTTATAAGCACTGGCTCCGGCAATATTTGGGAGATTATCATCTGAGATCCCTGTACCGGTAATATCTGATGAGGTTCCTTCTTCTCTTTGGTACGTATATCCTGCCAATAGTTCTATTTGATGCTCTCCAAAATTTTTAGTATAATTTAATGTATTCTCGGTAATAATATTTTTTGCAATTGAAACCGTTTCAGAAGCTATAGGCGCCTTGGGAGCGGGCATTCGATAATACCCTACTGAGGATGGGCTATAGAATTGTTTTAAAGGATTTCTGTAATCTCCACCAAATAATGTTTTAAATTGCAGTCCATCACTAATATCATAGGTAACAAAAGCATTTCCGAACAGCCTGAAATAACGCTCCACATTTGAGTTTAGCTTTATGATCGCAACCGGATTTTCTGCCAAAGCACCGTCTTGAGGAGCATTTGCGGCAAGTTGGTCGCCAATAGCTAAGGAACCATCTTTAGTATAAGGGCTAAAAAACGGATAGGAAATAATAAGTGAGAGAACAGGGTTGGTGTTAAATCCATCATCCTGATCGTACTTATTCTGAACCGAATAAGATGGGTTCAAGCTAATACCAAATTTAAATTTATCGGATAGTTCCGTATTAAACCGAATCGAAGAAGTATAACGTTCATAATCTGTTTCGATAACGATTCCTTGTTGTTTGAAATAATTTGTAGAAATGTAGTAATTTGATTTTTCATTTCCTCCGGAAATTCCGAGCGAATAATTCTTCATAAGTGCATCTCTAAAAACTTCATCCATCCAATTGGTGTTTGCTAGTCCTGATAATCCGGGGTTTTTCAGGTAATTAAGTCTAAGCTCACGCTTGCCTGCTCCCTTTGCTATTCTTGTGGCTTCGTCATCATTTTCACTGCGGGTGGTTGGTTTTTTAGAGACATATCCCCAATCCCGGGCTTCATTAAAAAATTGAGCCGCCTGATTTGCATTTACTAATTCTACTCTGGATGCCTGTCTCTGGATACCGGTATAATAATCTAATGATATTGTTGGAGCCCCTTTTTTTCCTTTTTTTGTAGAAACCAGAATAACTCCATTTGCCCCCCTTGAGCCATAAATAGCGGCAGAAGCAGCATCCTTTAGCACATTTATAGATTCAATATCATAAGAATTTATACTGTTTAATGTTGTTCCCTCAGAAAGAGGAACACCGTCTACAACAATAAGAGGATTAGAGCCTGCAGTTAATGTGCCTGTACCGCGAATAATTATCTTTGAAGAGGATCCCGGTTGTCCTGATGTTTCATTCACTTGAACTCCTGCCATTTTTCCACTTAATTGTTGTGCAAAATTGGCTCCTGCTACCTTATTCAGTTCATCTGTTTTTATTTGAACCGAAGCCCCCATTACCTTAGTTTTTGACTGTTTTCCATAACCAATAACTACTACTTCGTCCAGAACTTTAGAGTCTTCCTGAAGTATAATACTAACCGTGTTTTTGTCTGATACTGTAATTGATGTGGTGATATAACTTATACAGGAAATCTCGAGTATATCCCCTATTGAAGCTTCTATATCAAATTTACCTTCGGAATCAGAAATTGTGGTTTTACTGGTTTCCTTATTTTTTATAGTTGCTCCGGCAATGAATAGCCCTTTACTATCTGTAATTATTCCTGTAATTTTCTCCTTAATCTGATCAATAGGTTGATTTACTACATCAATCGAAATCCTTCTTTTTGTATCAAAATCATCTGATTCAAAAACAAAAGAGTACCCACTTTTCTCTTTCAGAATCCCTTTGGTTTCTTTAACACTTATACCATTATAATTCAAACATATAACTCGAGAATAACACGTTAAATTTAGAAAATACAGTGCCATGGTCAACAATGTGACCTTTATTTTGTTATTCATAAAATTGGTTTTTATATTAATTTTTGGATATCTAATCCTGAAGAAGAGATAATTTTTACTTTTATATCTTGTTTCAGAATTTTCTGGCTAGACGGTTCAAAGTATAGAACTCGAAAATGCGGCTATTTTTTGATTTTTTATTTTGATTTTTTTTTAAATACTGCTCCTTTTTTCTCCATAGTTTTTGTTTTTAAAATACACTTTCTGTATTTCGAATTAAAACTACATCAATTTATGTATCGCCCTTAATTTGCTTTATTACTGTATACCATAAAACTATAATCGATCATTAGCTTATTATTATTTGTTAAGACAACATGTCATTTCCAAATAATAATAAGCCGCGTGAGTGTCGAATTCTATTGTTACAACAAAAAAATAGCGCTAAGCAGTTGTCATCAGAAGCTGTTCTTTTCTGCCTTTCTCCTCCTATCCAACCACTCCATTTAAAAACGATTTTGGTTAAACCATCTTCAACCGAGATATTCTTTACTTTCTGCAAAAAATATATAATTAGTATAAAATCGAATAGGGTCTATGAAAGAAAATGAACTCCATTGTGAAAAAGTTTGTGCTTATCCTATTGCAATGCTGAACATTACTAATAGTACAGAATAAAGAAAACATTTCATAGAAGTTGGAAATGCTTTCACAATAGATTTTCCGGACGCTTCAGTTCGCCGGAACATGGAAAAAAAAATATTGCAGTATAACGCGCCAGAATTATACTTAACATCTAAGAGAAAAGTTGGATTTTACTTATATAATAGAATGCAATTAAGAAACAAATTTCTACCACATTATCAAATCCTTAAAATTTAAATGGGTTAAATATCTTTGTGTTCTTAAAAATTTCAGGCTGTTCTAAAATAATTATATCTTATTAGGTTAGATTAACCTTATTGCTCTAAAATCACTTCCAGATTGGAAGTTTCTGGATTTTGAAGACAATCTGAAAGCTGCAAAACCAGTTTTAGTGACTTTTTATCAGAGCTGACAATTGCCTTTTCATTAGAAACCGTTTTTATTTTCCGGGGAAAATGATACTCCAGATTATAGGTTTGTACTAATTTAAAACCAGAAGTTTTCTTTTTAAATTTCTCAATTTCTTCCTGTTTTTTCTTTAGTTCTTCTGGATTTGTAATTTTTATAACTCTTTTAAAAGTGATACCATCAAAAGTAAAACTGACATGGTAATAATGTTCCTCAGCACTTAAAGCATAATTATGTTTCAAATCATCGGCATATTCTGTTGTTTTATGTAAGTCCGGAATAGCTTCTACTTTGCTAAAATGATGCGTAAATGTATTTTTGACTTCTTTCTCAAAGGAACTTTCCTTGAGATGCACTTTGACCTCTTTGTACTGATTAAAAACAGCTTTTTCAGCTGCAGGAAGTTTTGCAAAATTCTCCGCATATTTTGTGATGTATTCCTGAAAAACATAAGTGGTATCCCGGAATCTTTCTTCTCTTGAATAATTCTCACCAGCCAATTGCATATAACTGTGTTCGTCACGAGTTGCTACGGTTTCGATCGTACCGCTTCCGTCTGAGTTCAGGTTTATCGTTTCGGTAATTTGACAGCTTGCAAAGAGAATTAGGGGTAAAAGGGCTAGTAGTTTTTTCATTTACTTTTTTAGAGATGCTAAGGTACTGAGTGGCTAAGATACTGAGATTTTTAGTTGATTTACTTCGAATTTATTTTAAGTTTTAAGTTTTCACATTCTTCTCGTAGAAATGCTCGAAAGGCTTCTGAAAATGAAATTTCTGGTTTAGCCCCGATAGCAGCGGCATCCTTTTTCCGGTTTCTTTAACCGAGAAAAGATACAGCGAATAGCGGGACAAATGGTGCTGAAAAACCCTTTTTTTGTGCTCCTGAAAAAACTGGAATTATTTTCAAATTTTGAAATTGTCATTTTTTCAAAATTGACTATCTTTGCCCACTTAAAAAACAGTATATAATGGCCTTATCTGAACAAGAAATCATCCGAAGAGAGAAACTTCAAAACTTACGCAACTTAGGAATCAATCCTTATCCTGCTAATCTTTTTCCTGTAAATCATACTTCAAAGCAAATAAAGGAGTCGTTTGAAGAAGGTAAGAAGGTGATCGTTGCCGGACGTTTGATGAGTGTGAGAGATCAAGGGAAAGCTTGTTTTGCTGAATTGCAGGATAGCGAAGGACGTATACAATTGTACGTAAATCGCGATGTTTTGTGTGAAGGCGATGACAAAACTTTGTACAATACGGTTTTTAAAAAATTGACCGATTTAGGAGATTTTATTGGTATTGAAGGGGAATTGTTTACGACTAAAGTTGGTGCACAATGTATTCGTGTTGACGGTTTTACTTTTTTGAGCAAAACGTTACGCCCGCTTCCTTTACCAAAAGTGGATGAAGATGGAAATGTACACGATGCTTTTAACGATGCTGAATTGCGTTACAGAATGCGTTATGTAGATTTAACGGTAAACCAAAACGTAAAAGAGACTTTTATAAAACGTACGAAATTGTTTAACGCCATGCGTGACTTTTTTAATGGTGCGGGTTATCTTGAGGTTGAGACTCCGGTTTTACAACCTATTGCAGGTGGTGCTGCGGCGCGTCCGTTTATTACGCACCATAATTCGCTTGACATTCCGCTATACATGCGTATTGCCAACGAATTGTATTTAAAAAGATTGATTGTTGGTGGTTTTGAAGGTGTTTATGAGTTTTCTAAAAACTTCCGTAACGAAGGAATGGACAGAACACATAACCCGGAATTTACCGCTATGGAAATATATGTAGCCTACAAAGACTACAATTGGATGATGAACTTTGCCGAAGATCTTCTGGAGCATTGTGCTGTTGCTGTTAATGGTAGTTCTGATGTGGTTTTTGGAGAACACACCATTAATTTTAAGGCTCCATACGCTCGTGTAACGATGACTGATTCGATCAAACATTTTACCGGTTTTGATATCTCAGGTAAATCGGAAGAGGAGCTTTACGAAGCTGCCAAAGGAATGGGAATTGACGTTGACAAAACAATGGGGAAAGGAAAATTGATTGATGAAATTTTTGGAGCAAAATGTGAAGGAAATTACATTCAACCAACTTTCATTACGGATTATCCTAAAGAAATGTCTCCACTTTGTAAAGAACACCGCGACAATCCTGAGTTAACAGAGCGTTTTGAGTTAATGATTTGTGGTAAAGAAGTAGCCAATGCTTATTCTGAATTGAACGATCCAATTGACCAAAGAGAGCGTTTTGAAGATCAAATGCGCTTGTCTGAAAAAGGGGATGATGAAGCAAACGGAATTATCGATGAGGATTTCTTAAGAGCTCTTGAGTATGGTATGCCTCCAACTTCAGGTATGGGGATTGGAATGGACCGTTTGATGATGTACCTGACTAATAATGTGTCTATTCAAGAAGTTTTATTGTTCCCGCAAATGCGTCCGGAGAAAAAACAAATCGCTATTGAATTGACTGACGAAGAAAAATTTATCATCGATCTTTTGAAAGGAAACGAAAATAAAGTTGAATTAACGCAGTTAAAAATAAAAGCTAATCTAAGCGGTAAAAAATGGGATTCTGCAATGAAAGGTTTATCGAAACATGGCTTGACTAAAGTTGCCGTTGAAGGTGATTTTAAAATGGTTGAATTGGTGGAATAATTTTTTATCTGATTTAAATATAAATTCAAACCCGACAGGTTTTAAAAACCTGTCGGGTTTAATTATTTTATGTATATATTTTTTTAAGTTTCTAAAACGAATACTTCTCCAATTTCCCTGACTGAATATCCAAAATTTTCGGAGAATTTTCAGGTGTTTTTCCTTTCCAAACTTCCTGAACAGAAGGATTAGAAGGATATTTTCCGTTTTTCATTTTCACAAGATGAACAGCACTCCCACTATTAACAATAAGATCCTGAAATTTCTCTGAAGAAGTTGCTGCTGTAAGAATAGGAAAATTAGTTACCGTAAACGAATTTAGCACACTTCCGTCATTGTTCAGAATATAACCGGAGCAACCTCCGCTTCCGCAAAAGTAGGGATTGGAAAAGCCAACAAAATATTCGTTTTTCTTGTCATTATTTAAATCGAAAGCTTCGTAATAAAAGAACCTGTCGTCTTTTGTCATGGCTTTAAGATCATCTTTTAATAAAATTAGAAGTTGCTTTCTGATCATTTCGACCGCGTTATCATCTATATCAGGAACATCTCCTACATCCGCAGAACCTGTAGCAGTCTTTGTTAAGGTATCTTCTGCAATTGTTTTAACGATATTTTCCTTTGCCGGTTTTTCTTTATTCTGGCAAGAATACAGGGCCAAAATTGCACAGGCCATTAAAATTTTATTTTTCATATCTCTATTTTAAATTTATAACATTCTGCTTAAAATCAATTAACAACTCGGTTTTAAACCAGCAAAGCAGCTTTGTTTTTAATATCATTTTCAAGCAATAATGACTTAATATTATCAAAAGTGACTAAAGCAATTTGTGTTAATGCTTCGTTAGTAAAAAAAGCCTGATGGGCAGTAACCAGAACATTCGGAAAACTCATTAACCGCTGAATGGCATCGTCCTGAATAATGTCGGCAGAAAGATCTCTGAAAAACAACTTTTCTTCCTGCTCGTAAACATCGATCCCTAAATAACCTATTTTACCCTCTTTTAAACCTTCAATAACACTGGCTGTTTCTATTAATCCTCCCCTACTGGTATTGATGATCATCACTTGGTTTTTCATCAAAGCAATTGAGCTTTTATTGATCAGATGTTTCGTTTGTTCATTTAACGGACAATGCAGTGAAATAATATCACTCTCTTTAAAAATAGTTTTCAAATCGGTAAAAACAATACCGTCTTTTTCCATTTCCGGATCCGTTACAATATCGTAAGCTACTACTTTACATCCAAATCCTAAGGCAATTCTAGCGAATGCTTTACCAATATTTCCCGTTCCTATAATTCCGATTGTTTTTCCGAACAAATCGAAACCTAACAATCCGTTTAAGGAAAAATTCTGTTCCCGAACTCTATTATAAGCTTTGTGTGTTTTTCTGTTTAATGTCAAAATCATTGCCATGGCATGTTCTGCAACTGCTTGTGGCGAATAAGCGGGAACGCGACAAACCTTAAGATTGTATTTTTTTGCTGCTTCTAAGTCAACGTTATTAAAACCGGCGCAACGCAAGGCAATAATTTTCACGTTCTTTTCTGCCAATTGTTTGACAACGGCTTCATTGACAATATCATTCACAAAAACACAAACGATAGCGCACTCCTGAATTAAAGTTGCCGTTTGCGAATTGAGTTGGGTTTCGAAAAAATCCAATTCAAAACCAAACTCATTGTATTTATTAAAGAACGTTTTATCGTAAGGCTGCGTTGAAAAGAAAGCTACTTTATTTTCGCTCAAAGATCCTAAATCCATATACTTATCTGTTATTTATTCGCATTTATAAATTTCTTAAATTTAATGATTAATTCCGAATTTTCTTAAAAACAGAAAAGACGCTCTTATAAAACAATGAAGCCTAACCTGTTAAATAATCCATAATTATTGACACGCCATTAAACCTAATAAATTTTATAAAGTCTAATTGCTATAACCTTTAAAAAACAAATTATGAAAAAATTACTTATCGCAGCTTTGCTATTCGTTGGAATGGTAAGTTTTGCTCAAGACGCAGATCAAACTTCTAAGCCACAAAGAGAGAAGCTGACACCGGAACAACGCAATGACAAACAATTAAAAAAATTAACATCGGAACTGAATCTGGATGCCAGCCAACAAACTCAGGTAAAACAACTTTTAGCAGACAGAAGTGCCAAAGCACAAAGTTTTAAAGAAGCACGTCAGGCGAAAAAAGACAGTAATATGAAGCCAACGGCAGAGGAAAAAGCAGCTTTCAGAAAACAAATGACTGATGAAGTCGAAGCCAATGATGCCAAAATGAAATCGATCTTAAAAGCAGACCAATACACCAAATGGAAAGCAATTCAGGAAGACAACAAGGAAAAATTCAAAGAAAAAAGAAAAGAAAGAAGAGAGAATCCATAACAAAAAAAAGAGGCCTAAAAGCCTCTTTTTTCGTTAGTATCCAATTTTATTTCGGATTAAGTATCAAATCTATTCTTTTGATACAATCTTCATAATGGTATTTTGTTTCCGTATTCACAGCTGTTGCTTTTGCTACTGAAAGTGTTTTTCTTAACGCACTTAATTCACCACGAACCAAAGCTCTAACATCAGACTGAGACACATTATAGTAAGTCGCAGATCGATCCGTTGGTTTAATTTCTTCGGTCATCAAAAACCCCATTCGGTCAATGAAAGCACGTTGTAAATTTCTTCTGTAAATCGTTACATTACCTGCTGTACCTGCTTCTTTCCAAATTCCTTTGCGAATATCTTTAAACAAATCTAATGCTTTGTAAGTATCAGCTCCCAAAATTTCGTTATCCATTAGCCTTCCGATACGTCCTAAACTAAGCAGACTATTCAATTGTCTCACTTGTATCCCTCTGAATCTTTCTGTATAACCTGCGAAATCTGTATTTTTTAACGTCGTTACATTTACAATCCATGTTGGAGAAGCAAAAGCATTCGTTTGAAGCCAATTCATCGCCTCTATTTGTTTTGCTTTTGGAACTACCTCATAAACATTTCCGGATTGATTTGGGTTTTTAGTATTCTCATAAACACCTCCAACATTCGTAACCACGTGACCTACATAACGGCTCCAAACGTCTAATAATTCTTTATACAATTCATCTAAATCGTCATAGTTGTTGGTAACATTACTCGTCCATTCGTTTAAATGAGCTGCCACATACTCCAAATTTTTAAGTCCGTATGAACTTGCTTTCATTGAATTATTACCAACATCTTCTGTTTGAGAAGTCGGGTCAAATGAACTGCTTTGTTTCCCGTATTTATAAATTGGATTTCCTGCTTTTTCCACAATCCACTTATCTAATGTCGGTAATTCGTCTTGTGTCGTTTTTGCATTCGGAATTACTCTGTATCCCCAATTTAATGCATAATGATCGTAAGCACCCATTTTACGAATAAAACGTATGTTTTTATCACCTGGTTGCGCGATATAGTTGTAACGGGCATAATCCATTATACTTGCTGCAATACCATTTTCCTGAGTGAAATCTCCATTTCTGTAGCTTTCTGTATCGTAAGCACAACTTGCTCCCATATTATGTGGAAAACCTAATGCATGACCTACTTCGTGTGCAATAACCATTCGCATCATTTCTCCCATTTCCTCATCACTTGTTTGTAATGTTCTTGCCGATGGATTTGCTGCTCCGGTTTCAAGTAAATATCTGTTTCTGTACGAACGCAAATGATTGTGGTACCAAATAACATCACTCTCTATAATTTCTCCCGTTCTAGGGTCTGAAACGCTTGGACCTACTGCATTTCTGGTTGTGCTTGCCACATAACGAATTACAGAATAGCGAACATCTTCAGGGCTGAAATCAGGATCCTCCTCTTTTGTTGGAGCATCTTTGGCAATAATAGCATTTTTAAACCCGGCAGTTTCAAACGGTTTCTGCCATTCTTCAATTCCTTGTTTAATATACTTTCTAAGTTTTACCGGAGTTGCCGGATCTAAGTAATATACAATTGGTTTTACAGGCTCAACCAATTCTCCTCTTGCATACGCTTCAGGGTCTTTAGGTTCCATTCTCCAACGACGGATGTAAGTTTTAAGATCTGATTTTAATTCATTACTTCCATAATCGTATTGGCTCATTGTAAACCATCCTACTCTTGGATCTGCTAACCTCGGCTTCATAGGAACTTCCGGCAACAAAATCATAGATTGATTCATCTGAACACTAATCGATTCTGTTTCTTCCAGCATTGACGGCTTAGAAGCATTATAAGTCATGTCCTGAACCACCTCGATATTCATTGGAAAACTTTTCATCGTATTCACAAAACTTCTCGATTCGTCCAAACCTTTTACTTTGTAAACCTCTCTCATTTCCGGAGATATTCCGCTAATCGCTTTTACGTCTGTACTGTAAAATTTAGTAACATCCACAACAACATTAGCCGAATCTTTACTAAAAGAAACGATATCAAAAGCAAATAATGTAGGGTTGTAATTGTTCGCTTTAACCGAAATACTGATCGGCAAGCTGTCGTTTGCAACAGAATTATAAGATTTTGATTTGATTAAAATCTTATCCTGAAAACGTTGCCAAACCACTAATTGTTCATTTGTTTCTGAACCTGCGTTTACATATCCTCCTCCCAAATTAGAAGGCAACTTAGACAATCTGCTCACCAGAAGCATGTCTTTATTCAAATATTTATTCGGAATTTCGAAGTAGTATTTTTTATCCACTTTATGTACTGTAAAGAGCCCTTCATCAGAAACGGCATCTTTAGTAATGACTTTACTGTACTCTTTAATAGTTGATTCCGGCTTTTTTTCCGGTGGGGCAACTGCAGCTTCGCCCTTCTTAGATTTCTCTTTTTTAGATTGTGCAAATTGGCTTACAGGAAACAGTAAAAAAACTGTAGTCGCAGCGAAAATGTAAAATTTCTTCATTAATGGTAAATTTAATAGTGATTTGATAAACAAAAATAATTTTTGATGCTAATATTTAAGGATTTATATTTAATTTAACTTTTAATTAACTGTTAAAAATTAAAATACGATCCATAAAAAAAGCCTGACTTTACTTAAAAAATCAGGCCTAATTGTATATTTCGTTTCTAACACTTTGGTTTAGAACGTCTTTGAAACCTTATCAATGGCGTTAATTGTAAAATCTAAATCCTCGTAGCTTAAAGCATCTGTAATAAACCAGGTTTCGTAAGCAGATGGTGCGATATAAACACCTTCCTGCAATAATCCGTGGAAGAACTTTTTGAAAGTTTCGTTATCTCCTTTTGCAGCCGTTTGAAAATCGGTTACCGGATTTGCATCAAAATGCACCGAAATCATCGAACCTACTCTGTTGATCGTAAATACAACATTATTCGCTTTTAAAACCTTATCAATTCCTGCTTCCAAATAGGCCGTTTTTTCTTCCAAACGATCAAAGATAGCACGATCATTATTTAAGGATTGTAACATTGCCAATCCTGCAGCCATCGCCAAAGGATTCCCTGACAACGTTCCTGCCTGATAAACCGGACCAAGTGGCGCTAAGTAATTCATGATTTCTTCACGTGCAGCGAAAGCCCCAACCGGTAAACCTCCACCAATTACTTTTCCGAAAGTGACAATATCAGCATCAACATTAAACAACTCCTGAACACCACCACGAGCCAAACGGAAACCCGTCATAACCTCATCAAAAATCAATAGAATTCCGTTTGCGGTACATAGTTCTCTTAAGCCTTGCAGAAAACCTTCATGAGGAGGAATACAGCCCATATTTCCGGCAACTGGCTCGATAATAATAGCCGCAATTTCGTTTTTATTCGCTTCGATTAAAGTCTTTACATTCTCTAAATCATTGTATTTTGCCAACAAAGTATCTTTTGCAGTTCCTTCTGTAACCCCCGGACTATTTGGAGATCCGAAAGTTACCGCACCACTTCCTGCCTGAATCAAAAACGAATCAGAATGCCCGTGGTAACAACCTGCAAATTTTATAATTTTATCTCTTTTTGTAAAACCGCGAGCCAAACGAATCGCACTCATACACGCCTCTGTTCCTGAGTTTACAAAACGAATTTTATCAATATTCGGAACCATAGAAACGGCCAAAGCAGCGATTTCTGTTTCCAATTCCGTTGGCATTCCAAATGAAGTTCCCAACTTTGCTTTTTCGATTACAGCATCCACAACAGGCTGATAGGCATGACCTAAAATCATTGGCCCCCATGAATTAATGTAATCAATTAATTTATTTCCGTCTTCATCATACAAATAAGCACCTTTGGCACTTTTTACAAAAATTGGAGTCCCTCCAACGGCTTTAAAAGCTCGTACTGGTGAATTTACTCCTCCGGGAATTACTTTTTCTGCTTCAGCAAAAAGCTGACTACTTCTTTTATAAATCATATTTTAGATTTCTGAATTTAGATTTTAGATTTTTTTAATGTTTCCAACCCAACTGAAAACTGAGACTGAGACTGAGACCGAGACTAAAAAACTACCTAACTTTCAACTTCTGCCCAATAGAAAGCGCATTATCAGTAAGATTATTTTTCTGCTTCAAATCCTCCACCATTAAATTGAATTTTTTGGAAATCGAATACAAAGTATCTCCTTTTTGTACTTCATATAACGAAGGATCATTGGAATTGGAATTAGAGTTGGGACTAGAACTTGTATTGGTAGAAGAAGTTCTCACCGGAGCCGATTTATTATAAGGCGTATAGGCTTTTCCCGTAACCTGACAATCGTACTGATGCAGATTGTAACGTTCAATATAACTAATTAATTTATCGGGATAATTAGGATCTGTGGCGTAACCCGCTGCCCGTAATCCTTTTGCCCAGGCTTTATAATCGTCTTTTTCGTAAGTAAATAAGGTAGCATATCTATTTTTTCCAACTAAAAACAAAGCATGATCCCGGTACGATTCTGAAGCTTCTGTATATTTCCTAAAACATTCCTGAGCCGAATCATCGTCATGACGAACACTATCTCCCACCCAGTCTTTATGACATTTTATTCCGAAATGATTATTAGCTTCCAAAGCCAGATCGCCTCTTCCCGCACCCGATTCTAAAATTCCTTGTGCCAAAATAATACTGGCAGGAATACCATATTTCTGCATATTACCTACTGCAATATCCTTGTATTGCAACACATAATTATTGATTAAATCACTGGTAACAACGGTTTTTGAAGTAGACTGAATAACTTCGCTTGTATTATTTTTAGAAGGATTTTTGGCTACTGGTTTAGAATTAGCCGTTTTTCTTGTCGAAGCGGTTCTGGGTTTTTGAATTGCTGCTGCTTTTTTAGTTGTTGCAATAGCAGGTTTGCTGGAAGAACAGCTTGCCAACGCTGCAATCAGGAAGAGTATTATTATTTTCTTAAACATTCGTTTTTAGTATTGGTAATTTTTTCTGCTTCAACTTTAAATTCATTCCATCAATTCCCTGTAGTCCTCCGGTGTGAATGAGTAAAATTTTTGAATGCGCAGGAAAATAGTTTTTATGGATCATATCTATAACGCCAAAAACCATCTTTCCTGTATAAACCGGATCTAAAGGCACTTTATTTTCTTCAAAAAAAGCATTAATAAATTCAACTAATTCTAAATTTATCTTGCCATATCCTCCAAAATGATAGTCAGAAATCAAACTCCAGTTCTCATTTTTGACAAAAATACGAATTTCATCCTTTAAAAAGTCACCTTTTAACGCTGGAAACCCTAAAATTTTCTGATTTGGAAAGGCACTATTTATCAATCCCGAAATTGTTCCACCTGTTCCAACGGCACAACAAACGTAATTAAAATCGGCATCTTCGGCGGTTAAAATCTCTTCACAGCCCTTTACAGCCAATTCATTTGTACCACCTTCGGGCACCAGATAGAAGTCACCAAATTGCTGTTTTAAATTTTGTAAAAACGAAATTTCATTCTTAAGCCGATAATCTTCTCTGGAAACAAATTCAAATTGCATTCCGTTTTCCTGAGCAAATCTTAAAGTTGGATTTTCTTCCATTTTATCAAAAAGTTCTTCCCCACGAATCACTCCGATTGTTTTAAAACCCTGCTCTTTTCCGGCATAAGCAACCGCAGCAATATGATTGGAAAAAGCACCGCCAAAAGTCAATACTGTTTCTTGATTCTCGGCTTTCGCCTGAAGTAAATTGTATTTTAATTTTCTAAATTTATTTCCGGAAACAAACGGATGGAGTAAGTCTTCGCGTTTTATCGTCAAAGAAATATGATTGGGAAGATCGATATGAATTTGTTGGTTCAAAATCTATTTTTGTTTTAAAGTTAAGTAGTTCCAAAATTGAAAAAAGGAACGGGTTTTTAAATAATCCAAGTCGGTTTCGTTGGCATAGGCTTCTCTTTCAAAACTAATATTTCGATAAGCCTTTTCTGCATTTTTGTATTGAATTAAGCGTACTAAATATTCTAAAAAATACCAGACAAAAAAAGGGATAACAAGCATTTCTAATTGCTGTCGCAAATGAATTTTTTCATGATTTAAAAAAACCTTGTTTCCTTTATCCAAATTATATTTAACAATAACGAATGGAAATACAGCCATGCCGCGATATCCATTCGGAATTAAATATTTAGCAACAATCAGAAACATTAGCTGTAAAATTTATAAATTTGTAAAGGCAAAATTGTTTGTTTTCATTAAAACCATAATCAAAATAGGGCTTTAATAAAAAAACAAATAAACATTGCGTCTAAACAGGATTATGAAAGAGCAAAGTAATGAAAATAAATTAATCGAGGGTGAAGATTTTTATTACACACCCGAAGGTTACAAATGCTTTACCGAAAAACACCATCTAAAACGTGGTTATTGCTGTAAAAGCGGCTGCCGCCATTGTCCCTACGGATATGACAAGCGAACAGGTGAAATTAAAAAAATGAGGTAATGTGACAATTAGAAAATGTGTCAATTAGACAATTTGATAATTAAAAATCAGCAATCTAAAATCTAAAATCAACAACCTAAAATAATTACATGGATATTCTCTTGCGGAAATTTAGGATTAAGATCCACAAATCCTATCACAGGTCGGATATTCGTTATCCCTAGCTTTTTTTTTAATTTAAAATATGTAAATTAAAAAATTGAGAGCTGCTTATTAGTCTTCATTAGGACTTTAGCAACTCCGAATCTTAGCAACTTAGAACCTCAAAAAACAATGACTTTTCAAGAACAAATACAACAAGGAATCCCTTCTATATTACCCTCAAAAAAAGAATACGATTTAGCGATTAACCATGCGCCAAAACGAAAAGAAATTCTTTCTGTTGAAGAAAAAAAACTGGCTTTAAAGAACGCTTTACGTTATTTTGATCCAAAACACCACGCCGAATTAATTCCTGAATTCTCAGAAGAATTAGAAACATACGGTCGTATTTATATGTATCGTCTGCGTCCGGATTACAGAATGTACGCCCGACCAATCGACGAGTATCCGGGAAAATCAGTACAAGCAAAAGCGATTATGCACATGATTCAGAACAATCTGGATTATGCTGTGGCGCAGCACCCGCATGAGTTAATTACGTATGGCGGTAACGGAGCTGTTTTTCAGAACTGGGCGCAATATTTGTTGACTATGCAGTACTTGTCTGAAATGACAGACGAACAGACTTTGACAATGTATTCAGGACATCCGATGGGCCTATTCCCTTCGCATACCGAAGCACCAAGAGTGGTGGTTACGAACGGAATGGTAATTCCGAATTACTCAAAACCTGACGATTGGGAGAAAATGAATGCCTTGGGTGTTTCACAATACGGACAAATGACGGCTGGAAGTTATATGTACATTGGCCCACAGGGAATTGTACACGGAACTACCATTACCGTTTTAAATGGTTTTAGAAAAATAAAACAAAATCCGGAAGGCAATATATTCGTAACATCAGGTCTTGGTGGTATGAGTGGTGCACAGCCAAAAGCAGGAAATATTGCAGGCTGTATTACCGTTTGTGCCGAAGTAAATCCTAAAATCACTAAAATCCGCCACGAACAAGGCTGGATTAATGAAATTGTAACTTCAACCGAAGAATTGGTAAAAAGGGTACATACGGCAAAAGCCAATAAAGAAGTGGTTTCTATTGCTTATTTAGGAAATGTGGTTGACGTTTGGGAGTGTTTCGACAAAGAAAACATCAAAATCGATTTGGGTTCTGACCAAACTTCGCTTCATAATCCATGGGCTGGTGGTTATTATCCGGTTGGAATTTCATTTGAAGAAGCCAACGATATGATGGCTAATAATCCTGAATTATTCAAAGAAAAAGTACAAGAAACATTACGCCGTCACGCAGCAGCAATCAACAAACACACCGCAAAAGGAACATACTTTTTTGATTACGGAAATGCTTTCTTATTAGAAGCTTCCCGCGCCGGTGCTGATGTAATGGCAGAAAACAACATCGATTTTAAATACCCGAGTTATGTTCAGGATATTATGGGACCAATGTGTTTTGATTATGGATTTGGCCCTTTCAGATGGGTTTGTACCTCTGGAAAACCGGAAGATTTACAAAAAACAGATACGATCGCTTCTGAGGTTTTAGAAGAAATGGCTAAAACTGCTCCGGATGAAATTCAGCAACAAATGCAGGATAATATCAAATGGATTAAAGGAGCGCAGGAAAACAAACTGGTTGTAGGTTCACAGGCCCGTATTCTATATGCAGATGCTGAAGGTCGTATTAAAATTGCAGAAGCATTTAATCAGGCAATTGCCAGAGGTGAAATTGGTACTGTCGTTTTAGGACGTGATCATCATGACGTTTCAGGAACAGATTCTCCGTACCGTGAGACTTCAAATATCTACGACGGTTCGCGCTTTACAGCTGATATGGCCATTCAAAATGTGATTGGAGACAGTTTCAGAGGGGCAACCTGGGTTTCTATTCACAATGGAGGTGGAGTTGGCTGGGGAGAGGTTATAAATGGTGGCTTTGGTATGGTTCTTGATGGTTCTAAAGAGGCTTCAAAACGTTTAGCATCAATGCTTTTTTGGGATGTTAACAACGGAATCTCAAGACGAAGCTGGGCTCGAAATGACGAGGCAATTTTTGCAATAAAAAGAGCCATGGAAGTTCAGCCTTTATTAAAAGTTACTTTACCTAATATTGTTGACGAAAGTCTGCTTTAATCTAGAGTTTCTTATTTTAAAATTAGAACATTAAAATTTTATAAATATGAAAACATTCAAATTAGTACCGATTTTTCTGCTTTTAATACTAACCTCTTGCAGTACCGTTAGTGTTTATTCTGATTATGATAAAAACGTAGATTTCACGCCTTATAAAACGTATGCTTTTTTTAAGCCCGGAATTGATAAGGTTGAAATATCTGATTTGGATAAAAGACGTATACTACGTGCCATAGACGAGCAAATGCTGGCCAAAGGTTTTACTAAAAGTGACAATCCGGATGTATTAGTAAACATTTTTACTAAAGCAAGAGAACAGGTAAATGTAAATCAATTTAGTGCTGGCTGGGGTTACGGCTGGGGCTGGGGTTGGAATCCTTACATGATGTACGGAGGACAAACTACAGTTTCTACTTCTACAGAAGGTACTTTATACATTGATTTGATCGATGCCAAAAAGAAAGAAATGATCTGGCAAGGTGAAGGTATTGGAACGCTGACTAAAAACGTGGACAAAAAAGACGAAAAAGTAACCGAGTTTGTTTCTAAAATTTTAGCTCAATATCCTCCGGTTAAAAAAGTAAATAAATAATAAATACAATTTTATGAAACCTCCCAAATCGGGAGGTTTTTTATTTCTAAACAATTTAAAGTTCCCACGAATTACACGAATTTTTCCGAATTATTTTTTTCTACTTGTAACCTGAACTTGATTAATATTCAAACTTAAATACAGCTAATTTTTGCCACAGATTTCACAGATTCACACAGATTAAATCTTTCTAATCATTTTAATCTGTGGCAAAAAATAAAACAAAAAAATGGATCTTTTTAATGAAGTGCTTACCGCTACCTGTTGGAACAGAATCTAGATTTACAACTAAAATTACAATTCGGTACACTCAGATAAAAAAATAATTAATACATTTGTTTTTCAGACAATTAAAAAATGACGAATTTAAATAACATTAGTATCGCTATTATTAACATTATTGCTATTCAGCGATAATGGCGAGGTGTTATATAAAGAAGTAAACAAATACAATTTTATGAAACCTCCCAAATCGGGAGGTTTTTTTATTTTAAATAATTTTAATACAGCTAATTTTTGTCACAGATTCGCACAGATTAAATCTTTCTAATCATTTTAATCTGTGGCAAAAAATAAAACAAAAAACATGGACCTATTTAACGAAGTACTTGCCGCCAAAAAACAACTCGAGAATGTAGTTGCCGCTACCCCACTGACTCAAAATTTGAATCTTTCAGAAGAATTTAAAGCTACTATTTTATTAAAAAGAGAAGATTTACAAATTGTCCGGTCGTACAAAATCAGAGGGGCCTACAACAAAATTTCTTCGTTAAGCGATCCTGAAAAAGCAACAGGAATTGTATGTGCCAGTGCAGGGAATCATGCGCAGGGCGTTGCTTACTCCTGTAACTTACTGCATATAAAAGGCAAAATTTACATGCCCAAAACAACGCCAAAGCAAAAAGTAAAACAAGTACAATTATTCGGGAAATCGTTTGTTGAAATTGTTCTTATCGGCGATACCTTTGATGATGCTTACGCCTCCGCCACAGCTGATGCACTGGAAAACCACAAAACTTTCATCCACCCTTTTGATGATTTGAAAGTGATTGCGGGTCAGGGAACGGTTGGACTGGAAATTCTCGACCATTATAAAAAACCGATAGATTATGTCTTTGTACCCATTGGCGGTGGCGGATTGGCTTCCGGTTTATCTGAAGTTTTTAAACATTTGAGTCCTGATACCAAAATTATAGGAGTTGAACCTCAGGGGGCTCCATCGATGAAAAATTCAATTAAGGAAGATAAAAACACTGCATTAAAAACGATTGATAAATTTGTTGACGGAGCCGCTGTCAAACAAGTTGGTGATCTGACTTTTGAGATCTGTCGCAAAAATCTGGACGATATCATTCTGGTCCCGGAAGGAAAAGTCTGCACTACAATTTTAAGATTGTACAATGAAGAAGCTATGGTTGTTGAACCTGCAGGGGCTTTGACTATCGCAGCTTTAGATTTTTATAAAGACAAAATAAAAAACAAAAATGTCGTTTGCGTGGTGAGCGGAAGTAACAACGACATCGAAAGAACGGCAGAAATAAAGGAACGTTCTTTACTTTACGAAGGATTGATGCATTATTTCATGATTCAATTTCCGCAGCGCCCCGGTGCTTTAAAAGAGTTTGTAAATAACATTCTTGGACCCGACGATGACATCACTTATTTCCAGTTTCACAAGAAAAACAACCGCGAAGTAGGCTCCGTTGTCGTTGGTTTAGAATTGAAAAACAAAAAAGATATCATGTCCATCAAATGGAATATGACTGCAAATGGCTTTGAATTTCAATATTTGAATGACAATCAGGATTTATTTACACAGTTGATTGGTTAAAAACAACGTTAAATGATAAATATCAGAAAGCAAACCCTTAGTTATATTGTATTTTTGCAGGCGAATTTTACTTTTATTAACATGGCAACTCAAGATATTTCAAGCTTAGGCGATATTAAACTTTTAGTAAATACTTTTTATGCAAAGGTGCAGGATGATGATTTAATTGGGCCTATTTTTAATCAAAAAATGTTAGGAAGATGGCCGGAGCATCTGGAAAAAATGTATTCCTTTTGGCAAACTATTTTATTGGAAGAACACACCTATTCCGGAAGTCCATTTCCGCCACACAAACAATTACCTATAGATCAAGCTCATTTTGACCGTTGGATGGAAATTTTCACCACAACAGTCGATTTTTTATTTGCCGGAAAATTAGCTGAAGAGGCAAAAGTCCGTGCGGCCAATATGGCTTATATGTTCAATTACAAAATTGAATACTTCAGGAATTTAGAAGCACAGCAAAAAAATTAGATTTCAGCCAAACGAAACAAATTCACGAATTATAGTTTAGTAAAAGATTCGTGAATTTGTGGCTGATAAAAAAAACTAGAGACACAGATTCTTCATTCCTTAAAAAGACCCAATTCTCCTCCTATCCTGGTTGAGAGAACTTTCACAAAAAACAGCAATAAATAATTTTGTACAAAAAGTTGTGACGAATGCCAAAAAACGCACTGTAAATTCGTAATTTTACATTTCAAACTACAACGTTTTCGAAATGAACCCAACTATTGAAACAAATCCTTTATTAGAGCGATTGCCTAAACACTTAAAGCAATTTATTAAACCTCAAGACTATAGCGATTATACACCTATCAATCAGGCAGTTTGGCGTTATGTGATGCGTAAAAATGTAGATTATCTGTCTAAAGTTGCCCATCATTCGTATTTAGACGGACTAAGAAAAACTGGAATTGAAGTAGATTCCATTCCAAGTATGTACGGTATGAACCGTATTCTGACTGAAATTGGCTGGGCTGCCGTTGCGGTTGACGGATTCATTCCGCCTAACGCCTTTATGGAATTTCAGGCGTATAACGTTTTGGTTATTGCATCAGATATCAGACAATTAGAACATATCGAATATACTCCTGCACCGGATATTATTCACGAAGGTGCCGGCCACGCGCCTATTATTGCCAATCCGGAATACGCGGAATACCTGCGTCGTTTTGGAGAAATTGGTTGTAAAGCGATTTCTTCTCACAAAGATTATCAGATGTACGAAGCGATTCGACTGCTTTCGATTTTGAAAGAAGCTGAAGATACTCCTCAGGACAAAATTGAAGAAGCGGAGAAAGCGGTTGCCGATTTACAAAACAATATGGGCGAATTATCTGAAATGGCCCAAATCAGAAACCTGCATTGGTGGACGGTTGAATATGGTTTGATTGGCACTGTCGAAAATCCAAAAATATATGGCGCCGGATTACTTTCTTCGATTGGAGAGAGTGCTTGGTGTATGACCGATAACGTAAAGAAAATTCCTTATGATATTTCGGCTGCCAATCAGAATTTTGATATTACACAATTGCAACCGCAATTGTATGTAACCCCAAATTTCTCGTATTTAAGTTTGATTTTAGAGGAATTTGCTAATAAAATGGCTTTACGTACGGGAGGTCTTTCGGGAATCAATAAACTGATCCATTCGAATGCTTTAGGGACTATCGAATTGAGTACCGGTCTACAGATTTCGGGAGTGTTTACCAAAGTGATTGAAGACGAAGGAAAACCGGTTTACATTCAGGCAACCGGAAAAACGGCTTTGTCTTACCGCGAAAAAGAATTAGTAGGCCACGGAACGCTAACCCATCCTGATGGATTTGGAAGCCCGATTGGAAAACTAAAAGGCTTCAATTTAGCCATTGAAGACATGAGTCCTAAAGATTTACAAGCTTATAGTATTGTTGAAAATGAAGCTGTAAGACTTGAATTTGAAGGCAACATTATTGTTGAGGGTGAAATCATCACCGGTTCCAGAAACCTGCACGGAGAGATTATTTTAATCAGTTTCAGAAATTGTACCGTAACTCATGGAGAGGAAGTTTTATTCCGTCCGGAATGGGGTAATTACGATATGGCAATTGGTAAAAAAGTGGTTTCGGCATTTTCAGGCCCAGCTGATGTAAATAGTTTTGACTTGATTAATAATGTTCCAAAAACAACCACTATTAAAGCCGTACATACTGACGAGCGTGATGATTTAGAAGCACTATATCAAACAGTACGTACCACTAGAGAAAATAAAAATTCTAAAGCAGAATTGAAACTTGTATTTGAAAAACTAAAAGAAAACCATTCCAACGATTGGTTGCTTTCTGTTGAAATTGCGGAGCTTTTGAAAGATTCAGACGAAACACAGCTTTTACAGGAAGTTTTAGTACACCTGGATCAGTTGAAAACAAAGCGTGCAGAAGTAGCACATTTGATTTCGGGCGGTTTGGATTTGATTTTTGATAAGGAAGCTGTTTAGGATTTTTGCCGCTAAGGCGCTAAGGCACTAAGTTTTTTTTACTGCGTGTTTTTACTGCGGTTTTTTAATCTCGCAAAGTCGCGAAATCGCAAAGTTTTTTTTAATCCTTTTAATATTGGCAAAATAAAAACTTTGCGGCTTTGAGCCTTTGTGGCGCTAACCGCTACATAATCTCGCAAAGTCGCGAAATCGCAAAGTTTTTTTAATCCTTTTAATCTATGGCATAATAAAAACTTTGCGGCTTTGTGCCTTTGCGGCGCTAACCGTTACATTTTCAAATCCTTATTAAAATCCTTATCCGATTCAATCGTTTTCCCATTATATTGCAGTTTCCACCCCATTGAATTCGTCAGAATTAAAATCTTTGATAATTCACTAATCAATCTGTTTTGGGCATTGGTTTTTAAGGATGATTTTTCGATTTTCTTGGCCAGATTTGCCTTTACCGATTTATTGATTTTATTGTAATCGTCTCCTGTAAACGGATTCAATTTGCTTTGTTCCACATCATAAAACTGAATGTCCGGATTGATTGTAATTTCTTCTTTTGGAATATTAAGGATCGTGATTGTTTTATTTTTTTCGTCGATATCGTATTTCATTTGATGTAAATCATACGCTACTGTAACATTGGCATTTACAACAATAAGCGCTTTTTTCTCAAAAGAAACCATGTCCATCAAATACTTCTGCTGGTTTTTGTATGTAATGACTTCAGAGAAATGGCCTTCGGTGACTACCAATTTCCCAACATTTAAGATTTGCTGCTGGATCAAGTTGGTATTATAACCGATTTCTGGCTCCTCCTCTTTTTTAAACCCACAATATTTAAAAGCCAAAATCACAATGACCACGATTACGGCTACAGCTAAAATTCTTTTTATTAAGTTTTGCATTCGATTAAATTAGTTAGACGAATTTACTTCTTTTTTTTAAGAAGTTTTCTGTTGCTATTTTTTTTGACACGAATTTCACTAATTCACACTAATCAATCTTTGCGGATAGCAGTCAATTTCACAAATTTTAATTTGATAAATTCAATTTTAAAGACACCAATCTTTGTATTAATTCGTGTAATTCGTGGCGAAAAAAGGTTTAACACGAATTGCACTAATTTGCACTAATTTGCACTAATTTGCACTAATTTGCACTAATTATTCTTTGTGTTTGCTCCTTAAATTTCACGGATTTTTAATTTAAAAGACACCAACCTTCGTGTTAATTCGTGTAATTCGTGTTGAGAAAAGGTTTGACACGAATTACACTGATTTACACTAATTAATCTTTGTGTTTGCCCCTTCAATTTCATCAATTTTTAATTTGATAAATTCAATTTTAAAGCTCCAACCTTCGTGTTAATTCGTGTAATTCGTGTTGGGAAAACGCTAAAAAGGATATCCTATAGCAATATTAAAAATCAGATTGTCTTTTCTCCAGGAACCACTTCCAAAGTTAATGTCGTCGATTACCCATCTTTGACCTTCGGGCAGATACGGGATTCTTAGCGGGAAAGCAAGATCGGTTCTTAAAACTAAAAACGATAAATCAAAACGTAATCCGGCTCCGGCTCCTACTGCGATTTGTTTCATAAAATCTTTGGTAATCTCGGCATTTGGTCGATTTGGATCAGCATTTAAAAGCCAAATATTTCCTGCGTCTACAAAAACGGCACCTCTTACAATGCTAAAAAGTTTCGCCCGATATTCGGTATTAAATTCCAGTTTTAAATCGGCGGATTGGTCGGGCACGTAATCGCTTGAAGTTACTTCGGCTTTATAACTTCCGGGACCTAACGATCTCGCTCTAAAGGCACGAATACTATTGGTTCCCCCTACTACAAATTGTTTGGATGTAGGCAGGGTGTTTGAATTTCCATAAGCAAATCCGGCACCTAGGATAATTCGGCTTGCCAGTTCGCTTTCTTTACCCAACTTTAAATAATGTCTTAAATCTGCTTTGATTTTTACGTATTGACTAAACGGAACATCAAATACTTTTATCGTATCGTTTTTTTTGATGTTGGCTCCTGTTACTAATCCCGTAATATTCCCCGCTAAATCTAATTCTCCATTAAAATAAAACGTATTCTTTTTACGCTTTTGCATGGTATTGGTGTAGGTGTACGAATAGGTTGGACCAAAAATCAATTGTTTTTCAATCACTCTTCCCAAGGACGCATCTTCTTCAATATCCTCTAAATATTCGGGTGTTACATTATTTGGACTTACATAGGTAATATCCACTATATTGAACTGATGTTCTTTGCGAATGTTTTCTTTCCACAAATATCCGAACGAAGTATTAAACGAATTCAGGGCGTACAATTGGGTTCTTTTTTGATATTCGTATCGCAAAGTGGCTTTCGTTCTGGGAACAAATTCGCTGTTTCCTTCAATGTGGAACGGGGTAATAAATCTTGGCCACGTCAGACTGGTTTCTGCTCCGAGTTTGTAAATGTTTTTTCCGCTGTTTTGTCCGGAAAGCTGAAAATCGGCACCACCAAAAACCGATACGGTAAACAATTCTGCTCCCCGAAAGAAATTCCTATTGTTCCAATTGGCATTAATCTCTGTTCCGGTATAACTCGCCGAATTGGTTTTGCCCAAAACCTCAACCCGAATAAACTTTTTAGGTAAAAGCGTCAGGTAATAATACGAATCTAAAGCGTTTTTTATACTGTCTGATTCTTTGAATTCATTTTTCACAAAATTAAAAGTACCCAAATTCACAAAACGGTTTAAGGTAAGATTATGGTCCTTTCTGTTGTATAAATCCCCCTTTTTGAAATATATCGTTCGGTCAAAAACTCTTGGCTTAAAAGTATCTGCAGTATCAATAATCGTAAAATCATTGTATTGTTTGCGATCTTTTTTGCGGTACACGGCACTATCGTTGGATAAAGAATAATTCGGATACACCAATATCTTATCTATTTTGTAAGCTACAGTTGCTTTTACAGGGGTTTCTTCTTTGATTTTCAATTTAACTTTCACCTCATGATCGCCTTTACTGCTGTCAACCTGAGCCAAAATATAATCCGGATTAAAATAATAGTATCCCTTTTCTTTCAGTCGTGCATCAATTCGCTCTCGTTCTGCTTTTATAACATCTAAATCATACGGATTACCCACTTTCAACAAACTTCTTCGACTTGTTTTGCTGATCACTTTTGCAATTTCCGATGAATCTTGGGGAAAAGTAACGCTCTTAATTTTATATTGTTTTTTAGGAATAACGATGTATTCTGCCGTTACTCTTTTATCCTTAACAGTAGAATCGGTACTTACTCTGGTTTTAAAATAACCTCGATTTTCTGCAAAATTTCGCAAAACGGATGCATTATACTCTAAATCCACTTTACTGAAAAGTACAGGAGCTTCCCCTACTTTATTTCGAAGCCAATATCTAATTCCTTTCTGCTTTTTAGGTTCTCCGGCAATATTATAAAACCATAATTTGGGTTTTAATCCCAGTATTTGTTTATTGGGTTTTGGGCGCAATAAGGTTTCTAATTCACTCTCCAGCGCTTTTCTGTCTTTCTTATTAAGTATAGTGTCTTTTACTGTTACAGTGCCTCCTGTATACAGCAAATCACCTTCGGGCAGGTATTTTGTGTTGCTACATCCAAAAACAAAAAATAAGGACAGCACGACACAATACCTCATAAAATAGGATTCTATATAGCTATGTTTTTTGCTCATTTCCTTCAATTTGGTTTTTCTCTTTTTCCTTCTCTTCTTTTTCTTCTTTTTCTTCTTTTTCTTCTTTTTCTTTTTGTTTCCTTTTCTCTTTACGGACTTTTTCTTCTTTTATCAATTGCTTTTCGGCTTCAGTGCGGTGAAAAAGTTCACGGAATTTATTGTAACTCATCGTAATAACAAAGGCAACTCCTGTTTCTACCACCTGGCCTTCAACCGCAACCTGATATTGGTTTTTTCGATAGGCGCGAACCATATAACGTCCGTCTTTTGTGAGTTGATAGTCTAAGGCAACGTCTCCGGCTATGTTGGTACTTTCTTCATTGGCACGCTCCTGCCCTTCTACGCCAAAACTGCTTCCAACAGTAACCTTCAATCGATCATTGAGCAATTTTTTAGAAACGGCTACATTCAGATCTGTTCTGTTTTGCATCGTTCCTGTTGTATAATCTTCCGTCGATTCTAAACCAAATTCTAATTGAACTCCTGATATCAATTCTCCCGCAAGATTGTTTAATTGCTGTGATAGAATTTTACTCACACTTTGTCTCGCTAATGTTCCCGCATTTGTACCGCCACTTTCGCTTGCAAACGGGTTTTCACCAACAAACCGGTTCAGTAATAAAAGAGCAAAAACCTGTTTGTTTAGTTCCGCAGGATCTTGTTGCAATTGTTTCAATTTGGTTTTCGTAAGAGAAACGACATCTGAGGAGACATCGTAATTGTCGTCCGGCAATACAATATCAAAAGAGATTTCGGGTTTCATCAGTTCTCCATTCATCTTTAATAAAGTCTGAAACGGAAGCTTTTGTTTATAGGTGTTTTTTTCTGCCGCCGATTTGCCTGACAATTGATTTCCGAGTAAATCAATTGGTGCCGTGTTGACTTTATAAATGGCCGTAATATTCAGGTCTGCCATTGTTGGTTCGCCATTCCAGACGATATAACTTCCTTTCTTAATATCGAATTTTCGTCGGATTCCATTAAAATTCATTTCGTAAGATCCGTCTGTAAACTCATACTTTCCGGTCAGAGTAGTTTTTCCCGATGGATCAATTCCACCAACAAGCTCTGCTTCTCCCTTTAATTTCAGGTAATCACCGTTTCCTTTATCAATAATCAAAGTAAATTCTGCTTCCTTGTCTATCGCAACTGCAACACTAACATCCATTCCTTTTAACTTCGACTGATCGAGTTTGCTTTGCAATTCGACTGTTTGTTTCAGATACTTGTTGTCTTCGTCAACAAACTCTACAATTCCCTCTCTGTCTGCAATAGAAGGATCTGATTGTGGCATAACAACCGTAAATTTTGTTTCTTTATTTATTTTGATTGTTCCATTAACAACGGGATGGTCCAGATCTCCTTTGATATTTAATTTTGAATTTAAAAACAAGTCTCCATAAAACAATTCATTGTCTTTTTCTTTCGAATGTATGGCTCTAAAATCATCTGCCTGAACAAGCAAATCAAAATTAAATTCTCTAAAATTTACCGATTGGATGTTTCCGTCTACAAAAAGTTCATTGTCATTTTCATCAAAAAGAGAGAATCTGTCAAAAGAAATGGATTCATTATTAAAAGCAATTTTCTCCTTATTTATTTTAAAATACGAATTCAATTGTGTTACTCTGAAGCCGGTATCGTTAAAATTCAATTCTCCGTTAACTCTTGGTGCAGCTGTATTTCCTGTAATCTTAAAATTCCCTGATAAAAAACCCGTTCCGTCTTTGATATTCCCCATACTGAACCCCTGAATGCTTTTTAAATACAATTTATCAAGCACTACATCAAAATCAAAACTGCCTTCTTCAATTTTATAATCGCCGGTAAGGTTCACATCATTTCCTTCTCCGCTTAGATTTACGTTTGCATTTAGGGTGTTTTCGGTTTTATTGTCCACTTTTACGGTAATATCACCAACTGGTTCTCCTTTAAAAGCAAAAGCATCAATTTTTAGGTCCGAAGTAAAAGTTGGTTTTGTCATTACATTATCAGCCAAAACAGAACCATTAATTAAACCCTGCATCAATAATTCTTCTTTTTTGACCATATTCAGAATCGTCTCGATTTTGAAGTTTACAAACTCCATTTTTAACGGTGCATTGTCCTGATTTCCTTCGGATTGTATTTTGAGTTCGTTCCCTGAATTCTCCAGATTAAACTTGTTTACATACAGTCTTTTACCTCCAAATTCTATTGTGTTTTCAGGATCGATGTTCCACTTATCGTAATTTAGAACAAAGTTGTCGGCATCTAATTTCAGTACATTTTTATCGGCATCATGCTGCAATTCTCCAGCAATAAAATACTGTTGTTTTTCTTTTCCGTCTTTTACTTCCAGCGCATACGATAGTATATTGTTTTCTACTTTTCCTGCTAAACTTGTAAACGGAATTTTCAAAGAAGTACTTTCTACTGAAGCGACAGAAATTTGATATTCTAAAGCATTTTCTTTGGCTTCTATATTAATTTTTCCGTCAGAAATGGTGTTTTCTGCATATACAATTCTCGGAAAAGTTCCTTTTATTTCTAATGAATCGACGACATTGTTGTATTTTCCGGTAATTCTAATGGGCTCCAAACTTGTCAGATTTGGAACTAATTGAAACAGAATCGGGTCATTTTCTACACTCAGATTAAACGTTAGATTTTGTTCGTCTAAAGCCGCTTTTGATTTTGGCGTTTGTAAATCAATATATTTCGAAAGTGATTTCTTTAGACTATTTGAAAGCGTTGTCAATTTGTATTTCCCATCCATTTCAGCTTTTAAAAACTGAGAAGAGATTTTGATATTATTATGGTTCTGATCTGTAACAGCAATTACTTTTATAGAGTCCAAAACAATTGGGGCCGCATTCTGCAACATTTGAATATTCGACAAGAAAACTTTTCCGTTCAGAAAATCAGGATTGCTGTTGGCGATATCGGCATCAACGTTTCCTCTTAGTTTCATTGGGCCAGCGTGTAGATTTAGCTTTTCCAGATCGGCAATATCAAGATTCAATTTAATCTGTCCCGATGGGTATTGCTCTTTTGTACTTCCGCTTGCATCCAATTCAAAATTCAGATTAGGGTCTTTCATTCCCGCTTTTACAGCAAAAGAGCCTTTTTTTATTTCACCATTTAAGGCTAAATCCCGATAGGTATATTTATTGTACACCGCTTTCTGAACGATTCCATCCAAATGAGCTTGTGCTGTTTTGGGATCTAAACCTTTTCCTTTGACTTTCGCTTTAAGCGTAATTTTTCCAACCGAGTCATTTTTAATTAATCTGCCTAAGTCAAAATCCAATAAATAAACCTGAGCATCATATTTTTCTGCTTTCTTTACCCTTTGATCCAATAGGGCATCCACTTTTGCATTTCCGAAACTACTGTTTAAAGTCAGATTGGTTTTGAAATTTTGAACAGAACCCTTAAATTTTCCCTGCACATTAAATTGAGAAGGTAATTGAATACTTTTCGGAATCGTTCCTTTCGGCACAAAGGAGGCTATATCTTTAGCAGAACTTGCCATTTTTTTGATATTCAGATCGAAATAAGCTTTGTCTGTATTTGGCATTCCTTTGATTATTCCGGAAAGTGAAAGTTTGGTTGTTCCGAGTCCGCTCACATCAAATTGATTGATTGTAAGGTCATTCACTTTTCCATTCAAACGAGCATTCAAAAGCAAAACTGCATTTGGGTTTTTCCTGAAAATTTCCTGCTTTTGCAAATCCGGAACAAACAATAAAATGTCTTTAAAGCCCAATTTTGATTGGTTCAAATTGGCATCTAAACTTAGTGTTTCGATATGCTTAGCCACTTTTGCAATCGACGGGTATTGTACTTTTATCCCCTCTTTTAAGAGTGTTTGCGGGGTTTTTACATATAGATTTTTCAAGTAAGCATTCTTGGGACCGTAAAAGAAATCTGTTTTAAAAGATTGAAGTTGCAAACCGCTCTTTTCGTTTACCGTAAATGTTTTTATATTTCCCGAAATGGTATCCGTCGTGTAATAGAATTGCTCGGCTTTCAAATTAAACTGACTCAAATCAAGGTGACTGTAATCAATTCCTTTCGAAACGGGTTTTGACTGCATATCGTCAAATTTAAAAGCTACATTTTCTACATCAATATTTTGAAGTTTTACTTTCCAGCCCGCCTGAGCAATAGCTGTTGTATCTAAATCGGGCGTTTTTATTTGCTTGTCTTTTACTCCTAGTTGCAGATTCCCTTTTAAGTTTTTTAATTGAAAAGTATCAAAATCTAACAGTTGCTTTTTCATGTCGATTTTATTGACTTTCAGATTCAGATTTTCCAGAACCAATCCTGAAGCCAATTTCGAATCTTTATTATCGTATAAAACATCAATTTTAGATAAACTGATTTTGTCTAATTTTAAACTGAAATCACTTCGTTTTGAAATTGTATCGACCGTCTTAACAGAAACTTCAGCGATTTTTTCTACTAAATCCTGATTCAGCACCAGTTTAAAACCGTTTAAATTGATATTCGGAATATCAAAATCCATTTTATCTAAGTCGAATTTCTTGAATTTGGTATCAAAATGAGTCAGTTTTACATGGACATCATTTTTAGAAAAATCGTCTTTAAAATTCAATTTGACATGATCCAGGTTTACTTTTACAACTGCTATTTTAAAAGGTTTAGCGTTTGGATCTGTGGGTTTTTCTTCCTTTGATTCGAAAGCTTTTAAGATGTAATCAAAATTAAAAACGCCTTCTTTGTTTCTTGAAATATTGGCGGTTGTGTTTTTAAGAGCAATAGCATTTATTTCGAGTTCACTGCTGACCAATTTAAACAAGTCAATATCGAGTTCAAGACTTTTACCACTCAATAAAGTGTCTTTGTTTTGGTCTTCAAAATAAAAACCTTCCAGAACTACTTCTTTGGGAAAATTAATCGCGATTCGGTCTAACGAAACTTTGGTTTTGATCTTTTCCTGCAGATACGTAATCGCCTTATCTTTTGCATAATTCTGAACGGACGGAATCTGAATTAGAATAGTGAGAAGTAACGCTAACACAATAACCGAAACCATGCACCAAAGAAGTACACGAAGTGTTTTTTTTAGAAAATGAATGGGTTTCTTATTCATACGTCAATAAAACACGTTAAGTAATAGCGTAGCTGAATTTGTTCAAATACAAAATTGTAAAAATTATACTTCAACAATTTACATAATTACAGCCAATTATTTTAAAATTTCAGTGATAAATAATTATTTCAAGACTACTTCTAAAAAAATAAAGTCCTGTTTTAAAACTTAATATGGGGCAATTTCGTCTCCAAAGCGGCTATTTTTTGACGCAATTTTAATAAAAAAGCCTGATGTTGTTCTGATTCGGGATTGAAACTTCTATGGGTTAATCCTTTTTGAATTTCTGAAACTTCTTTCATAATCGGAATACTTTTTTCAGCAATGAAGTTTTCACTGAATCGTTCCCAGATATAATCAATTGCTATCTGGTTGGGGTGTAACATATCTTCGTTATAAAAACGATAATCACGGAGTTCATCCATCATAATTTCATATGACGGAAAATAGGTTAATTTTAGATTGTTGATTTTAGATTTTAGATTCGCATAAAGTGCCGCAAACAAATGCGATTTACTTAATTGATTTTCTGCAAAACCATCTTTGATGTGGCGCACCGGAGAAATGGTAAAAATGAATTTGATATTTGGATTTAAAGTCAAAACCAGATCGATTGTATTTTGAATACTTTGCTGTAACACTTCAACCGACACTAATTCTTTTGAAAATTGCTTTTGCGGCACTTTGTGACAATTGGCAACAATTTGGTTGCTCTCGTTATGGCGATAAACCCAAGAAGTGCCGTAGGTGATTATTAGGTGTGTTGCTTCTTGTAATCGCTGCTTTGTTGCTTGGAGAGTTTGGTTTAAGTTTTCAATTAATTCTTCTTTATTTGAAGCGCTTAAATCGGAATGTATTTCAAAACAATGCCAGCGTTCGTTATGAAAGAAAACCTCTTTTTCGGTAAACAATTCTTGCTTCGCAACCCTTTTTATAATCCGCTCAATCGAAACAGGATTGAAAATAATCCCAAATGGATTACAACTGTTATCAAACTTAAAATAATCCAGTTTTTCTGCCATATTTACTGCAAAACAGGAACCTAAAGACATAATTTTAGAAGTATAGTCTATTGGATTGTTTGTTTGCGAAATTGGGATCTGGGTTCTGAATTGCATAGGATTTTATTAAAACACGAATTTCACCAATTTTCACCAATAAAAAAACCAAATACAGAAGTATTTGGTTTTTGCAATGTTTTAAGATTTTATGTTCTTAGTAGGTATATCTGGTTTCCGAATCGATTTCGGTACCATATCCCTTTGTTTCTATACTTAAGATCGGATACCCCTTGTCATTGTAAGTAAAAGTATTTCTAAAAATTGTTTGGTCAACAATATTTTCAATAGTCGAGCTGCCTCTTATCACATTATTATTTCCGGCTGCGCTAGTCTTAACCTTCAATGACCTGTAACCCAAAACATTTTTAAAAGGATTGTTACTTGTATCATATTCGTATTGAAATGTTCCTGTAAGTGTTGGTGAATCCATGAAATACTGTTCATACTTTACAAGATTCCCATCTTTAAAGGTCAAAATACCTCTATCAACTATTTTCTCTTCCGGAGTACCGGTAGTTACTGAATATTCCACATAAGAAATCAAATTATCTGAAGTGTGTGTGTAAACTATTTTGCTCGCATATTGTCCATTAGGATTAGCTGCCGTAAATAATCTCATCAGGATACTGGTCTTTAATTTACCGTTTTCATAAGTGTGCAAAATTTCCCTTGTTTTTCTTTCCTTTACTTCCGCATTTGGATCTAAAATAAAAGTTTCTTCTTTGGTAATTAAATTGCCTTCATAGCTATATAATATCTTGAAATTTCCTGTAATACTGCTTACAATTTTATTTCCGGAAAAGGTATTAGTTGTTAACGTTTGATCAACCGGGGAACCAATTTCTTTCAGAATAATGGTTTTAGGCAAAATATAATTTTCGTCAGGCGAAGATTTAGCATCATCACTTGCACATGAAGTAAACGTTAATATTAAAGCACTAAAGAAGAGTAAAAAAAATTTCATTTAAAGAAAGTTAAAAGTTAATATTTACGCCAAATTTAAAGAAAAGTAAATTGAATTACTCAATATATTCTGACGTTTTTTTAGCACTAAAAACTAATTAATAACAAGAAATCATTGCTTACACAACAATAAACTAATAACCACCTAACAATCAACAACTTCAATAATTATTAACGAATTTAAAAGAATCGCGTTTATTCCCCCTATTTACCGCAAAGCAAAAACCTAAAGAAATAATTTCACATTTATAATCTATTGATTTATTGCTTGAAGAGATTGATATTTCTTTTCTTAAATTATATGGCTTTGTTTCCTGTAAAACTTGGCCTTTTTAGAAACAAAAACCAGATGTTATTGCATCTGGGCTTCAATTATGTTAAGTTCAAAAATTTAGTAATAAAAATATTCCGTTTTTGCATATTCAACTCCTGTATCATCAACATGTCTGGCAGCTACCGGAAAACTATTTTCATCATAGTCGTAGGTAGTAAAATAACTTACACTAAAATTATAAATAGATTTTGTTGTCGTTTTTGTTTTATTATGTACCAAATAGTTAAAATCTGAATAACGTAATAATAAATTAAAACCTACTACATTTTTAAAAGGATTATTCCTCTTATCATATTCTATAGCTATAAATTCAACTCCTGTGGGGTCATCGAAACGTTCATCTTTCACAATAGCACCATTAACATAGATCAATCTGCCATTTCTTATAGAGCTTTCTTCATTGGTATCTTTATCAACCGTAGCTATTACAAAAGAAACTGTCCCACCAAGATTATGAGTATAAGTTGTTTTGGTTAAAAAAACGGTACCATTTTTTAAATCAATTCTTTTTTCAAATAGCGTTTTCAATTTATTATTTTCATATGTTAAATCAGTTACAGTACTATTATACTTTCCCCATATTTGCTCATATCTAGTAATTAAATCTCCAGTATAATAGTAATTTTTTGTGTAGTTTAAAAATCCCGTGCTACTTGCAACTTCTTTTACCAGTTTTTTTCCATCATAAGTAAAATTAATTTCATGAACACCTTCGGAAGTATTTGTTAAAATCATTTTTTTTATCAAAACATTTGATACATTGGAGGGATTGGAAGGAGTCGACGGAGTCGAAGATGAATCATCACTCGAGCAAGATGTTAATATCAACACTAAAGCACTAAAAAGGCATAATATTTTTTTCATTCTAAACAAATTACTAGTTAATAGTTGCGGCAAATGTATTGCATTCAAATTATAAATTTGAACTAAAAATCAGTCCATTCTAAATAGTAAAAAAACGAATCTTATCCGCCGAAATCGTAATAAAAGCATTTCATCATTTAACTCTCTAAAAAACAAACTTGTACTAAATTACACCAATTACATTCGCCGATGAAATTTAAAAAAAGGCTTTATTTCTAGTATAGCACCCATATAAGACAATTCTTTCTTTAAAAATTTCCCATTCTATTGAGTACTCCTTTCAAAAAACAGAAATCTAAAATCTCGTTATATTAAGCATACATAATTTTACAAAAAATTGGCTTTTTAATACTCAAAATTAAGATTAGCGAATCTATCAATTCACTACTTTTACACTTCTAAAATTTTAAATCTAACTATGAAATTACTCTATTCATACATAATCAAACATAAGTTACTGTTGTTTTTCGCCTTAATTATGGCCACAATAAACATCTGTTTTAGCTTATCAGACTCTATTATTACCGGTAAATTAATGCAGGATTGCGGGGTTGGACTGGCGAAATACAAAGGAAATGAAATTGGTTTTATAAAATCTTTGTCCTTCTGGTTAGCGCTTTCGCTGGGTGCCGCAATGATCTCAAGAATCACCAAAAACTTTCAGGATTACTTCACTAATATCGTTATTCAGAGAACAGGAGCTCAAATGTATACTGATGGTATTAAAAAATCACTCGATTTACCTTATGCCGAATTTGAAGATCAACGAAGTGGAGAAACTTTAAGTAAACTGACCAAAGTACGTTCTGATTCTGAGAAATTAATTACACTTTCGATCTCTTTAATTTTTCAAACCATTATTGGGTTTGTATTCGTGATTTTATATGTATCCCGAATCGATTATCGTATTTCTATAATCTTTTTAGTTACAGCTCCGATTATTGCTTTGGTAAGTTCTTATCTGGGAAAAAAGATCAAAATCGTTTCTAAGAAAATTGTAAATCAAACCAATGCTCTGGCAGGCTCTACAACTGAAAGTTTAAGAAACATCGAACTTGTAAAAAGTCTTGGTCTAACCTATCAGGAAGAAAAACGTCTGAACTTGAACACTTTTAAAATCCTTCAACTTGAATTGGAAAAAGTCCGATTCATCAGAAGTTTAAGTTTCATACAAGGTACTACGGTTCATTTTTTAAGAACCTGTGTTGTTTTTACGTTGTACTATTTCTTGTTTGGAGGAAAAATTATTGTGGGTGATTTATTGACCATGGTCTTTTTTACATTCTTTATTTTTGGTCCGCTTCAAGAGTTAGGGAACTTTATCATTGCCCTAAATGAAACAAAAGTTTCCATGGAAAATTTCCGAGTGCTTTTAAATGCTCCAAAAGAATTCCGTCCAAAAACACCAAAGCATGTTGGAATCATTCAATCCCTGCTTTTTTCTAATGTTAGTTTCAAACATAAAACAGCCAAATTCAAAGCCGTAGAAAATATTAACTTCGAAATTAAACAAGGACAAACTGTTGCTTTCGTCGGGCCATCAGGCTCCGGAAAAACAACTTTGGTAAAACTATTGGTTGGATTATATACTCCGGAAGAAGGTCAGGTGCTTTACAATGACATTGATTCAACCGAAATTGATTTATTGGACTTAAGAAAACAGTTAGGTTTTGTAACACAGGATGCGCAACTGTTTTCAGGAACAATTCGGGAGAATTTATTATTCGTAAAACCATCTGCAACAGACGAAGACTTATACGACGCCCTAAAAAGAGCCAGTTGTGAGAAACTGCTAAAACGTGCCGAAGATGGCTTAAACACCACAATTGGTGAAGGTGGAATTAAAGTTTCCGGCGGAGAGAAACAGCGTTTATCGATTGCCCGTGCTATTTTAAGAAACCCGAATTTATTGATCTTTGATGAAGCCACTTCTGCCTTAGATTCTATAACAGAAGAAGAAATCAACGCAACAATCCGAAACATATCCGATAAAAACAGAATCACGGTTTTAATTGCACACCGCTTATCTACCGTAATGCATGCCGATAAAATATTTGTTTTAGAACAGGGTAAAATTATTGAGCAAGGTAAGCATGAGGATCTAATTGTTGAAAAAGGGTTGTATTATGCTATGTGGCGTCAGCAAATTGGAGAGCGCAAATAAATTACATACCCTTAACAAAAAGCCGGTTTCAAAAATCTTAACTTTTAAAATAACAAACCCGACAGGTTTTTGAAACCTGTCGGGTTTAATTAAATAATAATATTATTAAGTTTTAACTACTTTACAAACTCGATCGCCTTAGCTAAAGCCTCTTTAATCCCATCAGTATTTTTACCTTTTCCGGATGCAAAGAAAGGTTGTCCTCCTCCATTTCCTTCAATATACTTTCCTAATTCTTTAATAACAGCATTTGCATTCAAGCCTTTACCTGCTACTAATTCTTTAGCTATGTAACAGTGAATATTTGGCAAACCGTCTTCTGTTGAAGCTAAAAACACAAACGAATCTGCTTTTGAACTTCCTAAAGCTGAAGCTAGTTCTTTTGTAGAAGCCATGCTTAAATCTACTTGTTTCGCAAGGAAATGTACGCCGTTTACAACTTGAAAATCTTTCTCCAGTTCGGTTTTTAAAGCGCCAACTTTTTCTTTAAGCAACTGCTCAATTTGTTTTTTCAGTTTAGCATTATCATCTTGCAATGTAGCAACCGATTTTAAAACATCCTGTGGATTTTTAAGTGCTTCTTTTATCTCCGTTAACGTATTTTCTTGATTCTCATAGAAATTCTTCACAGCATCACCCGTAATCGCTTCAATACGACGAATTCCTGCTGCAACCGCTCCTTCAGAAATGATTTTGAAATGCCAGATCTCAGCAGTATTCTTCACGTGAATTCCTCCACATAACTCCTTACTGTCACCAAACTCAATCATACGAACATTATCGCCATATTTCTCTCCAAACAAAGCCATTGCACCTTTTGACAAAGCTTCCTGAATCGGAATATTTCTGTGTTCAACTAATTGCAATTGCTCTTCTATCTGAGCATTTACACTTGCCTCAACCTGACGTAATTCAGCATCAGAAACTTTGCTGAAATGTGAGAAGTCAAAACGCAGATAATTTGGATTTACCAATGACCCTTTTTGCTCTACATGAGTTCCTAAAATACTTCTCAAAGCCAAATGCATCAAATGCGTAGCCGAGTGATTTTTGGACGTTGACGTTCTTAAATCTGTATTTACTTTTGCTGTAAAACCAGCCTCAATATTCTCCGGCAATTGTTTTGCAAAATGCAAAATCAGATTGTTCTCTTTCTTGGTGTCGATGATTTCAATCGTTTCATTTGCAGAAACCAAGATTCCTTTATCACCAACCTGTCCTCCTCCTTCCGGATAAAATGGAGTGTTGTCTAAAACGATTTGATAAAGAATTCCATCTTTTTTAGAATCTACTTTACGAATTCTGGTAATTTTTACTTCATTCTCCGTTTGATCATAACCTACAAAAGTTTCTACATTTCCGGGAATTAAAACATTCCAGTCTTCCGTTGAAACTTCAGATGCTGCACGAGAACGCGCTTTCTGTTTTTGCAATTCACTTTCAAACTCCTCTTCGTTGTACGAATACCCTTTTTCTTTCAGGATTAAAGCCGTTAAATCTTTTGGGAATCCAAAAGTATCGTATAATTCAAAAACTTTAGCTCCCAAAACTTCTTTTCCGTTTGTTTCAGAAACTACTTTGTCTAACAATTGTAATCCTTGATCTAAGGTTCTTAAAAAAGAAGCCTCTTCCTCACGAATTACATTGGTAACCAATTGTTGCTGCGCTTTTATTTCAGGGAAAAATTCTCCCATCTGATTCGCTAAAACTTCAACCAATTTATTAATAAACGGCTCTTTTGTATTTAAGAAAGTAAATCCGTAACGAATCGCACGACGCAAGATTCTACGAATTACATAACCCGCTCCTGTGTTTGATGGCAATTGTCCGTCTGCAATAGCAAATGCAACCGCACGTACGTGATCTACAATTACACGAATCGCAATATTAGTTTTATTCTGTTCCTCACTCTCTTCGACTCCGCTCAGAGCGACATCATTCGGTGTATATTTTAAACCTGTGATTTGTTCTACCTTTTCAATAAGTGGCGTAAACACATCTGTATCGTAATTAGATGTTTTTCCTTGTAACGCCATACACAAACGCTCAAATCCCATTCCGGTATCTACGTGTTGCGCAGGAAGTTTCTCCAAAGAACCATCCGCTTTACGGTTGAATTCCATAAATACATTATTCCAGATTTCAACTACCTGTGGATGATCATTGTTTACAAGACTTTTTCCTGTAACCAATGCTTTTTCTTCTTCAGTACGTAAATCAACATGAATTTCTGAACATGGTCCGCATGGTCCCTGATCTCCCATTTCCCAGAAATTATCCTTCTTGTTTCCAAGAATAATTCTGTCCTCGTCGATTAACGTTTTCCAAATATCCCAAGCCTCCTGATCAAATGGCACATTGTCTTCCTTGCTTCCTTCAAATACAGAAACATAAAGATTTTCTTTTGGAATTTTATAAACTTCTGTCAATAAAGTCCAGGCCCAATTGATGGCTTCTTTTTTGAAATAATCTCCAAAAGACCAGTTCCCAAGCATTTCAAACATGGTATGATGGTAGGTATCAAAACCTACATCTTCAAGATCGTTGTGTTTTCCTGAAACACGAAGACATTTTTGCGTATCGGCTATTCTCGGACTTTTTGGTGTTCCATTCCCTAAAAAATATTCTTTAAACTGGGCCATCCCCGAGTTATTGAACATAAGGGTTGGGTCGTCTTTAAGTACAATTGGAGCAGATGGAACAATTAAGTGTCCGTTACTCTTAAAAAAGTCTAGGAATTGTTTACGTACGTCTTGTGATTTCATATTTTTATTAATGCGATATTTTGAAAATGTGTCAATTTGATACTGTGTCGATTAGATAATAAAACAATTAATAATGCTTCATTTAAAATTAAAAATTTACCGTTCCAAACAATAAATGATCCAATTACCACATTATCTAATTATCTAATTGATTTCTTTAATTCTTGAAAAAAAGCAGGGAACAACTGAAACATTTATTAAATTTGTTCCACTAACTATTTTACAAGCTGCAAAAATAGGGTATTTTAAAATATGGCGAAAGTAAAATATTATTACGACTCAGAAAATCTGGCTTATACGAAAATAAAAACCAGAAAGAGAATCAAAATTGGTTATGCATTACTGTTTTTGCTGGCTTCAGCGCTGTTTGGATTTTTAATTTTTGTTCTTCTACTCAACACTCCTTATTTCGAAACGCCAAAAGATCGCCTACAGGCACGTGAAATTGAAAACTTGAAGTTACATTATTCGATTTTGAATAAAAAAATGGATGAAATTAATGAGGTAACAGAAGCACTCGAAGACCGCGATAACAACATTTACAGAGTCTATTTTAATAAAGCCGAAATTCCGGATTCTATACGAAAATCAGGTTTTAGAGACCTCAATCGATACAAAGACTTAGAAGGATATAATAATTCGCAATTGGTATTGAATACCACCAAACGAATTGATAAACTCTCCAAACAACTGGCCATCCAATCCAAGTCATTGGATGAAATTTTAAAATTGGCTAGTGCCAAAGGAAATTTGTTATTGGCAATTCCTGCCATTCAGCCAGTCCGAAATGAAAATTTGAAACGTATTGCTTCCGGTTTTGGATATCGAATTGATCCTTTCACGAAGGTGCGAAAAATGCATAACGGTATGGATTTCACCGCTAATACGGGTGCTCCCGTTTATGCAACAGGTGATGGAGTAATCGCCAGAGCTGACAATACAGCGTCAGGTTTTGGAAATCATGTAGTCATCAGGCACGGTTTTGGATATGAGAGTTTGTATGCGCATTTAAGCAAATACAACTGCAGACCCGGACAACATGTTAAAAGAGGCGATATTATTGGATACGTTGGAAGCACCGGAAGATCAGAAGGACCACATTGTCATTATGAAGTTCATAAAGATGGTAAAGTCGTAAATCCTTTGAATTTTTATTACGGAAATATTTCAGCAGTAGAATATGTTGCTATTTCACACATGGCCAATCAGGAAAACCAGTCATTAGATTAATACTGTAAAAAGTAGTAAGTTTGAAGTACTAATAGAAAAATACAAATCATGCATATTGAACTTTCTAAAGATAAAAGATATTACAGCATTGGCGAAGTTGCCAAAGCTTTTAATGTCAATGCCTCTTTGATCCGTTTTTGGGATAGTGAATTCGATATTTTGAAACCCAAAAAGAATGCTAAAGGCAACAGAATGTTTACTCCGGATGATATTACCAATTTACAATTGATTTATCATTTGGTAAAAGAACGTGGTTTTACACTCGAAGGCGCCAAAATCCATTTGAAAGAAGGGCAAAAGAAAACATTAGATAAATTCGAAATAATACGTAAATTAGAGTCGATAAAAATACAATTAACAGAAATTAAGAACGAATTATAACAGCATTTTAAAACTAAACACAAATTTAAATCGAAACAAATATGAAAAAATGGTTAATCCCCGTAGGAATTATTGTAGTACTGGTTGCTATTATAGCTTTTTGGTCAATTGGAATTAAAAACACCGGATTAAAATACAGCCAGGCTGTTAATAAAGAGTGGGGAAATGTGAATACTGCCTACCAAAGAAGAAATGACCTGATCGGAAACTTAGTAAACACGGTAAAAGGTGCAGCTGATTTCGAAAAATCGACTTTGACAGCGGTTATCGAAGCGCGTGCAAAAGCAACCTCAGTAACTATTGACCCAAGTAATGTTACTCCGGAGCAATTGTCTCAATTTAACCAAGCACAAAGTGGTGTGTCTTCTTCTTTATCAAGATTATTAGTTTCTGTTGAGCAATATCCAACCTTAAAAGCAAATGAAAATTTCCTAAAATTACAAGATGAATTAGCGAGTACTGAAAACCAAATTTTAACAGCAAGAACTCGTTTTAACGAATCAGTTCAGGAGTACAATGGTTATATTTTATCTATTCCGAACAAATGGTTTTTAGGTGAATACAAAGAAAAACCATACTTCCAAGCTGTTGCAGGTGCTGAAAAACCGGTTGAAGTAAAATTCTAAAAAAAGATTCGCTATTATGATTACCGGTTTTAGATTGCAATTAAATCTAAAATCAACAATCTAAACTCTAAAATAACTCAAATGTCAAAAGTAGAAGATTTTTTATCCAAAAAAGAAGAACAAGAAATTGTTAAAGCTATTGGTATGGCTGAAAATAATACTTCGGGCGAAATTAGAGTGCATATAGAACAAACTACTTCTAAAGTCCATTTTGACAGGGCTTTAGAAGTTTTTCACGAATTAAAAATGGATGAAACGCAACTTAAAAATGGTGTTTTATTCTACTTTGCCGTGGCAGATAAAAATTTTGTCATTTGTGGAGATAAAGGTATAAATGACCTTGTATCATCAGACTTTTGGGATTCGACCAGAAACATTATGGTCACCCAATTTAAATCCGGAAACTTCAAACAAGGTATTGTCGATGGCATTTTAAGCGCCGGAGAACAATTAAAAAAATACTTTCCACGATTGGCTGACGATACTAACGAATTATCAAACGAAATCTCAAAAGGATAAACAATGAATATTTCCAAAAATAAAACTTCAAATTCTAAAGGAATCTTTCATTTATCCTTTCTGTTAATCGCTTTTTTTACCGTTAATTGTGTTTTTGCCCAATTTACTATTCCGGAAAAACCAAGTTTTCAAACCTCTGTTTACGATTATGCAAACGTTCTGAGTGCAACTGAAAAAACACAGTTAGAACAAAAGCTCATTCGGTATTCGGATTCTACCACTACTCAAATTGTAGTGATTACCATCGAAAGTTTGCAAAATGAAGATGTTAGTCAGCTCGCTACAAAATGGGGACAAACATGGGGAATTGGCGGAACAGCAAAAGACGACAATGGTGTTATTATTTTATTAGCCAAAAAGGAGAAAAAAATTGCCATTAATCCAGGTTATGGTTTAGAAGATCGTCTGACTGCTGGAATTGGTGGTGAAATTATCAGAAATATTATTATTCCAGAATTTAAAGCAGGTAGTTACTACAACGGACTTGACAAAGGAACTGACGCTTTATTTGATGTTTTTAAAGGAAAATACAAAGGTGAACGCAAGCAACAATCAAAAGGAAAAAATTTTCCTATCCTCCCTTTTATTGTTATTGTTGTAATTGTATTATTTTTGATCTCCAGAAACAAAAGAGGTGGCGGAGGAAATTCAGGCAATAACGGTGGAGGCCCTAGCCTTATGGACGTTATTATTCTGAGCAGCTTAGGGCGCAGTAGCGGAGGAGGCGGTTTCGGAGGCTTCGGTGGTGGATCATCAGGCGGAGGTGGCGGTTTCGGCGGTGGATTTGGAGGCGGAGGTTTCTCCGGTGGAGGATCTAGCGGAGGATGGTAGACTTTTGGTCGCGGGTTCTAGTCGCAGTCGCAGTTTTAAGTCGCAGGAACTGGGGGCGGTTTTGAAGTTTCAGGTTTCAGGTTTCAGGTTTTTTGAAAAGATATTTTAGGTTACATTTTACAAGTCACATTTCACAATTTATAATTCAATTTAAATGTTATCACATAAAGCAAAATACGCCCTTAAGGCCTTACTTTATTTAGCAGAACAAGACGAAAATCACATTTCTAAAACAATAGAAATTGCTGATGGAGCGAACATTCCTAAAAAGTTTTTAGAACAGATTCTATTGGATCTGAAACGAGGACGTTTTGTGAGCAGTAAGCAGGGGAAATTTGGCGGATATTATTTGATAAAATCTAAAAACGATATTACTTTGGCCGAAATTCACCGTTTATTTGACGGTGCCATTGCACTTTTACCTTGTGCTTCATTAAACTTTTACGAACCTTGTTCTGATTGTAAAACAGAGTCAGAATGCAGCTTACATCACGGTTTAGTCCTTATTCGAGACAAAACTTTGAAAGCTATGGAAGGGATCACTATCGCTTCACTGGTGAAGAAATAAAAAAATATTTTTTAAATTCGACTATTTTTATAGAATTTATATATATTTGCAGAAAAAATTAGCAAACCAGTCCAAAATTAAAACCTTATGAAAGTACATTCGAATCGATCAGGTGGATCAAAAAGTTTTTTGCAAAAAAATAGAAATAGTCAATTCACTGCTGTGAAAAACAATTCTTTTTGTATGTGTATGTGTTGGTAAAAAAAATTTAATTTAAATTCTACTAATCACATATAATTAATATAAAAATGAAAACTACTATAAAAAATATACTTACAATACTATCCTTTTTAACTTTCTCCATCTCTTTCGCACAAAATATAGAAGGTGTGGTAACAACAGATGAAAACATACCCTTACCAGCGGCTAATGTGGTCATAAAAGGAACTACTTTTAATACTACTACCGATGCCAGCGGAAAATTCAGCATAGACACTCAGGGAAGACTTCCTTTAACACTATTGATTCAATATGTTGGTTATACAACTGCTGAATTTGCTATCACAACTTTACCAAGCTCTCCGCTATTGGTAACATTAAACGAAGAAAACAAACTTATAGAAGTTGTTGTTTCTTCCAGACGTCGTATCGAAAAAGTACAGGATGTACCAATTGCTATTTCGGTAATTACCGGTAAACAAGCGGAGCAAACAGGCGCTTTCAATGTCAATCGTATCAAAGAGTTGGTACCTTCTGTGCAACTCTATTCTTCAAATCCAAGAAATACAGGAATCAACATCAGAAGTTTAGGTTCTCCTTTTGGTCTTACTAATGATGGAATTGATCCGGGAGTTGGTTTTTATGTTGACGGTGTTTATTACGCCCGTCCGGCAGCAACTACTCTGGATTTTATCGATGTAGAACAAATCGAAGTATTACGCGGACCACAGGGATCATTGTTTGGAAAGAATACCACTTCGGGAGCTTTTAACATTACGACCCGTAAACCAAGTTTTACTTCGGGTGCAGACTTTGAAGTTAGTTACGGAAATTTTGCCTTTTTGCAAGCCAAAGCATCTATAACAGGAGCTTTAAGTCAAAAAATAGCCGGTCGTTTGTCTTTTTCAGGTACACAACGTGACGGTTTAATCGATAATGTTGCCACAGGAAGAGCTACAAATACCTTAAACAACCAAGGAATTAGAGGTCAATTATTGTATACTCCGACAGCAAATACGAATATTACCCTTGCGGCAGATATTACAACACAGCGCCCTGACGGATATGCGCAGGTTGTAGCGGGTGTTGCTCCTACTCAAAGAGCTCCATACCGCCAATTTAATGCTATTATTGCCGATTTAAACTATCAGCTTCCAAGTCAGAATGCATTTGATCGTAGAATAGATCATGATACACCGTGGCGTTCCGGACAAGACTTAGGAGGTATATCACTTAATGTTGATACCAAAATTGGAGGTGGAACACTTACTTCTACAACAGCTTGGCGTTTCTGGAACTGGGATCCTTCAAACGACAGGGATTTCACAGGATTACAAGTACTTGCTAAATCACAAAACCCAACCAGACAAACACAATTCACACAAGAAATACGTTATGCAGGACAACTTAGCTCAAAATTGAGCGGTGTTGTAGGGGTATTTTTTATTGATCAGACTTCAAAAACCAATGGTACTGAGGAATCCGGAAATGCACAATGGAGATTTTCACAAAGCTCAACAAGTCCGTTATGGAAAACTCCGGGTCTTTTTGAAGGATATGGAATCAAAACAGATGCTCGCATAAGATCTTCCAGCGCAGCTGTTTTTGGACAATTAGACTGGGCTGTAACCGAAAAATTGCATGTATTACCAGGTTTACGTTACAACTTTGACAAAAAAGATGCTGATTATACCCGTACTACTTACGGAGGACTTCAGACTACTGATCCTGCATTGCTTGCTTTGAAAAAACAAGTTTACAGCGATCAGGCCTTCACATCAAATACAGATGATACCGATTTCTCCGGAAATATAACCGTGTCTTATAAAGCTACGGACAAAATCAATGCTTATGCTACATTTGCAAAAAGCTACAAACCGGTTGGAGTGAATGTTGCCGGACTTCCGACCAATTCAGCTGGTCAACCCTTACTTAATCTTGCCGTAATTAAACCGGAAGAGGTAAATCATTATGAAGTTGGTGTAAAAACTTCTCCATTTAAGAACTCGATTTTTAACGTGACTTTCTTTAATACTGATATCAGAAACTTCCAAACCAATGTTCAAGCTGCTGAATTGGGAGTAAACAGAGGTTATCTTGCCAATGCGGATAAAGTTCGTGTAAGAGGTGTAGAATTGGACGCCAGTTTTGTAGTAAATCAAAACTTAACAATTAACGGAGCGGCTACGTATACTGATGGTAAATATGTTAAGTTTACCAATGCACCACTTCCATTAGAGGAAACGGGAGCTCCGGTTGCTTATAAAGATGTGTCCGGAACTGATCTGCCGGGCGCATCCAGATGGGCAGGATCTTTAGGAGGGGAACTTTCCGACAATGCAAAATTCTTCGGAAATGCCGGTAAAGTGTTTCTAGCCTTAGATTCTTACGCTCGTTCTGAATTTTCATCAAGTCCCTCTGCGTCAAAATATTTAGTGGTACAAGGTTATGCAATTTTTAATGCTCGTTTAGGTTTCCGTGCTACTGATGGTCTATCAGTACATTTCTGGGGACGTAATCTTTTAAACAAGGATTATTATGAGCAATTATTACCTGCAGGAGGAAATACCGGACAATATGCTGGTGTCTTGGGTGACCAGAGAACGTACGGAATCACTTTGAAATATTCTTTATAAAGTGACCCTGCTGTAACCCGTTGCTTTTTTTTTAACACATAGAAACATAGAGTTAGATGGAATAGATACCAAAACGAGGCCCGCTTTAAGTAGCAGGTCTCGTTTTTTTATTAAAAAAGTTGTTGAAAATCACAAAATTACTTTCAAAGCAAATTTAAAAAATGATCTTAACTTCTACAAATTCGCTCTGATTTGTATATATTCGCAGCCTGAATTTATACAGCTTAGATGAAAATCCTCCGAATAGTACTCTTTTTAAGCCTCACAAGTCCCTTTTTGCAGGCTCAGAAAAAAACGGATCAACAAACCCTGACCTGGATACGGTACTATAATATCTTTCCTTTAACTGAAAAATGGTCCATTCATTCTGAACTAGACAATCGAAGTTTTGTCAATCCCATTCATGAGAATCTTTTTGTTGTCCGTGTACAGGGACGTTACAGAGCCAATAAAACAATCGATTTAGGCGGTGGATTTGCCTATTTTAATGTCAATACACAAGATCCGCGTATTGACCCTAATTTTTCGGTTCCGGAATACAGAGGCCAGCAGGATATTACTTTAATCAATGATATAGCGAAAATCACTTTCCACAATCGCTTTCAGATTGAGGAACGTTTTATGCAAAAAGCCAGCAGAACAGAATTACTGGATGATTTTTCTTTTTCGTGGCGATTCAGATACAGACTGCAATCTACTTTTACGCTTTGGGAAAAAGACAAACGCAATCTGAAAGGGACTATTTCAGACGAAATTTTACTCAATTACGGAGAAGACAATAAGAGAAATACGTTCGATCAAAATCGGATCTACGCTGCCTTACGTTATCATTTCAACCCCAACATCGGATTAGAATTGGGTTATATGAAAAGCTTTCAAAGACGTGCCAGCGGTGTTGATTTTTACGATCGGGATATTATTCGATTTACGGTTTATCATAAGATCAACCGCAAAACTAAAGCTTAATAGTTACATTTCTCTTTCTCTTCGCCCGCCTCTTTTTTCTTTAGCAGCAAAATTCCCAATTTTATAAGCTACAGAAAACATTAAATATCGTTTTAAAACAGTATTCTCTTCGTCGCGAATTGAGGTTGCAGAAATCGTCCTTGTAGCACTTTGGTTCTGATTTAAAACATCGTACACTTTTACTTTCAGGTACATTTTCTTATCGAAAAAACCATAGGACAAACTGGTATTCCAAAGGAAAAAATCTTTCTTGAAATCGTCCGAAATATTAGAATTATACGTGTATCCAAAGTCATTTCCAAAAATCAAATTGGCTGGCCAGTATGTCGTGGTCTGCAAATTAATTTTGTGAATTACATTTGAAGTAGCCTCTCTCGAATAGTTCTTATATTTTGTTTCATTATAAGACAAATCATAAGATGGCGCTATGGTAAGCAATTCTCCATATTCGTAACTTAAATATACTTTTGGTGTAACTCCAATTGATCTTGCTTCATACATCACCGCATTTGTAAATCCTTTATCAAAAGAATAGCTCGAGTTTAATGCTAACCCATATCGTAGCACACTGGCATCCTTTTTCACAGATTGATTCCAATTTGCGCCAACAGAAGTCGTGTACGTTCCCGAAATGTTTGCATAAGTAGTGTTTCGTTTACCACTGTTATCGTAAATCGAAGTAGTAACCACATCATTGTTATAATAATCTGTTTTAGCAAAAACACTGTACCCCGAACGCGTACGGAAATCAAAATTCCTAAAATTAATGCTCACACTGTTTTTCTCTATCGGATTCAGATTCGGATTTCCAACAATACTATTCAATGGATTAGACAGGTCTATAACCGGTAATAATTGCGTTGCCGTTGGAAGTGCGTTGGAATAATCGTATCTAAAAGTCAGATTTTTAGAACGACTAAATTTATATCTAAGCTGCAAATTCCCAAAAGGCAACACATATTTTTTGTTTAAATCGGTCGCTTTGTTTAAGTATAAGGAATGATTATCATAATCGATAATAGAAGTTTGAGAATTCAAATTAAGCGTAAATTTCCTCTTTTGCCAGGTGATTCCAAACTTAGGACTAATACTGTTCTGACGTGAAGAAATATAATTCGTTAAAGACAAATCTAAGTCCGAATACGAATCGGTACTTGCATTATAATTGAACGTATTTTTATCGTTTACGGTCTTTTCCCAATCAAAATCGGAACCAAATCTGATTCTTAAGGAGTCCGTTATCGGCTCTGTGTACTCCAAATCAACCGTGTAAGAATCCGTGATAACATTGTTCTTGCTATTCTGGTTTCGTTCGTCATTGGGTTTGTTGCCCTGATAAAAAACAGTTTCGGAACGGTTTAAAACATTCCCGTCACTCCTTGTATTATTATTGTTAAAAACCACACTGAAATTTCGCGCTTCTTTTTCGAAGGTTTTATTAAAATTGATACCGTTCGAAAAATTAGTGTTCTCATTTTTACTATTAGATTCTGAACTACTTTGATTTAAAGCCTGCCCATTTTCATCCTCAGAAAAACTGGTCGAATTCGAAGTATTGTCCGATTGGGTTAGATTTAATTTCGGCACAACAACAAGTCGCATCGTAGGACTGATTTTGTACTCCAATTCGAAATTAGCTTTGTTTCCCGTATTTTCATTTCTTGTAGTAACGTCAGACGCCGTCAAAATATTTCCTTTTGGCAAAAAACTAATCTGATTGGCTTTACTGTTGTTCGTAGTATTGGAGTTCGAGAAATTATAACTTCCCATTGCTGCTAATTCTTCAGACCAATCATCAGAATAGTTTATTCCGGCAAGATTAGATTGGGTAATTCCTTTACTGGTACTGGCGGAGCTGTTGTTGGCGTTTCTTCCGTTACTGTTTCTTCCTCCCCCCATATTATCAAATACATCATCCATCGAAAATCCGGTCGAATTAATATTATTCGAAGAAGCCAAAACACTTATTTTCTGTTTATTATTGAAAAAATTCATCATCAGACTACTTTCATAGCGCTCATCAGAACCGTATCCTCCTAGTATTTTCCCAAAGTAACCTTTGTTTTTTTTCTCATCAATTGTCAAATTAATACTCGAATAATCCGAAGTAGATTCTTGTTTTGACAATTCTTCTTTTTTGGTTTTAAAATCCGAAACCTGAACTTTTTTTATGATTTCTGCGGGCAAATTTTTCAAAGCAATAGCACCGTCTTTATCAAAAAAGGTTTTTCCGTTAACCAAAAACTGTGTTACTTCTCTTCCGTTGACGGTAACTTTCCCATCGTTATTTACATCAAAACCGGGTAATTGTTTTAGTAATGTTTCAACATTCGAATCCGGGCGGACTTTAAAAGAATTCGCATTAAACTCCAACGTATCTTTTTTAATGGTAATTGGAGGTGCCTCACTTTTCACTACTACATTATTAAGCGCATTTACACTTTCAAGCAAGTATATTTTTCCGAAGTCTTTGCTTTCCGTAAGTCCTTTATGTTCCTCTAAATAAGTTTGATACCCAATATAATTCACCTTTAAAAAAACAGGCTTATCATATTTCTTAATGTTCAGACTAAAGAAACCATTTTTATCGGTTGTAGTATATTCAATTACTGTAGAATCTCTAACGGTCGTAAAATAAACCGTTGCTAATTCTAAAGGCAACTGCGTATTGATGTCAATAACAGTTCCTTTCACAACAATATCATTCTGTGCATTAGCCGTATAACAGCAAAGCAAGAGCAAAACAAAAGAATATAATTTAATCATAAGGCTTTTAATTATAACAATAAGACTCTAAAAATACCAAAAGGTTTAGTTGCAATTGGGTACGTTTTTACTTCAAAACACAAAAAAGGGGAAATATGCCCCTGCAAAAACAGTCTTTCTCCTGACTTCTTTTACATCTAAATACAAAACCTTTGTTAACTGTAATTAAAGAAAATAAGGAGAATTCAGAAAATCCTGAAAAGAGCAGGACAGAAAAGTCAAAACTGATTAGAGTAAGCAATTTAAAACGCATTATCATGAAAAATATTTTTAAAGGTTCCTTAAGAGGATTTATATGTGAAGACTGTCTGGAGTCTATCTCTGACGTTGAAATTTTACTGTATCATCCGTACAGAAAAGAAACTGTTGCCGCTAATGCAAATCTAAAAGAAACATTCCGTTTTGTTTCTAAAGAAGAGGTAAAACAAAGAGAGCAATTACTTATCACCAGAAAAAAAACAGATGAGAATGGGAATTTTGAAATTGAATTGGACGAAAGATTTGTAGTTGGTGATTACGATATTGATTTTGTTTGTGGAACTGTACCGTTCAAATTTCCAAAACCAAAAAGAGATGAAATTATACAATTTCACCTTACTTCTATCTCAATGCAGTCTGAACTTGAAAAACAGGAAAAAGATCAAAATTACAGATGGAGGTATACTATAGCACATAAATGGTGGTGTTATATAAGAGGTCACTTTTTTGATGCCTGGACGATTTGTGGGCATTTGATGAACTGTGAAACAAATACGCCAATTGCCAACGCAGAAGTAATCGCAATGGATGCTGATCTTCTTACTGATGATACCTTAGGAACCGCAACAACAGATTCTCACGGACACTTTAGAATTGATTATTCTTCGGCCGACTTTAAAAAGACTTTTTTATCGCCGTGGTTCAACATAGAAACAGACCCCTCTTTTCTTTCTTTCAAAAGTGGTCCCGATGTTTATTTTAAAGCTGAACTGGGAGGCACAAAATTAGTTAAAGAGACCAAAGCCAATGCACGCAAAAATGTCGGATACTGTTTGTGTGTGACTTTATGCTCTGAAGTAAAGGTAACAGATCCCGGAGTTTCTTTCCCAAGTGCATGGGCAGGAATTGGATCTCAGTTCACTGCTTCTTACGGATTAGGTCCCAACGCCTTTGACGCTGAAGGTTTTGCCGGTTCAGGTAAACACGTCCTGCATTCCATCATCAGATTAACAGGTCAGGCGGCCTTAAAATCAATAGCCGGAAACCCAATCGAATACCGATTCAGAGTTAGTGATGTAACAGCTCTAAATAACACACCTCCTGTAGATAAAGACAACTTCACAAAAATTGTCGGCAAATTGGACAACAACCTATTTGTTCCGAGTACCGTTTCTAAACTATCCAGAAAAATCCCTATTTTATACCTTGATGATATTTTTGTCGACAGCGCTCAAAGTGATTTTGATTCAGATGGCTGGTTTGATGTCAATCATGCGATTGAGCGAACTTTGATTGCCAATGGTTTAACCCTAGCAGATTTAGATTTATATAATGTCATTGAAGAAGATACACTTATTTCTATCAATACAGCAGAATTAACCAATGCACCGAATGTACCGGACCTCTTTAGTGCCGGACAACCAATTCCTGCAGCAAACGATATTCTGATCGAGAAATTTGCCATTCGTTTTGAAATCAGAGAAGTAATTGATAAAGCTGCAAATAGTTTTGGAATAATTGAAGGCGATGGAAAAACGCTTAATTCTATTGTCATGAACAACAATCCGATCTATAGAAAATTGGCCATTAAAGAGCTTGAAGAAAGTACGCTTTGCAGTCCAATAAAAGGTACAATAAATGCCAAATACACGCTTTATCACCCGTATTTAGCTTCCGGTAGTTTGCATTTAAATAATAACAGTTATACTATAAACAGGTACATTTCTGATGGAGTAATAGACTCTGTATTACTAAAACGAATAAAAGACGAATCACCGCTCAACGCTCCACCGAATAATAACCTGACACGTTGTACCTATACGCTGAAACTGGCTTCTTCTACCAGAAAACATAATGGGGATGTTGACGACTCTGACGGAAGTCCAGCATTAGAACAACTTTTCTTCTATGATGAAAACCAACCGTAAAACATACTTTTACATTAAACTAAAAAAAGCAACCTTTCAAAGTTTGAAAGGTTGCTTTTTTTTGTCTTGTTTAAAAAGAAAATTCTATTTCTCTCTAATATAAATATCAATCGGAACTCCTGCGAAATCCCAATTTTCTCTAATCTTATTTTCAAGATATCTCTTGTATGGTTCTTTAACGTATTGTGGCATGTTAGCAAAAAACACAAACTGAGGTGTTAAAGTTGGTAATTGCATACAATATTTAATTTTCACATACTTTCCTTTTGTTGCCGGTGGTGGATAAGCCTCGATCACTTTCAACATATATTCGTTGAATTTTGACGTTGCAATTCTTTGTTTTCTGTTTTCAAAAACCTGAACTGTAGCTTCCAATGCCTTCAATAAACGTTGTTTCGTTAAAGCCGAAACGAACAAAATTGGCACATCTGTAAAAGGCATTAATTCTTTTTTGATTTTCTCTTCGTAATCTCTTGTCGACATAGTATCTTTTTCTACTAAATCCCATTTGTTTACCAAGATTACAACCCCTTTACGGTTTTTCTCTGCCAACCAGAAAATACTCTGATCCTGACCTTCAAATCCACGGGTGGCATCAATAACCAATATACAAATATCTGCATGCTCGATCGCACGAACCGAACGCATTACAGAATAAAATTCTAAATCTTCTTTAACTTTAGCTTTACGACGAATTCCCGCCGTATCTACCAAGTTGAATTCAAAACCAAAACGGTCAAATTTAGTATCAATCGCATCACGGGTTGTTCCTGCAATATCGGTTACGATATAACGATCCTGACCGATCAAAGCATTGATAAAACTAGATTTACCTGCGTTTGGACGTCCTACAACAGCAAAACGTGGTAATTCTTCGGTAACTTCAACTACTGGTTTCTCCGGAAATGCATCAATTAAAGCATCTAACAAATCTCCGGTTCCGCTTCCTGAAATACTGGCGAAAGTGAAATAATCTCCTAAACCAAGATTATAAAACTCAATCGCGTCTTTCTCACGCATAGCGTTATCAACCTTATTTACAGCCAATAAAACAGGCTTAGTTACTTTACGCAACAATTTAGCCACCGTTTCATCCATTGGTGTAATACCTTCCTCAACATCAACTACAAAAATAATAACATCAGCTTCATCGATAGCAAGCTCTACTTGTTTACGGATTTCACCTTCAAATACGTCATCACTTCCGCGAACGTATCCACCGGTATCAATTACAGAAAACTCTTTTCCGTTCCACTCGCTTTTACCGTAGTTTCTATCTCTGGTAACTCCAGAAACTGAATCTACAATAGCTTCTCTTCTTTGTATCAGCCTATTAAAAAGGGTTGATTTCCCTACATTAGGTCTTCCTACTATCGCAACAATGTTATTCATCTTTTTTTATTTTAGATCCCGGACTTTAGATTTTAGATTCCGGTTTCCCAAAATCACAACTCTTATAAATCCAAAATACTGTATTTTAATTTTTTGCAAAGGTAGTTAAAAAAGTGGCTAAGTCACTATCTAACTTTTTTGCTGTGGTTTTTGTTGTTTTTTTTTAGTTTCAGGTTTCACGTTAACGTTCCAAAACTTGAAACTTGAAACCTGAAACTAAAAAAACAAAATAATTTATTCTCTAAGGAGCTGATTCCTGCTATCCGTTTCAATCTTTTGTTCGCTAAAGAAGCTCACAAAAGGATTTCCACTACTATCAGGGCTAGTCCAAAATACACAAGAAATTCTCGTTTCACATTTCACAACCTCAAACCTCAAACCTGAAACAAAAAAAACTCCTTACTGATTATATCCAAATCGTTTCAACATATTCGCATTACTTCTCCAGTTTTTATTCACTTTAACATAAAGTTCAATGTGAATTTGTTTTCCGAAGAATTTCTCTAAATCGATACGGGAATCCATACCTACTTTTTTAAGAGCTGCTCCTTTATGTCCAATGATAATTCCTTTTTGTGTTTCGCGCTCCACCATAATTACCGAACGAATTCTGATGATTTTTTCATCTTCAAAAAATTCTTCTGTCACAATTTCAACTGCGTATGGAATCTCTTTACTGTAATTCAATAAGATTTTCTCACGGATGGTTTCGTTTACAAAGAAACGTTCCGGTTTGTCTGTCAATTGATCTTTTGGATAATAAGCAGGTGATTCCGGAAGCAACTCAATAATTCTCGAGAAAACTTCAGGTACATTAAAATTCTGCAAAGCCGAAATTGGGAAAATCTCCGCGTTTGGTACTTTTGCTGTCCAAAATGCTACTTGCTCTTCTAATTGTTCCTGATTTGAATTGTCAATTTTATTCAACAATAATAGAACCGGAATTTTAGCATGAATGATTTTATTAAAGAAAGCTTCGTCTTTTAAGTCCTGCTCCCCTATTTCGACCATATAAACCAGAATGTCTGCATCTTCAAAAGCTGACTTCACGAAGTTCATCATCGATTCCTGCATTTCATAAGCCGGTTTGATGATCCCTGGAGTATCCGATAATATAAGTTGAAAATCCTCACCATTTACGATTCCAAGAATACGATGGCGTGTTGTTTGTGCTTTTGATGTAATGATCGATAATCTTTCTCCAACAAAGGCATTCATCAATGTTGATTTTCCAACGTTTGGATTCCCGATGATGTTTACAAAACCTGCTTTATGTGACATTTGTGTATTATTTAATTTTATTCCGTACGGTTCGACCCAAAGGTCTTGGGTGCAAAGGTAGTCATATCAACTCAATACAGAAAATAAAACATTTTTTTAAGTTTTCGTTGGATTTCTCAAAAATCAGCGTATCTTTGCACCCGAAACAACGCGGGATAGAGCAGTAGGCAGCTCGTCGGGCTCATAACCCGAAGGTCACAGGTTCGAGTCCTGTTCCCGCTACTAGGTAAAGCTTCAGAGAAATCTGAGGCTTTTTTGTTTTTGCCATACTCATAAGGAAAATTCCAATATTTTTAAATTCCAAATTCCAACTTTTTGCGAATCCTTTTCTATCCAATAACGGAAACTATCAAAATAGAAAACTATTTAAAATCTAGTATTGAAAGATAATTTATTATAAAATCTAATTTTAAATTATAATCCAGAGGTCTTATATCCGCCGCGGCGGACACAGGTTCTAGTCCTGTTCCTGCTACTAAGTAAAGCTTCAGAGAAATCTGAGGCTTTTTTGTTTTTGCCATACTCATAGGGAAAATTCCAATATTTTTAAATTCCAAATTCCAACTTTTTGCGAACCCTTTTCTAGGATCAAGTCCGAAAGTTGTGGGGAAGTAAAAATCTCGAAGAGTCGCAAAATCGCAAAGTTTTAATGAAAAAACAGAAAAAACATTGAGACTCTATAATATTTTTAGAAATCCAAACCGAGAAAGTAGAAAGGTGGTACTTAAAAATAGGAAAAAAACTTAGCGGCTTGGCGTCTTTGCGAGATCGTCAAAGCGAGAAGTTGGAAAATTAGGCACTTAAAAAGCTCTGGCGAAAAAGTATATGATTTGCCACTTCTAACAAAAGAAATTTCTAAAAATTATTTCACAACTTTTGAACTTGATTCGAAATTACAGAACTACAAGATATTTGTTCCTCCACAATAATATGTCTTGATACCACAGATCCCAAATCTGTTCTAATAAATGAACTATGGATCAACACAAAACCATTCCAGATTCGGATATAATATCTGACAAAAATAATATTTACAGGATATTTTTTTATCTTTGAAATTCAGTCTTTTTAATCCGAATAGCTTTATCTTTGAGCCTTCGGAAAATCAAATTCGTTTATGGAACAGAAAATACATCAGGGAAGAAACGTAAAACGTTTTAGAGAAATGCTTAACATTAAACAGGAAGCATTAGCTTATGATCTGGGAGAAGACTGGAACCAGAAGAAAATTTCTTTACTGGAGCAGAAAGATGTTATTGAAGATAATCTGCTTAAACAAATCTCCGCAGTTTTAAAAATTCCTGTTGAAGCTTTTCAAAATTTTGATGAAGAGCAAGCGATAAATATTATTTCTAATACATTTTCAGATTTTAAAGATGGAGCTTCGGCAATTAATATTCAGCCTACATTTAGCCCTATAAAAGAAGTTTTAAAACTTCACGAAGAAAAAATTGCGTTATACGAACGTATGCTGAAAGAAAAAGATGAGATGATGCAGAGACTTGAAAAACTGCTCAACAAATAATTATAAGTAAAAAGCCTCAGAGAAATCTGAGGCTTTTTTGTTTTCAAAACTTTTATTCGTTGTGTTCACGAGCGAGACGCAAGCGCTAGTGAGGTGTATTGGTGGCAGTTTTTATTTCGTCCGTTTTGCTTCTATCTTATTTCCATTCTGTAATAAAAACAAATTTGAAATTTCTCCTTTTTCGTTCTTTTCAAACTGAATTTGTGCATCTACTACTTTATAGAAAAATAACATTTCACTTTCTACAAATATCGGGAACACATTTTGTCCTGTCAATTGTGAAAATAGTTGGTCTTTATCTAATGAAATTTTGATTTCAAAATCTTTTTCAACTTGATAAGTCCCAACAAACTTTTGAAGTTCTTCAGTTGTAATAATAACTTCTTTTCTGATTTTTTGCACAGGTAATGGTTTATTATATAGAATACTTCTAATTGCTTTTGAAGGAATTGTAACGTTGTTGTGATTTTGAAGTATTATTATTGTTTTATCATTTGTAATATGTCTATCGATAAAAGTTACATAACCGGGCCAACCACCATTATGGTTTGCAATTTTTCCAAAATCAGCATTTTCTTCAATTCCCCAACCAAAACCATAATTTCTTTTAGCTCCGTCTTTCAAAGTTGTTACTTCAAAAACTGCTTTCATTCCCTCTTTTGTGAGTAATTTATTGGTGTATAATGCTCTATCCCAAATCAGCAGATCCTTTACAGTTGAATTAACTGTTCCGTCTCCAACAATACCATCAAGCCAAATAACCATTTTAGTTTCTTTCAATTCATCTGGTAAAACATATTTTTTCAAACTATCTGAGTAAACATAACCAAAAGCATAATTGTCAATTTTCTTTGGCGATAATCTACGAGTGTACACAAAGGTATTTTTCATTTTCAACGGTTGGAAAATAGCTTTCTTTAGATAGTCAGCGTATGTCAAACCCGATACTTTCTCAATTATTGATGCCAATAGTGCATAGCCCGTGTTGCTATATTCCCATTTAGTATTTGGCTCAAATAATATTTTTGGCTGCTGTTTACTAAATATAGTAATTATGTCTTTGTTAGTAGCAATTTTAGATTTGTCAAATAAACTATCCATAAGCTGCATATAGTCTGGTAGACCTCCAGTATGATTTAATAAGTTTCTTACAGTTATACCTTTATAAAAAGAAAGTTCGGGTAAGTATTTTTTGATGTCATCGTCCAAATTCAACTTCCCTTTTTCTTTAAGTATCATTATCCCCATAGCTGTGAACTGCTTTGAACAAGATGCCAATTCAAAAATCGAATTTTCGTTCAATTTATCTTTTGTTGTTTCGTTTGCAAGTCCAAAACTATGGCTATATATAACTTTCCCTTTTTCTGCAATTAGAACATTTCCATTGATTTTCTCTTTTGAATAAAGGGAATTAAGTAAACTGTCAATTTTTTGAATTCTGTCTTGTCCAAATGTAAGATGTCCAATTAAAAGAAGTCCGATTGTAATTGTTAATTTCATTTTTTATTTCTTGTTAATTAATGTAGGTGAGAAGTCTCGCAAAATTGCCACCAAAGTATTTATATGTGTGATAAATTTTATATATTATTTATTTTCAAATATATAATATTTCCACTACAAACTATCAAAAGGATATTAAATTGGATTGATGCTTTTTAGCACTTATAGGAGTGGCTATACAAACAAAAAGCATAGAAAAAATTAAGATGCACATGCTAAAATATTGTAATAATCCGCTGCGCAAATGTCTTCGACTTTGCGCTTTTTAAAAAGTCTTAAAATCACAAACCTCTATAAAGTCTCTGACTTTAAAACAAATTTATACATTACTCTCTTTATACAATTAAATTAAAACAAACTGAATACAAATCTTATTTATCACCAAAACACAGAAAAAAGACAGTCATAAAGCTGTCTTTTCTTTAAACTCAAAAAACTTAAACTTCTAATCTTTTGGCTTGTGGATATGAGGTTTTAAATCCGGATGTTTTGGTTGATTTGGCGGAGCAACTCTCCTTCTTTCATCAGGTGTTCCATCAGGAGTTTTCGGCTTTGGCCCTGGCTTAATAGCTTCAATTTTTTCCATAATATATTTTTAAATTAAACAATAAACTCTTCAACCAAGAAGAGTACTAACAGCAAATAACATTAATAAATTCATAGCTTTATTATGGAAATCCATAATTACCTTATATTGCGGAGTTTCTTGCGAAGATTTCTCCTTCGTCGAAAGGACAATACTGGAGAAATTTCGTTAACGATACACTTTTATGAAATCTACGCAACCCTGTTGTGCGAAGTCTTCCTACTTCGTCCCCATAAACTAAGAACAATTTAGTAAAAGTCTCCAATAAGCTGCATAGCTATTTGAATAGCTCCTGGTACTAGACAAAAGCTTCGGAGAAATCTGAGACTTTTTGTTTTTAGTCATACTCAGAGGGTAAATTCCAATATTTTTAAATTCCAAATTCCAACTTTTTGTGAGCTCTTTTCCTGTTCAGAAGTTGAAACATAATTTCTAATAAGCCAAAAAGCTACGCAAAGTTCACAGGGACCTTTGCGTAGCTTTTCACGGGAATACTCCACAGAGCGAAGGTATTACCAAATTGTTATTCTGTCTTTCTTCGGCAAAAACATTTTATCTTTTGGTTGTACATTAAAGGCGTCGTAAAAAGGTGTCGTATTCATTAGGGGGCCATTAACACGCCAATTTGGTGGAGAATGTGGGTTATTGTTAATCAACAAACGCAGGGACTCGTCTTTCATTTTTACTCTCCATATTTTGGCTATAGAAATAAAGAAGCGTTGGTCTGGAGTAAAACCGTCAATTTTTGTATTTCCCTTTCCTTCTTCAGTCATTTTAAAAGCATCATAAGCAACTGCTATTCCGGCAATATCCGCCGTATTTTCACCAACTGTCATTTCGCCATTAACGTGTAGATTGCCTAAAACGGTATAGGTACTGTACAAATTGATAACCTGTTGCATTCTTGATTTAAACTTTGCATAATCCTCTTTTGTCCACCAGTTTTTTAAGTTTCCATCCTTGTCATATTGGGCACCTTGGTCATCAAAAGTATGGGTCATTTCGTGGCCTATAACCATTCCAATACCTCCATAGTTAAGCGCATCGTCTGCATTATTATCAAAATACGGGGGTTGTAAAATACCTGCAGGAAAAACAATTTCATTTGCAGTTGGGTTATTATAAGCCGCAACTGTTGGAACTGTAGTATACCATTCTGATTTACCGACTGGTTTGCCCAATTTTGCCAATTGAAATTGATAGGCAACTGTAGCAGCCGAAACTACATTCTCAAAATAGGTGTTCCTCGCTATCTGTACATTGCTATAATCTTTCCATTTGTCCGGATATCCTATTTTCTTAGTCATAGCTGCCAATTTTTCTTTGGCTTTTTGTTTTGTACTTTGACTCATCCACTCCAATTTATCAATTCTTTTGGCATACGCTTTTTGCAGATTATTCACCAGAATCAACATACGCTTTTTGGCATCTTCTGAAAAATATTTCTTTACATACAATTCGCCCAACGCGTCGCCTAAGTAATTATCAAGGACATTCGCCATTATTTCGCCACGTGATTTTTGAACAGCTTGACCGGAAAGTACTTTGGTATACTCAAATGAAGCATCTACAAAAGGCTTACTTAAATCATCTGCATATCTTTCCAGAGAATTTGCTTTCAAGTAAATTTTCCAATTCGTTATGGAAATGGTTTTTAAGAGCTTATTAAGGGCATCATAATAGACAGGTTGGCATACATTAATAGAATCGGTTTTGGCACCTAAATTATTTAAAAAAGTAGTCCAGCCTATGTTGGGATGTCTTTTTACAAGATCTGTCACAGCCATTTTATTATAATTTGCCTGCACGTCCCGAAGTTCAACTTTTGTTTTATGCGAAACGGCAAGTTGTTTGTCAATATCGTAAACCAAATTAGCATTCTTTATAGCCTCTTTGGCATTGCTGCCTGTTTGCTGAAATAATGCGGCAAGGTATTTTTTGTACGATTTCTGTATGGCAACAGTTGATGAATCTGATTTGAAATAATAGTCCTTATCAGGCAAACCGATACCCGTTTGGTAGACTTGGGCAATATTCATACTGCTGTTTTTATCATCGGGTAACACTCCGAAACCTATAATAGAAGAATTGTCCACTTTTACTTCATTAACCACAAAGTTCATTAAGGACGGTACATCGCTGATTGCTTCAATTTTGGCAAGTACGGGTTTGATAGGTGTATAACCACGTTTATCAATGGTTACAGTATCCATACCTGATGCATAAAAGTCTCCTACCTTTTGTGCTATACTTCCTGCCGGATTCTTGCTTTGCGAAATACTGTCCAATATTCCTTGCAAGCGCATTCGTTGTGGGTAATTCATAAACATACCAGCACCAACTCCGGCTTGAGATGCAGGTATTGGCACAGAATCATACCATTTGCCATTTACATATTTAAAAAAATCATCACCTGGTCGCAGTGTGGAATCTATTCCAGTGATCGCAACATTTTTTTTCCCTTGATGTTTTGAACACGATGTAAAAGCTAAGAATGCAATGAAGAGTAGTAATGAATTTTTCATGATTTAGATTATTTCTATTAAAATGAACGGAAAAACATTTGAAGACAGCTATTCTAAAGCGTATCTGTTTGGTATATACAATTTTAGCAGAACAATATACGAATTCAGTTTTTAATTTTAAAGTTTTTGTTGGAAGGCTTTCTGGTACTGAAATAAAGTCTTGGTGAAATCTAGGGATTTTTTGTTTTTAGCAATACTTATAGGGGAAAATTCCAACTTTTTAAATTCCAAATTCCAACTTTTTATGAGCTATTTTCCTATTCAGAAGTCGAAACATAATTTCTAATAAACCAAAAAGCTACGCAAAGTTCACAGGGACCTTTGCGTAGCTTTTCATGGGGACATTCTAGAGAACGAGGGTATTACCAAATTGTTATCCTGTCTTTCTTAGGCAAAAACATTTTATCTTTTGCCTGCACATTAAAGGCGTCGTAAAAAGGTGTCGTATTCATTAGAGGACCATTAACACGCCAATTTGGTGGAGAGTGTGGATTATTGTTAATCCACAAACGCAGGAACTCGTCTTTCATTTTTACTCTCCATATTTTGGCTATAGAAATAAAGAAGCGTTGGTCTGGAGTAAAACCGTCAATTTTTGTATTTCCTTTTCCTTCTTCGGTCATTTTAAAAGCATCATAGGCAACTGCTATTCCGGCAATATCCGCCGTATTTTCACCAACTGTCATTTCGCCATTAATATGTAGATCGCCTAAAACGGTATAGGTGCTGTACAAATTGATAACCTGTTGTATTCTTGATTTAAACTTTGCATAATCCTCTTTTGTCCACCAGTTTTTTAAGTTTCCATCCTTGTCATATTGTGCACCTTGATCATCAAAAGTATGGGTTATTTCGTGACCTATAACCATTCCGATACCTCCATAGTTAAGCGCGTCGTCTGCATTATTATCAAAATACGGGGGTTGTAAAATACCTGCAGGAAAAACAATTTCATTTGCAGTTGGGTTATTATAAGCCGTAACTGTTGGAACTGTAGTATACCATTCTGATTTATCGACTGGCTTGCCCAATTTTGCCAATTGAAATTGATAGGCAACTGTAGCAGCCGAAACTATATTCTCAAAATAGGTGTTCCTCGCTATCTGTACATTGCTATAATCTTTCCATTTGTCCGGATATCCTATTTTCTTAGTCATAGCTGCCAATTTTTCTTTGGCTTTTTGTTTTGTACTTTGACTCATCCACTCCAATTTATCAATTCTTTTGGCATACGCTTTTTGCAGATTATTCACCAGAATCAACATACGCTTTTTGGCATCTTCTGAAAAATATTTCTTTACATACAATTCGCCCAACGCTTCGCCTAAGTAATTGTCAAGGACATTCGCCATTATTTCGCCACGTGATTTTTGAACGGCTTGACCGGAAAGCACTTTGGTATACTCAAATGAGGCATCTACAAAAGGCTTACTTAAATCATCTGCATATCTTTCCAGAGAATTTGCCTTCAAGTAAATCTTCCAATTCGCAATGGGAATGGTTTTTAAGAGCTTATTAAGGGCATCATAATAGGCAGGTTGGCACACATTAATAGAATCGGCTTTGGCGCCTAAATTATTTAAAAAAGTAGTCCAGCCTATGTTGGGATGTCTTTTTACAAGATCTGTCACAGCCATTTTATTATAATTTGCCTGCACGTCCCGAAGTTCAACTTTTGTTTTATGCGAAACGGCAAGTTGTTTGTCAATATCGTAAACCAAATTAGCATTCTTTATAGCCTCTTTGGCATTGCTGCCTGTTTGCTGAAATAATGCGGCAAGGTATTTTTTGTACGATTTCTGTATGACAACAGTTGATGAATCTGATTTGAAATAATAGTCCTTGTCAGGCAAACCAATACCTGTTTGGTAGACTTGGGCAATATTCATACTGCTGTTTTTATCATCGGGCGACACTCCAAAACCTATAATAGAAGAATTGTCCACTTTTACTTCATTAACCACAAAGCTCATTAAGGACGGTACATCACTAATTGCTTCAATTTTGGCAAGTAGAGGTTTGATAGGGGTATAACCGCGTTTGTCAATGGTTACAGTATCCATACCTGATGCATAAAAGTCTCCTACCTTTTGTGCTATACTTCCTGCCGGATTCTTGCTTTGCGAAATACTGTCCAATATTCCTTGCAGGCGCATTCGTTGCGGGTAATTCATAAACATATATACACCAACTCCGGCTTGAGATGCTGGTATTGGTACAGAATCATACCATTTGCCATTTACATATTTAAAAAAATCATCACCTGGTCGCAATGTGGAATCTATTCCGGTGATCGCAATATTTTTTTTCCCTTGATGTTTTGAGCACGATGTAAAAGCTAAGAATGCAATGAAGAGTAGTAATGAATTTTTCATAATTTAGATTATTTCTATTAAAATGAACGGAAAAACATTTGAAGACAGCTATTCTAAAGCGTATCTGTTTGGTATATTTAATTTTAGCAGAACAATATACGAATTCAGTTTTTAATTTTAAAGTTTTTGTTGGAAGGCTTTCTGGTACTGAAATAAAGTCTTGGTGAAATCTAGGGATTTCTTGTTTTTAGCAATACTTATAGGGGAAAATTCCAACTTTTTAAATTCCAAATTCCAACTTTTTATGAGCCTTTTTTCTATTCAAAAGTAGAAACTATCAAAATAGAAAAAGCTATAAAATCCAAATTCCAACTAACGGATAACATAATTAACCAATTTACAAATCAGAAGATTATTATCCGACGTCTCTGACATCGATTTGAGTCTTATTCTCGCTACTAAAATAAAAGAATCCAAATAAATAAGTCTTATAAGTGATTTTAATCGAAATCTCCTTTATTTTTGCCAAATGTTAGAAATTCTTTACCAAGACGAATATATTATAGCAATCAATAAACCAAGTGGATTGTTGGTTCACAAATCATTTTATGCGCGCGATGCAAAAGTTTATGCTATTCAAGAATTGAGAAATCAAATAGGACAACATGTCTATCCTGTTCATCGGTTGGACCGAAAAACATCCGGTGTCTTGTTATTTGCTTTGGATAAAGAGGTCTTGAAAATTATGAATGATCGTTTTGCTACACGCGAAGTCGAAAAAAAATATTTAGCAATTTTACGTGGTTGGTCACCCGAAGAACTAACGATTGATTATGATCTAACCAATGATGATGACATTAAACAAAATGCAATAACATACTTTCGTCGTTTGCAAAATGCTGAAGTTGAGTTAGAGTTTAACAATAAACCAACGTCACGATATTGTTTGGTAGAAGCGATTCCTGAAACTGGACGTATGCATCAATTACGAAAACATTTCAAACATATTTTTCATCCCATTTTAGGAAGTCGTCCACATGGTTGTAACAAACAAAACAAATTATGGCTGGAGAATTATGACCTGAAAGAAATGATGCTTCATGCACATCAGTTAACTTTTACTCATCCGAAAAAAGAGGAACAACTAATCTTGAACGCAAAGATTAATGAAGAGTTTAGCAGAGTTGGCACTATTCTTAATCTGGATTTGAGTAAATACCAATAGAAATAGTCATTTGTAAATTCTACTATTTTAAATTCCAAATCCCAACTTAATTGATGGTTTGGATTGCAACCCCATACTGTTTAGAGTAAAAAATTCAACCTATTTTGTCTCTTGGCTATCGCTCGAATCTAAATTTTAAATTTTTATAGCTCTTTTTCCGTTCTAAAAGCAAAGGTTTGAGAAGAAATCGACAACTAAAGACTGGAATTAAAAGAGGACTTATTAAAAATCACAACAAAACACAGTAAGAATACTCCTTAAAAAATAACTATTTTAAATTTTATTGAAAATTATTTATTTTAATAACGAAAGAAAAAAACGCTCTTCCTCTCTTCCTAACACAAAAACAAACGATTATTAATCAAATAAATACACATTACTTAACTCTATCACTTTACGATTTCTTACTTTTTAATGCCTTGTTTTTAGAAAAACGAAAAAAATAAATTTTCAAAATCTCATTGTGTATTCCAAAAATAGTTGCATTTTTGCACTCGCAATAACAAAGCAGGCCCGTTCGTCTATCGGTTAGGACGCATGGTTTTCATCCATGTAAGAGCGGTTCGATTCCGCTACGGGCTACTAAAGACAAAGCTTCAGAGAAATCTGAAGCTTTTTTGTTATACACTGTTTTTAGACAAAATCAATTGATTCTTTTTGGATCAAGTTCAAAAGTTGTGGAGAAGCTAAATCTCGCAAAGTCGCAAAGTAAAAAGGTTACGCTCTCCGTTTATCCTTTTGACAAACTAGAAATCTTCTTCTTCTTTTTTACAGAAATTTTGAATCTAGTCTATTTTTTATTTTGCTACAGATTAAATGAATTAAAAAACCTTAATCAACTATACTAATTAAATCATGAAGATTAAAACTTTAAACACTGTTCCTTTTGTGATTGCTTACCTGATTTCCTTACCAATTGAAGGATTTATTTTGACCCTTTTAGGATTTAAAGCTCTAACTATTCCATTGCTTGTTTTTAATATTGCCTCTACCATTTTACTATTCCGTGCATTTACCGGCACATTGCATATTGATTTACAAAATGAAGCAGAAATAATTATAATACAATGGGACAAAAAGCCCTTATTTTCTAAAATGGAAAATCAAACGATTAAGCTATCGGATATAAAAAACTGGAAGTTTTACAGTGGTCGTATTGCCGATAGACTGAAAATATACTTTAATGACAATAGTTCTCTAAAAATAGATTTTAACAACATGATTGATTTCGGAGAAAATGGTAAAAACGCCGAGAAACTGTTGATTTTTTTAGACACAAAAAATAGTAAATAAGAGTAATCTGAATGTGAAACTGGTACTCAACAATCCTTTGTACTATTGTTTTTTATTCAACAAATCTGACCAATTTTTTAAAGTTATCAGATTAATTATTTACGAATTAGTAGTAGATTACAAGGAAAACAAAAGACTTTACGGACGTTTAGTTCAATCTGAAAAGCATAAAAACGAATATTTAGAAAAATTACTGAAAGAAAAATACTCTTTTAAAAGATATAGTGATTCCAAAAAGAATTAACTACTAAGTCAAAGCTTCGGAGAAAACTGAGGCTTTTTTTTGCACTAAACACAATTCTTATCTTAATTTTATTCTTTTGAAGTAGCGGAAACCTTTACCGGCAACTCCGATTATGTAAGTCCAAAATACTTCCTGAAAACAAAAAGTATCAGACGATATTTTTGACCTACCATTTCGCTTCTTACTCTTATTCAACACTTTACAAACCTAAGTCCACCCGTCCATAACTTTGAAACACCGTACCAGTAATTAAACCCTATATTTTTTTAATAACTGAGTTTGTATTCGTAAAGGTTTTTATAAATTTGCAAACTCAAATTTAACAGTTTTTACTACGCCGTTTTAGGCCGGGTAACCAACTATTATCTTTCATTTTATAATTTACACATTCGCAACCATGATATCCTTTTTTACTTTGAAGGCTACTCTAAAAATTAATCCATTCTTCTTGAAAAGTATACCGCTGCGGTCCTAAATTATTAGCCTCTAAAACAACAATAACCTACATATCTATGATTTACAAACAAACACAACAACAAATTACCCTAACTACTTTATTCAAAATTATACTAAAACCGTAATTAAATCCAATGTTTACAAAAAACAAACCCCAAATTTTATTTTTCATTCTTTTTAGCTTATTATTTTCCATTAATACATTTTCTCAAAAAAATATTTATGCCGGAATTGAAATCGGACGTCGTGCGATCAAAGTTTCCGTTTTAGAGATGAATAATATCAAAAAAGCAGAATACGATATTCTATACTTTTCGAATAACAGACTTAGTCTTGCCGATCATATTTCTGCAAACGGTGAGCTTACTCAGGACGACATCAACAAATCGATTAATATAATTGTTGACCAATTACAGAAAATAAAAACTGAATTTAAAATTCGCGAAGATCATATCTTTATCGTAGCGGCTCCCGTTTTCTCCGCTGCCCGCAACGTTGACGTCTTAAAAAATAAAATCAGTACGCTAACCGATAAAAATTTAGATATAATGAATGTTAGCGAAGAGGCTAAAGTATTAGTTAAAGGCGGTATTCCTCCTGCTAATTACTCTAGTGCTCTATTACTGGATATTGGCGCTCAGAGCACAAAAGGGGGATACATTGATGAGCTTGAAGACAACAAATTAGAGTTCATTCCTTTGGAACTTGATTTCGGTACGATGACTCTTACTGATGCCGTACAAAAAACGGTTGTAAATCAAAGTCAGGCTAATGATCTTTCGACATTTCAAGAAAAGTCGTTTGATTATAACACGGTACTGCGTAAGAAGATAAAAGAAATGCTTGATGCTAACCCTCTTTTACTAAAAAAAGATAAAATCTACTTATCGGGTGGCGCTGTCTGGGCTTTTGCAACTCTTTATTACAATGAAAACGTTAAAGATCATTATATTCCTTTGACCTTAGAAGACGTTATCAATTACGATGCTATTGTGAAGAATAATTTCAACAAACTTAATAGCCTTTCTAAAACCAATAAAGAAGCAGCCAGAGTTTTGAGTACCTATGACCAGAAATACCTTATCTCTGCAAACAACATACTATTGTCTTGTCTGGAAAGCATTCCAAGTTTAGAGACCAAAGAAGTGTACTTTGTGAAAGAAGGACAGGTAACCTGGCTTATCTCCTACATTGCAGATCGTTCTAAAAAAGTGAATACTAATTTTTAAGCAACTGCTTTACGGCATTACAAAGCCAATAAATCATAAAAGCCCGATCAGATTTGATCGGGCTTTCATTTTTCTTATTCTATTATTTTTTAATCTCGCTTAAGTGCTCTTGCAGCTTCTTTTTGCAAATCCTGATATTGTTCTTTTCCAACAGAGACACCAACACCCAATATCGTTCCTCCTTTGAAGGTTCCAGGGGTTTTGTACTCCTTACTTACAGCATCGCCACTATCAAAACCTACACAAAGTCCGTCTCCGGAAAGTGTAAATTTACCGGGTTGCGTTTTCATCGGTCCTGAAGCAACTTCTTTGTCATTGATGTATAATTTCATCTGACCGATTTGTTCTCCGTGTTCTCCTGTTTTTTCTCTGATAAACTCCATACCCAGTGTATATTTACCCGGCGCAAGTGTAGTCGAAGAAACAAATTTTTGTTCGGGTTGAATTCCTAAGAAATTGTATACATAATTTAATTTACCGTCTTTTATAAACAAGGTATGTCCACCAAAACGAGAACCGTGTGCAAAAATTACTCCTGAAGCCTTAGCGTCCTTAATTTCTACATCACCAACAATTTTAAAAGATCGCCCTCTTACGTTTACAGCCACCCCTTCCGGTACTGGAGCTGTTCCTGGATAGTACACGTATTTTTCACGTGGTGCTTCTTCAGAAGGTCTTTCTAATCCAATAATTTCAATTGCGGTTCTGTCATCCAGTGGCAGCACTAAGTTTTTATCTGCTTCGTCGAACCAGGCGTCAATTAATTCTTTTAATTTATCCGGATTTTTCTTTGCTAAATTAGTCGATTCAGAACGGTCAACATTGGTATTGTACAATTCCCATTCGTCTTTATCAAAATGCCCTTTACCGGTTAATGGTGCATGAAGCGCAACTGCTTTCCAGCCGTCTTTCCAGATGGCACGAGAACCTAACATAGCGTAATATTGAATGTGTTTTTCTGTAGCATCATCCGGTTTGGCTGCAAAACTGTATTTCATAGACACTCCGGAAAGTGGATACTGCCCCACCCCATTATGAACCTTTGGCATTTCAAGACCACAGATATCTAAAATAGTAGGAACAATATCTGTCGAATGGTGGTATTGATTACGCACTTCACCTCTAGCTTTTATTCCTTTTGGCCATGATATTACCAATGGATCAGCGGTTCCTCCTGCATATTCGCTGTAACGTTTAAACATTTTAAATGGAGTAGAAAATGCAGCCGCCCATCCTGTCGGATAATGCTCGTATGTATCAGGGCCACCTAATTTGTCCAGTAATTTTAAATTTTCAGCCAATTCATCCGGATATCCGTTAAAGAATTTATTTTCGTTTACAGAACCGTTTGGAGACCCTTCACCAGAAGCACCATTATCGGCTGCATAAATTACAACTGTGTTTTCTAACTGACCTGTTTTTTCCAGATAGTCGACTACTCTACCCACTTGAGCATCTGTATATTCAGAGAAACCAGCATATACTTCCGCTAATTTTGAGAATAATTTTTTCTCTTCCGGTTTTAATTTATCCCAAGGGCGTACATAATCGGCCTCGTTGGCAATATTTGGTGGTAAAAAGTTAAGATCCGTTAATTTAGTATCTTTTGGTAAAACACCTTTCGCAATCATACGAGGTAAAACCCATTTACGATACGATTCATATCCGTCATCAAACTTCCCTTTGTATTTATCAATATACTCTTGTGGAGCATGGTGTGGCGCGTGATTAGCTCCCGGACAGTACCATAAAAACCATGGTTTCGAAGGGTTCGTCGCTTTTTGATCTCTAATATATTCTATTGATTTATCCGCTAAATCTTTAGATAAATGATAACCTTCTTCCGGGCTGTAAGGCGCTTCGGTAAAATGATTATCTTCCACTAAATCAGGATACCATTGATTGGTTTCTCCTCCTAAAAATCCATAATAACGGTCAAAACCTAACTGAGTTGGCCATTGTTTACGACTCGCTCCTGAAGCTACATCCTGCTCCGGTACGTTATGATCTTTTCCGATCCAGAAAGTACTCCAGCCATTTTCCTGTAGAACTTGTCCAATTGTAGCACATTGTTCCGGAATACGTCCATGAGCTCCCGGAAATCCGTTAGCCGTTTCTGTAATAGCCGCATTACCGGTCAGGTGATGGTTTCTTCCTGTCAATAAAGTGGATCTTGTTGGCGAACATAAGGCTGTTGTGTGCCATTGGCTATAAATCAACCCATTATCTGCCAGTTTTTGCAAGGTCGGCATATTAATAGCTCCTCCATAAGGAGACCATGCCGCCATACCGGTATCGTCATATAAGACAAACAGTACATTCGGTGCTCCTTCGGGTGCCTTTTTTGGAGTATATGGCGCCCAGTCGGCTTTTGAATCTCTTACATCGAGTTTGATAACTCCTTTAAAATTTTCTTTTCTAACTTCTCTTGGATCTGATTGTGCGCGTGCTTTTTGAGAGAGAACAGCAAAAAAGCATACCATAATCAGTAAAAAAATGGGCTTGAGCATCGAATCTTGAATTGTCTTCATAGTTAATAAGGATTAAATTATTATATGTTTCTGAATTTAGAGATGCTGTTATCTTATGCATTTATGAGTAAAAAATTAGTTACTTTCTATCATTGAATTTTTCAAAAAAAATGAATCTATAGCAATTCTTTCAATTGATAAAAACTAAAAAATCTTCATAAAGAAAAGACCAAACATCCTAAAATATGGTATCCTTTCAAATTTCCTGATTTCATTTAAGTTTACCTCTTCAATTAGCTCTAATTTGGTTGCAAGTTATAAGATGAAACATGTTTTTTACTAAAAAATCCCAAACAACACTAGCGGTCAACTACTTTTATTATATTTTTTAAATTTCTTGCCACAAGAAGAAGATCATAAATACAACACTCTTTTTTGCTAAAAAAACGGCGTAAATTATTCCATTAATGAAGCTCCTTTTTAAGGAAAACACAATAAAGAAAAACGATTTTTAAAAACTAAAAAGAACTGTAAATGAAAATAACAGCTTTACTTACCATCCTGCTTTTAAGTTCATATGTCCATGCACAGGAAGAAAATAGCGAACAAAGTGAGAAAGGAAACCATCGCATTTCGTTAGGCCTTAGCCATGTAAATATAGCACAAGGCGTAAAAGATTCCGGATCAAAATGGCTATCGGTGCCTGCATGGTCTGTAGATTATGACTACTGGCTTTCTGACCAATGGGCAATTGGTCTACATACCGATATAATTGTAGAAAGTTTTGAAGTAAAAGCAAACTTATCAAGCGAAGAAGAAACCTTGGAACGAAGCTCTCCAATAGCACCTGCAGCGGTCGGCATTTATAAGGCCACGAAACACAGTAGCTTTCTTTTTGGCGTAGGGGCTGAATTTGCCAAAGAAGAAAATCTATTCTTAAACCGGATTGGGTATGAATGGGGCACAGAAATAAGTCCTAAATGGGAACTTGGACTTTCTGCCTGTTACGACTTCAGGTGGAATGCTTATGATAGTTTTTTAATTGGCATTAGTGTTTGTCGAAAATTCAAAACTAAAAAGTAAAAAACTTAAAGTTCTTTTTCCTGAAATAAAAACAAACCAGTAACAAACCGGCAATTTAAAATTTGAAAACAATGGTGAAAAACTGCATTTTAAAAATCTCAATTTTCTTATTTTTCTTTTTTCTAAGTCCTAAAATTTTTGCTCAGCATACTGATTTAGTTGATGATTCGCAAACTCAGATTTTAGCCGACACTACCCGAACTTACTTTATTCCTGATGCCACTCATAAAGGAATGAGGTGGTCCAGATTGCATAACAAATGGTTTTCTACCAAACTGGGATTTGCTCCTATTTTGGATTACAATACCAGTTTTCAAGATCAGGACAGTAAAAATCAGGTAGGGCCTCAGGAAAACAGATTTGATATTAGAAGTGCAAGAGTAATGCTCAGTGGGAAAATCAATTTCAGAAACCCCTGGAAATACTTAATTAGTGTCGAATACAAAGGATTTGACAGAGCTGAAGACGATCCGAATTTTGGAATTACGGATTTGAAATTTGTAATCCCGTTATCTGAAAATAGTGATATAACCGTTGGAAAAATAAAAGAAACCTTTGTGTACGAAATGGTTGGAGATGCTGCTAATCTCCCTCATTTTGAACGATTGCTTAATCCGTTTTTTAACAGTCGGAATATCGGAGTCATTTATCATCATTTTTTTATGAACAACAGATTAGCTGTTGCTGGTGGTGTTTTTAAAGACTTTATAGGCAATGATAAAAGTTTTTCAAATTCAAACAACACTTTTACCACCAGAATCACCGGACTCCCAATATGGAACAACAATGGAAAAGAGTTCATACACATTGGAGTTGGTGTTCGTTACGTTGATGCCAAAAATGATGTTATTCGTTTGAAAGGAAAAAATGAATCCAATATATCATCCAATTATGTTGACACCGGAAATCTAAATGCTTCGCATCAATGGAATATGAGCTTAGAACAACTTTGGAGCTTAGACAATTTTTCGGTACTAATGGAATATGCACATAACTGGACGGCAACAAAAGACTTTGGCACGGAACAATTTAGCGGTTATTATGTAACTGCCAGTTATGTTGTAAGCGGAGAACAAAGACCCTACGACCAAAAGGCAACTTATGCCCGAAGAATCAAACCAACAGGAAAATATGGTGCATGGGAAATTTTCACAAGGGTTGGGCAAAATGACTTAGAAACAAAAGAAGTCCATGGCGGAACAAACAATCGCTATGATTTAGGATTAAATTGGTGGGCAACCCAATACTGGAAAGCCGGAATGGTATATGGCATAGGTAATTTAGATAAAGGCGGAATCACCGGCATAACCAATAATTTTCAATTCCGACTACAATGGATTTATTGAAAATTTTATTCCTGAATTAGTTAGACAATACAGCTGAGCGGTTTAATAAAATTGGAAGTATAGCAGAATCCGTGTGGATTTTTAATTTTTTGATAGTATCATTTGATACTATCAGCATTATTTTCGGCGCCAAATCTTAATTCTAGAACCGCTATTTCTGAAATATAACAAATCACCTAAACCTTTTGATTTGAGCATTTTATCAACTTCAAATTTCCCACGAAGAAAATTTATACAGATATTAGTATCAAGCAAGTATTTCATTAGAATTTGATTTCTTTTGTTCTAAATTTTCTGCTTAATTTTATTTCCATATTTATTTCGTCAGAAGTTTTTTCATCCGAAAAGGCTCCAAAAGATTTATAAAAATTATTCTCTTTACTTCTAGTCTCCGCTTTTAATGATTTTGTTAGCTTTTCGACAAGCTCAAGTTTGCTCATCGCATTTAAACTCTCGAATAACTCAAAATAATTTTCTATAATTTTTTTGTCCGTAATAGTCATTTTCGTGTTTTTATTCAAAGATAAACTATTTTCCTATTTTGGTCAAAAATTACATACAACGCATTGATTATTAAAAGCATTACGTTTTTTTTTTTTAGAAAGTGAATAGTATCAAACTTCCTTAGAATTTTAAGCGAAATATTCAAGCGCTTCGGATTCTTCTGAATATTTCAACAAACCATTCTTACCAAACATCCCTCTGCAAAAGTTATTCTTTTTGCTTTACACGGATAGTTTCCTTTTTTATAGAATCATTTTGCTTTTCTGTATATTCTGCCTTGGTATTAATTTCATTTTCATTTATGGTATCATTAGTAATCACTGCCGGCTCTCCGTCAACTACTGCTTTTCCCATGCAACTTGTTAAAGTAAAAACTAAACTTAATGAAAACAGTGCCATTTTTTTAATTGGCTGTATTCTGATTCGGCTAAATCGATCTCTTAACTTATTATATTTAGTATTGCCTTCCGTTTCTACCTGACTGGATTTAAAATGTCCGCAAATCCTTTCTTTATTGGCATTTTCAACGAAATATTTTTGAATTTCTATGGGCTTCATTTTTGTAAAATCAACTACTGTTTTACCGCAAGAATTACAAAATCTGCCGGTATCATTTGGTGACATTGAATTCCAATTTTCGTTGCAGGGTTTTGGTATATTTATTCTATTTTCCATATTATTTTTGACTAAGTATCAAGGTGATTAAAAGCGTTAATTCCGCTAGAACCAAAACCTTGCCAAATGACAGTTCTTAGACGTTTTTTGTCATTCGATTCATTAATTAATATTTAAATTTTTAATTATCAAAAAGATACGACTATACAAACAAATTCCAGGTTTTGGTAAGCATATAGGTATTCGTGAAATTTTAGATGCAGAAATCCCTCAACTGTTTCAAAAAATATAATTTTAAAACGGTATTTCTTTCTAATTACAACTATTTTTGATAAACTATTTAAGCAACCAAAATATGAATATAGATTTTACAAATTTCCCTGATCTAACAACCGAAAGATTACGTTTAAGAGCGATATCAGAACAAGATGCCGAGGCAATTCACAAACTGCAATCAGATCCTGTTGTCAATGCATTTGTAGGCAGAAACATTGCTTCTACTCTGGAAAGTGCAAAAGCCTATGTGCTACGAATGCGTACTTTAGTTCAGAAAAATGAATGTATATATTGGGTAATTGCCTCAAAAGACGACAATACATTTATCGGCAGTGTTTGTTGCTGGAATTTTGATCTCGAAAATAAAATTGTAGAGATCGGCTACGAAATGTTACCTGAATTTCAAGGCAAAGGTTTTATGACGGAAGCCTTGAAAGCAGTAATTGAATATACTTTTGGTACCATTAAAGCCAAACTTATAACCGCTTTCCCATCATCTGATAATAACAATTCTGTTGCGATATTAGAAAAGCTAGACTTTATTTTTGAAAATGAATCGTACAACAACAAACATCAAAATATAAAAAACCTGACGACTTACACATTGAGACCCCAGACTCACTAAAAACAGAAAATCTGAATTTTTTTTTGCCTCACGTTACTAATTCAAATTTTAAGGTATCAGGAACAAAATCAATGACTGTTTTATATTTTGCCACAGATTAAATGGATTAAACTGATTTGATTCTTTACTCTTTACTCTATATTCTTTACTCTATATTCTTTACTCTATATTCTTTACTCTATATTCCTCACTTAAATCCCCAATCTCCATATATAAGCAATTTGAAAGTTCCCTGAAGCCAAACCTGTACTATTACCATTATTAGTACCATCACTGTCCTGTGAGAAAGAAGAAAATATAAGATTATTGATATAGGACAGTCCGAGAGACCATTTTTCTTTATTGTATCCGGCAGAAATTCTGGGAAAAAAGGTTGGATAAATCTCTATCTTTTTTTTGCCAAAATCATTTATTCTTTCGGTGCCAAAATTAACACCCGCTGTTATCGATCCACTGGTAAACCATCTTTTACTAATTGCCCAGGTATAAGCATATCCTCCGCTTACCCCAAATTGAAAGTTACGTAATGAATTTTTAGACTTGTGGACAAAAGAACTATCCGAGTCTATTTTTGTAAAATACACCCCTCCGCCCAATAACCAACTCCCGGCAGATTTTAACTGTCTTTCATTTTGATTAAAGGCCGCTTTATAAGAGAATTTTTTATTGTTAAAAATATACTGTCCAAAAGCACCATACTGCTGAATCTTTAAATCGGGATACAGCTGTATGTTTTTATTGGAGTTGTCTGCCGTATAAAATCCGCGGTATTTTTGAATGAAAAGATCAACTGTGAACTTACGCCCGTAGTTGTGAAGCTGAAAATCAAAGGCTTTTGTTCTTCCTTTTTTGTCATCTCTCATAAAACCCAAACCATAGCCATAACTAAAATTGATTATAGTATTGTTTACCGTAACTCCCAGACCTAAACTCATAGGAGTGTTTGGCATGAATTTTTTAGTTTCCCCGTTTGTCTCTTGTTCCAGTGAAAGGAATTTCAGAGCTAAATAAGACGACACAGAAAATTTATTCTCGAAGGGTTTTATGTACGTCGTGTCAATTTGTGCTGCACAAAAAAAGGGGGATACTAAAATAAGTAAAAGTGAAAGATATAATTTCATTGTGGTATTAAACGGAAAAAAATTACTGCTATTACTTCGGGTACAACTGTTTTTAAAAGGTTATAATCCATTAAAAAACAATCTAACAGAAAACAAAAATAAAGTAAAAACCAAAAAAACTTCAAAGAAACATACATTATTATTGATAAAATAACAGAACCTGTAAATTAGTAAATTTTAAACAAAATACCATCTAATTTGTAACCGGTTACTCGAACAGTGCAAGACAATAGCTATGAAACGCTTTACAAATAACCGCTACAACCTCTACGAAGAGTAGTTTTTTGTACCGTTATTATTTTATATATTCGTTCAACGCAAAGAAAACGATTTCGAAAACTAAAAATCATTAATAATCAACTAGTTACTTTTAAAGTTAACATAAAAATTAAATAAACAATATAATGAAACTAGCATCAATAGATAATAATACAAGAGACGGAGAATTAGTTGTTGTAAATAAAGAATTAACAAAAGCCATCCGCGTTCCTGAAATTGCCTCAACCATGCAACTTGCAATCGATAATTGGGCAGACAACGAAACTAAACTTCAAAATATTTACGAGCAATTAAACTCAGGTACACTTACAACGGGAACTTTTGATTTTACAACTGTACGTGTATTAGCGCCAATTCCGAGAGCTTACCATTGGGCAGACGGGAGCGCTTATGTTACCCACGTTGAACTTGTTAGAAAAGCAAGAAACGCAGAACTTCCTGAGTCTTTTTGGACAGATCCTCTAATGTATATGGGTGCTTCTGATGCTTTTATTGGGGCCCATGATGATATAGAAATTGAAAACGAAGAATGGGGAATCGATTTTGAATCAGAAGTAGCGGTAATCACAGATGACGTTCCAGCTGGAGTAAGTGCTGAAGAAGCACTAAATCACATTAAATTCGTCACTATTATAAACGATGTTTCACTGAGAAATCTAATTCCAAACGAACTTTCGAAACAATTTGGATTCTATCAATCTAAACCTTGGACTTCTTTTGCTCCGGTGATCGTTTCGGTTGATGAATTGAAAAATGAATTTGTCGATGGAAAATTACATTTACCCTTGATATCTGCATTAAACGGAGAAATTCTTGGAACTCCAAATGCGGGTATTGATATGACCTTTAATTTTGGTGAATTAATCGCTCACGCTGCAAAAACCCGTTCATTAATGGCTGGTACTGTTATTGGTTCCGGTACAGTAGCCAACCAGGGAAGTCCAACAGGTTCCAGCTGTATTGCCGAAATCAGATGTTTGGAAACCATAAAAGATGGAAAACCTTCTACTCCTTTTATGAAATTTGGAGACCAGATTGAAATCGAAATGAAAAACGCCGCTGGTGCTTCTTTATTTGGTAAAATCAATCAAAAGGTAAAAAAGTACGAAAAGAAATAATTTGTACAAGATCATAGTATTAAATTTAATGAGCTCGATATTGTATCGGGCTCATTTCTTTTTAGTTTTATTCAATCCTTTTGATGTTTAAAATAGTACTGTAATATTTTATCGAACAAGTTATAGCGCTTATTACTATAACTTTACTAAAAAAAGATAGGAAAATAGTCTATTGCAAATAAATTTACTCGTCCCTTTTTCTTCTTTCGTGTTTGATGACACCAATATTTCACAGCAATCCGTTTGAGAAAACTCCTTATTTATCTATCAACGCAAAAATAAAATCAAACAGATTTAGAACGATTCTTTTAAGCCAATTTTTCTTTTTCTCCATTTTATTTTAATGAGTTAAACCTAACAATGCATTCGCTTGAGTTGGCAAAATACCTAAATTGGTTTCAAACATTCAAATAGAAAATGGTTTTTCTTTCCTTATTTTTTAGCTATCCATAAACATAGTATAGGAAAGTTAGTTTTCAATTTTTTATTCATTAATAAAAATTTCGATTTCAAATTAAACTTAATATCTTAGCTAAGCGTTTTAAACACTGATTTAAAACCTCTTACCCAACAAACCAAATTTCCTATGACTAAAAAAACAATCATTTTAATTGGGTTTATCATTCTAAAATTTGCTTTACAGTTCGTTTTACTGAGTCCCGAGTATGATTTACAGCGTGACGAATATCTCCATCTCGATCAGGCACATCATTTGGCTTGGGGCTATTTATCGGTTCCGCCTGTCACTTCGTGGATTTCTTATATTATATTTTTACTCGGAAATGGCGTTTTCTGGATTAAGTTTTTTCCTGCTCTCTTTGGTGTTTTAACGCTAATCGTAGTCTGGAAAACTATAGAAGTTCTAAAAGGCAACCTCTATGCTTTGGTTCTAGGAGCGACCTGTATCGTATTTTCCTCCTTGCTGCGAATCAATATGTTGTACCAACCTAATTCTTTAGATGTATTGTGTTGGACCACCTTTTATTATGTCATAATTCAATACATCACCACCGAAAACACAAAATGGTTTTATATTGCCGCTGTTGTATTTGCTTTTGGTTTTTTAAACAAATACAACATTCTCTTCCTGCTTATCGGCTTCTTGCCTGCTCTTTTGCTTTCCGGTCAAAGACGGATTCTGGCACAGAAAAAACTTTATTTTGCCCTAGTTCTTGGCTTGTTATTGATTCTGCCCAATCTTTTATGGCAATACAACAATCAGTTTCCTATTATCCACCATATGAAAGAATTAGCCGAAACACAATTGGTTAATGTAGATCGCATTGCTTTTTTGAAAGAACAATTATTGTTTTTTATCGGAGCTTTTCCAGTTATTCTTTTCGCTTTATATGCCCTGCTATTCCATAAACCTTTCTCGAAATACCAATTCTTTTTTACTACAATACTCTTCACATTACTCGTCTTTTTATATTTCAAAGCCAAAGCCTATTATGCCATTGGCCTCTATCCCATTTATATTGCTTTTGGTGCTGTTTTCCTTTCTGATATTCTGAAATCAGGTTGGAAACGTTACTTGCAACCTGTATTTATTCTGATTTCACTATTGTTTTTTATACCGATGTACAATTTAGCTTTTCCAAATAAGAGTCCGGAATACATCGTAAAACATTCAGAAAAACGCAAAAAAATGGGGATGCTGCGTTGGGAAGATGGAAAAGATCATGCACTACCACAAGATTTTGCCGATATGTTAGGCTGGAAAGAACTTGCCCACAAAACTGATTCTGTGTATGCTACTTTAGCAAACCAGAAAGAAACGCTGGTCCTTTGTGATAATTATGGACAGGCCGGAGCTATTAATTATTACTCCAAAAAAGGAATCAAAGCGGTTTCGTTTAGTGCCGATTATGTTAATTGGCTTAATCTTGACATCCGGTATAAAAACCTCATCAGAGTGAAAGAATACGAAGAAGAGAACAACGAGTTTAAAGAAACCAGTCCGTATTTTGAAACTTCTCAGATTGCGGGTGAAATTACCAATCTATACGCTCGTGAATATGGGACAACTATCTTTGTATTTACTGGCGCTAAAGTCAATATTAATAAAAGAATAGAGCAGGAAATTAAAGAAGAGAAAGATTATAGTAAGTAAAACCCAAATAACTACCAAAAATCTACTCTTATAAACCACTAAAGGCTAGCAAATTATCAGATTCTATTAAATAAAAACAAAAAAAAAGCACTAATTCCTTTGCTAAACTGTATTTAGTGTGTATCTTTGCACCCGAAACAACGCGGGATAGAGCAGTAGGCAGCTCGTCGGGCTCATAACCCGAAGGTCACAGGTTCGAGTCCTGTTCCCGCTACTAAAGTAAAGCTTCAGAGAAATCTGAGGCTTTTTTGTTTTTGCCATACTCATAGGGAAAATTCCATTTTTTTTAAATTCCAAATTCCAACGGATCAAGACATATTGGGATCAACACGAAAACCTGTGGAGTAGCAAAAATTAAGCATATATATTCGTTAGTCTAAAAAGGAAAATGGATGTGAGAATTTAGTTTATCTAACACGCGCACGCTATTTAAAATCTGGAACTGGAAGAAAATTTACCAAAAGTCTAATTTCTAAATTAGAATCCAAAGGACTCAAACCCTATCAATTCTTTTCAAGTAAAACTTGTATCGAAGTACTGATTTCCTCTAAAGTATTTTGTTTGTTATTTGATACTAAAATAATTGTTAATCCAGGATTACTGACTAACAGAGCTTGATAATTGAAAGCACTCCCATCATGTATATGGTTTGTCACTTGGTTTTGTTGAATATTTCCTTCTCCAAGACCTGTTTGATTCCCAGTGGAAAAAGGTTTTAAAAGTTCAATTGTTGATTGGGGTGTGATTAGTTTAAATGAATTAATAGCTTCAGACCATTTGTAAAAATCTTCCAGATTTAATGCTGTCCAACCCGAGATATTATATTTAAGAACATCTTGTTTTCCGCTATTATTAAAAGACTTTGCAAAAAGTTTTTCTGCTTCACCAGGATCTACGACTCCATTTTTTATTCCGATTGGCGGAAATATCTTTTTTTGTACAAAAGAATTGAAAGACATTTTAGTGATTCTTTCTATGATTCTACGTTGTAAAAACACATTATTGTTATTATAATCATATTTTGTTCCCGGCTCAAAATCAAGGGATTTCGTCCTTTTTAATTCTTCCATGTTCTCAGAATCGTTATTGACTTCATTCCATTTTATTTGTGGAAGGCCACTTGTATATTGAAGCAAATGAATGATTTTAATTTTGTTCGCCCAAGAAGGAAGTTCGGGAAGAAATTTTGATATCGTATCGTCAAGTTTTAACTTTCCTTGTTCTTTGAGCATCATAATTCCAACAGCATTAAATTCTTTTGCAATTGAACCTATATGAAAACGATATTTTTTATTTAATTGAATTGCCCCGCTTGCGTCAGCTTGTCCAAAAGCTTTTTCGTATATTATTTTCCCGTTTTTAGCAATTAAAACGTTTCCGTTGAACTCTTTTGATTTATTTGCTTTCAGAAATAAACTGTCCAATTTTGCTTCTTTTTGTGCAGACTGACTATAACAATTAATACAAATTGTTAGAAAGATAATAAAAAGTAAAAACCTATTTTTTTTAGTTATATCCATAGTATAAATTTCAATAAATATAAAGAATAATCCTTACTAAAAAACATTGGATTAATTTAGAACCCAAAAACAGTCTGCTAATGAAATGCTTCTACCGTATTTCTTTGCAAGTATTTAGAGCATTGCAGATTAAATGAGTTTACCCGAATGACAGCATATTCAACGAAAAACAGTTGTTTTTTAACGAGTGGCTCCCAAAATATCGCTCATTCACAAACCTGTACCACCATTTAAAATTCGTAATAATAAATAAAACCAGTAAAGTTTCCCTTACTGGTTTTTCATATGTAAAATTGGTTGCTTTATGTTTGAAAGAAGAAGACTTTCTTTTTTTAATCTCCTTAAAAGTTTCGATAACACTTTCAATGATTTTATCCGGGTAAATTATTCCGGACAAATAAAAGGATAGTGTACTTCACTTATAATTGGCTCGATACCGAAAAAGTCATTCAGAACAGATTCAGCTGTACAAAAAGCACCTTCTACCCAGGCTTGATCATTTGAATAGGTCTCGCCAACGATAAAAATATCGCAATCGGTTTTTGGAATAAGCTGTGATGGCTTTCTGATCTTTCTTTGCACATCGCCCAAATCATAATGCGATTTGTAGGCATGATAACCTGCGTTAAAAGGAGGCAGCGACCAGTCCATGTATTTTGTTTCTAAAGGTTCCGGTACCGCAGAATAATCGGTTTGTGGACCAAAATGTAAGGATGCCAGCTGTGAGCGAAGCATTTTTACCATTACCGGTGTGGCTGTTCTTGGTCCTATAAGTGGTTGGAGGTCTCTGGACTCCGGAATTTCGCGTGTTGCTTTTGGCCCAAGTTCTAAAGCTTTCCAAAATGTTGTATATAGAATATCATCATAACTGGCCAAAATACCATATACTTTTTCTCCTTTTTCTTTTAAGGCATTATCCCCAAAATAGACCACTTGTCGGATCGGCATATCGGTAATACTTGGACCGATGGTATCTAACTCGGCTACTGTTGAGATTTGACCTTCCTGTTTATAGGTTAAACGCTCTTGAATGGCATTTTCTACCGCAGCTACAAAACTGGCTTTATCGTTAAACGGATTACCTATAATCTCCGGACTTTTAGCTTCTGCTATTTTTTTAAGGTATTCAGCAGGGAACTTCTCTTGTTTTAATTTTGCTATTCCTTCATCCGTTAAAAAGTAACTCGTTAGCTTAGCCGGATAAGTTGGGCCACCTTCCGGAGTTTCTCTCCACCATGGCGTTTTGAAAAACATCCCTACTTTGTACGAAGGCTCCATAATTACGGATTCTAAGTACAGCTGCACTTTTTCATGATTTAATACATCCAAACCTTCTTTGTCGATATATCTGCTGGCCTGAGCTACTAATTCTATTGCCGCTCTTGGCATAGCAAGAAACGCAGCATCACATATTTTACTTTCTGCAAGTTTATCAGGAGCCTTGCGTGTTGCTGTTGTAAAATGTGCTTTGGACTTATCGTGCAAAATAGAACGCAGTCTGGTATTTGGAAAATAACTCAGTGTAATCCCTTTCTTTTTAGCTAATTTTTCAACTTCATTAAATAAGGCATCAAATAAGCTGGAATATCCTTTTATTAAAGTTTTGTATTCTGTACCGGGCGTAAACTCGTCATTGACATTAAACGACTGGGCACTATTGCTGTTTACTACGTTTGAACTATAACCATTACCATCGGACAAATAACCAAAACCTTCTTGTCCAAGCATATCGTAACCCAGATTCCAATAGCCAATTTCTTTTAGTAAATCTCCTTTTTTAAAGATCGAACTCTCCGGCATTTCGATATTGATTCTTCCTTCATCATAAAACTTACACCATTCTCTTCGAGTTGTAGGCCCTGAATCTTGTGTAATCGCTACCGATTGTATCGTTGTAAATCCATCATCCGGTGGAGCGTCTTCACCATAATTGTTTGCCGCATAGGGAGCGGGCTGATTAGAACTAACATCAGAGACATACATATTTTTAGCACGTAAAGACATCAAAGGATCAGCGGACTCATTGAAGGGAATTGAATCCTTCTTTAAGTCTAATTTCTCAATGGTTTTAGTAACTACACGATGCCCGGCTCCCATTGGAGTACCGTTCCAGTAAGAATACCTCATACCGCCCAATTCCAGATACGAATTGTCTTTATTGTCTTTATAATGCCAGGTACAAACACGTGCTCCTGGTGCTCTGGTCCCCGGATCTTTTTTAGAAAAATCGTATTCTCCCCAATCATAAAGTTCCAATACATCGCCTTTTTCAAGCATTTTTTCGTTTTTCTTAAGCTTGGAAGTTCCGTCCAGCAACCTCCAGGCTGTATAGAGCCCGGCTGCACCTGCTCCAAAAATAGAGTATGTTTTTTTTGTCATTGTCGTATGTTTTATAGTTGTTAATCGTTTGATTTGTAATTGTCTTTATTCCTCTCCCAGCCTTTTCATTTGTCGGGCGAGATCTTTTTCCGGAATTACGATTTCTACTAAACTCGGAAGATTTGTTTTCTTCTTAAGTTTAAGAAGTACTTCGTCTAATTCTGTAACCGTTTCGGCTCGGTAACTGTTTGCTCCAAATGCTTTAGCAAGTGCCTGATAATCCCATTTTGGAAGAATATCAAATGCATCAAACTTATGAGACGGCCCCGGTTTAAAGGCATCCATATCTACATATACCTGCTCTATCGCGTACACTCCGTTGCTCATTACAAAAATTACGGAATTGATATTGTATCTTGCAAGAGTCGAAAGCGACTGTGCGATCATCATAAAACCACCATCGCCGGCTACCGTCCAGGCTTGCTTACCACTCCCCAATTGAGCACCGGAAGCTGCTCCGGTTTCAAAACCAATACACTGCCACGCAGCCGAGGAGATATAAGCGTTCTTAGATAAACCATAAATATTAGTGGCCACATACATAGACGTACTTACACCATAAGTCATCACAATTTTGTCGAGCATTTTCTGCTTTTCTAAAAAGGAAACGGTATGTTCAAAAAAGCGGTTAAAGGTTATTACCTCGGGTGTTGCATCATATTTCGGATCGGAGTTAGATCTCCAAGGTTCCGGAAATTTTGGTTGAGGTGGTGCCACAACTTTTAAAGGATAAGCAGCAGCTAGTTTAAAACGTTCAGTTAAAGCTTCAATAAAGTCTTTTAAGGTTACGCCATTGTACGTAAAATAACCCACTCGCATTTCCTGCGTAGTAGCCTGAATCATGTCCGAAAATTTATTTTCTACCAACCATAAATAATCATCGGTAATGATCGTACCTAAAGACAGTATACAATCAGATCCTTCAACAAGGCTAATCACTTCGGGTATCGAGGCCTGATCCGAATAAGTTCCTATAAATTTATCTCCTTTCTCATCCAGCACTGTTTTTCCCAGTGACGTTGTCGTGTACAACATGCCACTTTCTTTAATAAGTTTTTCTAACTGGGTAGTTAAATCATGTCGCAAGAGCTCGACACCTGCCAAAATTATAGGCTTTTTTGCCTGTGTAATTTGAGTCCAGGCTTGAGTAACAGCATTATCAAGTGCCGCCGGTTCACTCTTTATGATTTCGGCCTGTAGTTTTTTAGCCGGTGGTTTAGGACAAGGTTCGCCCCACACCTCTTTATAACAGGCTATGTACACCGGACGTTGATAGGTAAGTGCTGCAATAAGTAGTTTATCGATTTTTTCGGGAGCACCTACCGAAGTACTTAAAGTCTCGGCAGCAACCGTTACCCTTTCGTATACTTCCTGATCTGCGTTGAGGTTACCTGTTGAGTGGTGGTAAAGTACGTTGTACATACTTCCTATTTGTCGGGCATCTGATCCCGGAGTGGCGCTAATTACCACAACAGGACTACGCTCTACATAAGCACCGGCAATAGCATTCAAGGCACTAAAAGTACTAACCCCATATTGCAAAGACACCGCACCTAAACCTCGGGTACGCGCGTAAGCATCTGCCGCATAAGAAGCGTCTAATTCGTTAGTAGTTCCGATGGTTTCGATGCCATTGAAATCTTCTAAGGCTTGTGTAAAATGTTTTACATAATCCCCCGGAATTTGAAAAACTTCAGTAACATTTAATTGTTTGAGTCTAGTGAGCAGATAATCTGCAACTGTAAATTCTTTCTTCGCTTTCATCTTTTTATATTCTAAATTAAAAGTTGTATTTGTCTGTCGATTAGGGATTTCTTCGTTTTTCTTTTTTGAAGACCTCTCTATTTTTATGTTTTACATTTTTATAAGAATCTTTAAACTATCAACCTAATTCGGTCCCATTTTTTTACCTGATAGCTAAAAAACATATCCTGAAAATAAAGCTAACAGGACTTGTATTTCCTCATAAAAATACAAGGACACAAAAGTTTAAATTGAAAAATAGGTATGAGTACCGGATTCTTATCCGCAGGAAACCGAAATGGCAGTATAAAATCGTTTTTTACATTTTTAGAACATCCGCTTTTATTTAAACATGCCTGATCCCTCTATAAAATTCCTTTTATCACCTTTATTTAAAACAAAAAAGTATCCATTATTTGATTCTCAAATGTTTTAAAGGAATCAAATGTAGAAGAAATAGACTACATTACACTAAGTATAATTACCCGTTTTATATCTTAATTGTGCATTAAAAAAATTAAAAACAGCAATACTATTTCCCGCCTGTAAAAAATAAAATGGTATTCGAATAATTTTATAAACTACCCCAAAAAAAGAAAGACATACTTCCGGAACTAACAAAGGAGATCACTTCCCTTTATTTCTTTAAGTCTTACACAAAATAGCCCTAAAATTTTCTACAAATAACAAGTCCAATAATTTTAAGAATAACTACTGACTTAAAAATGAACACTTTATAGTTTTTATACTATAATTTTTTAAGGTTTGTAATAAAATACGACGGTTTTATTTTTGTAGAAATTAAAGCTAAAATTTGCAATTACGACTAATTATCTGATAATCAATATTTTACAAAAAATAAATTAAACGAAAAAAGGGTAAAAATACCCTTTTTTGATGCCCTTTCTTTTTTCTAACTTAGACATAACTATCAGCCATACAAACCATTACAATTTTAAAGTAAAATCTACACCCCCTTCTTTTACTTTTTAATCTACGCCTTGGAACTAATCCCTTTTAGTCAAATTTTATATAGTGTTAGTACAATTCGGATGTCATGAAAAAAGCAAAAAAACACTTATTTGATTCCTAAAATAAGGGAATAAATCAAAAACTGAATATCGATTATATCTAAAAAAGTAAGCTCAAAATGAGCATACAAATACTGCTTTTAAACAGTTAGAAATTAGGAATTATACCCTCGCAAAGTAGGTTTGTGTATAAGGCAATCAAATTAGTAATACGTATAGAATATTTAAACTTTATCCCAAGATGATTTTTGAAGTTATTCAGATAATTACAGAACAAGTAAACAGCTATCTCGAAGAAATTGGGCTGGAGAAAACGATTGTGGCTGAAAATATCGCTTTTTTAGAGTCTCAAAACGAAACCATAGCGACAAATTTAGACGATAAAGTAGCGCTTACGTTAATTAATCTGGACGAGGAAGCTACTTTAAAAAATGTTCCCAATCACGCTATTGAAAATACTAAAACAATATACAAAAACAGTATTATCAATTTAAACCTGTACATCCTTTTTAGTGCCAACAGAACGAAATACATCAACTCCCTTAATGACATTTCGAAAATCATTGCCTTTTTTCAAGGGAAAAAACTATTCACACAAGCCAACACTATTTACAACAGAAATAATGTTGCCATGGCCAATATTGACAATTTCAGATTCACAGTAGAACTCTATACCCCCACTTTTGAGGAATTGAACTATATCTGGGGAACATTAGGCGGCAAACAGCTTCCATCGGCTTTATACAAAGTCAGCATGATACAAATTGAGCGCAATATTGCACAAGGAGAAGGAGAATTGATCAGCAGAATTAAAGGTGTAACAAAAACAAGCGAGCAATCATGAGTTTTAACCTTACATATGGATTGTTATTTGAAGTAACCGTTTTTCACAATTACTTTCTGAACAACGGCGAAGAAACTTTTGCGGCCATGTCGGGCGCTGACAAAGAAAAAATGCTGCAAAATTACAGTACCGATGACTTTGTAACGATAACGCCAACTTTAGAAACCAATACAACGCTCAAAAACTACAAAATGGTATTCAAAAAAACCAAAACAGGTTTTAGAGTATACATCAAAGTCAAAGAAGCAGACGAATTGGATCCTTTTATACCAACTCCCGTTGATGTGAACTTAAACTTCTTAATAAGCACAAACGACTATCAATTTGAAAATTATACTGATTTAGACTTTGCTTTCGATCAAGTATTTTTATTCAGCAACGTCAGACCTGCGAGCGAGCCGGTCACTTTTGAATACCTTCCAAAAATAAACGACAACAAGTTGATTTCAAATGCCTTTTTAGTATCTGAAGCAACCACTGTCGATTTAATAGCTACACTACACCCATCACAGAAACAAGATGTATTCGGACTTGTTTCATTGACGCTGCAAGGCGACAATGCTCCTGATAATATTATTGACTTGGGCAAATTGAATAGCCCGCACTATAAAATTCATTTTGACAATCGAAAAACGCTTTGGAAATACATCAACCGCAAAGCAGCAACTGAAATTGAAACCAATGCTGCAAAACCACTGACTTACTCGGGTTTTGTTGAAATTGATCCTCTTACCGATTTTACGCCTCCGGAGCCGGCCAGCAGCCATTATCCTAACCCATCCGTAAAATCAATAACAAAAAACAATGGTGATTACTATTCGGAAATATTTATCTAATAATTAAAAACAATCAATTATGGCAACAACTTACAAAACGCCTGGAGTATATGTTGAGGAAATCGTAAAGTTTCCTCCTTCCGTTGCCCAGGTAGAAACAGCGATTCCCGCTTTTATTGGTTATACTGAGAAAGCTACGAACAAGATTAATGGAGATTTGAAATTGAAACCGACAAGAATAACATCTCTCTTAGAATACGAACGCTTTTTCGGCTTTGCAAAACCAGAAACAACCATTAGTGTTACCATTAATGATGTTTCAACTGATACTGGCGACACAAGATCTATTATTGTGGATCAACCGACTTCAAAACAACCTTTCTTGATGTACTATTCCTTACAACTATTTTTTGCAAATGGTGGTGGTCCTTGTTACATTGTATCGGTAGGTCGTTACGGAAATGATTTGGATGATGCAGACAGTCCTGTTATAGCAATCAACAATAGCGTAGCGTTGAACAATGGATTATTAGAATTAGAAAAAATTGACGAACCCACATTAATCCTGTTTCCGGACGCCACAAAAGTATCCGCAATAACAATCACTGATTTCTACGGATTGTACAACAATGCCTTAGCGCAATGCCAAAATCTTCAGGACCGATTTACTTTAATTGATACCTTAAATTATGATGAAACAAGTCCAACAGATACTAATATAGATGATTTAAGAAATAAAATCAGTTCTGAAAAAGATACTATTAAGTACGGAGCCGTTTATTATCCACACTTAGAAACCATATTGGACTATGCTTTTGATACTACCAAAATAATATTAAAACATTACTCTTATACGGCAAAAGCTTATGATAAAATCGCTGCAGCACTTGTACCTATTGAAAGTCCTGTTACCGGAATTGCGGCAACAGTAAACAAGCTGGTTAATGAACCTGTTGTGGGAAACATTGCGGGCCAAATAAGTAACATGTTTTTACAGATGTACAATAATGGTCCGAACGATTTTAACCTGGCAGTAAGTTTTACCAGTGACGCTACCAAAAAAACAACGTTTTTGAACAACCTGAATATTTTACTTGCAACCTTAGAAGAATTATCCCTTTTGAGAGATGCATTAAACGACGAAGCAAACGCGGCAATTAGCACAATATCAGACGAAGATATGGTTATTGCAGGTACGATTTCAAGTACTTTGACGGCCTTTAACTTGCTTTTTACGGCGAACAATAAAATTGATTCTGTATATAAAAACTTAAAAACATTAAAGAAAAAAATACAGACTGAGAACGCAACAGCAAAACTGCTAAAAATTGTTCAAACAGATACCGTAAGTTTTGATACCGAATTAAAAAAACTGGTAAACTATACTCCTTTGACCACTCAAGTAGCTATTACCGGGCTTACAAGTAGCTTTACAGGTTTTACCGTGGCCTTACCTGCGCTTATAAATGCTATTAAATCCGTTAGTGGAAAAGATTTAAATAATGGTGAATTAAACGGAAGAAAATTAAGCACTTTAGAAAGCATTGACAACGCTACTTACAACAAAATTCTAACAGAAATTTACAACCTGCCGATCACACTTCCTCCAAGTTCTGCTATAGCCGGAATTTATGCCAGAGTAGATAAAGACAGAGGGGTTTGGAAAGCACCTGCAAATGTTAGTTTGAATTATGTTATAAGACCTACTGTTAAAATCACCAACACCATTCAGGACAATCTAAATGTTGATACAGTTGCCGGTAAATCCATCAACGCCATCAGAAGTTTTACTGGAAAAGGAACCTTGGTTTGGGGATCAAGAACCTTGGCAGGTAACGATAACGAATGGCGTTATGTTCCGGTACGTCGCTTCTTTAATATGGCCGAAGAATCCATCAAAAAAGCATCTGAACAATTTGTATTTGAACCTAATGATGCCAATACCTGGATCAGAGTGAGAGCCATGATCGAGAATTTCTTAATTCTTCAATGGCGCGCCGGAGCATTGGCCGGAGCAAAACCTGAACAAGCTTTTTATGTTAGAATCGGACTGGGACAAACCATGTCGGCTATTGACATTCTGGAAGGCCGAATGATTATCGAAATCGGAATGGCAGTAGTGCGTCCGGCAGAATTTATCATTCTACGTTTCTCTCACAAAATGCAGGAATCTTAATTAATATCAACATTAAAAATATATAGATCATGAGTTATCCGCTACCAAAGTTTCATTTCTCAGTTGACTGGGGTGGAACAAAAATAGGATTTACAGAAGTTTCGGGATTAGATGTAGAAACTGAAGTTATCGAATACCGCCAAGGAGCAAGTCCTGAATACAGTAAGATCAAGATGCCCGGCATGCAAAAATTCTCCAACATCACGTTGAAACGAGGAACCTTTGCAAGCGACAATGAGTATTACGCCTGGTGGAACACGGTAAAACTAAACACCATAGAAAGAAGAGATATCACGATCAAATTACTAAACGAAGAGCACGCACCGGTGCTGATCTGGAAAGTAAAAAATGCGTGGCCAACTAAAATTCAATCCACTGATTTGAAAGCTGACGGAAACGAAGTCGCTATCGAATCTATGGAATTGGTGCACGAAGGTTTATCCATTCAAAATGACTAATCATGGCTAACTATTATCCACCTGTCGGTTTTCACTTCTTAGTTGAATTTGAAGGTCTTGGTTCGAAAGAAAAAGACCATCAGTTTCAGTCTGTTTCCGGCTTGTCTGTTGACATTGAAACCGAGGAGATTGCCGAAGGTGGAGAAAATAGATTCAAGCACAAACTCCCTGTAAAGACAAAATATCCAAACCTGACTTTAAAGAGAGGAATACTGATTGATTCTGTTGTTATTGATTGGTGCAGAGATGCTATAGAAAACTTTTCTTTCAAACCCGTAAACCTGACCATCAAATTGCTGAATCAAGAACATCAGCCTTTGATTTCATGGAACGTGGTTCATGCCTATCCTGTAAAATGGTCGGTGGAAGATTTTAATGCCGAAGAAAGTAAGCTTGTAGTAGAAAACTTTGAGCTTACCTACAATTATTTCACCTTACTTAAAAGCTAGTTATGCCCATAGAAATAAAAGAGCTTCACATTAAAATAAACGTGAACGAAGGATCGAAACCGGCAACTTCTCCCAGTACTCCAAAAAGTACCGATGAAGATGCGGTAGCCGAATGCGTAGAACAAGTACTGAAAATCATCGAACGTAAAAAAGAACGCTAAGTCATGTTAGGAGAATTAGAAAAACTAAAAGTCGTTGCCTATAGTGACCCGGAATTTAACACCAAAATTTCCGACGGTACCTTTTCTACGCTCATGAATCCGGAAAAGTACACGTATCACTATAAAATCGAAACCGATAAAACACAGGCTTCAGGAACGAGCACCATCGCTCCAAAGTTCAATAAAAAATTACCTGAAAACCTCGAACTCGATTTTGTTTTTGACCGATCCGGCGTAATCAACGGCTACGAAAGTTCCGACGATGGCATCATTGATGACATTGAGAAATTTAAAAAAGTGGTTTTAAATTACAATGGAGACAAACACAAACCCAATTACCTGATTATTTCGTGGGGAACATTGCTCTTTAAAGGAGCTTTGACTGAAATGGATGTAGAATTCAAACTCTTTAAACCCGACGGAACACCCATCAGAGCAGTTGCAAAAGTGAAATTTCAAGGTTTTGTTGAAGACAATTTAAGAGCCGCAAGAGAAAATAATAAGTCACCCGATTTAACGCATTACAGAACGGTAAAAGAAGGTGATACTTTACCCTTGATGTCCTTTCAGATCTACGGCGATTCTAAGTATTATCTCGAAGTCGCCAAAGCCAATAACATTGTCAATTTCAGAAAATTAAAAACAGGGCAAAAACTATTTTTTCCACCCTTACAAAAACAATCTTAATGAACAATAGCGGAGTCATACAAACCAGTAAAAGTGCCGATTTAGTAACACTTAAAATTTTAATTGAAGGCGAAGAATTATCTAAAACCTATCAAGTAAAAAGCATAGTGGTGCAAAATGAAGTCAATCGGATTCCTATGGCTCAAATTGTTCTGGTAGACGGAGAAGCTTCTGAAAGAGAATTCAAATTGAGCAACGAAGACCTATTGATTCCGGGTAAAAAAATTGAAATCCATGCCGGTTATCACAGTGATGAAGAAACCATTTACAAAGGCATCATCATCAAACATTCCATTAAAATAAAAAGCAGTGCTTCTTTGCTGATTATCGAATGCAAAGATGAAGCGGTAAAACTCACTATTGGAAGAAAAAGCAAATACTTTTATGAGGTAAAAGACAGCGAAGCATTTGAAAGTATTATTGATCTTTACGGACTGGAAAAAGACGTTGAAGCGACTAATTTCAGTCATAAAGAACTCGTTCAATACAATACCTCCGACTGGGATTTTATTGTTTCGAGAGCACAAGCCAATGGCAAACTTTGTTTTGTTGAGAACGGAAAAATTACCATCAGCAAACCTAATGTAACAGCTTCGTCTGTTGAAACGATCACTTTTGGAGCTACTATACTTGATTTTGATGCCGAAATCGATGCCCGAAATCAATTTGCCAAAGTATCCTCCTACAGTTGGGATTATACCAATCAGGAGTTAGTTGAAATTGAAGCCAATGACCCAAGCGTAAGTTTGAACGGCAATCTTTCGGCTTCTGATCTGTCTGAAATTATCAAGCTTGAAAACCTTGAATTACGCCACGGCGGTACCATTACCGAAGTAGAACTTCAGGATTGGGCCGATGCTAAATTGTTGTTTCAACAATTATCTAAAATCCGCGGAAGAGTTAAATTTCAAGGCATTCCTGCCGTAAAACCGAATACCATAATTACGCTGGAAGGTGTTGGAGATCGCTTTAACGGTGATGCCTATGTCACAGGTGTTTTTCATGAACTGTCAGAAGGAAACTGGACAATCGATGCCCAATTCGGACTAAATCCGGAGTGGTTTTCTGAAACATTCGACATTCATACGCCAACCGGCTCAGGAATCATTCCCGCCATAAAAGGACTGCATGTTGGAATTGTCACCCAATTAGAGAGTGATCCCAATGGTGAAGATCGCATTTTGGTAAAAATCCCCATCATCAACAACGAAGAACAAGGCATTTGGTGCCGGGTAGCTTCACCGGATGCAGGGGAAAACAGAGGTGTTTTTTTCAGACCTGAAATAGAAGACGAAGTCATTATTGGTTTTGTCAACGAAGACCCGAACAATGCCATCGTATTAGGAATGCTTCACAGCAGCGGAAAACCCGCTCCAATTGTAGCTTCCGATGACAACCACCAAAAAGGAATTGTAACCCGAAGCGAAATGAAGGTTTTATTTGACGATGAAAAAAAATCCATCGGAATTGAAACCCCTGCCGGTAAAAAGATCACACTCGATGAAGACAAAGGCGTGATTATAATTGAAGATGAAAATTCAAACGTAATCACCATTGACAGTAAAGGAATAAAAATGGAAAGTGCCGGAAACATTGAGTTAATCGCAACCGGCGATGTAACGATTGAAGGCGCAAATGTTTCCTTAAAAGCAAAAGCACAATACAAAGCAGAAGGAAGCGCAGGTGCCGAAATGTCATCGAGCGCCGTTGCGATTGTAAAAGGAAGTATCGTACAAATAAATTAAAATTATGGGAGCACCAGCCGCCAGAATTTCAGATATGCATGTTTGCCCAATGGTTACCGCAACGGTTCCTCATGTGGGTGGTCCGATTTTACCTCCGGGTTCACCAACCGTATTAATTGGTGGAGTTCCCGCAGCATGTGTAGGCGACATGGCCACTTGTACGGGACCACCGGACAGTATCGTTGCAGGCTCTGCAACGGTTTTAATTGGAGGCAAACCCGCCGCACGAATGGGCGATTCAACCGCACATGGCGGCACAATAGTAGCCGGATTAGCAACGGTTTTAATTGGTTAATTATGGAAACGGAACAAGATTTTTTAGGTATTGGATGGAGTTTCCCTCCTGAATTTAATGCAGGCAGCAAAACAGTCACCATGCTCACTGATGAAAACGACATCAAAAGCAGCCTGGAGATTTTGCTTTCAACCAAAATTGGCGAACGCATCATGCAACCCAAATACGGCTGTAATATGGATGAGTTGCTGTTTAATCCATTGAACCAAACCTTAAAAACGTTTGTTTCTGAATTAATTAGAACAGCCATCCTCTATCACGAACCAAGAATTGACGTTGAAAAAATTGACATTACAAAAGGCGACGATTTGAATGGCGAATTATTGGTACTAATTGATTTTATAGTACGCGCCACCAATTCGAGAATAAATATGGTGTATCCATTTTACAAACAAGAAGGAACCGATTTATAAATTGTTAGAAGATGAGTAATTGTACCAATATAGTGAGTGTTTTGACTTCGAATGGCAGCGACCAAAAGCAGCGCTATATCAACGCGTTGCAGCCTGAAAACATTCGTCTTAACGATTTCGAACTGACCGACTGGGTTTTATTTGCTTATAATTTTTCTGAGTATGTAAATTATTTCGAAACGGCTAATCCCAAAACCCCTTCAGGTGATTGGAAACCTTTTTTCGACTTTTTTAAATTAACGGGAAAAAATCCATCCATAGAAAATCAATTGTTACTGGATCGGATTAAAAAAGAACTCGTTGATCTGATTACGGAACAAAAACAAGAGTTTGCCATTACACCGCATTTGACTTTGTTTATTACTTTTTTGATGTTGTTGGAAAACAGCAAAAAAAGATACAACAACCTCACCAAACGCCATCTTGATTTTTATTACAATCAAGTTTTACATATTGACAAACTCCCTGCGACACCGGACAAGGTGTATCTTGTTTTTGAATTAGCCAAAAATGCGGTTCAGGAAAAAATTGACGCCAAAACAGGCTTCGACGGTGGCAAAGATGCAATCGGAAAAACCAGAACTTATTCTTCAAACAACGAATTGATTGCCAATAAAACGGTTGTTTCTTCATTGAAAAACATTTATAACGATGTCCTTTCCAAAAAAATAGTAGCCAGTCCGGTTGCTAATTCTTATGATGGTTTAGGAAAAGCATTTCCCGATAAAAACAACACCCAATGGTGGCCTTTTGGTTATGTGAAAGACGACAGTTTCCCAACAGAATTACCTGATGTTACGCTGGGTTTTGCCATTGCCTCTCCTATTTTTTCATTAGCCGAAGGAAAACGAACCGTACAGATCAGCTTTACCTTTCAAAACAACATCACTAATGTCACTTCTGCTGCTCTGAGAGCTTGTTTAAGCCTGCAGTTAACCACCGCTAAAAAATGGTTTGAAGTGGCTGAAATTTCAGAGATAGCTCCCATAAAAGTTGGGGAACCTTTCAATACTTCCGTTAACGGAAAAATCATGAAAATTGCTTTTGTGCTCGATGAAAATGCAGACGCCATTACGGGTTATACCCCCAAAATACACGGCGAAGAATTTGCTACGGATTTGCCTCTTGCCAAATTCTATCTCGATACAACAGAAGCCGGTGGCTATGATCTTTACAAATCATTAGCCCAAAACAAATTAGAAACTATCACGATAAACATAGATGTACAAAACATTCAGAACGCGGTTTTAGAAAATGATATGGGTACTATCAATGCGGTAAAACCCTTTTTCCCTTTCTCAACACAACCTGTTATCGGTTCGAATTTTTACATCAAATACGACGAGGCTTTTACAAAAAACTGGAATGCAATCAACACTGAAATTTTTTGGAAAAATACACCTGAAAACTTTAAAGATCATTATAAAGGATATAAAAAAAGCAACTACAAAGTGATTAACCGTGTCAATTTTGCCACAAACGATGCTATTGCAGCCCCAACAGGAGATGTCGTTGACATTGTAGCAGATAAGAATTATTTTAAATACAGCCTTTCCGTTTTAACCAATAACATTTGGAAAAATAACGGATTAGATGCAGTTTTATTTAATGAAATTACACCCATTAGAACCACCTTCACGTCTAACAATGCAAGTTACATTACCGAGAAAAACGGGCAATTAAAATTGACCTTAACGAATTCTTTTTTGCATGACTTATATGCAAAAACCTATGCGCTGGCCATTTCCAATGACATCAAAACGGTCGGAATTCCAAATGCGCCTTACACCCCAATGGTGGAGCGTTTTGTTCTGAATTATACGGCTTCAGAGACCACTCGTTTTATCGCCTCGGGAACACAAACCATTGAACAGGTTTATACCACAAACAAAGCCAAATTATTTCATATACATCCTTTCGGACATGCAGAAGAACATTCTTATCTAAAATCAACTTTAGATTATGTAGAAAACAAAAACTCGTATTTGCTTCCTACCTATTGCAAAGGTGGGGAATTGTTTATTGGTCTCGAAAACGTACAGGAATTACAGCAAATCACCTTGCTTTTTCAGGTATTGGAAGGAAGCGAGAATACCTTAACCCCCTCCTTCACCGCAAAACAGAAAATAGAATGGTCTGTTTTGGGTAATAATGAATGGCGTACGCTTAACTATTCTGATATTTTACTGAATGAAACCGATAACTTATTGCAATCGGGCATCCTGAAATTCAGTTTACCCAAAGAAGCCACTCAAAACAACACCAGACTTCCTAAAAATTATATCTGGCTCAAAGCCAAAATGCATAAAAAATACGATGTCGTTTGTAAAATGATCGGCATTCATTCGCAAGCGGTTTTGGCTACTTTTCAAAACAATTCCAATGAACTTTCGCATCTCAAAACCGGATTAGAAGCCGAAACTATTTCCAAACTAATCCAGAGATTGAGTAATGTAAAATCGGTAACACAACCGTACAACAGTTTTGATCACAAACCCGAAGAATCTAACGAAGAGTATTACAGAAGAATAAGCGAACGCCTTCGACACAAAAACAGAGCGATTACCATGTGGGATTACGAGCATATCGTACTGCAAAAATTTCCGGAATTGTATAAGGTAAAATGCCTGAATCATACTTCTGAAAATTCTTATCAATCGCCCGGCAATGTGACTTTGGTTGTGATTCCGGACACGGTAAACAAAAACGTATTCGATATTTATCAACCTCGAGTAAGTACGGCGACCCTTAACAAGGTCAAAAAACATATCGATCAATTGAATTCGCTGCACGTAACTACTTTTGTCATTAATCCAAATTATGAAGAAGTTAAGGTTGATTTAAAAGTAAAATTCAAACCCGGTTTTGATGAGAATTTCTACTCACAACAACTCAATACCGATATAATCAAATTTTTATCACCCTGGGCACTCGACAAAAATAGTCCGATCACATTTGGAGTCAGTATTCACTCGAGTTTGCTCATTAATTACATCGAAAAGTTAGGTTATGTTGATTATCTGCAAGATGTAAAACTATTAAAGAATGGCGCCCTGTCAGATAAAGTCGCGGTTCCATCCAATCCGAAATCGATTTTAGTTTCAGCAAAAAGTCATTTCATCAGCACCGACATCAAACAATGTACTGTTAACACCATAGAAAACAAAGAAGAATGTCAACTGTAAACCAACATATCAGCATCCCGAAAAACGTCAGTTCCAATGATGACATGAGTTTTGACTTCCTTCGAAAAAAGGGAATCGAGTACATTGAATCGTTAGGAAGCCAATTTTGGACCGACTACAATACGCATGATCCCGGAATTACGATTCTGGAAGTGCTTTGTTATGCGATTACCGATTTGGGTATGAGAATCAATTTGCCGATCGAAGATTTGTTAAGCAATAATTCCACCCCAATCGACGAACAGTTTTTTACCGCTGCCGAAATTTTGCCAACACAAGCAGTTACAGCTCTTGATTACCGCAAAATTATAATTGATATTGAACCCGCAAAAATCAAAAATTGCTGGCTTCAAAAAACGACCAAAAAGTTATTTATCAATTGTAAAAAGGGAAAGATTTCGCTTAAAAAAGAAGACTTCGCAGACACCCTGCCTACTTTTATTAAGGAATCTGAAATCAAAGGGTACTACAATATACTGGTTGATTTTGAAGAAAGTACGGTTGCCGAGAAAAAGCTGCTTAAAGCTAAAATAATTGAAAAATTTCACGAGAACAGAAACCTTTGCGAAGATGTTTTAGAAGTACGCGAAGTAGAAATTCAGCCTATAGCGGTTTGTGCTTTAATTGAAATTATTCCCGAAGCCAATGAAGAATATGTTCATGCCGCAATTACTTTAGAACTCGAAAAATACTTATCGCCAACCATCAGATATTATTCGTTAGCCGAAATGTTTGAGAAAGGTTATTCAAGTGATGAAATCTATGAGGGCCCTTTTCTGAATAACGGATTTATTGATACTACAGAATTAGAAAGCTCGTCTTTAAAAACAGAAGTACGCCTTTCGGACATTATGCAAATCATCATGAATGTAGAAGGTGTAGCAGTAATTAAAGACATCTCATTGAACAATTGTGATGCTATAGAAGCAGAAGGAAGCGTTTGGAACATCTGCATTCCGACCAATAAAAAACCAAGTCTTTGTTCTAAAAGCACGCTGAACTTCAGCAAAGGAGTTTTGCCTGTTACAGTCAACAAAGTAAAAGCCAAAAAGTACTTAGACGAATTAAAAGAAGACCTTGCCTACTCCCAACAAAAAGCAGCTAAAAACAGGGAATTAAAAATACCGCAAGGCCGAATTGTAGAATCTGATTTTTATACCAGTGTTACCAATAACTTTCCTGAAAATTATGGCATTGGCGAAATTGGTTTGTCAGAATCTGCCAGTGCGGAACGAAAAGCCAAGGCCAAACAACTTAAAGGATATCTGCTGTTTTTTGATCAGATTCTGGCCAGTTATTTCAAACATTTGAGCAACATCAAAGAATTGCTTTCTATCAGCAACAATCTGCCAAATACCTATTTTACGCAGCCCATTTCGGATATGACGGGTTTTAACGAAATCGTAAACAATACCTATCTGAATTCAAGCGAAGAAAAACTGGACGAATTGTTATTTGGTCATCTGGACAATGCTGTGCAAAGACAAAATGAAATAAAAGACCACCTTATTGCACGATTTGCAGAACGATTTGCAGAATATGCCTTTTTAATGAAATCATTATACGGTGCTGCTTCTGATGAAATTGTACTGCAAAACAAAGCCGATTTTCTAATCAATTACAACACCATAAGCAGCCAACGAGGAAGCGGGTTTAATTACTTCAATCAGCCTGTGTCTAATTTGTGGAATACGTTTAATGTAACAGGATTAGAAAACAGAATTGCGGGTTTGTTAGGAATTAAAGGCGATCAAAATCCGTATACAAGCAAAAGAGGAATCAAAAGAAAAAACATCTCTAATTTATTTGTTCAAATCTATGATCCGAGTCCTGCTGTGCTTCCGAATCTTTTTAGATGGAGAATCAGAAACAGTGCGACCAACATACTGCTAACGGCAACCGAAGATTACCCGAATCAATCGACTGCTATTAAGGAAATGTATCTTGCCATCCTGAAAATCTACGAAACCACTGAAAAAGAAATCGAGCACGCGTTTGATGCTCTTATAAAAGACCGAGACAACGGAATTCCTTTTAAAGATACCGTAATGAACACTTTTGAAGTGATTGAATCCAATACACATAAATATTCGTTTCACATTATCAATCCGGAATTTGTTAACGATCTCAACAATCCGGATCGAATCATAGCCCGTCAGTACAAATTGCATCTGACTTTAGAGGATGTAAAAGAAGCGATGCTGGATTTACTGACTTTCTTTAAAGAAGAATTCAGCGATGAGGGCATTTTTCTGGTAGAACATATACTGCTGGTTCCCGACCCCGACAAAGTAATTGACGAAAGTTATTATATGCCCATTTGCATAGAGGATTGTTCGGAGGATTGCTGTGTACCCAATCCGTATTCGTTTAAAATCAGTGTGGTTTTACCCGGTTATACCTATCGTTTTGCAGATGTTGACTTTAGGAATTTTGCCGAAAACGTAATCCGGCAAGAAATTCCGTCCCACATTTTGGGTAAAATCTGCTGGATCGGATATCGAAAAGACCATATCACCCCAAAAAACAATGACTTGATGGATTTTGAAGAGGATTTCAAAAAATTCCTGACCGATAAAACGCAAAACAAACAAGATGCTTTGCCGGACTTCATCAAAACATTATCAAATTTAAATTCTATTTATCCAACAGGCACCTTGTACAATTGTGTCGACGAAGAGGAAGAGATTTCAGGAAAAATAGTTTTAGGAAGAACAAATTTAGGAACATTATAAAAATACAAGGTCATGGCAACAAAACTTACCACCATTACAGGGCATTATCATAGTTATGTAGAAGATCAGGTGTTAACCCACTATCAGCTCAATGAAACTATTGATTATTTTGATGACCAAAATCGATTGGATAGAATCTCTCTTACGGGTACAGGAATTGTTTGTGGCTTTCAGCTTTCTGCCAATGCCGACTATTCTACCGTAACCATAACACAAGGAACCGGAATTACGACAGACGGGGATTTGATAAAATTAAAAAAAGAGACAGACAAGCCATTGTCCATTCTCCTTAAACAAAAATTGTTTACCGTTGATTTTGCCAAGATCGATTACAAATCCTACCGATTGTTTGATAATGATAAAGGCAAGTACCTTCCTTTTAAAGACATCAACAATGTGATCCTGCCGATGTGGGAATTACTGCCTGAAAAACCACTCGGAACTCCTTTGGAAAGCGGGGAATCTTTATTAACCAGTTTTGTTAATTTAAAAGATCATGTTGTAATACTGTATCTTGAAAATTATACCAAAGATGCCTCTTTGTGTGATGAAATTGATTGTTCCAATAAAGGTGGTGAAGAAATTTTCAATATCAGAGTTTTGGTAGTGAGCCAGGCAAATGCCAATAGCATTATTGGTAAAAATGGTTTTCCGGAAAAAGACAGTCTTTACAATAAATATGACGTTTTTCAAAAATACAGTCAGCTTGACGAATTGGGGGTCAAAAAAGTAATCCCAACCTTTAACAGTACCTCAACAACCAATCAGATCAAACAACTTTTTAATACGGTGGTCAATGATAATTCGTTCCGAATTGACTTAATTGCCAATTTAAGTACTGTTCTTTCGTCCTTTGGTTATTCAGCTCCGCTTTTAAGTATTGTTAACCGCATCAATATTTTATTTACAATTGACCCGAACAATATCCCGGCAGACATTCATTATCGATACGATTTATTAAAAGATATCGTGGCGACTTACAAAGAATTGAAAGACCTTTTCATACAACTCAAATCAGAATGCAATCCATCTATTACTTCATTTCCAAAACATTTATTGCTGGGAGTGGTAACCGATAACAGTCGCTTTAAAAATTACAGACATCAATTTTACAAAGCGTCTCTTTTAGATCAGAACAAAACGTTCAGCAATTTTGACTCTTTGGTGCGAAGACTTAAAGGTATTTTAGATAATTATCTGGTAACTGCTAATAGTATTAAAATTACCCCTTCCAAAACAATGGGTAAATTAGGTGCTAAATCGGTTCCTTACTATTACAATGTCGATGACAATTTATTGCATGCCTGGGATTTTGAAAAAAGCAATCTTTATATTCATCAAACCAATTTCAGTTACCACACGACTAATCTGTTGAACAACGATTATATCAAAGCACCGCTGGGGTATTGCATAGACGATTATGATTTTTACCGAATCGAAGGTTATTTGAATGATAGCGTTGATGATGTAAAAACGTTTCTAAATGCAAAGAAAATCGAGTACGGATTGGATTTTGATTTTTACATCCTGGACATCGTTGAAAATGCAGCCGATCTAAAAGTTTTATTCAACACCAATTATTCGTTTGAGCATAAAGCCGGTGTAAAAAAAGGAGGAACTTTATTACTGCTGAAATCAGGAGCCACCTTCATAACCGATTTTGCCATTGAGGGAAAAATAAGTCCCGACAGCGGATTGGGCTGTTGCGCCATTACAGAATGCATGTACCCTTGGATCAGTTCCTTAAAATACATCAATAATTTATCGCGAAGTCTTAAAGGAACACCAAGTAACATCAAGGCAATGCCAACGCATTATATTCTTAATGTGAGAAAGTACAGCATCAACGGGGTGAATTTAATCACTGCTCCGGTCATCGTCAGAATTCCGTTGACCGATGTGTTTTTACGCAGACTTCATGTGGTCATGCAAACACTCAACACCCAATTTCCGACAGGTCTTTTGTTTGATTTTATTGAAGAACAAAAGAAACTCAAAATCATGAAATTGGACAAAGATAAATTTGAATTTGAAGTTCAGGACATCACGCAAAAATCGACTAGTCCTGTCTATAAATTTACGGAAACCGGAGTGACCAGAAATGGCAGAATCTATCGTGCTGAAGGTATCACCTGCTCGGTTCTTAATGCACACAATCAAAACATCTATCGAAAAATTCACAGCAACTATGATCCGATCAATAAGGATGATGACGCCTTTGGAAGATTTGATGAAGACTGGAGAAAATGGGAGATCCTTAAAAAACGTTTAATCCGTCATACCGCTATCGCTAACTACCGCAGATTTATTGACAATTTTGAACACTTCGAGAATATTCCAAGCGTAGATGTAAATAAAAGTGTGGGACTTGAATTACGTGAAATTGCACGTGCTCTTCGCGCTGCCGATACAAGAGTTACCGATATTTATATTGGAGGAGACTGGACCAATGGGAACTGGGTAAACAGCACCATGTGCAACTACTATAGTACCATGCCTTGGAGCACCAACGATGATGTAGTTTTATTCATCAACCTTAGAAAAAAATTACATAATGAGGATCGTGTGAGCAAATACATGATTCACATCAACAATAATATAAACATAAATGTAAGTCAGTTGGCCGGAGTAATCAGTTTGTATTCTAAAAAAGCAGAGTTTTATTTTCAGAAACCGACAGAAGGAAATTTTATTAAGATACCGGTATAAAAAAAGATAAGCTTCAGACCAAATAAAGCTAGCGAGTCTGAAGCTTATAAGGGGCGGCAAACCATCGAAAACACATGAGAGAGACGAGATAAAAGATACACGAGTGCACCACACGACGCAAACAAAGCAAACAACAGAACAAATGCCCAGTATTCCCACATCGGGAGTATCAAAGATAGAAAAAAAAATCAAATTACCAAATAAAAATGACTAAAAATTCACATAGCATCCAAAAAGTTTTTTTAGAGATAGACACCCATTCTATGGTGATGGCTGATGCTATCAAAAACAACCTTGCTGTGTTTATAGAAAAGGAGTTGGTTCCCATCTTAGAGGAACAATTTAGTCACATTAAAAACCCTGATAATCAAATCATTCAAATAGAAAAACTGGAAATTTCTATCCAATCCGATGCCGAAAAAAATGATGCTTCCTTCTTTACCAGTGAGACCAAAAACGATATAAAAAACCGAATCGAAAAAGAGATTCAAAAGGCTTTACAGGACGTACAAAAAACGTCTAAAAATGAAGTCGAAGAAGCACCCGAAATGCGCATAATTTCTTCAGACGATAAACAAATCAAAACCTTACTATATTTCATAGAAAATGGAAGTATGCCCTGGTGGACTACCAGTGAAGAAGAAATCACTTTTTTTGAAATAGTAAATTCCAATACATTTCAAAATGATCGTTTTAAACTTTCCTTTCACAAATTAATACATCAAAAAAGGGTTCAAAAACGTATTATCAATCAATTCTCTAATTCTGAAATTGCGCTTTTGAGTGCCGTTTTTTTAAGTTCCGAAGTGAATCAAAAAACGCTTTCAAAAAACAGTTTATTAGAAGTACTCTCTAGTCAGTCGCACGAATTTAAAGCTTCGTTTTGGCAAGTGATTTTTGAGATTTGGACCGATCAAAAAGTAGCTTCCCTTATCCCCTTTTATTACAAAAATCAAGCTCTTTTTTCATCAAAAAACACAACACTTGAGCTTTTCATTCAAAGCATAAAAACCTTTTTTCCGCTTCCCATTAATGACGATGAGCTCCTGCAAATAAAGACTGCTTATTTGATTTCTAAAGAAACCAAACCAATTATAAAGCCCTCTCTTTCAAAAGGTAATAACGAAAAAAACAGGATTAAAGGAAAAGAAAAAGAACAACCTTTTCCTGATACAAATTCGGATACTACTAAAGAAAAATATGCCTCGGAATTGGCATCAGAAACGCCTTTGATAAAAGAAGAATTATTAATTGAAAAGGAGAACGATGAACTTCAGGAAGACAATAGCGATTTCAAATCCTGTTATGTGAAAAATGCAGGTTTAATCCTCTTGCATCCCTTTTTAAAAGAAATGCTAAAAAGCTGTGATTTAATAGATGATAACAACATCCTTTTAAACAAAGAATTGGCTGCACATCTTTTGCATTATGCTGCTACCAAAAGAGAAAATGACTACGAACATGCCCTGCTTTTTGAGAAGTTTTTATGCGGAATCCCATTGCAGCAGTCCATACGAAGAGAGGTTAAAATTAACGACAAACACAAACAACAAGTAGAAGAAATGTTAGACTCTGCCGTGTATCACTGGTCGGCTTTAAAGAATACTTCTACAGCTGTTTTAAGAAGCGAATTTCTGCAAAGAGAAGGCAAATTGGACTGGAGTGAATCGAATCCAAAATTGTCTATTGAACGAAAGACGCAGGATCTTTTACTCGAAAAAATTCCGTGGAATATTAGCATTGTCAAAATTCCGTGGATCGAAAAATTAATCTATACCCAATGGTAAAAATTTATAGTTATGAGAGCATTTGAAAAACGAAAAAAAGACAATCCTTCTAACACTACTTTTTTTAGCTCTAAAATTCAAAAAAAGCTAAAAACCGGAAGTGTGGGAGATCAATTTGAAGTAGAAGCGGATCATGTAGCAGATAAAGTGGTGAATAAAAGTTCGGCTGATAGTGGTCTTTTACAATCGAAAGAAGAAGTGCAGCAAAAATCTGTTTCAGAAACGATTTCTTCCGTTCAAAGCAAGGAAATGAAAGAGGAACCTGCACAGAAAAAAGCAGAAGAAAAGGAAGAGCCGGTTCAAAAGAAAGCAGAAGAAAAAGAAGAACCCGTGCAGAAAAAAGCAGAAGAAAAAGAGGAACCGGTACAAAAGAAAGCGGAAGAGAAAGAAGAACCCGTGCAGAAAAAAGCAGAAGAAAAGGAAGAACCTGTACAAAAGAAAGCGGAAGAGAAAGAAGAACCCGTGCAGAAAAAAGCAGAAGAAAAGGAAGAACCGGTACAAAAGAAAGCAGAAGAAAAAGAAGAGCCTGTGCAGAAAAAAGCAGAGGAAAAGGAAGAACCTGTTCAAAAGAAAACAGAAGAGAAAGAAGAACCTGTACAGAAAAAAGCAGAGGAAAAGGAAGAACCGGTACAAAAGAAAGCGGAGGAAAAAGAGGAAAAGAAACCCAAATCCCACGTTGAAAATAATTTAAAAAAAGGAGGCGGAAATCCTCTGGGACGGGAGATCAGACTGGAAATGGAGAATGCTTTTGGAGTTGACTTTGGTGCCATCCGAATCCATACCGACGAAAATGCGGTTACCATGTGCCAAGAAATGGGTGCGCAAGCTTTTACCAATGGTGTGAATATCTATTTTAATAAAGGAAAATACAACCCCAACTCCGGTGAAGGTAAAAAACTATTGGCTCATGAACTGACGCACACCATTCAGCAAGGAGTAACAGGCAAAAAGAAAAAATAAAGTACCAAAACGTAGTTATCATGAGTTCTTTTTCTAAAAAAAATAATTCTCTTTCCAATCGCGCCGTTCCGTCAAAGGAACAGGGGGAAGAGTCTTTTTTTGGAGTTCAGGCAAAACTGAATATCGGGAAATCCAATGATAAATACGAAGTTGAAGCCGATGCTACGGCAGACAAAATAGTTTCAAACAAAGAGAGCAATTCCAAGGGATTCTTTACTCCAACCCAAACTTCTTTAGTTCAAAAACAAGCGGCAAAAGAAGATAATGAAGTCCAAAAAAAGGAAGAAAAGGAAGAGAAAGAACCCATTCAGAGAAGCGCTACGAGTGATACGACTCCTACAAACACTTCCGCTTTAGAAAGTAAACTTCAAAGCAGTAAAGGTGGTGGATCTCCATTAGGAAATGCAGCAAAAAAAGAAATGGAATCGGGCTTTGGAACCGATTTTAGCGACGTAAGAATCCACAACGATGCTACCGCCATTCAAATGAATAAAGAATTAGGGGCACAAGCCTTTGCCAGCGGAAACGACGTTTATTTCAATCAGGGAAAATACAATCCGGAATCACAAAGCGGTAAACACCTGCTCGCTCATGAGCTTACCCATACTTTACAGCAAGGGGCTAAACCCGATATCCAAAAACAGAATACACCACATTTAGAAAGTCTGAATGAAATGTTGGATAGTTTTAATGTGCCAGAAGATGAGGTTATATTGATGTGTTCTCAACTTAACGCCTCAGAAAGAGCCATTGTGTTAAGTGACGGCAGTTATAAAAGAAGAATGGCCAGTGCGCTTGATGTAGCAGAAATGACCAGAGCGGTAAACAATTTAGGATTGCCTCTGAATAAAAAACTGGAATGGGTAAAAGAAGCCGCCACTTTTGGAACTTTCTTTATGGCATACAGTGAGATTAAAGATATGATTACTTCCGCAGATCAGCCGCAGAGAGATGCTTTAAAAACCGATACTTGGAAATCCTTTTTTGTTGATGTTTGCACCGATGCCACTATCATCGAGGCTTTAAACGATTTGCAATTTGATCTGATCACTAAATTAACCTGGCTTAAAGCCGAAGTGATCATCACCAGCTGGGAAGTTGATTATGCCATTATAAAACCTTGGATTACACATGCCAATACCACTCAGACCGAAAGAGATTCACTAAAAACAAATGCTACTGTTGGTTTGAATTTCTTTGTTGATATCTGTACCAATACCACCATGGTCGAAGCTTTGAATGATTTGCAATTTGATCTGGTAACCAAATTAACCTGGCTAAATGCCGAAATGTCCGTAACCAGCTGGGAGCTTGATTACGCCACTATAAAACCTTGGATCATTAGCGCCACCCAGGTAGAAAGAGATTCTTTACAAACAAACACCACTGTTGGTATGAATTTCTTTGTTAGTGTCTGTACCAATACCACCATGGTAGAAGCATTAAACGACCTGCAATATGATCTGGTAAATAAATTAACCTGGCTGAACGCCGAAATGATGATAACCCGCTTCGAGCTCGATTATGCCACTATAAAACCATGGATCATACACCCCAATACCTCGCAAGCTCAAAGAGATGCTTTAAAAACAGATCCCTGGAAAGCCTTCTTTGTCACGGTATGTACAAATGCCACCATCACTGAAGCCGTAACCGATTTGAATTTCGACGTCCCCACCCAAATGAGTTGGCTGACTGCAGAAGGTCTTGATTTTGTCGCCAGACTCACCTGGCTTATTAATCATACCACAGATTATGATACCATCAGAACTGAAATTATAAGTGTTTCTATCAGTGATAGACAGGCTGCATTGGCCGACGCTTCTATTCGGGCTTTAATCAACACAAAACTAGCGGCGCCTTTTTCGGTGGGTATTTTCTCCCATCTTCTTTTAGGTTCAATGTATTGGAAAAATCCTGATAACAATGACTTTTTTGCTCACTTTGTAACAAGTGGCGGAAGCGCACCACTACCTCCAACAGCGACAATGAATTGTTGGGAAAGTATTATTTATGCAGCGTTTTTAGCCAATAAAGTAGATGCTGCCTGGATTCAAGCTTTTTACAATACTGCCTCTACTGGACGTGATCCAAATGTACTTATATGGAGTCAATTGGGCTGGAATAGCGCCTTGCCTACCTCTCCGCCTGCAACACCAACTGCAGGACAAATGATTTTTTATACCGAAATTGGTGATCCTTATCCCGGACACGTGGCAATGGCAATCGATGCGACCCATGCCATAAGTCTTTGGTCGCAACCTAAAAACACCTATTTTATACAACGCATAAACATTACAGATCTGACAGGTGTAGTTCAAGTTTCAAACCCTCCATGGTAAAATAATTGAACATGAAAAAGACATTGTTATTATTATTATTTTTAACATTCACTAAATGCAAAAAACCCGTTAACATGAATATTCAAGCCAAAAATGAACTTACTCTTGAAATCGTCTACAGCCAACAGACCGATTCAATTCCGGTTTTGTCAAAAGACAATTCGGGTACTCAAAAGGGTATTGAATATTCCCGAATTGACATCCCAAATCCTGCCCTTGCATTTCCAAAAACATATCTGGAACTCTTTGGTTCTCCTGAGCATCTTATTGGGCGATACGCTTCTGAAAACGGCAAAAAAGACAATACTTTCTTCACTCTTTTCAATAACAATTTTAAATATGTTGCTGTCGATTCTGATGTTATCGATCTCTTAATTACGGACGCCGGAGATTTTTTAAAATTAACTTTCGACTCGATTACTCTGGAAAGAAAAGACGGAACTAAAATTCAATATCCTCTAAGTGGAATGAAAATTATTCCAGCTGAAAATAAAGCTATTTGGGTTATTGGTTTAAACGATACATGGTTAATCGATGCTGATTTTAAAAATATAAAACGCTTTGAGTGGACTGGTGGCATCAACACCATTTCATACAACGATAGTCTTATTTGCTTTAATAAATCACGCGATGCTATTCTTTCGCTGGACAAAAACGGTGTAACAAAATCAGAAAAAACAGCCTTGAAATATGGCTACTTTGAAAATTTAGCAGGCTACTGGGGCAACCAATATATTACTTTGGAAGGTACTACTTTGAGATGGTATGATGGTGCCGAATTAAAAGGAGAAATCGGACTGCAATCAGCCGGAGTTCTGAATAATGGTGAAGCTTTTATTTCCTATACTAAAAACAAAACCACTTATTTACTATCGAACTCCTTATCAAAAAAATGGGCGCTTCCGGAAAATTTCGACAAGCAAATTCTCCCTGTTGTTTTTGAAAAAGAGAATGGTTATTCAGCGTATAATTTATCCAACTATTATGAATTCAGTAAAAATGGAACAACAGCCGAGTCCTTACATGTTATAAATGAAATGCAATACCAAAAGGGTGTTGCCCCTTACAGATGGATAATTGGACAAAGCCACTATTTTAAAATCGTTAATTACAACCAGTTGATTCTATCAATAGCAGGTCCTAAAGAAATAATTTTGATTGAAATAAAGAGCCCCTTTTAGATTATGGAATAACAAATGAAACGAAAAGTTTATGAGTACCTTTCCAAAAAAGTCAAATTCTAACTCAAAACATTCCCCTTCGACAGCGGAGAGAGGAGAAGAATCCTTTTTTGGTGTACAGGCAAAGCTCAACGTTGGCAAATCAAATGATAAATTTGAAGCCGAAGCTGATGCTACAGCCGACAAAGTAGTCTCTAATAAAAAAAATAATTCGAAGGGATTTTTTACTCCACCCCAACCCGCTTTAGTTCAAAAACAAACCGCCAAAGAAGATCAGGAAGTACAGACCAAGGAAGAAAAAGAGCCACTTCAAAAAAGTGCTACAACGGATACCAATCCTACCAATACCTCAGCATTAGAAGGTAAACTTCAAAGTAGCAAAGGCGGTGGTTCTCCGTTGGCCAATCAAACAAAAGAGGAAATGGAGTCGGGTTTTGGAGCCGATTTCAGCGATGTGAAAATCCACAGTGATTCTAACGCCATTCAAATGAATAAAGAATTGGGATCACAGGCTTTTGCCAGCGGAAACGATGTGTATTTCAATCAGGGAAAATACAATCCCGATTCACAAAGCGGCAAACATTTACTTGCCCATGAGCTTACCCATACTTTACAGCAAGGAGGCAATAAACCCAACATTCAAAAAGAAGATCCACCCAACCATCTGGACAGTCTAAACGAAATGCTGGATAGTTTTAACGTTCCCGAAGATGAGGTGATATTGATGTGCTCTCAACTTGAAGAATCGGAACGAGCAACGGTTTTGGCGGATGGTAGTTATAAAAGACGAATGGCCGATGCACTCAATGTAGCTGAAATGACCAGTGCCGTCAACAATTTAGGGTGGACTCTGGATAAAAAACTCGAATGGGTAAATGCTGCGGCGACTTTCGGAACTACATTTATGAGCTACAGCGAGATTAAAGGAATGGTAATCGCTGCAGACCAACCCCAAAGAGACGCTTTAAAAACCGATACCTGGAGAAGCTTTTTTGTTGGAGTTTGCGACAATACGACTATGGTGGAAGCCTTAGACGATTTACAATTTGATCTGATCACCAAATTAACCTGGCTAAAGGCAGAAATGACCATAACCAGTATGGAACTCAGTTATTCCACTATAAAACCCTGGATCACACACACCAATACCACTCCGGCTGAAAGAGATTCCCTAAAAACAAATACGGATGTAGGTATGAGTTTCTTTGTTGATGTTTGCGACAATACGACTATGGTGGAGGCCTTAGACGACTTACAATTTGATCTGATCACCAAATTAACCTGGCTAAAAGCAGAAATGACCATAACCAGTTGGGAACTCAGTTATTCCACTATAAAACCGTGGATCATTCACACCAATACAACGCAAGCGGAAAGAGATTCCCTAAAAACAAATACGGATTTAGGCATGAGTTTCTTTGTTGATGTTTGTACCAATGCCACAATGGTCGAAGCCTTAGACGACTTACAATTTGATCTGATCACCAAATTAACCTGGTTACACGCCGAAATGACCATAACCAGTTGGGAGCTCAATTATCCCACCATAAAACCGTGGATCATTCACGCCAACACCACACAAATTGAAAGAGACTCCTTAAAAACAGAGGAATGGAAAGCCTTTTTTGGCAGCGTTTGCACCAATGTCACGATCATCGAGGCCTTAACCGATCTGCAATTTGATTTAAAAACTAAAATCGAATGGACCCGAACAGAAGCCGGTTTAGAAGAAGTCAAACAAATTATCGAACTCGCCACAAAAGCAGATCGTGATTTGGTATGGAATGATGCCGCCTACCTCGCCTCTCTTCGTTCAGAAGTTGGAGACGACTATTATTTATGGGTAATTATTAAGTTAAGAATGCTGTTTGTTGGAAGTATTGCGCATACTTCTGCTGTAGATGCTGACGCCGCAATTCAAACGCATCTGTCTGCTTATGTAGGCGGTGGGGTGGCAGAAGGACGTCAAATTGAAGGATTTGTAGCCGTTGTTGATACCTTAAACTGGAATATTGCCGGAGAGAACCATTATGGCGCATCAGTATGGGCAACAAAAAACGTAAGTGGTTTTGTAGACAGCGAACGCAGAGTATGGATCGAGCAAAATAGCGGTAACCCCGGTACTATGGTGCACGAGGGAACACACAAATATTCGACGCGGACATTAATAAACCTCAGTCAACCGCTAAATGAAGGAGTGACCGAATATTTTACCAGAATGGTTTGTAACGCAGCCGGAATAAACATTTCAACAAGAACAAATTATCAGGACAATTGGACTACCGCCACAAAATTAGTCGCATTAGTCGGAGAAGCCGTTGTAGCCGCTGCGTATTTTGATGGGGATACAGATACCTTAGAAAGTACTTTTGTTAGTGCCGGAGGTACAGGCTGGAGTACTTTCCTAAATGAAACTAAAAGTGGAAACTGGACTGCTGCCGATGCGTACTTATAAAAAAATAGGGATTTATTGTCTTGTAAGCTTAACACTGGCTACTTGTTCCCGAAAAGACAACAGAAATAATAACCAATTAAAAACAACCAACATGTCAGATTATTTAGAGCATGAAAAAACTAAAATAGACCGTTTAATGCATTCCTTTTCGAAGCCTCTCAAAGAGATTCCTCCTACTCCTACAGCCGATGAAGCAGCTGCCGGATATGCCGTGAGTTATGAGGTAATTGACGAAAATGTTGTTTGTGTCATCTATATTTATGAAAATCAGCAAAAGCATGAGGATGCTCTAAAATACTTTACCGATAACCCGAATGTCAATCTGAAAAATTCATTATTCAGTTCTAACGGACGGCTCTTTTTTTGGGGATATCAAAAAACAGACGATCCAAAAGAACGATATACTTTAAATACCTTAGCAGCTGCTTTTGCAGGTGAAGAGTAAATAATCACAGCTTAGAATAAAGGTTCATGGGAGCATTTCACCAAAAAGCAAAAGCAAATCCTTCAAACTCGTCCGGACTAAATTCGAGACAGGGCGAGGATTTTTTTGGTGTACAGGCAAAGCTTAACATCGGAAAATCAAATGATAAATTTGAAGCCGAAGCCGACCATGTAGCGGAAAAAGTAATCTCCAATACGCAAAAGAATACAGCACCGGAACCTTTTTTCAGTCCCTCTCCTATTGCTCAGAAAAAACTAAATGACGTACAGAAAAAAGAAGAAACCGAAAATACTCTTTCTGAAAAACCAATAGCTGAGAACATCAGTCCGGTGGGTCAGTTAAAATCGGAAAAAGAAGAAACAGTCCAAAACAAAGTTGAGGTTGCGACTCCTGAAATAATTCCGTCTGTTGAAAGCAATCCTTCCATTTTGCATTCCAATTCAGAAAAAGAAGAAACGATTCTAAACCAAACAGAAGTTGCTATTCCCGAAACAACAGCAGTAGGAGAAAACAACGCTACTCTTTTTCATTCGAGATCGGAGAAAGAAGAAACCGCTCCAAATAAAATCGAAGTTACAACTCCTGAGGCAACTGCAACTGTTGAAAAAACGCCGACACCAAAGCCATTGATTCAACAAAAGAAAGTCGAAGAAGAAGTTCAATCCAAAGAAGAAGAGGAAACGCAGTCAAAAGAAGAGGAAAATGGACTCCAAATGAGTGCGGGTGCTGATGCGGATCCTAACGACAATTCTGATCTTGAAACCGATTTAAACAATAGCAAAGGTGGTGGTTCTCCGCTTTCGGAAAATGCCAAAACAGAGATGGAATCAGGGTTTGGAGCCGATTTCAGCGATGTAAAAATCCACAATGATTCCAATGCTGTTCAAATGAACCAACAACTGGGCTCTCAGGCATTTGCAAACGGGAATGATATTTATTTTAATGAAGGAAAATTCAATCCCGACTCTCCATCCGGAAAACACTTGCTTGCTCACGAACTGACACATACTGTTCAACAAGGTGCATCAGCTCCTGCCGTTCAAAAAAAGGAAGAAGAACCCAACAGTTCAGCACCGGAAAATTCAGGAACCGAGAATACCTCGTCTGAGAACACTTCTTCTGAAAACACCTCTTCTGAAGACACTTCAACACAACAAAATCAATCGTCTCAATCCAATAACGGAGGTTCAACTTCTGATAGTACAGCAGCCGATCAAAACACTTCTGGAACCGATTCGACTTCGCAATCGGGTACACCCGCAAATGATACTCAAAACCAATCGGTACCGGGAACACCCTCAGATTCAACCAACCAGTCAACGACAAATGCAAGCGGAAATGAAGAGGCCAACCAATCAACAACACCAGCAACAGCAAGTCAAAACAACGAGTCTACCAGCAGTGATTCATCGGGTGGTACCGGTACAACTTCGTCAGAAACCACCTCAACATCTTCTACCGGTGGTGCAGAAACGGGTGGTGGTTTTGCCAGTTATGATTTGTTTATTGCTTATGTTGAAGAGAAAAAACAAGCCTCTATTACCTATTTTACAAATCAAAAAACAGCACTTACAGACGGAATCAATGAGGAGAAGAGAAAAACCAAAGAGGCTGTTCAAACCGAAATCGACCGATTAAAAGAAACCAAAAGAGCGACTCTTGAAAAAATCAATAAATCCTACGAACAGGCAAGCAATGCTATAAAAGAAAAACGAGACACTGAAATACAACAAGCAAAAGATACCGCCATTGAAGAAATAGCAAGGGTAGATGATGTCATCCTAACCAAAAAAGAGTTACTTACCTCTATCGCCGAGGATAAAGCAAAAAGTGTGACTACTACAGGAACCGAAGAATCTACCAATGCTCTCAAAACTACTTCTGCCAACATTAAGCAGATTGACGCCATTATTCAGCAGAAACAAAGCCAATATAGCGGCAAGGACAATGCCGGCGACATTGTTGAAGCCGCCTGGTCCAGTAAGCCTGATACCATTCAGAAAATTCAGGAAGCGGGTGATCTTATTTCTTCCGAAGTCATTTCGCATTCCTTAAAATTAGCCGGCAATTATCGCGAAGATGCGACGAATGTTTGCTCCGAATTTGGTAACAAAAAAGAGGAAGCAATAAAGGCAATCAATGACAAAAAAGACGAAATCATCAAGGCCGTAACCGAATCTGCGGCAAAATCACTCACTTCTCTGGAGGAAGAAACAACCAAGTTAAAAACCGAACTAGGAACCAGCATCACTTCGCAAATTGCCGTACTGGAACTGATCCCGACAAAAATAGATACGGAATTAGACGATATTTTAAAAACCGGAATTTCAAATACTGATAAAAATCAAACAACCACACTGGAAGAGATTGATAAGTTCAAAACCGACATCAGTGAAATTTACTGGTATAACGAAGAAGTGACAGAAGCACAAAATGATTTAGGCAAAGCTATTGACGAACATCATAAAGACGTTGACAAATACATTAAAGACGTCATCAAAAAAGTGTCTGATGTTACAACAGAATTCAAGACTAAATTTATTTCAACTCAGGACACCATTAATACTTCTTTATCTGAAACAGCAAGCGGCTATCAGGAATCTGCCGACAAACTAAAATCAGATACCGTAAAAGAAATTAATGGCAGCGCAAGAGAGGCTGAAACCGATACCAAAACCGTGGCAGATGATTTGGGTTCAGGCTTACAGGAACAAATTGATAAAAGCGAAACCAAATGGAACAGTCAACTTACTGACGACGTCTCTAACATGCACGAAACGGTAAGCAAAGGTCTGGAACAGCAAACAGAAATAGTAAACCAGTTTACCGCCAATCTCGACAGGGAATTCAATCGTTCCAGTTCCTGGTGGGATACGTTCACTGATTTCATATCCGGAATGGCAAGAGGTTTTGTGGAAGGTTTTACCACTTTGATCACTACTATAGGAAAAGCAATGGGAACTTTAATTTTCTGGATCATTGTGATCATTATTGTCATCATAATCCTCGTCCTGATCTTTAAATTCGGAATTGCTTTGGCTGTTATCCTGAAAGTACTGCTGGTTGTCGGAATTGTTATAGCGGCTCTTTTTGCCATCTATTACATCTACAAGGCGGTCACTACAGAAGGTTTAAGTCCTTACGAAAGAGGACGATTATTCGGAAGAGCTCTTTTTGAAATTGCTTTAGCCCTCGTCGGAGCAGGTGTTTATTCCCGATTAGTTGGCTGGTTGGCACGCATCGCAAGAATCTCGGCAATTGTAGCAAGAGTTGGAGGGCTGGCGCGATTCCTCAGAATTGTTGTTCTTGTGGGAGATGTAAAAGCCTTTATTGCTCTGATCGACAGCATGGCCAATATTGAAAGATTGCTGCTATTAATCGAAAAAATTAAAGACGTTAGCGGGCTGATTAAACTACTGACTAGCGCAGATGATGTAGCCCGAATAATTGAAGCATTACTCGCCGTTGGTAAGGCTGATGAATTACTTAGTATTCTGACCAAAGCAGATGATATTGGCCGGGTTTTAGCCCTTATCGAAAAAGGAATAGTAGCCGGTCATGCCGAAAGCCTGATCACCATAATGGGGAAAGCAAAAGAGCTCGTCAAATTAATTACGATACTGGAACGTTCGGGCGATGATATCGGAAGACTAATAAGAGTACTGAACAAAGCAACTGATCTGGACAAAATGATCATTGCTATCGAACGTGTCGGAGCATCCAATCTCGGAAGATTAATCACCTTAATCGAGACCGCCGACGATACTGCAGCATTGCTTCGAATTGTAACCAAAGCCGCAGATTTTGCCACCTTACTAAGAATAGTAGAAGAAGCGACAGAAGTAAATAAAATAGTAGCCCTATTTGACAAAGTTGCCGAATTGGATAAACTGGTTATAGCCTTTGACCGATTTGCAGACACCGATCGCTTACTGGCAGTATTTAACGGGGTAAATGAATTCAACAAGTTGGTTACTGTTCTGGGAAGAAGCACAGCCTTAGATCGTCTAGTTCCTTTCCTCGAAGGATTAGCAGATATAAACGCAGCCCTACCAAAATTAGATGGCTTGGCTGCTGAATTGGATGATTTTGTAAGATTCCTTGACGAAGTGGGAATGACTATTGGCAAACTGGAAAGAATCCTTCATATGGAGAATTTAACCGTAGCCAAATTAAGAAATCTATTGACTCAGGCCGGTGGCATTGTAGATGATTTGATGAGAGTACTAGATGAAATTAAGGATCTTGATAAAATAGCCAACTACATCACTCATTTTGGTAATTTTGCTGATGTACTGGCTGTCGTTGACAAAGCAATTGCATCCGGTTTATCACGTGCTACTTCGGGATCTACTTTTATTCTTGAATTTCTTGACGCCTGTGCGGCACGCGGGTTTAAGAATGTTGGCAAAATAACAGAATTTTTTAATCTGGTGTTAAGCTATCCAGGGGCAAGCCTAACGACCTGGAGACAAACCCTTCAATATGGAATAACTTTCTTAGATGCCGGATGTTTAGGGCGAACCGCTAAAGTGGGCGGAAGAACAGCTCCCGGATCGGGAGGCATAGCTAAAAGAATGCTAACACTCGCTGATGGATCATCACTTGAAGTTACAGTAGAAGCCCATGATATTCTACACATGATCAGCAGGCATACCTGGAAATATTTTGCAATGGTTCTGAATAATTGCAAAGGACAAAACAGCATGTGGCCACTTAATATCGGAGCCAGCGAAGTTAGAGCTTTGGCTACTGATGCTCTAAACTCTGTTGAAGTACAGAATTTAGTACGAACTATGTTACCGGGCGATAGTAAACTTGTTCAAATTGGTGCAAATGAAGTAAGGGTAAATCTAGGACCTAGAGGTATTGTATCTATGTATCCTAAACCCGGTACTCCTGATGTTCCAAAATTACTGATGCAGGCTGCCGTTGCCTTATGGCAAAGTATTTAATATTAATCATTAACTTTACCTGAATAGATTTTTATAAAAAATTATTTTATGATAGAATTCATTTTACAAAATCCAGATAGTGAATACGGAGATTCATCTTCCCAAAACAATATGAATGTTGATCAGTATTTAAAAATCAAGCCCGATTGGGAACCTGCTTTGGAAGATACTACATTAAATTTCCATCCATTATCAATATCTCAAAATTCAAGGTTAAATCCTTTTGGATTCATCGATTTCATTCTACCTCAGTTAACTGAAATAGAACAACGTTTAAAAAACAAGCAATTTGCAATCTTAAAGACCACAGGTGACTGGACACCAACATTCTTTATTTTTGAACCCAAAGACAACATAACCTATTTTTCGGCTTTAGGCCTACTCCCTGAGCCTTTTTCATCCTATTATCCGCTAACCAATTCCCCTATGTTTATCAACGGTGACATAAACCAACAGGAAGAATTATATAATTTCATTCGTTTAAACCCAAATGATATAACTCCTGATGAAAGTTATCCCGACATAAAAAATATTGAATTTAACACCTCGCAACTCATTTTATCTCTTACTGAACAAGTAAAATTAGGAAATGAATTAATTGAATTTTTAAGAAAACCATCATGAAAACACTATTTGAGATTCTAAAAAACCAATTCATCTTTCAGCTTGACACTCTTTTTCAGGTAGAAAATCCAGCGGAAAAATTCATTGTCAGAAAACTGGATGCTACGGGATTTGTGAACGAATTCATCATAGAAAATAACCTGTCCGAAACCGATATACTGTTACTGGCATTGGCACTGGTTCCCAATATTCATCCCGATTTTTTAAGCTCCATCATAGCCGAATACCTACCCAATGGTGGTGAATTACCCGAATTTGGCGGCATAAAAACAAAGAACCACCGCGGGATTTTACCAACGGGTGAAACTGCTCAATTTTTAATCGCAGGAAACCATCTCGAGGACAGAATCTCCTTTTATAATTACCTGCACAACAAGTCTTTCCTTTATCAAAAAGGAATCATCAAAATAGACTCGGTTAGCAATGGCGAACCCAAACTAAGCGGTTTGCTTGTTTTAGATGATGAATATGTCGAAAAATTCATTACCGGAAAAATCCTGAAACCGCAGCTCAGCAGCATCTTCCCCGCACAATTAATCGAAACTCAATTAGAATGGGGCGACTTGGTACTCAATTCTACTACTTTAAATAACATTAAAGAAATAGAAACCTGGTTGAAATTTAACGACATCATCCTGAACGAATGGAACATGAAATCCAAAATAAAACCGGGATACAGAGTCATGTTTTATGGTGCCCCGGGAACCGGAAAAACGCTCACCGCCTCCCTCCTTGGGAAGTATACTAAAAGAGATGTCTACAGAATTGATTTATCGATGGTAATTTCAAAATACATTGGTGAAACCGAGAAAAACCTTTCCTCACTATTTGACAAAGCCGCCGACAAAGACTGGATCCTTTTCTTTGATGAAGCTGATGCCGTCTTCGGAAAACGAACCAACGTTCGGGATGCCCATGACAAATACGCCAATCAGGAAGTTTCGTATCTGCTGCAACGCATCGAAAACCATCCCGGATTGGTTATTCTGGCTTCGAATTTTAAGGCGAATATTGATACCGCTTTCACCCGCAGATTTCAATCTATAATTGAGTTTGAAGTCCCTTCCTACGGGGAACGCTTGCGTCTTTGGGAAAATAACCTCCCAAGAGGAATTAGAATTTCTGAGGATGTAAACCTAAACGAACTTTCCAAAAAATACGACATTACGGGCGCCAATATTGTAAACATCATTCAATATGCCTGCCTGAAAACATTAGAAGACGAAAACGAAACTATTAACCTCACGCACCTTCTTCAGGGGATAAAAAAAGAGTATGCTAAGGAAGGGAAAATGATGTGATTAAAATTGTTTTTTTGGTAGATTTGTTTTTAAAATATCCATATTATGACCATAGATTGTAAATCTTCAATCGGCTTTGAAATAAAAGTTAAGACTGGATTTAATAAATAAAAAATGTATAGAACAATTTTCCATCCTAGTAATCAATCTGAATATTATCGTGACAATCAATTGTTATTTAAAGTAAAAAGAAAAAGATTACTTCTCGGAATAAGAAATCAATGTACCATATATAAAAACGATGATTTAGTCTGTGAATTCTATAGTTCAGAATTTATGTTTTTATATTGGGAATTACAAATACTACAACAAAAATTTGACAAAGAAATCACTCTTAAAAAGAAGGGCTCTAACTATAATTTAATGGTAGATATGAAATCCATTTCCATAAAATTTACAAGCAATCCATTTCAAAAAATGATTGGAAAAATATTTATTGATGAAGAGTGTGTGGGAGAAATCAAAAAAAATGAAAAAAAATCTGAAACTCATTTCGACTTTGACTTCTATAATTTTACTGGTTTAGAATATTATATTTTAGTTTTATTTTCTATGTATTCAGTTGGAATTACAGATAGTCCCTAGCGACTTTTAAAAAATACGTATTGTATATTCCTTCTAATTCCAATAGACCCGATTTAACATATATCCTCGTAAAGTATAGCTAAGAAAAAAAAACCATTTTCTCACATACCAATCGGTATTTGTTTCTTATATTTGTCCTACTATTAGTCACAAATCCAAACAAGCTATGAATACTTCTGAATTTATATTGGATAAAATTGCGCCCGTTTTTAACAAACAGGGGTATATTGGAACCAGTTTGTCGGATATTACAAAGGCTACGGGGCTGACCAAAGGGGCTATATATTGCAATTTTGCCAACAAAGAAGATTTGGCACTGCAAGCGTTTAAACTTAATGTCGGTATTGCTATAATTCCGTTGTTTAAGCTGGTGGCGACCAAGGAAGGTGCTATTAACAAATTACACACCATAACCAACTACCATCGCTCCTATTACGATTTGCTCAAGGACAGAGGTGGTTGCCCGATGTTACGGGTTTCTGTTGACACCAAATTTGTAAATCCTCTATTGTTCGAAGCTGCCGAGAAGTTATCTCAAAAATTCATTAATGGACTAACCGATATCATCAGCGAAGGGATTAGCAAAGATGAAATTCAGCCGGATACCGATGTAAACAAATATGCACAACTCATTTTAACTATGATAGAAGGCAGTTCTCTTTTGGCATTCACACACAATGACGACTCCTACATTACGCATGCAATGGATTTCATTGATGACATACTAATTAAAAACATAAAAAAGTAAAAAAATTTAACCCTACATATACCAATCGGTATGTGATAATTTAATTAAAAATGGAAAAAGTATTAAAAACAAAAAGAAAAATCAGATTTCAGGATTGTGACCCTTTCAATCATTTGAACAATGCAAAATACCTTGAATATTTCATTAATACCCGTGAAGATCAAATTGCAGAACACTACAATCTTGATATTTTTAAATTGATGAAAACAACCGCGCTGAGCTGGGTTGTGGCTTCCAATCAGATCAGTTATATGAGACCGGCCTCTACAATGGAAACCGTAGTAATCGAGTCTCAACTGATTCAATATACTGATAATGTTTTACTGGTAGAAATGAAAATGTGGAATGAGAATGAAACAGAACTAAAAGCATTGCTTTGGATAAAATTCATTCATTACAACCTTCAAACAACAAAAGTAGCCAATCACGCTGATAATTTGATGCAATTATTCCAATCGGTTGTGGTTCCTGTTGAGCAAACTGTTTTTGAAAATCGTTATTTAGAGATCGTTCAGAAAATGAAAAGTTATGCTTAAACCGGAGATAACCGCACGCAAAGTTTAGTTATAGTATTACGAATTCTTTTTAGTTTTATACTTGTTTTTTTACACGCAGATTTAGCAGGTTGCACAAATATTTTTTTGAGAGATAAATAAGATCAGTCTAATCCGCTACCCGAGCGATAGCGAACTGGCTAAGCAAATCTGCGTGCAAAAGAAAATCTTTGCGAGCTTTGCGTTAAATTTTCCGCAATCCAACTATAAAGAATAAAAAAAGGGCAGAACCATTCTATAAGGTTCTGCCCTTTTTACATTTCACACAATTACAAAAAAATCTTTCAAGAACTGAATTAAAATTTACTGAGAGCAAGAATTAAATACTATTGTTATTCACATTCTGGCACTATTAATGTTTACACAGTGTTACATCAAAACTTTATTTATAACCAAAAGAAACCAACACATGAAAGAAACCCTTTTTAAAAATCTAACCTTCTCCCTGATCATAACAAATATTTGGACAATTTGTGCTTTCTTCATTTATTTCTTTGAATCACCTGGCTGGTTTCATGGGTTCGGGGTTTTTGGTTTTTACTTAAACAGTTGTTGGGTTTCCGGGGCAATTGGAGTGATTTTAATACTATTAAGATTCTTTTATTTTAAAAACGACAAGAAGAACAAATTAAGTTTAAGTTTTCTTTATTGCTTTTTCGGCATATTTAATCTGCTTTTATTTGCACTGTTTTTAATACTTGCTCTCTTTGAAATTATAAATGGCGGTTTTTTAGACCTGTTTTTATTTGCCAATCTTATTACTGCAGTTTTTATTCTTTTTGATATTTATAAAACGGTAAAGTTGAGCGATCCTACTAATTAATTCAAGCTGCTAGTTAATAATTAGTTGATCCTATTTGACGAAAACATAAAAGGATTGAGAGGTGTATCTTGTCTTTAGCCGAAAGAACCAATATTTTAAAATTCTTAAAGTACGAATAGAATGATTCATTATCATTTTATATACACAAAACTCCTTAATTTCTTAAGGAGTTTTTGTGTGTATTCTAAAGAAAGTATTTCGCAGTCTTGCCTGAATTAGGGAACTAATATCCGTAGTCTAGTATCCAAAATTCGTTACCTGAAAAGCTTCCATTCTTCTGCTTTGTCCAACAGTTCCGGCAACCTGACCACTGCTTACCCATGGTAACCAGCCTAATTCTGCCACATAAGCTCTGTAGTAACTTGCAGCATATACCTGAATTGCCTCCATTCTTCTGCCTAAACCAACGGTTCCTAATGTTCTCGAACATCCCTGATCGTACCAACCAAGTCCTTCTACGTGAGCAATTCCAATTTTACAAATAGGACTCGGAATGTAACCTCCAAATTCAACAGCCTCCAATTGTCTGCTTTCTCCAATTGTTCCTATTACTTGTCCGTATGGCGTCCATGGCAACCAACCTTTACCTGCTACATGTGCTCTATATCCACTTGTCGCTTCAGCTGCTTTGCCAGTCAGTTTCTTTTCAGTGGCCAGTTCATTCAACTTTTTAAAATAAGCATCGCTTCCGGCTGCTTCTTTGGTTAAATTCCCTGTCTCAAAATCATAAGAATTTCTCAGTATCTCGATTTCACTTTTCTTATTCGATAACTCAAACTCCTTTACCATTAAGCTGATAATTTCGGGTGGAATATTTTGTAAGATCTTGCCATCCGGATCAACGGCAAATTTCAATTCTTTGTTTTGCTCCACAGCCGATGGCTCCTGAGCAATTTCATCTGTTTGACAAGAAATAAAAAGGGATACTAAAAAAGCAACTAAAATAATTTTTGTTTTCATAATACAATGATTGGTTAATTAATGGTTAATACTAATGCTTAATTTTACTTGATTTAACAAAAAATACATTTATACATTATCAGTCAACGACTTAACACTATAACATTTTCAGCAATACATCTTCAAAACAATCTATTTTTAATCATTCTACTATATCAAATATATAAAAATAGTTTTAGTATCATGAGAAATTTCGTATTATATAACCCGCCGTTAAAAAATTTATTCTACCATTTATTTGGGCTGTCTTATAAAAAGGAACCTCGAAAAAGACACTTATTTTTTTTTGAAATTAACATTCAAAGCACCAAAGAGTTTATTTACATTTGTACGCGCAATGGTTCAACTGCATTTTTCGGTGTAGTTGATTAAAAGGGAATTAGGTGCAAATCCTGAACAAGCCCGTTACTGTAAGTTTCATGCAACATTTTGACAGATTGCTGTTGATTTTTCAAATCTCCAAAATCTAATCTTTTGCCACTGCATTTTTAGAAATGTGGGAAGGTTGCTCAAAATGGAAACAAGTCAGGAGACCTGCCACTGCTTAATAGTTTAAAGTTTTCGTGGAGCAAAACTTTAAGCCCGAACACAAACATCAAATTCAAATTTGGTTTTCGTTTTCGTTTTTTCGCTTTTAAAGCAAAAACAAGAATAGAAAATAATACTCTTTTCGTTTATGAATAAATTTTTAATTGCATTAGCCACAACTCTATTCCTCACTGGATGTTCCAAAGATGAGACACCTTCCGAAGTGGTATTACCGGAAGTAACATTTGATGAACCAACAAATGGTTTTACAATTGAAAAAATGCAATGGTTTCACCTCCAGCCTAAACTTAAAAATCCGGATAACGTGACTTATACCTGGCTGTTAAATGGAAAAATAATTGCGACCACACTTGATCTAATGTACGTGTTTGCACAAGCCGGAACCTATAAAATTGACTTTAGAGTAAAAAACAATTCCGGTGAAATCTTTAAAAAAATCACCGTTAATGTAAAAGAAAAAACCTATCTGAACGGAGTCAAAAATGTCTTTGATTTTTTTCCTGCTCCCGGGCAATTTACAAATGCGCTACCCGAAGCAACTGTAAAAGACACTGACGAAACCATGCGAAAAAAAGCAGAAACGGCACTTACAACAGGAAGCTTGGTAAGTCTTGGAGGATTTGGAGGTTATATCGTAATGGGATTTGACCATACGATTATCAATAAAGAAGGCAACGATTTTATTGTCCTTGGAAATGCGTTCAGCAATTGGGCCGAACCCGGTATAATCATGGTTTCCAGCGATGTAAACAACAACGGAAAAGCAGATGACGAGTGGTACGAAATTGCAGGCTCAGAGCACAATAAACCAACAACCATCAAAAATTACGAGCTGACGTATTACCAACCCAAAAGCGAACCTGAAAATCCATCGGAGCCCAATTACATTCGTTGGACTGATAATCAAGGACAAACAGGTTATATTTCTAAAAATGCTTATCATAGCAATCCTTTCTATCCAACCTGGAAAGGCACCAGTATTACCCTAAAAGGAACTTTCTTAAAAGCCAACCTATTCGATAAATCCGGAACAGGCACGTATTGGGTAAACCCTGCCTACGACTGGGGCTATGCCGACAATTGGTCCAACACCGACGAAAAAGCCCAAATCGATATCAATTGGGCCGTAGATAAAAAAGGAAACCCTGTAAAACTACAAGGAATTAACTTCATCAAAGTCTACAATTCAAACCGTGCCGAAGGTGGATGGCTAGGGGAAGTTTCTACTGAAATTTCGGGTTTTAAAGATTTGAATTTATAAAGTCATAAAACATTCGTTTACAAACAAAAGCTTCAGGACAATCTGAAGCTTTTTTAGTTCTATCACAAAAGAGATCACTTTTACTTCCCCAAACTTTGCGACCCTTGAACAAAACTTAGCGCTCCTCGCGTTTAAATTCACACAGAACTTTCCATAAAAAAAGTGCTCAGCAAGTGTGATTTCTCCTTCGTCGAAAGGACAAACTATGCGCAGAAAAAAAATACAACCAACAAAATAATTCACGCCAATTCGTGAAATTCATGGCAAACATTTCCCTTTGTAAAGTACCAATTATCCACTTTCGAAAGGACAAACATTACGCAGCAAAAAAACGCAACCAACAAAATAATTCGTGCCAATTCGTGAAATTCGTGTCAAACATTTTTCTTTATAAAGCACTAATCCTCCTCTATGAAAACAAAAAAAAGACCATCTCAATAGACAGTCTTCCGCATTTTTACTAAGTAAAATGACCTAAGCCATAAACAAAGCATATTTATTATAGTCATACAAAACCTTATCGTAAGGCACTAATTTAGGATTTATAACTTCAGAAGAAGCATCAAATTTAATCCCGTTATGTTTTCTGAACAAATAGATCTCTTTCAGGCAATTTGATAAACTCTGGTGAATAGACGTGGTAAAAGTTGGCAATTGTTTATCACCTACCAATAAATCTATTTGATAATTTGAACTGCTTTTAGAAAGGTTATTACCAATGATTCTTATTGTAAATTGTGTCTCCTTTCCGTATTGCTCACCTTTATATTGTACTACCATAATTTTATAATTAAAAGGGTTAATTTAAGATTTTATTTTTCATTCCAAGATTGATAACTAAAGTTATGAAAAAAAAGCAAATGAATAAAAAATAGCTTCAAAAATAAATGTTATTTAAATCATGTCCAAAAGTTACAGCGTCTTTATGAAGATTTCTGTCTAGTCAAAAGCACAAGACCGCAAACCAGAAAAAATCCTCCTAATCTTTTTAATCTGTGGCGAAATAAAAAAAAAGATCTGCCACAGATTAAAAGGATTGAAAGGATTACTTTTTTCTACAGAGTGACTATGAGTCTTCTTTTCATACGGATAAGGTTTGACCTAAAAAAAAACACGAATTGCACGAATTAACACGAATTGATTAGTGGAAATTTGTGAGATTCGTGGCTATAAAAACATCCCGATAAAGTCTAACCTAAAAAAAACACGAATTACACGAATTAACACGAATTGATTAGTGGAAATTCGTGTAATTCGTGTCCATAAAAACATTCCAGAAAGGTTAGCTTCAAAAAAAACGCCACAAATTGCACGAATTGATTAGTGAAAATTCGTGTAATTCGTGTTCATAAAAACATTCCATAAAATTTAGCTTCAAAAAAAAACGCCACAAATTGCGCGAATTGATTAGTGGAAATTCGTGTAATTCGTGTTCATAACAATTCCGTACTCCACTCACTTTTGGGCAGAAAAAAACCGTAACGAATTACGGTTTTCAACAATTAACTAAATATATTTAATCAACTTTTTAACGAGAGTGAAATTCATTCATAAGCATGATTAATTTTGGGTAACAATTGTAGTTTCTTTTTCATTATTAATTTCTAACAAAACCGGATCTCCGTTTTCGTCAAACATCGTCATATTCAGTGCATCTAATAACACCAGGTTTTTAGAAACGGTTCCTTCAAATTTATTGTATGAAAGATTCATTTCAGACAAATTATGCAACTTCTCCAGCCCTTTTGGAATTTCACCTCCAAAACTATTGTCAAACAGACTCAAATTTTCAAGAGCAGAAAAATTAAGTATTTCATTACTTAAGTTCCCGGACATCTTATTATTATTGAGCAACAATACCTTCAATGTCTGAATTTTATATAAAGAACCCGGCAGTTGCCCTTCCAGTTCATTATTAAACAACGACAGTATTTCTAACTGCTTTAATTTTCCAATCTCTATTGGCAATTCTCCTGAAATTTTATTGGCAAAAAGCTCCAAATTTTTCAGTTTTTTTAATTCGCAAATCGAAGCCGGTAATGTCCCTGATAGCTCATTTAATGAAACATCGAGAACTTCAAGCTCCTTCAGATTTTGAATTGCCACAGGAAGTTGTCCTTTCAGACCATTTTCATGCAAATCGACGGCAATCAGATTTACTAAATCGTAAAACTCACCGGGTAATTCTCCCTGCAAATTATTGTTGGCCAAATTAAGCCCGACAACTTTTCCGTTTTCAGCTGTTACTCCATACCATGTAGCTACTGATAATGACAAATCCCATTTTATTTTCCATTGTGATCCATTAGTAGCATGGTACAACTTAATAAGGGCATCTTTTTCTTTGTCCGAAACAGTATCTGCAAAAATATTTAGAGAAAAAACAAGTGCTAAAAAAAGAGTGATATAACTTTTCATAACAGATTTGGGGGTTTGTTTTCAGGAATAAAATTATACATTTTACAGACATAAAGCACATAATGTCGATAAAGTGTTAATAAGTAATTTATTAACGTTATTTATACTACTTATTACAAATTTCCAAAAGTTTTACTTTATTTGATTAAATTTGACTAACTAATCATAAAAACCTCATATTATGGAAATTAACTTTATTGCACTACTAGTTGCTGCTATCATGACACTTGTCGTTGGTTTTATCTGGTATCATCCAAAAGTCTTTGGAACAGTATGGATGAGAGAAAGTAATCTGACCGAAGAGGTCCTTCGAACCGGAAACATGCTTAAAATTTTCGGATTAACATATGTTTTTTCGCTAATGATTACCATCGTTTTGATGGCATTGACTATTCATCAATCCGGAGCAGTAGGAATGGTCGGCGGCCCTCCGTTGATCGTCAGTGCAAAACCATCGTTTGCTGCTTTTATGGCAGATTATGGAACCGCCTATCGCACTTTTAAACACGGTGCGTTGCACGGTTTTGTCTCAGGCCTGTTTTTTGCTTTTCCCGTAGTTGGGATTAATTCGCTATTCGAAAGAAAATCATGGAAATACATTTTGATTCACGCCGGATTCTGGATCGTCACACTGACTTTAATGGGTGGAATCGTTTGTGCATTTGCCTAACCACATAAAAGAACACAACCCGTTTGAAATCAAAACTCAAACGGGTTTTTCTTAATAATAACTTAAACAGGATTGGTTCTTATAAATATTATCTAATTTTGGCAAAATTAGCATCTACTTTTGAGTACAACTTATTCTTTCCAACTATACAATAGCGCTTCATCACTGCCTTTAGAATGGGATGCGCTAACCACCGAAAACATTTTTTTGACCCGGAAATATCTCGAAGTACTCGAAAAATCTTCTCCGGCCAATATGCTTTGTCATTTTATTGGGATTTTTAAAAATGACAACCTAATCGGAATCGCTTTAACTCAATTTATTTTCGCAGAAAAACTCGAATCTTTTGGAGAACGGGATCAATGCTTAAAAACATCGGTTCGTAATTTTGCATTCAAGAATTTTGCTTCGCATGTTTTGTTTGTGGGCAACAATATGCTTACGGGACAAAATGCTTTTTCTATTGCTGAAAATGCGAATCAGGCAAAAGTGATTAAAACACTCCACAAAGCCATCACTGAACTCAAAAAGGAGCTTAGAGCAAAAGGGAAGAAAGTTCATATTACCAGTATAAAAGACTTTACCGAAAGTGAGATTGAGCCTTTAAAAAGTGAATTCAAAAACAACTTTACCTTCTCTACCCAGCCCAATATGATTTTTGAAATCAATTCAAATTGGAAAACGGAACAGGATTATATTGAAGCACTCTCTAAAAAATATCGCGACCAATACAAACGCGCCCGCAAAAAAGCAGAAGGAATCGAAAAACAAAAAATGTCGCTGGATGAAATCATAAAACATGAAGATACGATTTATGATCTTTATTTTCATGTGGCGAAAAATGCACCTTTCAACACTTTTTTTCTAGCTAAAAATCATTTCCGCACTTTTAAAGAAATCATGAAAGAAGACTTTCTTTTTTATGGTTATTTTTTAGATGAAAAGTTAATCGGATTCAATACTTTGATTCAAAATGGCGCTGTGATGGACACCTATTTCCTAGGCTATGACGAGAGCATTCAGCGTGATAAAATGCTATACCTCAACATGCTTTATGATATGATCGCCTATTCCATCAATCATGGATTTTCGGAAGTTGTATTTGCCAGAACTGCTCTCGAAATAAAAAGTTCCGTAGGTGCAAAACCTGTAAAAATGTACGGTTTAATCACCCACAGCAATGCTTTAATCAATAAAAACATCGGTAAACTATTTGATTACCTGGAGCCCAAAACGGAATGGAAAGAAAGAAATCCTTTTAAATAATTCTAAGGAATGGCTATTTTCATTTGTTTGTGCAGAATATGAATATCCAAAGAAGTCTGCGCGCCGCAATACTCCCCGTCAATCTGAAAATTAACCGGATAATTGGTTTTAATAGTAGCTTTATCGGTCGAAATGATCACAATATCCTCGGAATCAATGGGCATATTTCCCGTAATAATCTTTCCAAGCAATAATAAATCGAGGCTTTTAAGAATCACCAATTCAAACTTACCGTCGTTCATTGCTCCGTGAGGATTGATCGTGACACCTGTTCCGTATTTCTGAGAGTTCGCAATGACAATCATTCTTGCCGTGTGCTCGCTTGTTTCTTTATTAGTCGTAATTGTGGCAACAAAAGGATCATTGGAATCCACCAGCGTCGTGTAGGCCTGCAAAGCGTAGCCCCAAATGCCTCTCCAATTACTTTCTTCGTAGTTTTTTACTAAATCAGCATTGATCCCGATATCACTCAAGTGAATGCTTTTCTTGCCGTTAATAGAAATCATATCTATTTCCATATAAGAATGCAGAAAAGCAATTTCCAGATTCTCTTCTGTTGAATCCGGTAAATTTAAATCGACAGACAAACCATTGGCAGAACCGGCGGGCAAAATACCAATTACAATATCGTATTGCTCCATTGCTTCGGCAACCATTTTTATAGTTCCGTCACCACCAGCCACTACAATTCTTTGGGGACTGCATTGCTCATAAAGCAATTGTATCGCTTTAACATCGGACTGGCCTGTGGTTTCATACACCACCAAATTGAAGTTATTTGTGATCGAAAACTCATAGACAGCCTCCATTAAATCTGACTTATCCAAATCACCCGAAATAGGATTTACAACAAAAACAATATTCTTTTTCAAAATTTAATTTCTAAAACCGATTAAAATAATTAATTTCCAACTTTATATAAAAGTACACAATTAATGAAGCCAATTCTACAATTATACCGGGGTTATGCTAATGATCAGGAATTAATCGTGATGGGGCATGTCTTTAAAACATTGTATGATTATGATTTTCAGAAGAAAAACTTCAAAAACGCTACTTCTATCGTCAACTTATTCCGGATAAAAACCATTCGAAATTTTGATGTCTACCTAAAATTCGGTCATCAGGAAATTCACTCGAAAACACTTGATGATGGTTATTTTAAATTTTGTATTCCAATTCAGGATGAGCCTAATTTTGGATGGATGGAATATGAAGTCAGCATCCGATATAAATCAGAAATTATAACCGCAAAAGGCAGTTTTATACGGCCTCACGAAGGCAATCTTGGAATCATATCGGATATCGATGATACTTTTTTGATTTCTCATACGCGAAATGTCTTCCGAAAAATATACATTCTTTTATTTAAAAATGTCAACGACAGAAAGGTTTTTAATGATGTCGTTCCGCATTATCAGGCTTTAAGTTCTGCCGGAAGAAACAATAAAGAAGAAAAAAACGCCTTTTTTTTTGTTTCCAGCAGTGAATGGAATTTATACAATTTCATCGTAAAATTTACCAAAATACACCGACTGCCCAGAGCTGTTATTTTATTGAAGGATATCAAAACCGGAATCACCGATTTTTTTATGAGTGGCAGAGGCAATCACGATCATAAATTTGACAAGATCAAACATGTTTTAGAGTTCTACCCCAATCTGCAGTATGTTCTGTTGGGAGATGATTCGCAACATGATCCTGTTTTGTACGAACGCATTTGTAAAATATTTCCCGTAACCGTAAAAGCGGTTTACATCAGACAAACGGGCAAATATAAAAAAGAAACAACCAAAACCATACTTAAAAACTTAGAAGCTTTAGACATTGCTGTTTGTTATTTTAAGGACAGCAGCGAGGCTATTATGCACTCTAAATCTATTGGAATTATTAAGTGATTTGCGAGATGCTTTTTTTTATTAGATTGTCACCCTGAGCGAAGTCGAAGGGCTGGTTAGGTAAAAAGGGCTTCGACTTCGCTCAGCCTGACAAATGGGAAATAGATGAGATGAAATACGTTTAAAAAAAAACAGATTTTCTATGAATAATTGTACCATAGAAAATCTGTAAACTAAAACTGTGACTGAGACTGTAAACTGTGACCGAGACTAAAAACTGCGACTAAAACCTAGACACTAAAATTATCAATCTCTTCCTGAACGATTTCCCAATCTAATAGTAACTGATCAAGATCTGCTTTTTTCTTGTTGTAAGCTTTGAAAAAAGAAGCGTCTTCTATATGTTTGTCATAATTAGAAGTCAACATTTTATCGTCGTGTTGAATGTCTTTTTCTAATTGTTTGATTTGACTTTCGATTTTACTTAATCTGTTTTGCAGAGCTTTTCCTTTTTTCTGATCTTCGTATGAAGTCTTATTATTTTCTTTTGGAGCAGCTACTTTTGCAACGTCTTTTTTCTCGACTTCACGCATGTTTTCAAGATTGCGTTGCTCTAAGAAATAGTTGATATCACCCAGATATTCTTTTATTTTCTGGTCTTTAAATTCATAAACGATATTCGACATTCCCTGAAGGAAATCTCTATCGTGAGAAACCAATAATAAAGTACCACCGAATTTTTGAAGTGCCGCTTTCAGAACGTTCTTAGATTTGATGTCTAAGTGATTCGTTGGCTCATCCATTAGCAATACGTTGATAGGCTGTAACAATAATTTACAAAGTGCCAAACGGTTACGCTCTCCTCCTGAAAGTACTTTTACTTTTTTCTCTACATCGTCACCACGGAATAAAAATGATCCTAACATATCACGAACTTTAGAACGGTTCGTATCTGTTGCAGCATCTTCCATGGTTTGAAGTAAGGTGATTTCACCATCCAGATATTCTGCCTGATTTTGGGCAAAATAACCCAACTGAACGTTGTGTCCTAACTTAATATTTCCCTGGTATTCAAATTCATTAACCAATGCTTTGATAAAAGTAGACTTACCTTGTCCGTTTTGTCCAACAAAGGCAATTTTACTACCGCGTTCTACCAATAGGCTAATCTCTTTTAGGATTACTTTATCGCCATAACTTTTAGTAACATTCTCTGCCTCAACGACTACTTTTCCGGGTTCTTTTGAAACAGGGAAAGAAATATTCATTACTGAATTATCGTCTTCGTCAACTTCGATTCGTTCTACTTTATCTAATTTTTTAATCAACGATTGCGCCATCGAAGCTTTTGAAGCTTTCGCACGGAATTTCTCGATTAATTTTTCTGTTTCTTCAATCTTTTTGGCTTGGTTCTTTTGAGTTGCCAATTGTTTCTCACGGATTTCGTGACGCAATTCCAAATACTGAGAATATGGTTTATTGAAATCGTATGCTTTTCCTAACGAAATTTCGATCGTACGATTGGTCACATTATCCAAAAACATTTTATCGTGCGATACAATTACCACAACTCCCGGATAATTGCGAAGGAAACTTTCTAACCAAATGATACTTTCGATATCTAAGTGGTTGGTAGGCTCATCCAGCAGCAATACATCATTGGATTGTAATAATAACTTCGCCAACTCGATACGCATTCTCCATCCTCCCGAAAAAGTCTCGGTTTGGTTATTAAATACTTCTCTTTTGAAACCTAATCCTAAAAGAATTTTCTCTGTATCTCCCACATAGTTATAACCTCCTAAAAGATCAAAACGGTGTGTATAATCAGATAAATCTTCAATGATCTGGCTGTATTCTTCACTTTCATAATCGGTTCTGGTAACCAATTGATGATTGATTTCTTCTAATTTTTTTTCAACAATTTTAATCTCAGTAAAAGCTTCATAAGCTTCTTCCAATACGGTTCTTCCTTGTTCGAAATCAATATCCTGGCGTAAAAACCCCATTCGGATATCTTTTTCCTGAGAAATAACTCCTGAATCCGGAGCAAAATCTCTCGCTAACATTTTAAGCATTGTCGATTTACCTGCACCGTTTTTACCAACAAGACCTACGCGGTCTCCTGCTCCTAAACGAAAAGTAACTTCTTCAAATAAAAATGTTCCTCCAAAAGAAACCGACAAATTGTGTATATTAAGCATAATGTATGACTATTGTTGTATGCGACAATGGCTGAATAAACCATTGTTATTTATTAAATTAACGTGTAAACGGGTTGAAAAAACAACCTTTTTTACGATACGTTTTGAAAGTGCAAAAGTATAACAATTAATTGAAGTTTCTACGTTGAAAAACAATAGCTTTTGCAATATTCTCCCGTACAAAAAAACGGACTGAAAATTACATGTAATTTCCAATCCGTTTTTTAATACGTTTATATTCTTTGTGGTTCTAAAAACCTCTTTTCAAAATTAGGCTTCTTTAACCTCCGGCAACATGATCGAAGCCACAACCGAAATTAAAAGAACGCCTCCGATTACCAATAAAGAGTAAACAGAATCGACATGGTAAAATGGCGAAATGATCATTTTTACTCCAATAAAAGATAAAATAATTGCCAAACCATATTGTAATTTACTGAACAAATGAATGAAATTATCCAATAAGAAAAACAATGCTCTAAGTCCTAAAATCGCAAAAATGTTTGAAGTATAAAGAATAAACGGGTCATTTGATATCGCAAAAATTGCCGGAATAGAATCTACTGCGAACAATAAATCGGTAAATTCAATCACCGCAACCACAACTAAAAGTGGTGTTGCTAATTTTTTTCCGTTTTCATATGTGAAGAATTTATCTCCATCGTACTTATCGCTAACACTGAAAAACTTTCTAATCAGTCTTGCTCCTCTTGTATTGTTGTAATCTTCGTCCTCGTCCTCATCTCCTGAAGACCATGATTTGATCCCTGCATAAACCAAAAACAATCCGAAAGCGGTCATAATTAGGTTGATATCGTATTTAAATCCTGGGATTCCTGCAAAGCTTAACAATTTATTCAAATAGGTAAGTTCGATTAAGAAAGCACCTGAGAAGATAAAGATCGCTCTTAAAACTAATGCTCCGATAATTCCCCAAAACAAAACTTTATGTTTGTTTTGATTGGCAACATCAAAAAACTTAAATACTAAAATGAAAACAAAAAGATTATCAACAGAAAGTGCTTTTTCAATCCAATAAGCCGATTGAAATTCATAGAATTTTGCCGATCCGGCGAAGTGGTACACTAAACCACTAAAAATCATTGCTAAACTAATCCAAACTAAAGACCAGGTTACTGCTTCTTTATTGCTTACTACGTGACTTTTTTTATTGAAGATTCCTAAATCCAACAATAGCATGATGACTACTGCGATCGCAAAAACGATAACCAGACCGGGATGTTCTGAAAAAATTGGGTGTTGATTCATTTTAGATATTAATTAAGTTAAATTTTAAATTTTATGTATTAGCCATTGTTATTACGATCACTCTTCCTCCTTCTTCTTTTGAAAGAAGTATTTTTTTTCCATCGGTAAGTTCTACCATGGTGCCTATTGGAATTTCTTTATCTTCTGTCAAATCTTTCAACGAATTCAACTTCTGATTGACCAATACCCACTTCCCTTTGAAAAAAGTAAAATAACCAACCGGTACTTTTTGCTCCGGGGTCAATTTCTCATTTCTGGCAATATTACGATTAACGTGCCATAGAAACAAATATTGATCATTATAAACCATTAGTCTATGATTCTCGGGCTTCCAAACGGTGTCCTGATATTGATAGTACAAGTCTAAAACCGGAAGTGTCCCTTCGTGAGCTGTTCCGCAAAACGGGCATCTTGGACGATTTGTATTGTCAAAAACATACCATTTTTGTTCGCAAGCCGTATTATGGCATTTCTGCATTAAATCGGTTGTTTTTAATAAGGCATTTTCCCACTCTTCTGCATTAGGTCTTTGCATTGGATTGTGCAATCCGTCTATAAAAACTTTATCAAACAATGTTTTTAAATAAGGTCCCGTGATTGCGTACGGCAACTTGGCAATATCTGCCCAAGGCAAATCCCATTTTGAAATCTGATTGAGTTTGGGTCTGTTCGTAACATCTGTTGGGTGCTCGATAAACATTGCCCTCTCTCCCATCGACAACAAATCGTCTTTTTCGGTATCTAAATCGTGTACTTTTCCTCCTTTTAATGGATGCCTGTGCAGCAAAAACATATAAATAAGAACAGGCAGTGCATGCAAATCCGTAAGTCTGTTGGGTAATTTTCTGTTGGGATCTGATTTGTCTAAATGTTTGGTAGCAAGTACTTCGGGGGCAATAAATTCTGCCGTACCAATTACTTCTGCTTGAAACACACCCGGCACGACCAATCCGTCTAAATCAATCATACAAGCCGATCTTTCAACGGGATCAATCAAAACATTATTGTACGACAAATCAGAATGTGCCAATCCCATCGCGTGCATCTTTTTTACGCCTCGTGACAGATTTACACAAACCTGAAAATAGCTCAGCCAATCTCCCAACTCTGAATTTGCAACCCGCAACGGGAAATGTGGATTTCTGAACTTAGGCCCTGCAAACCATTTTCCGTTTTTTTCTTTTCCTTGAATTAAATCGCTCGTCTGATATCCTTTTCTAAAGAAAAACTTCGAATGGTAAACCGGAACAATTATCCCTGTGAGACCATTATACCCGATGACATCGGTTGGCCATCTGAACACTTCATTTAAATAATAATCACTCGCTTCACCCTCCTTAATCTGAGCAAAATATTTACCGGTTATGCGCTGCAATCTTTCTTTTTGATTGTCGTCTAACTTGTCTCTAAAAATAGCGACGACATATTTTTTATCAGGACTAAAATAAACATCTTTTACCCCACCGCGCATGGGTTCACCATTATCAACAAATTGATAGGTTTTTGTGGTGTCGTTTATTGATTTTACCGTAACTATACTCATCTTCTAGTAAATTATAGCAAGAGTTCTGTCGTCGTGATTTCCGGGGCTCCAAAAATCCATCCAGTCCGAGAGCTGTGTTGCAATAGCTGCATTGTCACGCTCAAAATCTACTTTGGCTTTTTCTGCATTATCGCCTTTCAAATCGGACAGAAATGCCTTCCATTTCTCTATTTTTTCTAAGTTGGCTTCAACCTCAAACTTTGGATCATAGATTCCGTCGGTCATCAATACCAGATAAGAGAAATCATCTACTATTTTAAAACCAAATCGGGACGAAAAATTCTCGTTTTGAAAGATTTCCGGCATGGTTATAAATCGGGTGCCACCACCAAATTCTCCAGCGTCTATAAGATTCATTAAACTTACCTCAGTTAAATCTTTGCTGATCAAATTTATCGGGCAATCTCCAACTCCAAAGCTTAAAATGGCATAACCAAAATCATATTTTTTAACCAAAGTAAAAATCAAAGTGGCATGAAAATTTTTCAATTCCTCACCCTGCTCTGTTGCAAATTCTGCTATCTTTTGATTTACAAAATGTGCCGCTTTCGACAGATTAGTACATACAAAATCGTTTGTTTTTTGAATTAATTCCGGATCTTTTTTAGCATAATAATTTAGCGCCAACTCTTCGAACTTGCTCCAAATTTCAGTATTTAAATGGGTTTCAAAATAGTCAATTATAGCATAACACGCTAATTTTGATCCTTTTCTGGACAGCGTTGCAGAACCTGCTCCGTCCGAAACAGCCAAAACGCTCCATCCGTTTGCTTCGAAATTTCTGAATGCAAAATCATCTTCTCTAAAAGAACCTACATTAGCATGACTGCGACCTCTTTTGGAAGCGACTACAATATTTTTGTCCAAAAAAACAGCTGAAACAGCTACATTGTCTTCTTTACTAAAAGGGGCATTGGGATCACTTTCAATATTTTTCCACAATGACTTTGGATCCGGGTTTATGATCAGCGTAACTATTTTTTCGTTTAATAGCGCTTCCTCAGCTTCTCCCTCTATTTTAAAACGTAATTTTATTTTTAAATCGCCGCTTCTTTTTGGGATTCCAAAAAGCAATTTTTCGGCAGCATCAAAATAAAGTCCTGTTTCTTCTAAATTTTCAATTTCGTAAAAAATAATATCTTCCCAACCCAGTTTTATAAAGTCAATTTTTGATTCATATTCTTTATTCACCGTACCGTTGGGCAAGAAAAAAGAATGCTGCATAATATCGTCAATTCTATTCTTTAACTTCCAATTGTCCATAATCAGCTGTTGCTTTTCTTTTATTATTTTTACTGCTGCACTGTTTGTTTCATCACTAATAAAATCTTCAAAAAGCGATTCTTTGCTTTTTGGAATATCGATTTTATTTTGGAATAAAAAAGACTGAAGATATCTTTTGGTCTCTTCCATAAGTGTTATCCTTGGGTTCTGCTGACATCAAAACCACCTTCTCCGTAACCATAAGATCCCTGATTATGGCACCACGGACAGGTACTGATCTCTTCGTCTCCAATACAATGTATTTTATCGCAAACACAGACTGCAAAAGCAATTTGGTTCCCACAACAAGGGCAGGTAGGAAATCCAGTGAGTTCTTCTGTATTTACGGTAGTATTAAAGGTCGATTCGTCTGCCAATTCGAAATAAGAATTATCGACTTGGTATGCGCCAACGAGTTTGTAATTTTTTGAACTCAATTCAACTCCTGCATAAATTGACGGTGCAATTGTTTTGCGGTATTTCATCAAATACGGTCTTTTTGAATTTTGACATTTACCGTTCAAAACCACATAATTATCATCAACATATTGTCTAACAGGTTCTGCTTTGGTCAAATCTATTTTAGAAAGTGTTTCGCCTTCTAATTTTGCCAATTCAAAACCTGATGAATTATTCTCGACACTAATACTGCTTGTCTTGATCGAATCAGTAACCCATCTGAAAAACTCTTTATACGATTGTACATTGGTGTTTTTAAAATGAAGTACATTTTCTGTCAACTGCCCCAATAATTTTGTATCGGTTTCGTTTCCGAAAGAAACAGCAATTAAATTAGCGGTTCGTTGCCAATTTTCTTTCCATTCGTTTATGGCGGCCTGACTGTCGTCGGTTGGTACTCCGTCTGTAAACAGAAATACAATTGGTTTCCAGTCTCCCTTTACTTCATAAGTTGTTTTTACAATATTATTTCTTAATTCGTACATCAAATGTCCTAATCCCTTACTCAATGATGTTCCACTTCCAACTGGAAATTTAGGCGGATAAAAACTCACTATTTCCTGTAAGGGTACCAATGTTTTTGGCTGACCTGCAAAAACAATGATCGAAACAAAAACCGTTTCCAGCGCATGTGGATCTGTTTTTAATGCCTGAATTATGGTGGCTAATCCTTCTTCAACTTGCTGAATGGGTTCTCCAACCATTGATTCCGAGATGTCAATCAAAAAATATATGGGTAATCTTCTCATTTTATGAAGAATTTTAAAACATTAAAAAATATTTATTATAACCTGTTTTGGGGAATCAGCTAATTTTTTTAACACATAGACACATAGATTTTGAATTTATAAATTGAAACGTTTCAAGAAAATTATATTTTCTTCACATAAGCTTATGCGATTTATTTTAAGTGAAACGTCTTTTTTATACTTTACTAGCTATGGCTCTATGTGTTAAAATTAATTGAACCCAATGGGTTACTATAATCCGCTAGGTGCAATTCTGCTAAATCTTTTTAACACATAGAAACATAGATTTTGAATTTATAAATTGAAACGTTTCAAGAAAATTATATTTTCTTCACATTAGCTTATGCGATTTATTTTAAGTGAAACGTCTTTTTTATGCTTTGCTAGCTATGTCTCTATGTGTTAAAATTAATTGAACCAATGGGTTACTATAATCCGCTAGATGTAATTCTGCTAAATCTTTTTTAACACATAGAGACATAGATTTTGAATTTATAAATTGAAACGTTTCAAGAAAATCATACTTTTTTCACATAAGGTTATGCGATTTATTTTAAATGAAACGTCTTTTTTTATGTTTTGTTAACTATGTCTCTATGTGTTAAAATTAATTGAACCCAATGAGTTACTATAACCCTCTAGGTGTAATTCTGCTAAATCTTTTTAACACATAGAGACATAGATTTTGAATCTATAAATTGAAACGTTTCAAGAAAATTATATTTTCTTCACATTAGCTTATGCGATTTATTTTAAGTGAAACGTCTTTTTATATGTTTTGTTAGCTATGATTCTATGTGTTAAAATTAATTGAACCCAATGGGTTATTACAACAACTTATATCCTAATTACTAAACTACTTTGATACGGGTTTTCGAAAAACAAAATAGTAGTAAAATTTACGATTGAAGAAGTCGAAAATTGATTTAAGTTACCTTCCGAACTTGTCTTTGTCAGACAACAATTCGAAAATGTAAACTTAAAACTGAATTGATCAGGATTAAATGACTACCGTTATTTCGCTTGGTGGTGGTGGCAGCAGTACGCTTTCTCCGGTTCCCTGGCTTTTATTCCCTTGTTCGATCGTTTCAGAGACCCATTTAAAAAATTGTTTTAAAGTCGAGCTGTCTGCTGAGGCCAAATGAACGACATTGGCAGTAAGTTCCTTAAGAATACTATCATCTGCCATGTGACCGGCTGCACAACCTACAACAGCGCCAAAATTTAACGCTTTAATTTCTTGCGTTTTTTCTCTGTAAAACTGAATATCCGAAGGTTTTCCATCGGTAAAAACAAAAAGTAAAGGTTTCCAGTCTCCTTTTTGAGTCGGGGAACCTTTTATTACTTCTGCATTTACTTTCTGAATTATAAAATCTAATCCGGCTCCTGTATTGGTAGGACCACTTTGTGGACAAGTAATCTCCGGAAGCTGAAAATGAACCAACTCGGTTAAGGGTACAATCTCTTTTACTTCTCTGTCAAAAGTTACAATACTGATCCAAAGCGAATCTAAAGCTTGTGCATCTGAACGCAGATTATTAATCATACCGTTCAACGCATTATTCAAAGCCTGAATAGGTTCGCCGTACATTGATCCGGACGTATCTAATAAAAAATATACTGGTAATCGTCTCATCGTACTATTTTATTTATAGTGGAATACTAAAGGTATGACGCTACAATTTTATGAATAGTTTGTCCTAAAAAAGTATCTGCTGTCGGGTCACCAATGGCACTAAATTTCCATTCGTTATTTCTTTTGTATAGCTTCCCCATGATGATCGAACGTTTGTTTACGTATTGCGAATCTGCAGAAACGTTATAAGAGGCAAACTCAGAAACCACTCTGGTTGGAGTTCCTTCGTACATTCTGATTTTAGCGTAAGGAATTTGAGAGAAATCTTCCGTCCCGGCATTATTCAGGAAGAAAAATATCTGGTTTACGTTTGCATTAACTTTCGATAAATCAACTGTAATGATTTCGTTGTCAAGACCATCATCTCCACCGGTATCTCCGGCAAGATCATCGCCTGTATGTTTTAAAGCCCCGTCAGAGGTTAACAATTTACCTTGTGGCAAACCAAATTGCTGTAAAGCTTCTATTCTGTATAAAGGAGAATACAAATGATCACAAATTTTATTTTGATCGTCAATAAGTACACAACTTAAATCTAAGTCGATCTCTTTTATGTTTTTAGATAATCCTAAAAAACCTTTAGTTTCGATAGCTCCCCAGTTCACACCAACACAGAAATCGGTTAGTGTTTCACCACTTGATTTTCTTAAATCAATTTTTTGTCCTTTGGTTAAGTTAATTGCCATGTTTGTAAATTGTGTTTAATTAGTTGTATTTATTTAAGTAATCTTGTAAACCACCTTTCATTCCGATACCAACTGCTTCAAATTTCCACTCTTCGTTTCTTTTGTAAATTCTTCCAAATTCAACGGCTGTTTCGATAGAGAAATCTTCATCAAGCTCGTACTTCACCAATTCTACATTAGATTGATCTAAAATTCTGATAAACGAATTTCTGATTTGTCCAAAATTTTGTCTTTTTGTATCGGCATGATGAATGGTAACTACGAAAGAAATCTCAAAAACATCCGGTGAAATTTTTGATAAGTCTATTTGTATTTTTTCATCATCTCCGTCTCCTGCTCCTGTTAGGTTATCTCCTGCGTGAATAACCGCCTGATCCGGTGATTTTAAGTTGTTGTAATAAATAAAATGATTGTCATTTGGAAGTTTTCCATTTGCACCAACTAAAAATACTGACGCATCCAAATCAAAACTTGTCCCGGTGCTGCTTGCATTACTATCCCATCCTAAACCTACAGTAAATTTAGGCGCATCAATACTTTGTCTTTGTCCTTTCTCTAAGTTAATTGCCATTTTATTCTTTAATTAATATTAATATTCAACATTGTTTTTAAAATATTTGTTTGTTCATCAACGTTCTGTAATTCGTCCAGAAAATCTACTGATGAAATTTTTTCGTGGTATTCTTTTAACACCTCGAGAACTGTTTCGGGCAGCGTTGTTTTTATCGTACTGAGTTCTTTCTTTAACTCGGCATTTTTGGTTTTCAAATCTCTCAAAATACTTTCTTTGGCAGAACCGTTTTTCGAAATATCAACTCCTAACGTCACTTCTTCATTCCAGAAATAAAACGATTTTTCGTTCGAGACAAAAACAAATTTGTCATTAGAATCTCTAAACTCGTAAATCTCTATGGTCTCGTTGTTGCAAACCAATCCACACAAAAACTTGATTTTAAAATTCAGGATGTTTAACCGTCCTAAAAGTTTTTTTTCAAATTTAGCATGTGCATTTTCGTATACGCTTTTATTGAATTGGGAAAGCTTTTCATATTGCTCAATTGTAATCTCTCTGTAATATTCGGCCTGAATATTTTGAGAAAAAGCCACTATGTCATTCCAATTAAAAAAACTGTCGGTATCTGAAACGAACAACTGATAAAGTTCTTCGATCTTTTTGGACATGTTTTGTGCGTGAAGCTGCATTTGTTTGGCAAACTTGGTCTCACCGATTTCTAATTTTAATTTTGATACAATATCATCATTAATATAAATCTCGTCTGTGATTAAAAGATACTGCTGCTCTTTTGATTTTTTTATTTTTTGAAACAAATCGATCAGACTGTTGGTAAACTGAATATGAAATAATTCTAATTTATTAATGTCTAATATTCGATTGTTTTGAAATAGCGTATGAATGATTTTCGTTCTTACCAAAACCCCAACAAGATCCTTGTGATTAAAGAAATTGGATAACAATTCTAAAATCACAAGTTTTCTGTTACTGTCTTTTATTATTCGAAGATAGCTCTCCTCTTCCTCCTGCATTTATCTAATTTCAAATATTCAATTCTCTAGCTTACGACGCCTTTTTTCAATTCTTGTTCCAGACTTTGTAAACCGGCATCCAATTGTCTTCTGGTTTCTGTACCTTGATCGTGTATTTGTTTTACTTCTGTCAGGGTATCGATCAAAGATTTTGTCGTCATTTTAAGTGTTTCAAGTGAAACGATGGTGTTCTCGTTTTCTCTTGCCACTTCGATACTGTTTTGTTTCAGCATTTCTGCATTCTTTTGCAAAATAGTATTGGTCGTTTCAGACACTCTTCTTTGAATCTCAATATTCTGTTTTTGTCTTTGTAAAGCAACGGCCAATGTAAGTTGGTTTTTCCAAACCGGCATTGTAGTGGTCAAAATAGACTGTGCTTTTTCGGCAATAGAGGTGTTGTTGTTTTGCACTACTCTAATTTGCGCCAAAGATTGCAACATGATAAAACGCACGATTTTCATATCAGCAAGACGTTTGTCTAATCGATTAATGAAGGTTCTTTTATCTGAGATTTGATAATCCTGATAATCGGCACTTTTTCCTTCCATTACAGCAAGTTCTTCGTTCAATTCTTTAAATCGAATTTGCCCTGCAATAATGTGTTTTTCCATTTCTTTGATCAGATTCACATTACCGTCAAACATCGTTTGAAGTGCACTGTTATCTTTCACAGAATTGATCATTCCGGCTTTTACCTTATTACTGATTTTATCAATGTTTACCGTAATTCTGTCGTACTCCTGGAATAACTTTTTTACATCGGTAATTAGTTTATTCAACAAAGGAATCTTAGACAAGAACCTTTTAAACGGCCCTTGATCTAACTGATCTACGTCTACATAATTTAATTCGGTCAGTAAATCATTAATCAAAGTTCCTACCTCACCGGAATTATACGTTCTGACATTGGTCAAAAAAGTATCACTTTGTTTGGCGATCGAGTTTTGAATTTCGGCACCATAATTCAGAATCGAATTGGCGTCGTTTTCATTCAACTGATTGGAGATGGCTTTGTAATTGTTTACATCTGCTTCTGTAACGGAAGCCAGATTTACATTTCCGTCTTTATCAATTAAAGCAGTATTCTCCTGAGTAACTAATTGATTTTCTAACATGATTTTATAAGTGGTTCTGTTGAATAGTAACTATCGTTTGCTCCAGTTTTTTATCGTTTGTCGGTACACCCACTGCGCTAAATTTCCAGTCGTCGTTTCTTTTGTAAAAAACACCTAAAACCATCGATACATTTCCGGCAAAAGTAGCATCGTTTGCAATATCATAACGTGCAAATTCTTCACTTACTCGGGTTGGAGTTCCTTCGTAAATTCTGATAGAAGCAAAAGGAATATCTTTAAAATCCTGTCCTCTGAAACTGTTTATAAAAAAAGCAACGTGGTTAGCAGACGGTGACAGTTGAGAGAAATCTAACGTAATAACTTCGTTGTCTAATCCGTCATCACCATTTAAATCTCCTGTTAAATCATCTCCACTGTGTTTCACAGCACGGTCATTAGAAATTAGTTTTCTAAAGTTTACAGAATCAATGTGATTTTTTTTATCATCATAGATCGCACAGCTGGCATCTAAATCTACCGCTTCTTTTTTAGTACCGAAAAATCCTTTTTTCTCAATAGCGCCCCAGTTTACACCTACGCAAATATTTTGTAATTTTGTACCGTTACTTTTTTCAAGATTAATACGTTGTCCTTTTTCTAAATTAATTGCCATATCTTAGTTATATTTATTTAAGTAATCTTCTAATCCGCCTTTCATTCCGGCTCCCTTAGCTTCAAATTTCCATTGTCCGTCTTTGTTGTATATTCTTCCAAATTCAACGGCCGTTTCTATAGAGAAATCTTCTTCTAATTCGTATTTAACTAATTCAGTCGTATTCGAATCGTCTACAATACGAATGAATGAATTACGCACCTGTCCGAAATTTTGCTTTCTGTTGTGGGCATCATGAATCGTAACCACAACACAAATTTCTTTTGCCGCTGCATCAATTTTGGTTAAATCTATTTTTACTTGCTCATCATCTCCGTCTCCGTCTCCTGTCAGGTTATCTCCTGTGTGAATAACTGATTCATCCGGTGACTTTAGATTATTGTAGAATATAAAATGAGAGTCTGATAATATCTTACCGTTATCTCCCAGAATAAAAACAGAAGCATCAAGATCAAAACCTGAACCTGTACTACTGTTGTTTGTATCCCATCCTAAACCAATGGTGAATTTTGGCGCATTTATATTTTCTCTTTGTCCTTTTTGCAAATTGATAGCCATAATTTAATCTATTTTTATTACGTTAATATTGCTTTTATATTCTAAAATTTGATGATAGTTATTACTAATTGCCAGATGAAATAATTCGTTGCTTTTTGCCGTCGGAATATTGGCTGCCAAAAAAGCAAACTGCTCTGCGTCCAGACTCAAAATAAATTTCACAATTCTGGTATTGTACTGAAAATGCTCACTGTTTATAATAGAAACAATATCTTCTACATTGTGAACTGCAAAATAATTGTAGTGATTTTCGATTTTTGGATGAATTCCTTTGTTTACTAATTCCGCAAAATAAACAAAAACAAAATCTCCTTTTACATCATATTGATCCAGAATCTTTATTACGGTATGCTCATGACTACCGGTAATCTTGATGTCATCAACAAAAATGCAAAGTTTGCCTTCGATAAAATTGCGATCGATGTAATAGGTATCGTTTGAGATTAATTTAACTCTCTCCTCAAAATCCAAATTTCCATAATCGGTAACATAGGTTTGATTTCTGTAAATTTTAGATTCAATACAGGCCTTTTTACCATTTTTAAACAAAAACCCATTGAGTTCTTTTTTAAAATAGTAGCATAAAAAGTTTGATGCTGTCGGAATGGACAAATAAGGACTTGGTAAAATGACAATCTCTGTATTAGACAAGATCAGATCTTTAAATTGAACAGCAAATCCTTCAAACAATTCTTTTGCAAATTGCTCTGCATAGAATTTATCTCCAAATTTAAATCTGCTATAGGCTGCCTCCTCAAAAGGGCAGTTTTCTTTTTCTGTTATTTTGTGTAAGCTGTAACTTTTATTCACTTTTAATTTTTTAATAAATGCGCATTAAAACCAAACTCTAATGCTCCATTGTAATCTGCAATAGGATTATCTCCAATATGCAAAACATCTTTTTTTTCTATTTTTTTATAAGTCTCAATTTCATCCAATACCAATTGAAAAATCTCCTGGTTTGGTTTTGAAAACCCAACTTCATCCGAGTAAATCTGAAATTTAAAATACTCCGACAACTCATAATGTTGCAATACCTTTCTTAAAGTTCGACCTTTAATAAAAGCGGTATTGCTCAAAATGTTAATCGTTTTACCCTGATCGGTAACGTCTTTAAACATCTTTTGTATCTCCGGATAAATTAATACCGGTTTAAACTCCAGAAACAATTCTTCTGTATGATCATAAAACTGAGACAGTCGATCTGTTCCGTTTTGATCCATATCTACGTCTAAAGCGCTTAAAATTAAATAATAAATCTCGTATGTATCTAAATTTAATCCTGTTTTTTCGTTAATTGTATTGCATAAAACATCATAATACCGAACTACTTCATTTACTTTTTCAATTCCATGGTTAATTTCAAAGAAATCCTTGAATAACAAGTTCCTTCTTTGCTTAAATTCCGGATTTGATTTTATTAAAGTCAGCCACAAATCAAAAGAAAGGTGACTGTAATTTTTATAATTTATTTCCAAAAGTCTTTATTTAAAAATGCATATTCGAAACGATATCGTTTACTCAACCCATACCACAATATCATTAAGTTAAGAGGTTCTTTCACGCAGATTTTGCGGATTTTTCTGTTCTGCTAAAATCTGTGTAAGCCTTTTTTTTGAGAATCCTTAATTTAATGACATTGCCCCATACTCTAATAGATTCTTACTCTATTTGAAATCACAGGTTTTATTTAATAATTTCTCCTGAGTAATATTTCTCCAGAAAGAAACTTAAATCGGCTCTATACCCGATACCGGAAGCTTCAAATCTCCAATTACCGTTTCGTTTGTACAACCTGCCAAATTCTACTCCGGTTTCTATAGAAAAATCTTCGTCTAATTCGTACTTGGCAATTTCCTGACCGTTTGCATCATCTACAATTCTGATATAAGAATTTCGCACCTGTCCGAAATTTTGTTTTCTACGTTCAAAATCTTCGATAGTCACTACAAAAAGAATTTCTTCAACAGTAGCATCTAATTTACTGAGGTCTACCTTTATTGCTTCGTCATCATCACCATCACTGTTTCCTCCTGTCGGATCATCTCCTGTGTGCTCTAATGCTCCATCGGGAGAGTTTAGATTATTGTAAAAAACAAAATAATTTTCTCCTAAAAGCTTGCGGTTTGCATTAATCATAATCGCTGAAGCATCTAAGTCAAAATCATGTCCCGTTCCTTCATTTGGATCCCATCCTAACCCAATTGTAATCTTAAACAAGCCAATATCAATTTTTTGCCCTTTTTGTAAATTTATAGCCATTACGATATTTTAATTAGAATTTCTTAAACTATACAATGATACAAAAAAGCCCCTCATGAAAAATGTGGGAGTACGTAAAAAGAGAAATATTTATCAACAAAATCTACAAAAATCATAGAAAACAATACTATTCTGAATATTCTCCGGCAAACCTGTTCAACCCCAAAGCACTAGCAAAAATGACTCAAAATACAAACAAACGAGATTCCCAATTCAATAAAAAAGAGAAACTTTATCACTATATTTACATTGAATTCGAAGCAATCAAAAAAAGACGATCGTTCAGTACGAATTATTGAAACTTTAAATCAAATCCACACTATTTCATAAATACGCCCCATATAAATGTTCAAAAAAGGATCTAAAATAAATAGTATTTTAACAGGAAGTTGTCCAAAATGTCAAAATGAAAGCATGTATGCAGACCAAAATCCGCTTCATTTGACTAAAGTTCTCAAAATGAATGAGAACTGCAGCCATTGCGGATTAAAATACCAAATTGAACCTTCCTTTTTCTACGGTGCAATGTATGTGAGCTACGGATTAAATGTTGCAGTGGGAATTGCCGCTTTTATTGTTTCATTCGTATTTTTTGAGAGTACTATCGAGCAATCGTTTCTGGCTATTATTGTTACTTTAGTGGTGTTATTCCCTTTTGTTTTGCGTCTTTCAAGAAACATCTACATCAATATGTTTGTCTCTTACGATGCAAAAGCAGATCCAAAAGCAAAAAAACAATAGACCGTTATTTTCTTTTTTTATAAAAACGGTAAATATCAATCACCGGATCCAAAGGCGTTTTGTCTTCAATATAAGCAAACAAATCTTTTGCCATCGCCGGTCCGAGCATTACACCACGTGTTCCCAGTCCATTTAAGAGGTGTAATCGTTGATGTAGGTTATGTGTACCAATAATAGGTCTTCGGTCTTTTACTGTTGGCCTTACTCCTCCAAAATGCGATACAATCTCGAAATCACAATTGATGATTTCTTGAATACGCTCTGTTAACTCCGCTCTTCCTTCTGCTGTTGGAGTAGCGGTTTTGTCCTGCCAATTGTAAGTAGCACCCACTTTGTATAAATCATCTCCCAAAGGCAAAATAAAGACGCTGGTGTTCACAATAACATCCAAATCAAGATCGGGTGCTTTTATAATAAACAACTCCCCTTTTGTGCCATCAAGCGGTAAATCCTGAAAAAATGGATTGGCGTGTAAACCAAAGCCTTCTGCGAAGATTACATTTCGGGCTTCAATCCCATTATAGGTTACAAAATCTTCTCCAACAATCAATTTAGAATAGTCAAATGATTCCTGTTGCAACAACTTATTCTGAATCAAATACGCCTGATATTTATCCAACAAAAGTCCTGTATCGACATAACCTGTGTGTAATACTTCACCATAATCAAAAGACGAATCGATTCCTGTATATTTCTTAAAAATCAACTTTGTAGAAAGGAAATTGGCCAAAAGTGGTTTATCAGAGGCTGAAAACCAATTGTTCTGCTCTTCAATAGAAAAGAATTTTCTGAGAATAGGAAGCCTGAAATTAAATTTGGTCTCCAATTTAGCTTCCACCTGACTGTAGAATTCATCCATCAAATCTAATTGTTCCTGTGCTTTCCAGACTTCACTAAATCGCTTTAGAATAACGGGATTGTATAAACCTCCCGCCACTCTTGATGATATTTGAGATTTATCATCAATTACTAAAATAGTTTTATGGTTTTGAAGCGCTCGTTCAGCAAACGAAATTCCGGCTAATCCTGATCCGACAATGAGATAATCAATCATATTCAATAATGGTAAAATAAAAAAACTCTTACTACAAAGGTACTAAGAGTTTTTCTTATAATTTAATTTTACGAGCCTAGTAGGTCCACATATCTTGTTCGAGGTCGCGAATCTTTTCCTTAACTCTTTCAGCCTCCCACAATTGATAGTCGGCATTGTTTTTCATATAATCTTTTATTTCACGATCCCCATAAACGTTTTCTTCTTTGTAGATAACAGCATTAAAACGCCGCGAATTTAAAAGCTGATCGAACGAAATCGGAAGTGCCGAATTTTTATCATTAAAAGCCTTCCCTTCATGTAACACCTCGCGCGCATTGGGAAAGAAAACCCAAAATAATTCAATATAGTCCTTTTCATCACTATTCATCGTATACACATCAGGAGTTACAGGGCAAATACCCAGTAAACGGTATTTCAATTCACTCTGACGTTTGTCAAAATACCAATACCCTTTTATTTTATATTGGGTCACATCAGCTGCGGTAAGGTCTTGCTTCAAAATATATTCGGCAGGAACAGTTCTCGAAGCCGGAACGGTCTGATCAACATACGTCACGCTTTTCTTCTTACCGGTACCGGTCACCACTTTTTTCTTTACAACACGTGTCCTGTAATCGTCCGGATATTGATTAATTAACTCTCTTCCAGCGTCCGTTGTATCAACACGCGATAATGATCCCTGAATGTCTTTCAACGATTTTTTAGTATTGAAATAACTATCCGCATAAACTTCGGTTATTTTACCGTTCCGCATCGCTTTTGTCAAAACATCATATAACGAACGTCTCTCCGAGCCAATATTGGCGGTATCAACCGGAAAGTATAATGGGAAGTTAATTTTTTCATTCAAGTCGATGATCTCCCAGACGGTCTTACCCAACAATACATCTCTGTCGTCAACATAACCATAAGCCAAAGGTTTATCATTATCTGATATACGCTGAGCGGGGGTCTTAAGTCCAATTTGATTCGCCGTTTTAGCATTAAGCAAATTGGATTGTGAGTTTGAAGTAAAACTTCCTGCAATAAAAACAATTGTTACTAAGAAAAATCTAATCTTCATCATGATAAATACTATAAGATATTAAACGTAACTCCGTACACTCACTGAATATGCATCAAGCCTCATTTTCCGCAATGCTGTCAATTTCAAAAAAGGAAAAATCTTTGTTTACTAAGCTCGTTTTTACAGAGCTACTTGTGGAGATTTCTTCTTCGTCGAAAGAACAAACGCTGCCTATATTTTCAAAACAAACTAAATTATGACATCCAATTTTACTGCTTCACAACTTCAAGACTTGAACCCTTAATATTCTCGACACATTTATTAAAATTACAAAAAAATAACGACAATACCCTAAATCACATTGAAAACCAAGTATTTACACCTGAAAGTACCTCAGATACGACCAAAAAAAAACTCTTACTACCGAGGCAGTAAGAGTTTTTCATATAATTTAATTTCAGAAACTTAGTAGTTCCACATATCTTGTTCGAAGTTACGAATCTTCTCTTTTACTCTTTCAGATTCTAACAACTGATTCTGTGCATTGTCTTTCATGTATTCTTTGATCTCACGATCTCCGTACAAGTTTTCTTCTTTGTACAAAATAGCATTAAAACGTCTTGAGTTTAAAATTTGATCGAATGAAATCGGAAGCGCTGAGTTATTGTCATTAAAAGCTTTTGCTTCGTGCAATGCTTCTCTTGAGTTTGGATAGAAAATCCAAAACAACTCGATATAATCCTTCTCATCACTGTTCATAGTATAAACGTCAGGAGTTACCGGGCAAATACCCAATAAACGATATTTCAATTCACTTTGACGTTTGTCGAAATACCAGTATCCTTTTATTTTGTACTGTGTAACATCAGCAGAGGTAAGATCTTGCTTCAAAATATATTCAGCAGGAACAGTTCTGGTAGCACCTACAGTTTCGTCAACATAAGTTACTACTTTCTTTTTACCTGTACCAGTAACTACTTTTTTCTTCACAACGTGAGTTTTGTAGTCATCAGGGTATTGGTTAATTAACTCTCTACCTGCATCAGTTGTATCGATACGTGATAATGATCCTTGGATGTCTTTCAGAGATTTTTTAGTATTAAAATAGCTATCTGAATACACTTCAGTTATTTTGCCATTTTTCATAGCTTTAGTCAAAGCGTCATAAAGAGAACGTCTGTCAGGGCCAATATTAGCCGTATCTACCGGAAAATATAATGGGAAGTTAATTTTTTCATTTAAATCAATGATTTCCCAAGTAGTTTTCCCCATCAATACATCTCTGTCATCAACATAACCATAAGCTAATGGTTTATCATTATCGGAGATAAGCTGCGCAGGAGTTTTAAGTCCTATCTGATCCGGTGTTTTTGCATTAAGCAAATTCGATTGCGCATTAGAAGCAAAACCTCCAGCGATAGAAACAATAGCTATTAAAAAAATTCTTACTTTCATCATGATACCATTATAAGATATTGAACGTAGTTTTACCTACTTTATTATTGTATTTCGTAAATTACCGGAGCAGTTCTTGGTAATAAATAACTACCAGCTCCAACAAGTTTAGTTTTAATTTCAGAAATAGTAACTTGATCTCCTTTACCTGCTCTTGAAAGAATTTGTTTGCATTGTGCATTTAATCTGTTACCGCTAACTACAACTGTAGGTTGTCCAGTAACTTTTAAATTAAATCCAACAACATCTAAACCAACTTCAAAATCAAAATCAAGTAATTTAGCACCAATAGTAGCAATTTCTAAGTTAGATTTAGGTCCTTTAACAACACCCATCTCACCTCTAATTGTTCCTGTTGGTCCAGGAATACCTTTAATTCTGAATGTTTTCTTGTCTGTTACTTTATCACCGTTTGGTAATGTTCCAGTCACAGAAATTGTAGCTTCAGTACCTTGACCCGGGCTCATGTTATATTTACCTGGTTTACCTGCAGAAACTAATCCAGGAGCACTTGCAACAATTTTGTTTGCATCAACACCAGCGAATGATACAGAGATTGGGTTAACCACTCCTCTATAAACTACATTCATTTTATCTGCAGAAATAGTAGCAGCGTTTGGTCTTGGTACTACAACATACTTCCCGGCAAATTTAAGAGGAATGTTTTTTCCGTCTTCCAAGAAAGTAAATTGACCATTAATATCTTGCTCTCCAACACCTCCGGCAGTTAATGAAATAACCGCTTGTCCGTTAACGATTTGTCCAGGACCTTGGAATGAAGTTGGTTTAGTGTTTTCGTCATAACGACCTAAAACTACCTTACCTGTAACTTTTTCTCCTTGGAAGTAAGCATTTTTGTCTAAAACAACAATTGCTTGATAATTGCTATAAGATGCAGCAGCAACCGCAGCTTTACCTAAAGCACTGTTGTAAACATCAGTTTCCAATTTAGTAACATCATTTTGCCAAGCTGAAAGTTTAGCAGCTGATGCGATTGCAGGGAAACCTTTAAAATGATAAGCTAAGTATTTTTCTTTTATACCGTCTTTGTTTTTAACATCAGATACATCAAATTTTTGATCGATCTCTGAAATAATGTTAGCGTATTTTTTATCTGATCCTAAAGCAGCTTTAATGTCTGCTTTGTATTTTTGAATTCTAGCGATAATCTCATTCCCTTTAGCAGTATAACCGTCTCCTGTAAACCAGTCGTCGATATTATCTCCTCTGTCCATAGACTCGTAAGGTAATTTACCAGTTTCTTTATCTGCTTCAAATCCTTTGATAGATTGTGCTTTTAAAGTTCCGATGTAAGCGTAAAAATCTTTTGAAACTGCTTCAATTTTGTGAGCTGTTACTGCAGCGATAGCAAATTCTCCTTTTGCTTCAGCCGCTTTTTGATCTAAGGCTGTTAATAGAGAGGTATTATTTGTAGTTGCTGTAGTGTTAGAAGCTTCGAATTTTTCGTTAAATAAACCAAAACCTGATATTACTTCTTTCGACACGTTCATTGCCAACATTGCGATGAAAACCAAGTACATCAGGTTAATCATCTTCTGTCTAGGGGTTAATTTTCCTCCTGCCATTTTTTTCTAATTAGTTCTTATTAATAATTTTAATATAGTAGTTAAAAACTAATTATCCTTTGTTACTCATTGCAGAAAGCATACCACCGTAAACATTGTTTAAAGAAGCAATGTTTGCAGTCATTGATTGCATTTGTTCTTTTAATTTAGAGGCATTGTCAGCAATTTCTTTATTAGCATCTGCATTTCTTGCAGCGCTTTCTAATTGTACTTTGTATAAGCTGTTTAATGATTCCATTTGTGCAGCAGCCATAGACAATTCTTCGCTGTATTTTTTAGTAGAAGCGATAGAATCTACAGTAGGAGCAATTCCTTTAGCAGCTGATTCGAAATTTTTAATACTGTTTCCTAAACTTGACATTAATTCACCGTCAATTTTAGCTTCTTTCAACATAACGTCTAACTTTTGAGACAACAATCCTTGGGCATCAGAAGGAGTTTCAACTTTATCCGCTTTTTTTCTAGCTTGTCCATTAGCTAATTCAGGGTAAACAAGAGTCCAGTCCAACTCTTCGTCAACAGGTTCGAAAGCAGAAAGTGCAAAGATTAACGCCTCAGTTAACAATCCGATTGATAACATCAATGTTCCTGTTAATGGTCCAATCTCAAAGTGAGTAATTTTGAATAATGCTCCAACGATTACTACTGCCGCTCCCATACCATAAGCGAAATTCATTGCTTTTTTACTTAATAATGCCATAATACTTTTTTTTAGGTTTTAATTTGAAATAGATTTGATTTGGATATTTAATTTATGAAATTACTTCTTTTTGCCAGTTACCTGAGTACCCATATAATCCTGAACGGTACGGAAACCAATATAACTTCTAGCTGAATCTGCGTATTCGTGGTCACGAGTACTTACTTGTAGGAAGTAAGCAACATCTTTCCATGATCCACCGCGAACTACTTTTCTTTGATTGTTTCCATCAATAACGTTAGGGTTCATTGTTGAAACATATTCGTATGCATTTGGATTGTAAGCTGAATCTGTCCACTCTGAAACGTTTCCTGCCATATTGTACAATCCGTAACCATTTACGTCGTAAGATTTAGCTTCAACAGTATACAAAGCCTCATCAGCTGCGTAATCTCCTCTGCTTGGTTTGAAGTTTGCCAAGAAGCAACCTCTGTCACTTTTCGTATAAGGACCTCCCCAAGGGTATGTAGCAGATTCCAGACCTCCTCTTGCAGCATACTCCCATTCTGCCTCTGTTGGCAATCTGAAAGCATTTACTAAGTCACGTCCTTTTTTCTTAGATTTAATATAACTGTTTTTGTTCAAAGTTCTCCAAGCACAGAATGCTTTTGCTTGTTTCCAAGTAACACCAACTACAGGATAATCTCCATAAGCTTTGTGCCAGAAATAGTCATTGTGCATTGGCTCATTATAAGAGTAAGCGAAATCTTTAATCCAAACCGTAGTATCAGGGTAAACACTTACTTGTTCTGTTTTAACGAAATCTTTTCTTTTACCTACTTTAGCTTTTGCAGCAGCCTGAATATCCATCCAAGAATAACGGAATTTCAATTTATTTACATCAATTGTTCTTAAACCATTGTAAGACTCTTCGATAGGCAAATACATAGAATCCATTACTTCAGTGTAATACTCATCCGGATACGCTTTAGTATCTTTAATTAACTTAACTTTTTTATTCAATTTTCTACCTGCATACGGATCATCTTTCGTTCCTACGCTGTAGTAATTATCATACATATACTTATCGTAAGCTGTCATTTTTTCAGGATCAGAATCGTTAAATGCATAATCAGCAATACTACCTGCTTTTTTACCTTTACCATCTCCTGCTCCTTTTTGACCTGTTTCGTCAGCTAAAATAGCCAAACGAACTCTCATTGTAGAGTCTTTTACCCACTCCACAAATTGACGGTACTCACTGTTGGTAATTTCAGTTTCGTCCATATAAAACGAACGAACTGTCACTGTTTTAGTTGGAGCATCTTCTACATTAGCCAAATCAGCATCTGATTTACCCATAATAAAAGACCCACCTGGAACCAATGTCATTCCATAAGGTTTTTCAGGATGCCATTTTCCTCCTGTAACACCAACTAACTCACCTTTATCACCTGATTTTCCACAGCCGACAACTAGGGTTAATATTGTTGCAAATGCAATAAACTTCTTCATATAAATTTGGGATTATCTATTCATTATTATAAGTCCGTAAACGTATTTATTATTTAGCTAAAAAACAATACTAGTCACGAAATTTATTTCACCGTTCAAAAATAATGTTAAATAAAATAAAAAAAAAATATTTTATCGATAAACTAACGCAAAAAATCGACGTAAAACGTTATTTTTTATACTCTATAAATCTTTTCCTACTAATGTTTCTTAACTTTTTTCTCGCAACTTTAAAAAGTCCTGATTTTCGCTAAAATTTCCGTCTACAAAGCGTTTTTTCGCTGCGCTTTCCACCATCTTTCCGGTAATTCCTGATTGCAAGCAAGCAAATATTCATCGTAAGAACAGGGTAATAACGTATTTCTTTTTAATTTATTGTGACCGTTTGATTCGTACGGAATTTCAATCCACCAACGATCGGTTTTGTCACTTTTATAAAATATCAACTCTTCCTCTTCTAAAGGAACAATATACTTTAAATAATTCGCTCTGCTTCCAAATGGGTATTCTTTGGATCGGTAGTGATATCCTTCGATAAAATACCAAACAATCTGACCAATAATTGCCGCTTCCGGTACGGTACTGTTGTGATTAAAAACCCCAAAAGACGAAACCTTATCGCTAATTCCGGCATATCTCGCCAAGGCACAAATCTCTTTTCCATTAAAACCATTCGGTTCAAAAGAAACCATATTCCCCGAAGCCGATGACTTTACCGAATTTAAATCAATACTAACCAAATCAGCATCTCTGAAAACAGGTTCAGCCAAAGCGATTTTATTCGAAATCTCACCTAAACGGTAAGCGTCAAAAAACAGCTTTTCAATTAAATCAATTTCTTCTTGAGAATTGTAATACGTCTGAAATCCAATATTACAATAATTAAAGAGATTATTCGGTTCGTCAATAATAATTTTTGTTAAATAAGAATTCGCAGAAACCGCTTCATCGTCTTTACCAAAATCAAATTTATTATCCACCGAAACCATGTTCACCATTTGCTCCAAATCGTCATAAGCACGATACAAAGCATACGTCAAATCCTGTGAACCTCCTAAAACTATCGGAATCACTTTATTCTTAATTAAAGCTGATGTAACTTTTTTAAGTGCGAAGTACGTATCCTCTACAGAATCTCCTGCAAGGATATCTCCTAAATCTGCTATCGAAGCGTCCCAATTACCGGGAAACATACCATAAAATTTCTTTCGAACAGCTGTCAGATTTACCTCATTAACAACACCACTATTACGGCGATCTTCTAAAACACCAATAATCGCAATAGTGACTTTACTAATATCCGGAAACTGATCCTGAGTATGAAAAACAACCTTACTGCCTAATTCCTGAGAAGACAATGAACTAATGAATTTTAAAATCCCGTCATTAACCGGTTCTAGAAAATCAAATTCCATTTTTTATTTCTTTTTAGCAGCTGGTTTTTTAGCTGGAGCTTTTTTAGTTGTTGTTGCTTTTTTTGCCGGTGTCTTCTTTGCCGGTGTTTTTTTGGCGATCATTTCCTGAACCTCAGCCAATGTCAGCTTTGTAGCATCAACCTCTTTGCTTAGTTCAATTTTAATCTTACCTTTTGTTATCACCGAACGACCCCAACGTGCTTTTTCAACTAAAATCCCTTCATCCTCCCAATTGTGAAGGACTTTATCTATATTTTTCTGTAATTTATCTTCAATCAGTTCTTCAACATCTGTTTGTGATAAATTATCAAAGTTGTATTTTTTACTTACGTTTATAAAAAGACCATTCCATTTAATGAAAGGACCAAAACGCCCCACACCTTTCTGAACCGGTTCTGCTTTGTAAACTGCAATTGGTGCATCAGCAAGTGCTTTTTCATCAATTAGTTCCTGTGCTCTGTCTTTCGAAACACCTAATGGATCTTCTCCTCTTGGCAAAGAGATAAAAACACTTCCGTGACGTACATAAGGACCATAACGACCATTACTTACCTCTACTTCTTCTCCTTTATATTCTCCTAAACTTTTAGGCAATAAAAACAGATTAAGAGCATCTTCTAAAGTGATGTTTCCAATATTCTGATCCGACATCAAACTGGCGAATTTCTTATCTTCATCATCCGCTTCTCCAATTTGAGCCATTGGTCCAAATTTTCCTAAACGAACAGAAACCTGTCTTCCGTCTGCATCTTTTCCTAAAATTCTTTCTCCGCTTTCACGTTCCGCATTCGCTTCCACTTCTTTTACATTCGGATGGAATTTATCGTAGAACTCCTTCATCATGACAGCCCAGTCAATATTCCCTTCGGCAATCTCATCGAAATCTTGCTCTACTTTTGCGGTAAAATTATAATCAAGGATGTTTCCAAAATTCTTAACCAGGAAATCTGTTACGATAGTTCCGATATCTGTAGGAACTAATTTCCCTTTATCAGAACCTGTATTTTCTTTTAACAACTTTTCACCAACCTTACTGTTTTGTAAAGTAAGTTGGGTATAATTACGTTCCTGACCTTCAAGAGTTCCTTTCTCAACATAATTTCTGTTGATGATCGTCGAAATAGTTGGCGCATACGTAGACGGACGCCCGATTCCTAATTCCTCTAATTTTTTAACCAACGAAGCCTCTGTATAACGTGCCGGTGGTCTTGAATATCTTTCGGTAGCGGTAATATAATTGTTTGCTAATTTCTCGTTTACTTTTAATGCCGGAAGCATTCCTTCTTGCTCTTCCTCATCATCATCATGTCCTTCCAAGTATACTTTTAAGAAACCTTCAAAAAGCAAAACTTCTCCTGAAGCTGTAAAAATTTCGCCGTGATTGTTGGCTTCAATTTTTACGTTTGTTCTTTCTAATTGCGCATCACTCATTTGAGACGCTAATGTTCTTTTCCAGATCAAATCGTACAAACGTGCCTGATCACGATCAATATTTACGGTGTGACGTGACATATCTGTCGGACGAATTGCCTCGTGTGCCTCTTGCGCTCCTTTGCTTTTATTGGCAAAAGTACGTGGCTTAGAGAATTCTTTTCCGTATGATTTGATGATTTCAGCTTCAGCGGCATCCATGGCATCTTTAGAAAGATTCACACTATCGGTTCTCATATAGGTAATAAGTCCCGCTTCGTATAAACGTTGTGCTAATTGCATGGTAATACCAACCGGTAAATACAACTTTCTGGCCGCTTCTTGTTGCAAAGTCGACGTTGTAAAAGGTGCTGTTGGAGATTTTTTGGTAGGTTTAGTTTCTAAATCCGCTACCTTATATATAGAACCGACATTTTGTTTTAAGAAATCTTCGGCTTCTTTTTTTGTATTGAAGTTTTTTGGCAGTTTTGCTTTGAATGTTTTTCCGGCTTCGTTAACAAATTCTGCTACTACAGAATAACTTGCTACAGCACTAAAATTCTGAATCTCACGTTCTCTCTCTACGATCAAACGAACAGAAACGGACTGTACACGACCGGCAGACAAACCACCTTTAATCTTTCTCCATAAAACCGGTGATAATTCGTACCCCACTAAACGGTCTAAAACACGACGCGCTTGTTGAGCATTAACCAAATTATAATCAATTTCTCTTGGATTGTCAATTGCTTTAAGAATTGCACTTTTGGTAATCTCGTGAAAAACAATTCGCTTTGTCTTTTTGGTATCCAGTTTTAGTTCTTCCGCAAGATGCCATGAAATAGCTTCCCCTTCGCGGTCCTCATCACTCGCCAACCAAACCATTTCGGCATTTTTAGATAGTGTTTTCAGTTTACTTACTAAAGCTTTTTTATCAGAAGAAACTTCATATTTAGGTTTAAATCCATTTTCTACATCTACCCCTATTTCCTTTGATGGTAAGTCGGCTATATGTCCATAACTTGACTCTACCTGAAAATCACTTCCTAGAAATTTCTCTATCGTTTTCGCCTTTGCAGGTGATTCCACTATTACTAAATTCTTTGCCATTGCTCTATTTTTCTGCAACAAAAGTATCTATTTTTTTTAAATATTAACCTTGCTTATTCATTTTTGAAGTATTTTAATAATATGTTTCCAAAAATTACAGATTTATCTGTAAACATCGCGATTACATATATAGGTATAACTTTTAAGGGGTTATACTCCAAAAATAGATGATTTTTAACACTCAAAATCGCATAAGTTACATCAAAACAGATACAATTCTCTGCTCCTTTTTAACAGCAATCATATCTGCTCTCTATTCACTTCCGCTTCATTTGGTTTCGTTATATTTGGTATTCAAAATAAAATCAAACTAAAAAAAGCATAGGATGAAACGAACAGAACAGCTAACAAAACTAAAACAAACTCAGGAATGGGATGTTATAGTGATTGGAGGTGGTGCAAGCGGACTCGGGACTGCCCTTGATGCCGCAAGCAGAGGATACAAAACCGTTTTGGTTGAAGCAGTAGATTTTGCAAAAGGTACTTCCAGCAGAAGCACTAAATTAGTTCATGGCGGCGTTCGTTATCTGGAGCAGGGAAACATCCCTTTAGTACAGGAAGCTTTAAAAGAAAGAGGGTTACTGGCGCAAAATGCAGGTCATTTAGTCAAAAATCAATCCTTTGTGATCCCTAATTACAACTGGTGGGGCGGTTATTTCTACACCATCGGTCTTACGGTTTATGATTTGCTGGCGGGAAGACTAAGCTTGGGACGATCGAAATACATTTCAAAAGAAAAAACCTTAGCACTACTTCCTACCGTAGAACCAAAAAACCTAACAAGCGGCGTTGTTTATCAAGACGGCCAATTTGATGATTCCCGTCTCGCCATAAACATTGCACAAACTGCAGTAGAAGAAGGCGCTTGTCTTCTTAATTATTTCAAAGTCGTCAATCTTTTAAAAGACGACCACAATCAGGTAACAGGTGTACAGGCGATTGATCACGAAACTGGCATCAAATACGATATAAAAGGAAAGGCCGTCATCAACGCGACGGGCGTTTTCACCAATGCGATAATGAAACTAAACGACAAAGTATACAAAAAATATATTGTTCCTAGTCAGGGTATACATTTGGTCTTCGATAGTTCCTTTTTACCGGGTGATCAGGCCTTGATGATTCCAAAAACAAGCGACGGAAGAGTTTTGTTTGCGGTGCCCTGGCACAACAAAATAGTAATAGGAACGACTGATACTTTAATTAAAAAACACAACCTCGAACCCATTGCACTCGAAGCAGAAATCGAATTCATTCTAGAAACTGCCCAACGATTTTTAACAAAAAAACCGACACGTGCCGATGTGCTGTCTGTTTTTGCCGGACTAAGACCGTTGGCAGCACCAAAAGAAGAAGGAAAAAGCACCAAAGAAGTATCCAGAAGTCACAAAATCATTGTTTCTGAAACCGGATTAATTACCATAACCGGCGGGAAATGGACCACCTATAGAAGAATCGCTGAAGACATTATTGACAAAGCCATTGCGGTACATCGTCTACCTAAAAAGAAATGTAAAACTGAACAGCTCTCCATTCACGGAAATATCAAAACGGATTCCGCTGCACGAGCAAATCATTTGTATATATATGGAACTGATATTCCTAAAATAGCAGAATTACACAACACGGAACCCGAATTAAAAGAAAAACTACATCCGGATTACGACTATACGATGGCAGAAGTTGCCTGGTCTATTCGCTATGAAATGGCCCGAACGATAGATGATGTACTAGCGAGAAGAGTTCGTTTGTTATTTTTAGACGCACGGGCAGCCATTAGCTGCTGCGAAAAAGTAGCGCAATTACTGGCGAAAGAACTCGGTCATGACGAAATATGGATTCAAAGACAAATAGCCGAGTTCAAACATCTTGCCAACGGATTTTTATTATCCGATTTTCACGAAAAACAAACCTAACCACATACCCACCATTATGCAAAATAAATTAATCTTAACATTGGATCAGGGAACCACTTCCTCCAGAGCCATCGTGTTTAATCATGATGGCGAAATTGTGAGCATTTCTCAAAAACCTTACGAGCAGATTTTCCCAAAACCGGGGTGGGTAGAACACGATCCAAATGAAATCTGGTCTTCCCAAATTAGTGTTGCAGCCGAAGTGATTGCAAAAGTAGGAATTTCAGGAAGAGAAATCGCGGCAATTGGAATCACGAACCAACGCGAAACCACCATTGTCTGGGACAGAGAAACCAGCGAACCCTTGTACAATGCCATTGTTTGGCAAGATCGCCGAACAGCCAAGTATTGTGATGAATTAAAAGCAAAAGGGCATTCCGATATGATTCAGGAAAAAACAGGACTGATACTGGATGCCTACTTTTCCGGAACCAAATTAAAATGGATTTTAGATCATGTTGAAGGCGCACGTGAAAAAGCAGAACAAGGAAAACTGTGTTTTGGAACTGTAGACACCTGGCTTATTTGGAAACTAACGCGAGGCAAAATGTTCATGACCGATGTTTCTAATGCAAGCAGAACCTTATTGTTAAACATTCATACCTTAGAATGGGATGACGAATTACTCGAATTATTTGACATCCCAAGAGCCATGTTGCCCGAAGTAAAACAAAGCAGCGAAATATATGGCGAAACCAGCACCACGTTATTTTCCTCAAAAATTCCGATTTCGGGTGTCGCCGGAGATCAGCAGGCAGCCCTTTTTGGGCAATTGTGCACCGAACCCGGAATGATGAAAAATACGTACGGCACCGGTTGTTTTATGCTAATGAATACCGGAGACAAACCTGTTTATTCTAAAAACAATCTCTTAACCACCATCGCCTGGAAAATAGACGGCAAAACAACTTATGCGTTGGAAGGAAGTGTTTTTGTAGGCGGAGCGGCCGTACAATGGCTGCGCGACGGTGCAAAAATGATTAACTCATCAGACGAAATCGAAGCCTTGGCGGCAAGTGTCCCGGACAATGGCGGTGTTTATTTTGTCCCTGCCCTGACAGGATTAGGTGCCCCGCATTGGGATCAATATGCGAGAGGAGCTATCTTAGGTATTACCAGAGGAACAACCAGCGCACATATAGCACGTGCCACTTTAGAAGGGATTGCCTATCAGGTATATGATTTAGCAAAATCAATGGAAGCGGACTCGGGAAATGCAGGAACAGAATTAAGAGTCGATGGCGGAGCTGTTGTCAACAATCTAATGATGCAATTCCAATCTGATTTATTTGGTTTTAAAGTAATACGCCCCAAAACTTTGGAAACAACAGCACTGGGCGCCGCCTATCTGGCCGGATTAGCCGTAGGGTATTGGAAAAGTGTAGACGAATTACAAAAACAATGGTCGGTTGACAGAGTCTTTTCTCCCGAAATGCCAAAAACAGAAGTAGACCAACTCGTACACAACTGGAACAAAGCCGTTGGACGCACGACTAAATGGATTGAAGATTAATCTACCAACCTCAAAAAACACAAAAATGACCCCATTTACAGCAGAAATAATAGGTACCATGCTTCTTATACTACTAGGAAACGGTGTGGTAGCAAACGTAGTTTTAAAAGACACCAAAGGCAACAATTCAGGATGGATTGTTATTACCACAGCCTGGGCTTTGGCTGTTTTCGTAGGCGTTCAAGTTGCAGGTCCGGTGAGTGGCGCGCACTTAAATCCTGCCGTAACAGTTGGTTTGGCCATAGCGGGAAAATTTTCATGGGCATTAGTACCTTCCTATATTATTGCTCAACTAATTGGCGCAATGGCAGGAGCATTTTTAGTCTGGCTATTTCATAAAGATCATTTTGCCGCCACAGAAGATGAAGGGGCAAAATTGGCTTGTTTTAGTACCAGTCCCGCAATCAGAAATCCTTTTTCTAATCTTATCAGTGAAATAATCGGCACTTTTGTACTGGTCTTTGTGATCTTTTATTTTTCCGATCCCAGCATTTCATTAGCCAGTGATCCTTCTGCAAAAATAGGATTAGGTTCAGCAGGTGCGATTCCTGTTGCTTTTTTAGTTTGGGGCATCGGCCTGTCCTTAGGAGGAACTACGGGTTATGCGATTAATCCGGCTCGTGATTTAGGCCCTCGAATTGTACACAGCCTCCTTCCCTTCAAAGGAAGTAGCGATTGGAGTTATGCCTGGATTCCCATTGCAGGACCACTTTTGGGTGCTTCTTTGGCCGCATTCTTATTCGGGATTTTAAATTAGTCCATTCAGATCATTAGTCTTCTTATTCTTAATATTTAAAAAATTACATCTCATTTTCTGAATTAAAATGAGATAAATCTCCAGCAAAAATCAGAATGTTTGCAAAAGTATCATTTTGAATAACCTCTTGCTTTAGCTCAAAGTCATTAAGTTAAGGATTGTCAAAAAAAGTCTCACGCAGGTTTCAGCGGAATGAAATTAAAAAAATCCGCAAAATCCGCAGAATCTGCGTGAAAAAATCTCTTACCTTAATGACATTGGACTTTAGCCAAACTGGTGCTTATTTTGGCTAAAGCCATTAAACTCTTAAATCAAACTATACTCCTCCAGCTAAAGCAGGAGGCAATTCAAAATAATGCCTCCTGCTTCCTAGAATTACAAAATTTTATACCAATTGATTTTTGCAAAAGTATCATTTTGAATCGACCCCTACTTTAGCTCAATGTCATTAAGTTATGGGTTGCAAAAAAAGTCTCACGCAGGTTTCAGCGGAATGAAATTAAAAAAAACCACAAAATCCGCAGAATCTGCGTGAAAAAATCTCTTACCTTAATAACATTGAGCTTTAACCAAACTGGCGCTTATTTTGACTAAAGTCATTAAATTCTTAAATCAAACCATACTCTCCCAGCAAAGGCAGGAGGCAATTCAAAATAATGCGATCTATAGTGCCCTTGAAACAGCTTTTTAAAACTCAAAAAAAGCATCAAAACAATGTTAAATCTTCATCTGACATCTTGTCATAATCATTCAAATAATTGTACCTTTGCCACCTTATTAAAATTCACTTCTGAAAGTGCCTTATGGAAAAGATTATTGAAGAAAGCAAACAGGGCGAAAGTCTTGTTTTAGAAAATAAACCTGAGAATACAAAAAAACTTTTTATAGAGAGTTACGGTTGTGCGATGAATTTTTCGGACAGTGAAGTCGTAGCTTCCATTTTATCACAAGGCGGATATAACACCACTTCAGTTTTAGAAGAAGCCGATCTGGTTTTAGTAAACACCTGTTCTATCAGAGACAAAGCCGAACAAACGATTCGCAAACGTCTGGAGAAGTATAATGCTGTAAAACGAATTAATCCAAAAATGAAAGTGGGCGTTTTGGGCTGTATGGCCGAGCGTTTGAAAAGTCAGTTTTTGGAAGAAGAAAAAATAGTCGATCTGGTTGTTGGTCCGGATGCTTATAAAGATTTACCAAATCTATTGGCAGAAGTTGAAGAAGGTCGTGACGCTATCAATGTAATTTTATCGAAAGAGGAAACTTACGGAGATATTTCACCCGTTCGTTTAATGAGTAACGGAATCACCGCTTTGGTTTCTATCACGCGTGGTTGCGATAATATGTGTACGTTTTGTGTGGTACCTTTCACACGTGGACGTGAGCGCAGCCGTGAACCGCAAAGTATCATGCAGGAAATTCAAGACTTATGGAGCAAAGGCTTTAAAGAAATTACGCTTTTAGGACAAAACGTTGACAGTTACCTTTGGTATGGCGGCGGTCTAAAAAAAGATTTCGTAAATGCGTCTGAAATGCAAAAAGCAACAGCAGTAGATTTTGATCAATTGCTTGAAATGGTTGCAGTTGGTTTTCCTAAAATGCGTATTCGCTTTTCGACTTCAAATCCGCAGGATATGCACGAAAGCATTTTGCACGTTATTGCAAAATACCCGAATATCTGTAAACACATTCACTTACCGGTTCAATCCGGAAGTAACCGAATTCTAAAAGAAATGAATCGTCTGCATTCGCGTGAAGAATACATGGCTTTGATTGATAAAATCAGAGCAATTGTTCCCAATGCATCGATTTCACAAGATATGATTGCCGGTTTCCCAACAGAAACCGAACAAGATCACGAGGATACGATGAGTTTAATGGAATATGTGAAGTATAATTTCGGTTATATGTATTCGTATTCAGAGCGTCCCGGAACTTTGGCAGGAAGAAAAATGGAGGATGATGTTCTCGAAGAAACCAAAGCCCGAAGATTGCAAGAGATTGTTGATTTACAGCAAAAACACGCCTGGTTCCGTTCTGAAGAGTTTATCGGTCAAACAGTAGAAGTTTTAGTCGAGAAGGTTTCTAAAAAATCAAAAGAAGAATTCTCAGGCAGAAACTCTCAAAGCATCACAGTAGTTTTCCCGAAAGAGAATTATAAAATTGGGGATTTTGTCAATGTAAAAATCACAAGCTGCACCAGCGGAACTCTTAAAGGAGAAGCTGTGGGGTATTCTGGGATGAATTAGATTGTTTCAGGTTTCAAGTTTCAGGTTATTTCCGTAATTTGAGATGTATGATTTAAATTAAATAGCCCAGTTGCAAGAAGTAAGAATGGAAAAAGAAATCACAATTAAATATAAGCCTAACCTAGATAAATTAGTTAAAGTCTCTAAATACTTACTTTTCAACATCCCTTATCTAAAATGGATTATTTTATTTATTCCTGTCATTCTTTTAAAACATAAAATTATTTCGCTATTTACAGGATCGTATAAAGCAATAGAATGGGACATATTTGATGCTTTACCTTTGGTTTTAATTATTTTTATTTGGTTTTTTGCCTATATCAGATTATCTTCAAACATCAAAAAAAAATTAGTAAAGGACAAAAGAAATTTAGAAACTCAAAAAATAACATTTAACAGAAATTCTTACATACAAGAAGGTGAAACTTTTAAAATAGAGAATTTCTGGAATGAAATGTATCAAATTAAAGAAACTAAATCCTGGCTATTAATATATGTTCAAAAAAACTCTGCTTTACCTATTATTAAAGAAGATTTAAACGACAATCAATACAATGAATTAAAACAACTTTTTAATTCGTTAGACATAAAAAAGAGTTTAAAAAGTTAAGTTTTAAGTCTTGCAAAAAAACTTGAAACAAATAAAAACTTGAAACAAAAAATATATGGAGACCGTTCAAGCAATAAAACAACGTTTTGAAATTATTGGAAATGATCCAAAATTAAACCGCGCTATTGAAAAAGCAATTCAGGTTGCTCCTACCGATATCTCCGTAATGGTAACGGGAGAAAGTGGTGTTGGTAAAGAAAATATTCCACGAATCATTCATTCGCTTTCGCACAGAAAGCATGGTAAGTATATTGCCGTAAACTGTGGAGCTATTCCGGAAGGAACTATTGACAGTGAACTTTTCGGTCATGAGAAAGGCGCTTTTACAGGAGCGACGAGCACCCGTGAAGGGTATTTTGAAGTGGCAGACGGCGGAACAATTTTTCTCGATGAAGTGGGTGAATTACCGCTAACCACTCAGGTTAGATTACTCCGTGTCCTTGAAAATGGAGAGTTTATAAAAGTAGGATCTTCACAAGTTCAAAAAACCAATGTGAGAATCGTTGCGGCAACCAATGTCAATTTGTTCAATGCCATCGAAAAAGGAAAATTCCGTGAGGATTTGTATTATCGTCTGACTACGGTTGAAATAACCTTGCCGCCTTTGCGTGAAAGAAACGAAGACATCCATTTATTATTTAGAAAATTCGTGGCCGATTTTGCACATAAGTACAAAATGCCGCCTTTGAAATTAGATGATGATGCTGTTCAGTTGCTGCAAAAATTCAGATGGAATGGAAACATTCGTCAGTTACGAAATGTAGCCGAGCAGATTTCTGTTTTAGAAACCAATCGCGATATTACCTTATCTACTTTACAATCTTATTTACCTACGGAAGGAAGTAATTTACCTTCGGTAATCAGCGATAAGAAAAAAGAAAGTGATTTTAGTACGGAAAGAGACATTTTGTATAAAGTCCTTTTTGATATGAAAAGTGATTTAAATGATTTGAAAAAGCTCACTTTAGAATTAATGAAGAACGGCAGTTCAAAAGTGCAGGATATCAATCCTAATTTAATTCAGAAAATATACGGCTCACAGGAAAATGAAAGTGAAATTGATTTTGAAGAAGAACCAAGAACAGCTGTCATGACACCTACCGCCCGCGAAGACAATTATCGCATGCAGGATGACAACAATTATCTCGATGCCGAAACAATTGAAGAGGAAGAGATTTTACGTCTGGAACAAAAAGAAATCGAAATGATCAAAAAGTCATTAGAGAAAAACAAAGGAAAACGTAAAGCTGCCGCTGATGAACTAGGTATCTCAGAACGAACTTTATACCGAAAAATCAAACAATTCGACTTGTAGATAAAAAACTAAATTCCAAAAAATAAATTCCAAATTCCAAATTGGTATATTTGAAAAAAAATTGAAAACTCACAATTCCAAAAACGGTCCTTGCCCAAAATTGGAATTTGGAATTTCAAAAAATTGGAATTTTTCAAAAATTATTATGAAAAAAATATATTCTCTCTTAGCTCTAATCAGCCTCTTTTTATTAAGTGGTTGCAATGTTTACAATTTCACAGGAACAGGACAAATTGAAGGCAAAACGTTTCAAGTTAACTTCTTCCAGAATAATGCTGCTCTGATTGAGCCGGGAATAGACAGAGATTTTACTTTGGCTTTACAGGATTTAATTCAAAATCAAACCAATCTAAACTTAGTCAGTACTGGCGGGGATTTGGTTTATGAAGGAGAAATTGTAGATTACAGAACTACTCCAATGACAGCAACCGCCGACCAACAAGCGGCTCAAAACCGTTTGACGATTCGTATTAATGTTCGATTCACCAATAGAAAAAAGGAAGCGGATGATTTTGAAAGAACATTTGAATTCTACAAAGATTATCCGGGAACAGAGCAATTGGTAGGTTCTACTTTAAATTCTGCTATTAAAGAGATTTACGACAGAATTACCCAGGATATTTTTAATGAATCCTTGGCAAAATGGTAGTTTTGGTTTAACCGTTACATCTCTTATTCATTAAAATGATGTAACAGTAACCTTCCCGATTAAACAAATAAACAATTCGACGATTAAACAAAAAGAAATGAACGTAACTGATTATACATACCTAATAAACAAACCCGATGCTATTACCGAAAAGCAAACGGAGGGATTAGGCAATGTTCTGAATGAATTTCCGTATTTTCAAAGTGCAAGAGCATTACGATTAAAAGGACTTTATGATCAGAATAGTTTTAAGTATAATTATGCTCTAAAGGTTACTGCAGCTCATACTACAGATCGTTCTGTATTATTTGACTTTATTACTTCTGAGAATTTTGTATCCATTCAAAATGACTATTACGATCAAAAACTGCTGGATCTTTTAAACATTACTGTTTTTGAAAGTGAAATTGTTTTACCCGAAATCCAAAAAGTTCCGGAAATTCGAATCGACCCAATCGAACAATCTATACTGACTTCAATAAGACAGGCCACAACTGTTGTTTTTGAAGAGTCGGTAAAAACAGAAGAGCAACCTGTTATTGAACAGCCTGTTATTATTCCAATAAAAATAGAACCGGAGGTCATTTTTGAAGAACTGATAAAAACCGAAGAACAGCCTGCAGCAATTGTTATTGAGCAACCTTTAACTCCTGCAAAAGAAGAAACCGAAGTTGTTTTTGAAGAATTGGTAAAAACAGACGAACAAACTGTTCCAACCTATATAAAGGAAGAGACCCAAGAACAAATTATACCTTCTGCCACAGAACAACCTGTTGCTGTTCCTGTAGAAGAAGAAATACTTACTGTAATTGAAGAACCAATACAAACAGAAGAACAACCTGTTGTAACTTCTACACCGGAAGAGCCTTCAATTGTTGCTGAAGAAACGGTAACAATTCCAGACGTTCGTGTTGAACCTATTGCGGAATCTGACTTTATTTCTTTAAAAGAAGCCACAACCGTTGTTTTTGAAGAGGTAGTAATTACGGAAGAATCAGAAGAAACAGAAGCTCGAGAAACCGTAAAAATTGCGGAAGAAAATCTGGAAATCGGAAAACCGTTGGATTTTTCTGTTAACGAAAAACATTCCTTTCAGGAATGGCTGCAACTATCCAGAACAGAACCAATTGACCGAACTAGTGAAGGTCCACAAGAAAATACAGAACCCGTAAGCGAAGTTGAGAAGGCTCCTGAACCTGTTGTTGAAACTATTGTTCCAATTGAAGAAACAGAAACAATAGAGGACGAGAAAAAGAAAAAAGCGGAATTAATTGATAAATTTATCGAAACAAATCCGAAAATCGCACCGGTCAAGTCCGTAGCAGCCACTACCACTACTCAATTTGACATCAATAAGGAAGAGAATCCATACCTGATGACAGAGACTTTAGCCAGAGTCTATTTGGAACAAAAGAAATATACAAAAGCAATCCAAGCATATGAAATATTAATTTTGAAATATCCAGAAAAAATTAGTTTCTTTGCAGACCGCATATCGGATATAAAGATTTTACAACAAAATAACAATAACAATTAAACAATGAGCACATTTTCAATTTTTTTAGTTTTAATCACAATAGTTTGCTTTCTATTGATCGTAGTAATTATGGTACAGAATCCTAAAGGAGGCGGATTGTCTTCTACAATTAGTGGGACTCAAATGCTAGGTGGAGTACAAAAAACGACAGACTTTTTAGATAAAAGTACTTGGACGTTAGCTACTATCTTAATTGCTTTAATTTTACTTTCAAGCTTAAGCTTTACAGGATCATTAAGTGATACTGACTCTAAACTTATTGAGAAAACGGAAGCTCCTGCTGCCAAAACACCAGCTGCTCCGGCTCAACAAACTCCTGCTCCGGCAGCTCCTGCAACAAAATAATAATTTTGATATAAAATTGAAATGCCAGCCTGTCAAAGCTGGCATTTTTTTTAGGAAATAATGTCAGTTTTTGAAGCATGGCATAATTTCTGAAAGTTTTTGAACATTAAAAAGTATAACCTAAATATAAATAAAATTATGGCTTTAAATATTAAACCGCTTTCTGACCGCGTACTTATCGAGCCTGTTGCAGCTGAAACTAAAACTGCTTCAGGAATCTTTATTCCAGATACTGCCAAAGAGAAACCACAAAAAGGTACTGTAGTTGCAGTTGGAAACGGATCTAAAGATCACACTATGACTGTAAAAGTTGGTGACACTGTTCTTTATGGTAAATATGCCGGAACAGAATTAAAACTAGAAGGCACTGATTATTTAATCATGCGTGAAGAAGATATTCTTGCGATAATCTAAAAATAAAAGTAAGTAATAAATAGTAAGAGTGAAGTACTGCGGTAACTTGAAACAACTCAAACTTTAAACAAAAAACAAAAAATGGCAAAAGATATAAAATTTGATATTGAAGCACGTGACGGATTAAAACGTGGTGTTGATGCATTGGCAAATGCTGTAAAAGTAACTTTAGGACCTAAAGGTCGTAACGTAATTATCGGGAAATCATTTGGTGGACCAACGGTTACTAAAGACGGTGTTTCTGTTGCAAAAGAAATCGAATTAAAAGACCCATTAGAAAATATGGGCGCACAAATGGTTAAAGAAGTTGCTTCTAAAACCAATGATTTAGCAGGAGACGGAACTACAACGGCTACTGTTTTAGCTCAGGCTATCGTAAAAGAAGGTTTGAAAAACGTTGCTGCAGGTGCCAATCCAATGGACTTGAAACGTGGTATCGATAAAGCAGTTGAAGCTATCGTTGCGGACTTAGCGAAACAAGCTAAAGTAGTTGGAAGTGATTCTGATAAAATCAAACAAATTGCTTCTATCTCTGCAAACAATGACGAAGTTATTGGTGATTTGATCGCTACTGCTTTCGCTAAAGTAGGTAAAGAAGGAGTAATTACTGTTGAAGAAGCTAAAGGAACAGATACTTATGTTGACGTTGTGGAAGGAATGCAATTTGACAGAGGATACCTTTCTCCATATTTTGTTACAAATCCAGAGAAAATGGAAGTTGAATTAGATTCTCCATACATCTTATTATACGATAAAAAAGTATCTTCTTTAAAAGAATTACTACCGGTTTTAGAGCCGGTTGCTCAATCAGGAAAACCATTATTGATTATTGCTGAGGATGTTGACGGAGAGGCTTTGTCTACTTTGGTAGTAAACAAATTACGTGGAGCTTTAAAAATTGCTGCTGTAAAAGCGCCAGGTTTTGGAGACAGAAGAAAAGCAATGTTAGAAGACATCGCTATCTTAACTGGTGGTACTGTAATTTCTGAAGAAAGAGGATATACCCTTGAAAACACTACTATCGAAATGTTAGGAACTGCAAAAAGAGTTTCTATCGATAAAGACAACACTACAATTGTAAGTGGTGCAGGTGAAGCGGATATCATCAAAAACCGTGTGAACCAAATTAAAGGTCAGATGGAAACTACAACCTCTGATTATGACAAAGAAAAATTGCAAGAGCGTTTGGCTAAATTAGCCGGTGGTGTTGCTGTTCTTTATGTTGGAGCTGCTTCTGAAGTAGAAATGAAAGAGAAAAAAGACAGAGTTGACGATGCTTTACACGCTACTCGCGCTGCTGTTGAAGAAGGAATCGTTGCCGGTGGTGGTGTTGCCTTATTAAGAGCTAAAGCGGCTTTGGCTGACTTAAAAGCAGATAATGCTGACGAGGCTACAGGAATTCAGATTGTATCTCGCGCTATTGAATCTCCACTTAGAACTATCGTTGAAAATGCAGGTCTTGAAGGTTCTGTAGTAGTAGCTAAAGTTGGTGAAGGTTCAGGTGATTTTGGATACAACGCTAAAACAGATGAGTATGTAGACATGTTAAAAGCAGGAATTATCGATCCTAAAAAAGTAACTCGTGTAGCACTTGAAAACGCTGCATCTGTTTCAGGAATGATCTTAACTACAGAATGTGCCTTAATTGATATTAAAGAAGAAAACGCTGGCGGAATGCCAATGGGTGGCGGTATGCCGGGAATGATGTAATCGTTCTTAACTTCTTACCTTATAAAACGCCAAATAGAAAATTCTATTTGGCGTTTTTCTTTTCGTACAATCGAAACAACTACATATTTTAATCTTATTATTTTATGTTCTTAAAACCTTTGAGAAGAAATTTTAATCTGTTTCTTGCCACAAATTACACGAATTATCGCGATTTTTTTTTAAAATTATTGCGCACAGATTAGTGCAAATTGGTGTCTCTTTAAAAAAAAGCAATTAGCTCACCACCTTATAAATTGGATCTTCAATTACATTTACCTTAATCACGGCAGCTGCATTTTTAAGTAATATTCTGCAATCCTCACTTAAATGTTTTAACTCGATTACTTTACCTAATTCGTTGTATTTTCTGGTCAGATTATTTACAGCCTCAATCGCAGACATATCCGCGATACGGCTTTCTTTAAAATCAATAATCACTCGATTAGGGTCATTTTGTATATCGAATTTCTCCATAAAAGTGGCTATTGAGCCAAAGAACAAAGGACCGTAAATTTCATAATGTTTCACACCATCAGCATCCATAAAATGTCTGGCGCGGATTCTTTTAGCGCTTTCCCAGGCAAAAACTAGTGCAGAAACAATTACACCAATCAAAACCGCTAAGGCCAGATTGTGTAGTAAAATAGTAATTACTGCGACCAGAATTCCAACGAAAATATCGTGTTTTGGCATCTTATTTATAATCCTCAAACTGGACCACTCAAATGTCGTAATTGCTACCATCATCATAACTCCCACCAAAGCGGCCATTGGCAATTTCCCGATTACGGGAGCACCAAAAAGTATGATTACTAAAATGGTTAATGAAGCAATAATTCCCGAAAGTCTGGCTCTGGAACCTGCCGAAAGATTTACCAAAGTTTGCGCAATCATCGGGCATCCTCCCATTCCGAAAAAGAAACCATTCAGTATATTAGAACTCCCTTGTGCAATACATTCCCGATTGCTGTTACCACGTGTTCCGGTGATTTCGTCCACTAGATTAAGCGTTAGCAAACCTTCTGTTAAACCTACCGCTGCCACGATTACGGCGTACGGAAATATCACTTTAAAAGTTTCAAAAGAAAGTGGAATATTTGGAATATGAAACGGAGGAAATCCTCCCTGAACCGAAGCAATATCCTGAACTGTTTTAGTCTCAATATTAAACACTAAAACAAGAACAAAAACTACCAATATCGCGACCAAAGATGCCGGAACAGCTTTGGTAATTTTAGAAAAAAGCAATACTATACCCACTGTAAGTACCGTCAGTCCTGCCATTACATACAAAGAAGTTCCCTGAAGCCAGGTTGTTTGCCCGTTTACAATGGTTTTAAATTGTTCTAGCTGTGACATAAAAATAACAACCGCAAGACCATTCACAAAACCAAACATCACAGGTTGCGGAACCAGTCTGATGAACTTTCCAAATTTAAAAAGTCCAATAGCAATTTGTACTACTCCTCCCAGTGCGACGGCTGCAAAAACATATTCTATTCCGTGTGATCTCATCAAGGCGATCAAAACAATCACCGTTGCTCCTGCACCACCCGAAATCATCCCGGGTCTGCCTCCAAAAACAGCGGTCACCAAACCTGCAATAAAAGCTGCGTACAAACCGGCCAAAGGAGGAAATCCGGCAAGAATTGCAAAAGATAATGATTCGGGAATCATCGTCATTGCTACCGTTAAACCTGCTAAAATTTCATTTTTATAATTAACCTTTTGTGAAAAGTCAAAGAGGGAATATGCTTTTTTCATAAGAGCACAAATTTAAAAAATTATGCGCAGAAACAGAAGAAACTCTTTCAATCCTGAGAAAAGCCTGAAAAACTCGTATTTCGATGTACCGGTTCTTTTAAAAACGGATTTAATAATGGAAAGTATAAAACTTAATTACTCTAACGGTACACAAATATACCCCAGACAGTTTACATAATCTATTATGTTTTTGGGCTCTAATTCGATACCTTCCACTCTTAGAATTTTGTCACAGTCCTCCAGATCAAAATTGATTTTATAATCAGGAAACTGGGTCTGGATCACTGCAATTATATAATTTTTGTCTGATTCTTTCTGAACATTTGTTTTAAAAACCTCAACAACCATAACGCTATTTTTAAATAATAAAAAAACTAGAATTTTTAATTTTGTCTAAAAAAGACAGTCCGATATACCAAACCTATATCTAAGTCCGGATATTTTCTTTCTGATCGTAACCATTCGGTTGGTTTGCTCACCTTCTGCTGTCATTTCTGACTTTAACGTTTTTCAAAAAAACGATTGCCTGAGGTGTAACTCGATATTCCTAAGTAACACCGGATTAAAACTCCAGCTGATTGAACTTAAAAACACCTTTTAAATTTGAGGTGCTTAAAGTTAAGAAAAAACCTTCAGACTCCGATTCGGTTCCAAATTGTTTTTTTACAATGATCAAAAACCAAAGCAAATGTAAATGAGAAGTGCTTATTATAACAGCATAATTACACCAATGGCGTCAAAATTTACACCAATGGCGTTCGTATAATTTTTATTCTCCACGCTATTGTAAATTATAATATTGCCCTAATTTTGTCCTTATGACGATTCTCAAAATTTACCAGAACTTTTTTCTTAGAAACCTCATCCTGAATATCATTTTGTTTGGGCTTATTTTTATCTGTGTTTACGATGAAACAAAATTCACCGGACAGGATTTATCCTTCATTACTACTAAAATTGCTTTAGGCTTTTTTCCTTGTATTATCTGGATTACCTTTTTTAATCTTTGTATCATCAGACCCTTTTTGTTTCAAAAAAAAATAAAGACTTTCTTCTTCCTTCTTTTCATCTATTGGACTGCTTTTTATTATTTTATGAACTGGTATTTTCCATTGGTCGGATTAGAAAAATCTAGAACGCTGTCGATTGTATCGCTTATGATAAACGGGATTGCTTTTTACTTTCTTCATATGATTATTATGAAAAAAGTATCTCAGACCAATAAAGACATTATTAATTTCAAATCAGAGCTTTCGTTTTTAAAACAGCAGCTGAATCCGCATTTTTTATTGAATGCCATGAATAATTTATATGGCGAATCCTTGTCTGAACCCGAGAAACTTCCCGACAGAATTCTAAACCTTTCTGATTTACTGCGGTATCAGATTGAAGCGACCAAAAAAGATTTTGTCTTTGTAGCCGAAGAAATAGATTTCATTAAAAAATATATCGAATACTATACGTTCCGGAACGAAAGGCTGGGCATTACCCAAAATTATGAAGGCTCATTTGACAACATCGAAATTCCGCCTTTGTTCTTCTTGCCGCTGGTAGAAAATGCTGTAAAATTCTCTGCTGAAACAACCGAACCTTTTATTACAATAGATTTAAAGGTAGATCAGCAGAATTTGTTTTTCACTTTAAAGAATAATTATCCCGAAACCGGTTCCCGACTTTCGAGCACAGGAATCGGAATTGAAAACTTAAAACGACGTCTTGAAGTATACGGTTTAAAACACGAGTTAACCTGTAAAAAAGAAGCAAACATCTTTAGCGTAACACTAAACCTATGGCACTTACCTACCGCTGTCTGATTATTGATGACGAATCGCCCGCACATAAGGCATTGGCATCGCATATTTCTAAATTTGACGATCTGGAGCATTCCGGAAGCGCTTTTAGTGGTATGGAGGCACTAAAAATGCTCAACGAAAACAGCTATGATATTATTTTTCTGGACATTAATATGCCGCTTCTTTCGGGTGTTGAACTTATGGAAATACAACCCAAAAGACCCCTTACCATTGTCACAACGGCCTATTCTGATTTTGCGCTTTCTGCCTATCAAAATGATGCAATTGATTATCTGTTGAAACCCATTTCATTTGAAAAATTCTCTAAAGCTATCGAAAAAGCAAGAACGTATTATTCCGGAAAAAGCCTAAAAAAGGACGATACTACCAACAAAAAAGTGCTTTCCCTACGCGTAAATGGCCAAATGATCGATGTTGTAATCAGTGATATTTTATACATCGAAAGTTTGGGAAATTACATGAAACTGTATAGCGCTAAACTCAACTTACCACTGCTTATTTACGGCTCACTCGCCAGTATCACCTCAGAAATTGACAGTACTGACTTTCTTCAGGTACATCGTTCTTATATCGTAAACGTTAATAAAATTAAAGCGGTTACGTTCAAAAACCTAACCATGAATACGAACGAAATTATTCCTGTGGGAAGGAAGTATCAGATTTTATTGAATAGTTTTTTTAAGTAACAATCTGTTCCTCAAAAATACACAAAAGCTCAACTTTAAACAGTTGAGCTTTTTTTTCGTTTTATAATTTGTTAAAAAAAGATAATAACACCTCATCAATATCTTTAATTTAAGCTTACTTTTACTACAAAATAATTTTAACTGCCACCGCTATGATAACCAAAACTACATTAGACACCCTTTATTTAATTAATGATTCCAATCGAATGGTTTCAGTAGAAATAGTAATTGGTGATCAGGGTCAGACCTCTTCTTTGATTGTATCGCTAAACGATGAAGTCATTGTTCCTGACCCTAATAGCAATCCCTCTGAAACGGCCCATAGCGGTAATTTGCCTAAAACAGCCATTAAGGAAAATAAATTACTGCATGGAAAAAATCTTAAAATACAAGCTGTCATAACCGATACCTCTAAAGAAACCAATATAACTTCATTAACTGTAAAATTATCCGGCGGTTTCATAACCAGAACCTATCCCCTATACAAAATGGTCGACAAAGAAGGAGAATCTGCAGATTACTATTGTTATATTGATTTTACTGACTCTACAAAGTTGTGATTATGAAAAAAATAGCTACCCGATTTATTTTAGTTTTCTTTCTCTTTACAAACCTCGTACTTATAGCCCAGGAAAAAGATAATAGTGAGGAATTTGATTTATTAAAAGCTCCAATTTCTCCCGCTTCCAACCTATTAGGTTTTTCGCAAAGCGACATCGACAAACCAACGGATGTCTCTGCTTTTATGACCTCCTTGCAAACAGCAACAAATTCCTTTTCGCAATTGCCCTCCAATTATGCTATCGATATTGCTCCGTTTTGGTTGTTTAAAAAAGACAATCCGGGTGATATCAGTACCAAAGGCCTGAGTAATTCCTCTGGCGAAAAAGTAGTAAAGCAGACTTTAGTCCTCTCTTTTGCTGTTAAAAATACAGACTCCATATCGAATAATTTTGACCCTGCAAGCACCTATGCTGCTTTTGGTTTCCGGTTTTCTATTTACAGAGGTGAGTATGACAGCAAAACTAAAAATCAATTAACAGCAATTGCTTTATTGCAGCAGGAAAAGTTAAAATTGATGAAAGATAATCAAATGGAGGTGTATGAAAACCTTCCGCTCGAAATTGATAGTCTGAAAAAAGTACGAAAAGCTATTTTTATAGGAATTGATACTAATGATACATCAGACGACAATACCAAGCTTGTTGAATTATTATATAAAAAAGCAGATAAATTAGACTCCATCATCTCCTTGAAAATACAAATTTTATTGGATGACAATATAAGTTCAAAAACAAAGAATGGTGATAGCGATTTAAACAAATTTGAAAGAATCAATACCAAGATAAAGCAACTGGCAAGTCAATTCCAGCTGGCCAGAGTCAATTTTACGTGGGATATTGCGGGCGGTATCAGTGCCGAATTCAGAAATAAAAACTTCAACAATTCAAAAGTTTACAATTCGGGAATATGGACCACTTTTGGTTATACTTGGGAAAAATCGGGTTCCCTATTAGGCTTAGTACGATATTTATATAATCCGGATAAAATCTTTGCCTTAGACAATCAGGTAAACGAAATGAACAATGTCTCTACTATTGATACCGGAGTCAGGTACATTATAGGAAAATCACAATCTAAATTTAATTGCAGTATAGAGGCCATTTACCGAAGTGCCTTGTCTAAAAACACCACTAACTCTTCCTGGAGGCTTATGGCAAATGCCGATTATGCCATTTTAAAGAATCAGAAATTAACATTCTCTTTTGGACGCAATTATGACGGAACGACTTCTAAAGACGGTAACCTGATAGCTGCCTTAGGCCTTGTATTTGGATTTGGTAACAGCAGATAAATTAATTTCAGAACATAAAACTTCAATAGTCGAATCCTACATAAAAAATATTGGTATTTTTGAAAAACTTAGACAATTAAAATTAAACCGGTACTCCCATGGAAACTTTTAAGATTCTCGAAACATATAAAACCCAATATAAAGATCCTATTGTTTTGCATGTAGCCGAAATTGTACATCTTGGAGAAGAGGAAAAAGAAGAAAAATGGAAGGGTTGGATCTGGGCAGAAAGCAAAACCAATAAAGGCTGGATACCGCTGCAAATACTTGAAATTTCGAGCGATAAAAGAACCGGTAAAGTTTTAGAATATTATTCCGCCAAAGAATTAGATGTTGAAAAAGGGGATGACATCGAAAAAATCAAATCTTTAAATGGGTGGACATGGTCCAGAAATGTAAAAACCAATACAGAAGGATGGATTCCTGACGAAATTATCGAATAGGATAATTGTTCATTTTTTGAGAAAAAGTTACGTCGTAAAAACAACAACTATTGGTTGAATTTTTTAGCTTTGCAAGATTATCAAAATTGCTTAGGAAGCAATTTTAAAATCTAAAGACAATGAAAGCCATCACCTCAACATTTTTATTCTTAATGCTTCTTTGTTCAAATTCTTACGCACAATTGAATTCCGATCAAATATTCGACAGCTTTAAACAGGGTGAACGTACCAACTGTTCCTCGATTGCTTTTATTAAAGCTTCTTTAAATGTTTATGGGCTGGACAATCTTTTTGTAACTGAAAAAGTAAACGATAACGGGTATAAAATAACATTAAAAAACAATGCTTCTTTTACTTTAAAAAACGAGGAACTTGATAAAGCAAGCTTTTCTGCCGGTTTTGTGTTTATTAAAGAGAATGAAGAAAACACCAAAATAAAAGACTACGCCGTATTGGCCTATGCTGTAATGGCAAAATACAAACAAATTATTGACAGAGAATCAACTTTTGACAAAGCATTAGAGGATTTGGAAGATGGTGAAGTATATACGCCAACTATTTATAAATATTTAGGATTCGAAAAAGACAAACAAGTACTGCCGTTAAAACGATTAACAGGAAATGAATATTGTGGTGTAGTAGCATGGTCTACAGCACATGCTGTTTTTGTTTGCGAAGAATATATGGACTACTATGGCAATAAAAAACACATCTGGGGAAAATACCCGGGACGTTTCAGAATCATTAATACAGACGCTATTTCCAAACACTTAGAAAAACCGGATAACGCAAATTTGTAATTCTAATTTTCCGTAGTCTTCTCATTCTTCTGAGAAATGGAATTTTGACCCCAAAATTCCACAATCAAAACAGTCCAAACCTTTGTACCTTTGCCTCTTTGCCACTTAAAAAAAGAAGCCCCACCAAAAATTAAAGTTCCAAATCGAATATGACACGAGAACATTATATTCCTTTCAACAAGGAATTCTTACTCGAGCAACAAATAAGTGTTTTTGCTGAAGACCCACAAAAAAGTGATGCTTTTAAAAAATTGTTTGACATTGTTGAACATTACTATCATTACGAAGCCTTTAACCTAAACCGCAATCTAAAACAGAACTACGCTTTATTCGACCCCGATTTGAGTCCGAAAGAGCGTGAAGCTTTTGTTGGTAAAAGTGATTTTTTGATTTTTAAAGAAACGCTTCATAAGGTTTTAGCCCACGGCAATTACACTCGTATAGATCAGGAAACTTTAGACAGAGCCTTTAAAGAATCTGACTTAATTGGTTTAAATCTTTCTATCGATTTTAATGCTTTTAAAGACTACGAATTGTATGTTCGCGGCCATCATAAAGCGACAGAAAAAGTATCTAAATTTGTTTTCTGGAAAAAGGAAATAGAAGTAGAATACTACGATCGCGTGATGGTTTATCTGAATTACAACGAAGCCGATTATCTGAAAGAGAAAAAAGTCAAGCTAGGAAAAATGCCTGTTGACCCGGGTTCTATCGGGTTAAAAATCTTTAAGCGTGTTCCTAAAAACGATCTCGAAACGATATTTCCAAACGCGATTCCGAGAATGTCAACCCGGGATAAATTATTCTTTTGGGTACCGGGAATCGGAGGTGGTATTTCTTTACTGAGCACAACGGTAATTCCGGCATTGATTGGTATGTACGCTGCGTATCAATCGGGCGAAACAATAGATTTGCTAAACAGTAAAGCTTCCTTAAATCAGGGATTAATTGCACTGGGAATATTGTGTGCTTACTTGTTCCGTCAGTACAGCAACTTTATCAATAAAAAAATCAAATACGGAAAAATGTTATCCGACAGTCTTTACTTTAAGAATCTCGGAAACAACAGTGGTGCTTTTTACTCACTCTTAAACTCTTCGGAAGAAGAAGTGCTTAAAGAAACGATATTGGCCTATGCTTTTTTATACAGAAGCCCTACTCCGCTTACCGAAGATGAACTCGATGCTCAAATTGAATCCTGGTTTCTGACAGAACTCCACACTGACCTGGATTTTGATGTAAAAGATGCTTTAGAAAAATTACAAAATATTGGTCTTGGTATAGAAACCAACGGCAAATGGGAAGTTATCGGACTCGATAATGCACTTGTAAAAATTGATAAATTATGGGATAGTGTTTTTGAATATAATCAGGAAACAACCTCAGGATTGAATTGCACCTAATTTTTTTTTTAAACACATAGACACATAGATTCTATTTTTTTAAAAGACTATAAAAAGAAAATCGTTTTTTTACATAGATGCAGACTTTCTGTTTTTTAAATAAGTGAAATGCCTGTTTTTGAGTTTCGAAAGCTATGTCTCTATGTGTTAAAAATAATTACACACAAAGACTTGAAACAAAAAAAAGAGAACAAAATTGTTCTCTTTTTAATTGTATAATTTTGAAAGTTCTTGATTTTAAACCTCCATAAGGTCATCTACAGTCTCTCCCATGTCACCAACGGCAACCAATGCAGGTTTTGAAGCTTTTAAGGTATTGAATCTTTCCAATTGCGCTAATTCTCCTTCTTCACCACTGAAGTACGGGAAAACGTCCATAATCGGAGATTCTGAAATCGCAGGAATCGTATAATCTCCCATCGTGTTTTTCATTACCGTTATCGTATTATCGTAAGCTTCTTTTACATCATTGGCCTGTACCAAAAGATACATATTGGTTTTTCTCTCTTTACCGCTTTCTTCATCATAAGCCATTAGGGTAACTTTTGATTTGAACCAACGATCGGCGTTTTCAAATGGGTGTATCTCGGCAAAATTTGCCACTTTTATATTCGTGATTTTAAATTCTTCACTAACGTAAGCAGCCATTTCTTCATTGATTCTGCTTTCTGCTTCTGTATAAGATACCGCATCTACCAAATAAGGTTCTGAAGTAACTTTTTGTCCTCCGGTCTCATCGGTTTTTCTATATTTTACTTTGCATTCGTACCAAATTGCGCTCATTTCTTCTGTTTTTAAGGATGCCAAAGATAGATTTTAAAGGGCATAAAAATCGACAATTTAAAAAATAGATATTCACAATTTCCAATGGCCTTCAAATTACTTTTTTACGTTTTGCAGATTATTATTTTTGAGACACTTAGAACTCATTATTCCTATTTTAAATTATAAAAAAACAAATATTATTTAATAGATTTGTTATATACCTAAATTCAAAAGTATGAGAACATTAGAGCAATGGTTTGAAGAATATGCCGTAAGTCATCAAAATCCAAAAAACAAAGCGATCCATTACGTCTGTGTTCCGGCAATCTACTTTTCGATTGTGGGTTTATTAATGAGTATTCCAAGCGGTTTTATTGCCAGTACCCTACAACTCAATGCTCCTATTGTAGAAAATTGGGCGGTTGTCGTATTGATTTTTGTACTGCTCTTCTATATTCGGCTATCGGTTGCAATGGCGTTTAAAATTGCTATTCTTTCAGCGCTTTGTCTGATCGTAAATTATTATATCGGACAAGTTTTACCGCTATGGTTGTTCTCCATAGGCGTGTTTGCAATCGCCTGGGTCGGACAATTCTACGGACACAATATCGAAGGTAAAAAGCCTTCTTTTCTCAAAGATCTTCAGTTTTTAATGATTGGCCCTGCGTGGGTGGTGGAGAATTTGTTTTCTAAGAAGTAGTTTTTTTTAGTCGCAGTCGCAGTTTTCAGTCGCAGGCTGAAACCGGGAAGTATAACTGTAAAAATGTAAACTGTAAACTGTGACTGAAAACTGAGACTAAAAACTGTGACTGAAAACTGTGACTGAAAACTGTGACTGAAAACTGTGACTGAAAACTGTGACTGAAAACTGCGACTAAAAACCAAGACAGTTCTAAAAACGACAATCAAAGTACCTTCTTCACACCGGGGATTCGTAAAATAAGTCCTCCGAGGCCGTAACTTGCTCCAAGAACTATTGGAGCTACTAAAAGTAATTTTAAGGCAGGATCAACCTCCCAATTTCTTATAGCCAGCGTCAAACCTACAATTACGAGCGGGTGAAAAATGTATACAACAAAATTAAGTCGTGCCAATTTACGTAGTACTGCCGATCCGGTGTTCCATTTTGTTCTTCCTTTGATCAAAAATACCGTCAGTATAGAAATTCCGATCCATTGCTCCCAAATGGCATATAACAACGACTGCCAATGAAATCCGCCTGAGTACCATGATATGGGCATGTTTACTTTTGCGCGGATAAGAAAAAATACAGGAAAAAACAGTAAAGCTAATACAATTGATTTCATCAGTCGCCTTTGAGTCAAGTCCGAAAGTTGTGCAAACCAATTGTTTCTGGCTGCAATAATTCCCATGCTAAACAAAGCAATATATTGTGTGAAATGACCTAATTGAAAACCAACAGGCTCCAGCACCCATCCGACCGGAAATACAATTCTCACGATAAAACTGATTATTCCCAATGCAACTGCAAATACTACAATTTGAAATGCTCCCGGTACCGGTACTGATTTCTTAAAATCGATTTTAAAGATGCTTTGCAGAAATACATAAATCAAACTAAATAATAGCAATGCAGCAACGAACCACATTACTCCAAAATCAATCCAACTGTCGTATCCTGACAGATATTGAAAAATGGTTATATGTTGTCCTTTTGCAAAATAATAAACCAAATAACTTAATAATGGAGAAAGTACAAAGGAGTAAAACAACAACGGAATCCCTAATCTGACCAAACGATCCATGATAAAATGGAAGGCTCCTTTTTTAGAATAAGACGAACCGGTAAAATAAGCCGCCAACAAAAAGAAAAAGCCCATGAAAAAGGACTGATTTATGCTCACAAACATTGTCATTGGGATGAGTGCTCCAAAACAGCTTGTTTTCTGCACCCAATACCAGCCACCCGGTCCTCCGTAGGCAATAACGGTATGATGAAGAATAACTAATATCGTCAATATGGTTTTAATATTGTCAATATATACTAATTGATCTGACTGACCGGATTTCGGGATTTCTAATGACATGATGACTTGTTCTAAAATTACTTTACACAACCGACAATCGGTTGACTAAGGCAAACGTACAACAAGATAAAGGCTTCTATACATGCCATGTTATCAGCAACAAGCTTTTGTGACGAGCAACAACCTTAAGCTATATTTGGCTTTCTGAGCTGTTGATAACAGTTATTAAAATTGTCTAACTGTTTTCTGGAAACGGGGATTTTTTCTTCGGTGCCTATAAATGATAATAGATATCCCTGCGAATTTCCGGTGACTTTTTCAACCTTGAACATGTTTATTAAATACGTTCTATGGCATCTAAAGAAATGTGGATAAGCTGAAATTTGCGTTTCGAATTGACTAAGGGAAATCCTTTTCAACTCTGTTTCGATTTTGTTTTTGGCTGATTTTGTTAATTCGATATAATTCCCATCTGCTTTTACAAACAATAAATCGTCTATATTTAAACTAAAATCATCCTGTTTTACCTGTGTCGTAATAAAAAGCGGAGAGGAAACAACTTTTTCGCCTTCTTCACTTTTGAGTGGTTGAAATTGGAGCACAAATGGTGAACCTTGCTTGGTCTGAAAATAGAAACTAACGACTCTGAGAAAAAAATAAAAGAAGATTCCCGCGACAAAACAATTTCGAATTTCTTCCCATAAATAGCGTAGCGACCAATTATAGGCATTGTTGTAAATCAAATCACGCATTAAAAAACTCGCTATACCCGCCAAAATTAAAAAAAGACTCATGTGCAGATATTCCCTAAGCAAACTCCAATTAGCTAACAGCTGTTTTTTTCTTCTAAAATAATTCAAAGTGGAGAAGTACAAATAAAAAAGCAGCGCAGGTGAAAAGGCATGCAAGGCACAGATAAAAAAATAGTTCATTTTGTGCTCCGGCTCATACACTCCAAAAGGGGTAAACAACAAAAGAAACAGCAAAAGGGTACTAAAAACAACAATAGTGCTCTTAAACAAATTCGCTGTCTCATATCTGGACGGATACTCAATCTGTTGTTGCAAATGTTCATTGTTGATGTAGAATCGCATAACTGTATAGTACTTTTGACTGCTTAGCGAATATATGAAATAAAAAAGCAGCATTCTAATTGCACTGCCCCCAAAAAGTTAGACACTATTTGGGGCATTTTTTATGGAAAGAAAAGTCAAGTACAATTATGAGTTGATATTATTAGCCAAGTTAAGTAAAGCATTAATGAACTTTCATTTTTGCTTGTCAATACAACATTCCGTTGTGCCTGACCAATAGCAATACATTGCTTTTTCCAAGCTTTTAACGAAAGTTTGAAATTGATTTTTTAAATTTAATTTTTTATCAATTATTGTTAGTAAAACCTGAACTTTTCTTCTTAACTCCGTTTTTTCATGTTCAAAGGATTCGGATTCAGCGAAAATAGATTGGTAACCTAGCCTTTTATTTGAATACTGATCTGTTATTGTAAAATATACAGAATCTCCATCGAGAAAAGCTTGATTTCTACAATCTTCATCTTCATTGCAATTTATTAGAGAGTCAATTCCCCCTGCTCCTAGCTCAGTAATTAATTCCTTAACTGTTTGAGAAGACAAGTAGTTTTTATTTATTATTTTTTCTTCTATATTTTCACAAGAGAATTCGTCTGTTTTAGTTAATATAGTCTCAATATAACCTATGAAAACCTGATTCTCGTACTCTTCCAGAAAAACTGTTTGGGGTTTTCCACAAATTGATATCTCATAACTTTTAGGCTTTATATTATTTTGACTAAACGAAAAAGAGATAACTAAGAAGTGCATAATCGTGAATATTCTTTTCATTTGTTAAGGCATATTAAGTTATACATAAAAAGCAACATACAAAATATTGAAATGCTGATTTTTAAAGTGTATTTGATTTCGGTTATTTTACCTAAATAAGCTAATAAAAAACAATTACATTTAATAAGTTATAAACAGAGACTCATCACCTTTAGTAATATAATCAAAAGAAAATATCCTGCCGTTTTTCAAAATAAAATACATTATAGGTTCATTTTTATTACTAACTAAAATAAAAATCTTGTCCGTTTCTTTTGAAAAAAAAGCTTTGTCGCTTTTATAGTCATTGTACGATATCACGGAAAAATCTGTCGGATTTAATAATGATCCTTTTTCCTTTTTTATTTTTTTTAAATGTTTACCAAGAATTTTTACTCTGTCTTCGACAGAATACTTCGGATTATCAATTGGTTCAAAATAGATATAAGTTTCCGCAATTGACTTCGCTTTTTCTTTTTCGAAAAAAACAGCTTTTACAAAACTGGTTACAAATAATTTTTTATCTGTTTTGTTTTGACATATTGCAACAGTTGTTTGCAATAAGATTATGATCAATACTATAGTTTTATTTATTTTCATTTTAACATCCTCCTTTTTTTTGTGATGCATTTCCCTTTGTTGTGTTTTTCTGTTACTCCACACTGTCAGGAAGACAGAACAAATGGTTGCTCAATACAACTAAATTTATTCTGCAACTTTAGAACATTTATCCACACCTATAAAATTTTAACTTTTAAAACATTAATTATCAGATCTGGATTCCGATAGTATGCCTCCCTCGCCTTTAGTCAAAACTAACAGAACAATAATTTTAGATTCGTCGTTAACAATAAAAGGCAGTATTGTTTCTTCATTAAATCTAATATAATACAACCTCTCCCTATCCTTAAGTTTTATATCGTTGTTATACTTCTTGTTTTGATATTCATCTGCGGAATAAACGATTATTTGCTCCCCTTCTTTTTTATATCCTTGTCTTATTGCATCCAAAACAAGGAGACTGGTTTGTTTTCCTTTTCCAGTATATTTTACTGAATTTTCTATAATACTATCGATAGACGTTGATTTGTCTACTATTTGATTTGCAAAATCTTTAAGTATCTTTTTATCACTTTTCATGTAGTAATAAAAATATCCTCCACAAAAAAACAAAACCAATGTTAGTGCTACTATTTTTTTCATTTCATTTCGCATTTTGCTGGGTAGAATTGGATTTAGTTAGTCCCGTGGTTAATTAAGTTAATAAATTACTTAAACTGTTACCGCTACGATTATTCATAAAATCTTTTAATTGTTTTATCCTAATTACCTGATTTTGAAACCCTGCAGTATTAAGTACAATTTTTTAAAATAAACAGGATAGCGTATTACAGTTTTTTCTTAAAAAAAAAACGAAAGTATACATTTTATACATTCAAACCAATTGTAAGAAGTTTTTTATTTTTCAAATCACTAAAAAGCAAACTCACCAGCGGTTTTTAAGCAAAAGATCCTCTTTCTACTGCAAAACAAACCAGTTACAGCTACACTAATCAGACAAAAGAAGTTGCAAAACTATTGCAATAATATTCCTTTAAAGAACAGGTATAAACACTCCTTGTAAGCAGGTCGACAATTTCGTAACTTGCTTTACACTACACAATTTCAGATAACTACAAACTACTTCGGCCATTTAAGAGAATATACCTCCATCAACTAGTTAGCTGCAATTTTTTTAATAACTTCTAAATTAGAACAGTATGTCTTTTAAAGAAAAACTTATCCGCATCGCAAAAGAAGAATGGGAATTCTTCGGAATGCAAGAAATTCTCAGATACGAGAAAGACAATCACGGTAATCCTCGACCTGTTTTTAAAGAAATTGGACATCGTGAAACGGAAAACGGTTATTATCAAAGAGTTGGTAAATATTGGAAAACCGGTGTTAATAAAAATCTTGATGGTAGAAATGACGACCAGCCATGGTCTGCAGCCTTTATTTCTTATATTATGAAAATAGCCGGAGCCGAAAACCATTTTCTTTACAGTGCACAACATTCTGTTTATATACGAAAAGCAATAACAGCCAAACAAAATAACAATGGAACATATGGCTTTTGGGGTTATCGTCTTACCGATTACAAACCAGAGACTGGAGACCTTATCTGTTATGTAAGGGAAGATTCTGTTGGGCGTATCAATTACGACAGCAACGACAGCGACTACCCTTCGCATTGTGATCTTGTAGTAGAAAAAACAGGAAATATACTAAAAGTAATTGGTGGTAATGTAGAAAACTCTGTAAGCGTAAAACATGTTCAGATAGACAACAATGGATTCTTAATAGACACCTCTAAACCCTGGTTTGTTATTCTAAAAAATAAAATTGCTGACACTAACACAATAGACATCATTCCTCCTGCAAGCGCAAAAAACTATTTAGTCACAGGTGACAATGTAAGAATACGAAAAACACCTGAAAGATTAGACAATAACAAAATAGGTCTTTTATTTAAAGGTGATACGGTAAATTATATTGAAACCTCGCCGAATCAAGAATGGGCAAAAATAAAATTTGGAGAAATAACCGGCTGGACATCCAAACAATATTTGGTTCCCATCGAAGTATCCTAAGGTAACTCTATACATGATGAAACAGCAAAAAACCAGTAGCAGATACTCTCCGTCATTTGTTGGTACTAATGATCGACATAGACAGGTTTGAAAGTTAAAAAACAAAAAAACACCTTAAAAATAAGGCGTTTAAACTAACTTAAAGTAAAAATGTGACCAAGGAGGAAAAATGTTCCTGAATTACAAATTGCACCCAATAAATAAATGTCGCTAGTTTTGTTTTTAGTAAAAAAGCCATTGCAAAAATTTGCAACGGCTTTTATCATATTCGAATAATTGCAGATTTTTTTGCGAATCCGGAAAAGCTACAGCTGAGGATCTGATAAAAAAAGTCTACATTTTTTTTCTCTAACTATTAACTTGAGCTAATTAAGAGCATTATAGTTTACATATTGTTCTTCTTCTTTTTGAATCTTTATTGTTTTAGATTAACGACCACCTTATCTATTTTTCCTTTGAAAGTAAAAGGCACATCATAATCTCTAGTTACCGGCGTACCAAAATCCTCCCCGACATCTAAAGTCTCATCGGCAGAGAAACGACTCGGAACGGTTCTTGCAATATCACCTTTCGCAGCTTCTTTACCATCAACTAAAATGGTTGCTTTTGCCGCTTTTCCTAAGCCCCCGCCTGCATAATCAAAATTCAGTACAATGGTATGTTTGCCTGCAGCTAAAGGCGTTGCCGCTTGTATAGTCCATTTATGATTTGGATAATGAGAAAATGCGTATGAAAAAGTTGGTTTTCCATTTTGCAGCATTAATGCAAAACCTGCAAAATAGCCTCCCTGTGTAATAATCATTCCGTCATCACCTGCTTTAACTTCAATATCAGCTTTGATGCTAAAAGAAGTATTTTTCAGATTAGGTGCCATTCCTTCGGTGATACGAGAACTACCTTGATAATATACATATTCACTTCTTCCTACATTGAATTTAGGGCGATTCTCCGGGTTTACTCTGTCAATATATCTGTCATCGAAAGGGAAAACTTTATATTTTTCAGCTTCTTCCATGAAAGCTTTCTGCATTTCTTTTAGTTTCTCCGGATTTTTTGAAGCGATATCATTCGATTGTGTAAAATCTTTAGTAAGATCGTATAATTCCCATTTATAATCTTTAACAGGGTCTTCTGTTGGCACAGGATGTCCCTGCCATGGTAAATTTTTAGGAGTTGTACTGGCCATCCACCCATCTTTGTAAAAGGCACGGTTGGCAATTACTTCGAAATACTGTGTTTTATGGGTTTCCGGTGCAGTTGCATTATCAAAACTGTACATTAAACTTTTCCCTGCCATTGGCACTTGATCAAATCCGTCCACTTTTTTTGGTTGAGGAATATGAGCTGCTTCCAAGATGGTTGGTGTTATATCGGTAATGTGGGTAAATTGACTGCGTACCTGACCAGTCTGTTTTATTTTAGCAGGCCATGAGATTACCATCCCTGTGCGACTTCCTCCTAAATGCGAAGCTATTTTTTTATCCCATTGATAGGGAGTATTCATTGCATGTGCCCAGCTGTGTGAATAATGTTCAGCCATCCATGGACCTCCAAATTCATCCAGATTCTTCAGCATATATTCTTCGGTATCTTCTACGCCATTAACTAAAACACCAATTTCGCTGGTTAGTCCTTGACCTGTTGGGTCTTCAGCACTCGCGCCATTGTCTCCCATAATAAAGATGATCATGGTATTATCTAATTCGCCCAAATCTTTAATAGATTGAATTACTCTGCCGATTTGGTTGTCACAATAGGCTAGCATAGCGGCATATACTTCCATTTCTCTTGCTGCTACCTTTTTCATTCCAGGCGAAAGAGCATCCCATCTTTGGTATTCTTTAGGAGTAAGTGCTAATTTTGCATCAGCCGGAATAATACCTAAACGTTTTTGATTTTCATAAGTAGCAATACGTTGTTTGTCAAATCCTTGGTCAAACTTTCCTTTGAATTTGGCAATCCATTCTTTAGGAGCCTGATGTGGTGCATGTGCCGTTCCGGGTGTATAATAGGCAAAGAAAGGTTTATTTGGAGAAACGTTTTTCTGCGTTCTAATCCAATGAATCGCATGGTCTGCCAAATCTCTATCTAAAATATAGTCAGCATCTACTTTATCATCTTTCAAATAGGGATCAACAGGTTTGGTGCCTTCAAATAACGCAGGTCTGAATTGATGTGCATCTGCTCCAAGAAATCCATAAAAATATTCGAATCCTAATCCGGTAGGCCATAGATTAAAAGGTCCCGCCGGAGTGGACTGCCAGTCCGGTACATTATGATTTTTACCAAACCAAGAAGTGCCATAACCATTATCTGTTAAAATTTTACCTATGGTTGCTACACTACGAGGAACCAAACTGTGATAGCCTGGATATGGGGTTGAAAATTCCATAATAATACCAGTTGCAGCGGTATGATGATTGCGTCCCGTAATAAGCGCCGCTCTTGATGGAGAACAAACGGCTGTAGTGTGGAAACGATTGTATTTCAAACCATTTTTTGCTAAATCGTCAAAGTTAGGCGTTGGAATTGGCCCGCCAAATGTAGAACTGGCTCCAAAACCGACATCATCAATCATAATAAGTAAAACATTAGGAGCACCTTCCGGAGCACTAACTTCTTTTGGCCATTCTATAGGATCTGAGTCTTTTATAGTAGGTGCCACTTTACCAACTTTTTGATAAGGTTCGATTGGTAGAGTTGTTCTGTCCGGCCAATTTTGATTAGCTGCTGGTTGCTGTGCATTACTTATTTCGGGTAAAAATAAAGTAAGTGCGACAACAAATAAATAGTTAAAACATTTCATATTTACTTAAGTTTAAGGTAAACCCTAAATTTAAGATTTAAGAAAAAAAGAATATTGAATACACCTCTAAAGTATGTTTCATTTTACAAAATGAAACCAATCTTTCAGAATTTCTTTTTGCCTAATCATTTCGTTTTCCCTGAATCCAATTCATTAATTAAAAGCTCCATATTCAATCTCCTGCCCAATAATCTGTAATTGATTTCTATTGTATTAATTTCCGCCAATTCCTTCTCGATTAATAAATTGTAATCTTTAAAACTTTCCTGACTAGCTTTCGCAAGCTGTTTTTTCTTATCGAAATATTTCAAAACTTCAGACAAATGCAACGAGATTCTTTTCTGAATGTTACTCAAAAAACAACTGTATGTATAACGCACCTGTTCCGTCCGACCTAACGTAGTCGTCTTTTATCTTTATTTTATAGGATAACTGCCCACTCATAAATCGTGGGCAGTTTGTTGGGCAGTAAATCCCATTATACACGTGAGCAATGTTATTCGGCATAGCTCTAAATTACTAAAGGCGACCAGATTATGACAAACATCATAATCTGGTCGCCCAGTTAAATTCTATTTAGTGACCACGGAGGGGTTCGAACCCCCAACCCTCAGAGCCGAAATCTGATATTCTATCCAGTTGAACTACGTGGTCTTATATAAAAAAAATCAATTTTTGAAATTCCAAATTCCACTTGGAATTTTTATATTGGAATTTGGAATTTAAAAAATTTGGAATTTAAAATTACACGAGTAATTTTTTAACGATTGCTGAGATTGTTTTTCCTTCAGCAGTTCCGCCTAATTGTGCAGATGCTAATCCCATAACTTTCCCCATTGATGCAATTCCTGCAGCTCCGGTTTCAGCGATAATTTTAGCTACTACAGCTTCTACTTCTTCTTCGCTTAATTGTGCCGGTAAGAATTTTTCGATTACAGCTACTTGTGCTAATTCAGGCTCAGCCAAATCAGGACGGTTTTGTTCTGTAAAAATTCTAGCACTTTCTTTACGGGTTTTAACTAATCTCTGAAGTAATTTTACTTCATCGTCAGCTGTTAATTCTTCTTTAGAACCTGATGCAGTTGCAGCCAATAACATTTCAGATTTAATGGCTCTTAATGCTTCTAATGCTACGGTATCTTTTGCTCTCATGGCGGTTTTGATCTCGTCCATGATTTGTACTTGTAAACTCATCTTATTTTTTTATTTGAATAAGCAATGCTTATTAAATTGATATTATGCTTAAAAATCTGTTCATGACTTGTATACTTTTATAACTTATGTCAGGATGAGCGAAGTCGAAGCCCTCTACATTATAATCAACCTTTGACTTTGCTCCGGATGATGATATTCATTTTATAAACTACTTTTAAAAGTCAAATTTCTAAATTCTGTGCGAAGATAAAAAAAATAACCCGAAAATTAAATCCAATTTTCGGGTTATCCTATTTATTGTGAATATAAAATTAAGATAATAATATACACAGGTTACCACATCTTTTTAGTTATTTAAGATGTTTGAAAAATTCTAATAACTGATTATCTGATATCTTCTTAAAGAATGTGTAATAATCTGTAATGAAAATCAATTCATCATCAATCTGTGAAGGTATTACGATCGATTTTTTAATATTGTTGAAGTTATCATATTCTAAGAAAAATGAAAAATCAACAAGGTTATACCTAATATCTATTTTTATTTTAAGTCTTGTATCACTAGTTGATACATAATCATATTCTACAATTTCAAAATGATTATATTTTTTATTTTTAAGATAACTTAATATCTCGTATTTAGTATGTTGTAAGACTTCATTATTTGCCATCTCTTTAAACCATTTAATGTATTTACCGAGAAACAAATATAGTTTTAATTTAAGCATAATAAATGATTTAGATATAATATAACAACATCCAGTAGGTCTTGTACGCAAGCATCATATTTTTCAAAACCACCTGTTCCAGCAGGTGGTTTTTATTTTATAAATTAAACAATCTTCCTGATTTACATCGTCCACTCTTCAACTTTTTCAAATCAAATTCATTTCATTTTCAAATGTTGTTTCATTCGTCAGAAATTCTAAATCGGAAATTATGAAAACTGACAAATACGACTTCACATCATGCTACGACAATTACAACTTTTCACAATATGACGAAGAACATGATGACTATAATGAAGAAATTTATGAAGAAATTTATGAAGAAATTTATGAAGATTTCGAACCAACACTATTTCAGGAAGCCTGTGACGATTTTCTAAGAGTTCTATTAGTTCAATGCGGAATTGAACTCCCTGAACAACAGTTTGTTAGATTGCCAGACCCATTGAAATTGTTAATAACTCGTCGGAAAAAAGTACGAAAAACCTTACCAATTACACCAAAAAGTATTATTTTTAATAAAACAAAGATGAGTAAACATCCTAATATTGAAATTAATACTGCCAAAATTTTTAAATCAGTATTTGACATGATGAGTAATTTAAACTCAGAAAAAGCATGTCGTGAACACTTGGAAAAATTACGTTGGAACGGAGAACCAATTTGCCCTCATTGTGGAAGTCAACGTGATAATCATTATCGAATTAAAAAAAGAGGAGAAGACAAAGGTTACTATAAATGCAAAGATTGTCGATTACCATTTAGCGTTACAATAGGTACAATATTTGAAAAATCAACTGTACCCTTGCAAAAATGGTTTATGGCAATTTTTATTTTTACGACCAACAAGAAAGGAATAAGTAGTTATCAATTAATGAGAGAAATTGGAGTAACGCAGAAAACTGCTTGGTTTATGCTAAGTAGACTTAGAAATTCAGTTAGAATGAGAGATGATTTCGAATTTGATGGTATTACCCAAGTTGATGAAACTTTTGTTGGAGGGAAAAATAAAAATCGTAGCAAAGGGAAAAAGATTCCCAATACTCAGGGAAGGAGTGCTAAAACAAAAACTCCAGTATTCGGTATGTTAAATAATGGAATTGTATATACCCAGGTGGTAATGAATACTGAAGGAGCAATTCTTAAAGGCATAATAAATGAGAAAATCAAAAAAGGTTCTACTATTGTAAGTGATGGATGGAAAGGGTATATTGGATTAGATAAGTATTATAGTCATAAAGTTATCCAGCATAACTTAGGAAAGTATAAGGTTGGAGCTTACCACACGAATGGAATTGAAGGATTTTGGGGTATTTTGAAACGAGGTATAATCGGTATATATCATTTTACAAGTAAAAAACATTTACATCGTTATTGTGATGAATTTGCTTATCGATATAATATTCGAACAATGGATATAGGAGAACAGTTTAATTTTACGCTGGTTAATAGTGACGAAAGGTTAAGATATAAGGAGTTGATAGCGTAGTTATACATATTCTAAAAACTATGAAAACATTAACTCAACACATCGAAGAATCGTTAAACAAAAAGTCTGTCACAGAAGATTCAAACGAGAAGCCTGTAGAAGAAGATATGTCTAATTTAATGAGAACAAGTCCTGCTAAAGGCGGAGGAATTATGAAAGGAACAATATCTAATGAGAAACGAGAAGAAAAATAGTTTCTTCTCGTTTCTCTTAGTTGCTAGTTGATCAAGTAAAAAATCTATCGATGCTATGAGGCAATATGTCTCCCCATTATTACATCTGTAACCATTGGATTTACTGGGTCTATATTATTTTTTGTTATAGGTAGTTGCTCAAAAAATCCTGAGCTAGTTAACTCAGAAGGCATGATGCGTTTAAATGATCTTTGAGTTATAACAGCTAACCTATCAGGATCAATTTCACCTAAAAAAGCTAATTGAGCAGTAATATTTTCTGTAAAAGTATGTTGTAAATCATCTAAGGTAGTATCATCCCATTCTTCTGTTGTAATATAAATTTCATTATTATACAAAGCACCACGGATAACATTTATACAAAAGCCTACACAAGTTGTCACATCAGGAAGACCTTGCTCCGAATAATAAGTTCCATCTCCATTGTAAAATGAATCTGTAAAAATCCAACCATATACAGGATGTGCCTCTTCCTCAAGAATCTCACAAAATGCTTTTATATATTCAACTTGCGATGGTTCAAAAATGGTTAATTTCTTTATATATAAATCGGACGGATGATCTTCAATTAATTCCATTAAAACCTTTCTACCAGTATAATGGAAAAAATAAAAATGTTCTTCCAAACAAATTACTAATCCAGAGTGATAACCTACACCATCTTTTACCATAATTGCTATAGCAACGAAATCATCGGTGTTATCACAATCACTTAATAATGTTAAGTTTTCTTCAATAAAATTTCTCTCTACAGGCATTACAATACAGGTTTTTTAGTTTTACTCATAATCAATTCTTCTACTTGTCCAAGTAATTCTTCTAATTCAGGATGATTTTTAAATCTTTTTGAGATTATTAATATTGCCATTAATGTGCTAACCTCTACCGTATCATTAAGGAAAATGCGTATAAACTTTCTAGCTTCTGCAAATTCATTATTTGAATAAAACTCTTTTAATTTATAATGGATTTTCTTTATTGCAGCAGTGCCTTCTAACCTCTTTAATTCGGAAAAGAAACGTCTGAATTCATTATAAAAGTCTCTTTGATTTGATTCATAAATATCGCAATATTGATAAAGCATTTTATTATTTGGCCCCATCTTTGCCCATGCAGAAAATCTAAATTCTTTATATAAAAACTGATTTACTATTTGAGCTTGTCTTTCGGTACATGATATTACATATTTGTTAAAGTCAGATATAATATGAAAGTTTGGATTATCTCCACCATTACTTTGTAACTTTCCGTGAAAAAATTCAATATTGAAATTATTTTCAATATTTGTGCGGATTCTTTTCTTTCGAAAGGGAACATTAAAGGCTTCTCTAAGTGAGGTTTGATCCCCATTTTTAAGATATCTTACCTTTACTTCAAAACCACGTTCATTTATTTGCTCTTTAATAACTTGTAAGTTGTCAACATAAAAATTTTCACGATTAGGATCATTATCTACAACTTTCATAATTGATCTATGGATGACTTCCATTGTTTCTTGTTCACCTTCCAAAACTGCACAAGCACTTCCTTCAACAAGACCTATTTTTATATCTGGTTTTCCCTCATGAACAGCGATATTACGTAATGCACTTAATATTTCAATAAGAGCATTTGTCGTATTGACAGACAATCCAGATAGACTTACATCATTTCCGTTATGTTCTTTGTCTATAATAATTTCTATTTTGTTCATTGATTGACAATTAAATACGTGACGAATTTAAACTATTTTTTTATTTATATTTTACGGAAAACCGTAATTTTTGTTTATTTTCAACGATATGTGAATGTATAGTAAATTATTTTCAATGTAAATACGTATAAATACTTGTTTTGTCTCAAATCGTTGATCATAATTTTTTATGTTAATAAGCTATCAAAACATTGTTCTCTTTCATTTCCTTAAGTTGTCCTTTTTAATTATTTTTGTATTGTAAAAATATTCGTGCTTAATTACGTTATTGCTAAATCTAAACTACCACCCTGAAGCTCAATAGCTTCTCGATTTAACAAGCAAATAATGTATGTGAGGTGCGCCGATATGGCGTGGCTTTGCATCATTGCTTGTTTAGGGTGTGGTAGCCCAGGATTTAGCTTGGTGTAAATGTCCACGCTTCTTTTTTCATTAAACATTTATAAATCCTAACTACCACAAAAATGAAAAAGCACTACCAAAAGTACTGCACGCATTTCGCGTATGCCATTATTTCCATTTCCACATTCTTATTTTCAACTCGGACGATCGGTCAAGAAAAATTATCCATCACACCTGAGTTATCTGCTCTAATTATCAAAAAGTATCAAGTTGAGCCTTTTAAGATTTTTCCCGTTTCGGTTCAAAATCTTAAAAATCAATTGTCAAAGTACATTATGTTAGAAGATGATGTTGATTTAAATACTTTGTCCGGAGATTATATCTTATTGCCTGATCATTATTTACTTATTAATAAAGAAATTGAAGATAAATTTATTAAAAATGAGTTAGTTACTGAAAAGCATGAAAACTTCGATATCCTAAAAGGTAGTTTTGATCGATTTTCAATTATTAAAAAATCAAGTACGAATGAATTATTTTATGTGATGTCTAATCGATTCATAGGTCAATTAGAAATTGAAACTGATGATGCTAATTTTAAAAATCTTGGAAATACGGCTGAATACAAAGCATGGAAAGCTACCTACTTAACATTACTCCAATCAGCACAAATTAATGTAAATACTTGCAATTCCATAATTAAGAAGCATACTTATTTGAATCGATTAGGTCAGAAAAGATATGATTCTGAAAAATTTACAGAACAAGAAAAATTAAGTTTTAATAAAAATCTCGATTCATTAAATGATAAGTTGAAAAAGATTGCAGATTTGGAAGATAAGCGTGATTTCTTGGAATATTATAATGATAAGATATCAACTACAGAGGCTACAAAATCTTACAGTTTATCATCGTTTTATAACAGCACGAGTAGAAGTAATTAAGTGTTAAAAACCGACTTAAAATTTAGCTAAAGTTTAACATTTACCGAGCTGAATTTAACATATCCCGTGAATATATAACGGGTGAAAAAATCACTTAAAAAGCCTAAATCTTCCAGGAAGACAAGGCTTGATAGAATTAAAACGATAATTTCCATAGCTAATGTTGCAATTGGGATTTGGAAAATTATCAAGTTTGGCATCGAAAGATGGCCATTCTAAATTAAAGACCGTCTGTTCCACCAGACGGTTTTTCTTTTTCTACAGATTCATCTTCGTTAACAATTTCTTTCGTATTGTCAGTTTGATTTTCTATAACTGTTGGTTGCTCTTCTTGGGCAGGTTTAAAACTTTCCTGAATGTGATTTGAAAGTGTTTTCATGATATGTTTGTTTAATATTGTATTGATATATGTATAATTAAACAATATCTCGGTTATAACAAGACGAGTTTCAGAGCACGATGCTATATTACTATCTAAATTGATTATATTCGTATTATAAAAAATAAGAAATGAGAACTTTGAACATAATTGAAATCGAAAATAAAATTATTACGGATTCCAATGATATTAATCATTCTGAAAGAATCTATGCTCAGGATAAGATTACTCAGTTTTTAAATTTTCTTCAAGACCAGCCAATATCTAAAAGAATACTGGAGAGAATTAGTGAAGATTTTTCTTTGCTAAAAAGTGAATTACCACTTAATCAAAAATCAAACTCTTACATTGATCCCAAAGTAAAAAATAATGCTAAATCCTTTCTTAAAACTCGGTACGACCAAGGTGCATTTGGATTTTTTATCATTAAAAATTCTTTTGAGATTGAAAGAAAATTTGATAATCATTATTTTGAAGCTAGTGCAACTTGGTATGATCTAATAGGACCTAGCTATAACGAAAGGTTTGATTGCTTTAAAGAAAAGTTTTTTAAACCATTTGTAGAACTTATACAATGGTATATTTATGAAAGTCAAGTAAGATCCGATAAAGATTACTATTCAAAAAATGAAATTGTTATAATAAATGACAAGTTAGACAAAATACTAGCAACTCAAACAGCATCTAGTGAAATCATTTTTGATGAAATTGGGGAATTAAAAGAATTGATTCTTACCCTAAATAAGAAGAACTGGATCGAGATTTTTAGAGAAAAACTTAGAGATGCTGCTTTTGGAGAAATATTGACAAGTGCTAATTTTATCGCATTAGTAAAATATATAGCTGAAAACAAATTATTACTAAATTCATAATAAAAGATCAAATTTCTATTTGCTCTTTTATTTTTATGTTATAAGCAGTGTTATATATAAACTAAACAAATAACTTTTTATATCGCACCTTTGGAGGTGATATACTGTGTTTATTATCTTATATATGCATATAATTAAACAATCGTCCTAAATAAATCTAAATGATTTCAGATGGTATATAGTATATAATTATATGAAATGTAATCTATCAAACTCTTCAATTGTCTTATAACCTAGATGTGAATGTCTTCTCTTTTTATTGTACCAATTTTCGATGTATTCGTATACTTCCAATTTCAACTGTTTTCTTGACGGTAACTTATTTCCAGTAAGCAATTCAGCTTTGAAATAACTAAAAAAGCTTTCGCAAACGGCATTGTCATTATGATCTTCTCTTCGACTCATGCTTCTTCTAACAAATTTATAAGAGTCTATTGTATTGGTAAAAAGTTTATTAGCATATTGAACACCTCTATCGGAATGAAATATTAAGTCTTTAGTAATTTCTCGATTATTAACAGCCATTTTCAAAGCGGGCAAAGTCGTTTCTTTTGTGCTCATTTTTGTACTTAAATTCCATCCTATGATTTTCCTATCAAATAAATCCATTACAATTGTAAGGTACAAAAAGCCTTTAGTCGTTTGGATATAGGTTATATCTGAAACCCAAGCTTTAGCAGGTTCCGTGACTGTAAATTGTCTATTTAAAACATTTGGAACTACATAGTGATTATGAAATGAATCGGTTGTGACCTTATATTTTCTTTTAATTTTTCGACGTAGCCCCAACATTCTCATGTACTTTTTTACTGAAGAGTTTTTTATTTTAAATCCTCTGCTTTGAAGTTCTCTTGTAATTTTGAAGCATCCGTATCTTCGCTTAAATTCATAATATATAGATGCAATTTCTTGTTTTAATAAAATTACTCTAGATTCTGTATCTGTAAGTTCTTGCTTTTTTGTTCTATAATATGTGGTTTCTGATACTTCTAATACCGTTAACATTTTTGCAATTGAAAATTCAGATTTATTATTTTCAATAAAATTTTTAGTCATTATTTTTCCTTGTGAAACATATTTGGTTCCTCTCTTTAAAATTTCAAACGTAATTTTCGAATTTTTAACTTTCCTTTTAAGCTCTCTAATGACAGCTTGTTCCGTAGTTAAATTAGGGTTACCAGGACCTGGGAAACTTCTTGTTCCAAATTTTTCAAAGTCTTGTCGCCATTGATACAAATGACTTGGAGTTATTCCCAACTCTCTTGCAAGACCCGCAACTTGCCCTTTGCCTCGCTCATAACTTAATTTAACTGCATTCACTTTGAAAGCACGTTCATATGTTTTCATAGGCTGAAGTTTAATAATGAATGTTCTCCTATTGTAGATTTTTGAAATATTCAAATATTTTTTCTTGCATTTGCTTTTTGGTAACAAGCATTTTTAAATCTATCAGTTCAGATTTAAGCGAATTAAAGATGCTTTCAGATATAACATTGTCGGCACGATTTCTTTTTCTACTCATACTTCGTCTGATAAATTTATAAGATTCTAATTTATTACTAAACATTTTGCTAGCGTATTGACTACCTGAATGGGAATGAAATATTAATCCTTTCAATACTTTTCTATTTTTAACAGCCATTTCCCAAACAGGTATCGTAGTCTCTTTGACAGATAATCCATTACTTAAGGTCCATCCTATAATCTTTCTGTCAAATAAATCCATAATAATTGTTAAGAATAAAAGTCCATTGGATGTTTGTATTCGAGTTATTCCTGAAACCCATACTTTAGAAGGTTCGTCAACTGTAAATTGTTGATTTAAAAGGTTAGGAAACTTATAAGGATTATAAATTGAAGTAGTTTTGAGTTTAAGGTTTCTCCTAATCTTGCTAACTAGTCCTAGGTTTCGCATATGGATCATAACTTGGCCTTCCTTTATTTTAAAGCCACGACTTCGTAATTCTGCTGCAATTTTCGGACCACCATACAGCTCTTTGTATTCATAAAATATGGAAATTATTTCCTCTTTTAATATTTGAGTTTGACGTTTCGCCGGAGTAAGCAATTGATTATTCCATTTCTTATATGCTATAAGAGATGTCCCTAAAATATTACACATTTTATAAATTGCGTACTTATCGGAATGGTCTTTAATAAATTGAAAAATGGCAAGTTTCCCTCCAGAAGTATATTTGCTTGCATTTTTGAAGATTTCAATTTTAAGTTCTGTGTTTTTAAGCTCCTTTTTAAGCTTTCTTTTTTGTTGGCAAAATCTTTTTTGTTCATCGTTTAATCTCGTGAAGCCATGACCGCAAAAACTTGCTTCTCCATATTCACGAAGTTCTTGCCTCCATCGAATTATAAGTGATGGTGAAATTCCAAGTTCTCTTGCTCCTATGTAGCAACCTATTTGATATCCTAATTGGACTGCCTTTACTTTAAAGTTACGATCGTAAACTCTGCTACCTTTTTTCATTTTCCTAAAGCTCAGATTCTAATATGTGAATTTAAGAAAGATAAGTGACAGATATACAATGATTTGTCTTTTATTTACTGTAAAATAAAAAAGGTAATAATATACAATGCATATTATTACCTTTATATATAATTTAAAAACTTCCTCGGTTATTATTAAAATTTAAAGTGGTAACCTGTGTATATTATTATCAAAATTAATCTACGTTGTCGTGCAAGAATGAATTATTCGAACGCAACTGCAAATCATTATTACTATCTGTACCAACAGAAATCCTCGAATTGGTTGTATTTGATTGTGTATTTGAAAGATCGATACCTAATCTTTTATAAGCAGGCTCTTTTTCAAGTTCATCAATTCTTGAAACATTATTATGGAATTTATAATTAAATTCTTTTAGTTTCTTTCTTCTTTCTTCGGCTCTCAGACGCAAAGTCTCTTCGATTGTTAATTCCATCGGAGAAACGGAGTCTGTTGTTGTGAAAGCTTGCTCCTGAGCAAAATCAACTCTTGGTTTCAGCGTGATATTCAACTCTTCAGGAACTACATCTTCTACTACTTTTTGAACTGCTTTAGAAGCCGTCAAATCGTTTTCCATCTCCATGTATTCTTCTAAAGAATATTTGATAATTCCGTTATCTGAAAGTTCGGTTACCGGAACAAATTGCACCGGCTCGGTAACTTTCATATTACGGGCTTCGTTTGTTAATTCAAACAAAATCTTATTATCTTCCACAACCGCTTCTTTTCTCACTTCCGGCTCTGCTCGGAAAAGAGGCAAGTCGAATGAAAAAGTAGTTTGTTCTTCTTTTTCAATAACTCTTTGCTGAACCGGTTTTATTTCCTGAAAAGCTTGAACTTCGGGAACAGAAATCGTAAAATCGATGTCTGTAATTGGCGAAACGATTTCGAAAGTTACATCCAGATTTTTGATAAACTCTGACATTACCACCAATTCTTCCTGATTGATTGCCGGAGCTACCGGAGCCACTGCAACCGGTGTAGGCAATACGGGAGCAACCGTATCTTCCATCAGATCAAAAACAATTTTCTCTTCTATTTTAGCTGTAACTGTTTCTGCATTTACATCAAAAGAAGTAAGTGGTTTATTCGTTAAATTATGAACACTTCTTTGCTCATCTTCTAACGTATGAATGATTTTTTTAGGTTCTGTATTTACAATTTCATTTTGTTGTTCCACATCAAAACCAGTCGCAATGATCGTAACGGCAATAGCCTCACCAAGAGTTTCGTCTTCACCAACCCCCATGATAATATTGGCATTAAATCCTGCTTCTGCCTGGATGTGATCATTGATTTCTCCAATCTCATCAAGTGTAATCTCATCTGATCCAGAAACGATAAGCAACAATACGTTTTTGGCACCTGTAATTTTGTTGTCATTTAACAACGGAGAATCCAATGCTGAAATAATGGCATCTTTTGCTCTGTTTTCCCCTTCGGCAACAGAAGACCCCATGATAGCTGTTCCACTGTTTGACAAAACAGTTTTAGCATCACGTAAATCGATATTTTGAGTATAGTGGTGCGTAATTACTTCGGCAATACCTCTTGAGGCTGTTGCCAAAACTTCATCCGCTTTCGAGAATCCGGCTTTGAAACCAAGATTTCCGTACACTTCTCTTAACTTATTATTATTAATTACAATTAACGAATCAACCTGCTTACGCAATTTTTCGATTCCTAAAAGCGCTTGCTCCTGGCGCACTTTTCCTTCAAATTGAAAAGGAATTGTTACGATACCAACAGTCAAAATTTCTCTTTCTTTTGCTAATTGTGCAATTACCGGAGCAGCTCCTGTGCCCGTTCCTCCACCCATACCGGCAGTGATAAATACCATCTTAGTACCACGTTCTAACACTTTTTCAATGTCAGAAATACTTTCAATAGCAGACTGTTGCCCTACGTCAGGATTTGCTCCTGCCCCAAGACCTTCAGTTAAATTTACCCCTAACTGGATTTTAGTTGGTACAGCACTATTTTGAAGTGCTTGTGAGTCTGTATTACAAACGATAAAATCTACCCCTTTAATACCTTGCTTAAACATGTGGTTTATAGCATTACTTCCGCCTCCACCTACACCTATTACTTTGATTACATTTGACTGATTTTTTGGTAAATCAAATGAAATACTTCCAAATTCTGAGTTGCTCATCATCTTTTTGGTTTTGAAATTCTTATTAAATACATTTTTTACTTCTTGACTTGGGGCAAAAAGTAATTCCTCTTCTTTTTACTACTCTGCGTTGTCTAAAAAATCTTTGATTTTATCGACATATCGGTCAAAAAATGATCTTCTTATTTTTGTCTCCGTAGACTCTTCTTTACTTACGTTGTTCCTGATCTCTCTTGGCTCATCAAAAGTCTCTGCTCTTTCAACGTAATTTTCTTCTACTTCGTATCGTTGTTGTACCTGCTGTTGCATTTGTTGTTGTGCCTGAGGAACAACATTTCTGTAAACTACTTTTGGCTGCTCGTTAACAAACTCCATTCTAACAGCACTTTGCGTACTATTTTCAATGCTGTTCATTACCAAACCTACCGCTGTTGCAAACAATGGACTTGAAATTTCTTCTCCTGAATTTCCTGCCAAATGTTCATTAGGATATCCGATTCTGGTATCCATTCCGGTAATGTACTCTACTAATTGCTTGATGTGTTTTAGTTGAGCTCCACCACCTGTAAGAACAATTCCTGCGATTAACTTCTTGCGAGGATCTTCGTGTCCGTATGCTTTGATTTCTGCGAAAACCTGTTCTACAATTTCCACCACACGGGCATGGATGATTTTAGATAAGTTTTTAAGCGAAATCTCTTTTGGCTCTCTGCCTCTTAAACCCGGAATAGAAACAATTTCATTGTCTTTATTTTCTCCCGGCCAGGCTGATCCGAATTTTATTTTTAAAAGCTCTGCTTGTTTTTCGATAATAGAACAACCTTCTTTGATGTCTTCTGTAATTACATTTCCTCCAAAAGGAATTACAGCGGTATGACGAATAATTCCGTCTTTAAAAATCGCTAAATCTGTTGTTCCGCCACCAATATCAATAAGAGCTACACCTGCTTCTTTTTCTTCCTGACTTAAAACAGCATCTGCAGAAGCTAATGGTTCTAAAGTTAATCCAGATAATTCTATTCCTGAACTCTGAATACATCTGCCTACGTTTCTGATTGAAGATGCCTGTCCCACCACTACGTGAAAACTGGATTCTAATCTTCCACCATACATTCCGATTGGCTCTTTGATTTCGGACTGTCCGTCAATTTTAAATTCTTGTGGCAAAACATGAATGATTTCTTCCCCCGGTAACATGGCCAATTTGTTAACCTGATCGATCAAAAGTTGAATATCATTTTCGCCAATTACTTCTTCCGGATTGTTACGGCTGATGTAATCTGTATGTTGAATACTTCTGATGTGTTGTCCGGCAATACCCACAACGACATCTTTAATTTTATAACCTGAATTATTCTCTGCTTCGACTATCGCTTGCTGAATAGACTGAATGGTTTGCGTAATGTTGTTTACTACACCTCTCGCAACCCCCAGACTTTTGGATTTTCCAATCCCCAAAATTTCCAGTTTACCATACTCGTTCTTCTTGCCTATCATGGCAACTATTTTTGTCGTTCCAATATCTAGACCTACTGCAATGTTATCTTTTTCCATTTTCTATTATTTTGTGCAAACTACTTGTTCCGTAAACCTAAGGTCAATCTTTGTGTATTTGTATAACGAACTATCTAAAACTGCTTTTTGAAAAAAGGCTTTATAGTTTCTGAATTTTTTATCAACATTCATCGTTCTGCCAAAATCGATGAAGTAATTATAATTTCTATTAAACATTTTTAAGCTACCATTAGGCATAATTTGTATTGCAATGATGTTTTTTTTCAAAAACGCATCGTCATAAATTGTGCGAAATAGGGTAGCTAAATCTTCGTTATTTTTTTCATTTATTGCCCCGGAAACAAGCGGAACTCGCGCCGTAAAATTGTCAGACAAGGGCATTTTATTCCCCTCATAGTCAATATAAAAAGACCTATCACCATCGTAAATACGGGCAATCGGGGTCTTCTGTTTTACGGTTGCTTTTAGAACCCCGTCGATACTTACAAAAACATCTGACTTCTCAATCATGTCTTGCGCATCAAGGGTTTTCTCAATCTTATTCAAATCTAGTTCATCTTTTCGGATACTGGAAGCATCTTTTTTATTTTCTATCAACAATTTATTAACCGTCTCAGGCTTCACAAAAAGCGTATTTTCTCCTACAAAAACAACCGTGGATTTTCTTAAATTTCTATTCCCATTCCGATGCTGAGCGAACGAATACAAAAAAAGTACCAGCCCAAAAATGAGAATTAACCGAATATTTATCCAATTAAATAGTTTCATTTAGCATTTTTTTGATTGATGGAACCATTTCACCAATATCTCCAGCTCCTATTGTTACAATTATTGGCGCATCACTGGCTTTGATTGACGCTAATAAATCATTTTTTGCAACAATTCTTTTGTTCGAATTCGTCATTTTACCCAACAACCATTCTGATGTAACTCCCTCCATAGGAAGCTCTCTGGCCGGGTAAATATCCATCAATAACACTTCATCAAAAGCCGACAAACTTTCAGCAAATCCATCCGCAAAATCTTTGGTTCTGCTGAATAAATGGGGCTGAAAAATCGCCAGTACTTTACGACCGGGATACAACTCCCTAACGGCCTGATGCACTGCATTTATCTCCGTTGGATGATGCGCATAATCGTCTATATAAACCAGTTCGTCTGTTTTGATCTGATATGAAAAACGCCTTCTGATTCCGTTGAATGAGCCAATGGCTCTTGCAATGGAGTCGGTCGGGGTGCCAAAGGTTTTAGCCATTGCAATAGCCATCAATCCATTCATTAAATTGTGTTTTCCCGGCAATCCAAAACGCAGGTCTTTCATTGTTTCAGTTGGTGTTTGCACATCAAAAACATAACTGGCATTTTCTATACGAACATTAAACGCCTTATATACCGCCTCTTCATTTATAGCACATTGAACGCCCTCAAGAGGTAATTCTTTGGTTATAAAGAGATTATTTTTATTTTCCACTTTAGAAGCAAATTCTACAAAAGAAGCTTCGATAGCCTCACTTGTCCCGTAAATATCCAGGTGATCCGCATCCATTGAAGTTACACAAGCAATATCCGGGTGCAAATGCAAAAACGATCTGTCAAATTCATCCGCTTCTACTACCGTTACCGTTTTTCCGTTTCCAATTAAATTCGAGTTGTAGTTTTCTACAATTCCGCCTACAAAAGCCGTAACATCAGCACCGCTTTCGTATAAAATATGTCCTAAAATACTTGATGTTGTTGTTTTTCCGTGCGTTCCTGCAACAGCAAAACAAAAAGTATCTTTGGTGATAATCCCTAAAACTTCAGCACGTTTTTTAATCACATACTGTCTTTCTGTAAAATAATTCCATTCTGCGTGTGATTTGGGTACTGCTGGTGTAAAAATCACCAACGTATTCTCTACATAATAATCACTCGGAATCAAATTGATATTATCCTCAAAATGAATGTCAATACCACTTTCAATCAACTCATTCGTTAGCATTGATGGCGTTTTATCGTAACCTGAAACCTGTTTCCCGATGTATTTGAAATAGCGGGCCAGGGCACTCATTCCGATGCCTCCAATACCAATAAAATAAACGTTTTGTATTTGATTTAAATTCATTTTAATTCTTCTTTAAGCTTTAGGCTATATGCCTTTAGCTTTATTTGTAAAAATATTGTAAAACTTTATTTCCTAATTCTGAAAAAATATAAATCCCCAGAATTATAATTATTAAGAACATCACATCCTTAATTGATTTTTTGAAATAACTCTTATTCCTTCTAAAATCGAAATAGTAAGCTATTCCAATTAAAACAATAAACACTAAAAATAGTATCAGAACATAGTTCATCAATTATTTCACGATTAACTTAATAATCTCCTCCACGATTGCCTGCGTTGCTTTTGGCATTGCCAATCGTTTTATATTTACACTCAATTGTTTTTGTTTTCCTTCGTCTTTCAATAAAGCTTCAAAAACAATACTAAACTGACTGTCTAATTCTGATTCTTTCAACAAAATAGCGCCTTTAGCCTCTACTATTGCCTGCGCATTTTTAGTTTGATGATCTTCTGCTACATTCGGCGACGGAATAAAAATTACCGGTTTCCCTACAATACACAATTCCGAAACTGACGATGCTCCTGCTCTTGAAATAATCACATCGGCCGCAGCATAGACAAAATCCATTCTTTCAATAAAATCAACCACTTTTACATTGGGTTGATTGTACTTTTTATAGTCTTCAAAGTATAATTTCCCACATTGCCAGATGACCTGAACGTCCTGCGAAAGCATACTTTCTAATTCTTTTTCAATTAACTGATTGACTCTTCTGGCTCCCAGACTTCCGCCTAAAACCAACAGTGTCTTTTTGTTCGGATCTAAACCATAGAAAGCAATCGCTTCATCTCTCTTACTATGAATATCAATTAAATCCTGACGAACCGGGTTTCCGGTCAGCACAATTTTTTCTTTAGGAAAAAAGCGTTCCAAATTTTCATAGGCCACACAAATTGCACTCGCTTTTTTACTCAATAATTTATTGGTAATCCCGGGAAATGAATTCTGCTCCTGAATCACGGTTGGAATTCCAGCCGAACCCGCCGCCTGTAATAAAGGTCCACTGGCGAAACCTCCGGTACCTATTACAACATTTGGTTTGAACTTTTTAATTATCTTTCTTGACTCTAGCAAACTTGTTGCCAATTTTAAAGGAAACATCATATTTTGTAATGTTAACTTTCGTTGTAATCCGGCAATCCAAAGTCCTTTTATTTTGTAACCTGCCTGAGGCACTTTTTGCATTTCCATTTTGTCTTTAGCTCCAACAAAAAGAAATTCAGCATCAGGAAATTGTAACTTTAACTCGTTTGCAATCGCAATTGCAGGATAAATATGTCCTCCAGTCCCACCACCACTTAGTATGAATTTATACTTTGTCATATTTTTTAAAAGTTACAACGTTTTAAAAACTATTCTTTTAATTATTTTATCTGTTTAATACCGCATTCATTGGATTTTTAGAATTGTCTTCTATCGAATACATTCGCTCTTCGCGATACATTTCTTCACTTTCCTCATTAGCCAAATTTTCCTCTGCCAATTGTTTATCTATTAACCTTTGCAAGGCTACTTTTCTTCTTTCTTTTTCTTCCTGAACCTCAGCAATTTCTTCCTCTTTCTTCGTTACACTGATAATAATTCCAAGAGAGAAACACGTCATCCAGATCGAACTACCTCCACTACTAATCAACGGAAGTGTTTGTCCTGTTACCGGCAATAATTCAACCGCTACCGCCATATTTATCATCGCCTGAAATATCATCGGAAAACCGAGCCCGACGACGACTAATTTCCCAAATAGGGTAGTCGCTTTATGTGATGCGATCACAAATCGGAACAACAACAACAAGTACAAAACCAATATGGAAACTCCGCCCACCAAACCGTATTCTTCTACAACAATTGCATAAATAAAATCGGAAGAAGATTGTGGTAAGAAGTTTTTCTGAACACTTTTACCGGGGCCTAAACCGCCTAATCTTCCGGATGCAATTGCTATTTTTGCCTTCTCAATCTGATAGTCATCTTCATCTGGTTTGTCTGTCGTAAAGTTTTCAATACGACTTCCCCATGTACCTACCCTGCTAAAGAATCTGGAATCCGGAAATGCTTTTGCTATCAAAAGGAAAAACAATAACATCGCAATCCCTGAACCTATAATAAAGGCAATATATTTAATTGGATATTTACCAATGAAAGTCAACATAATTACCATTGAAAAAATCAACGCTGTCGTCGAAAAGTTGGCCGGTAAAATCAAGGCTAACGTAATAAAAACCGGAATCCATAATTGCACAAATGAAACCTGAAAAGGCTCTCCTTCTTCCTTCGTTTTAGACAAATAACGCGCTACATATATAAACAATACGATAGAGGCTAATGTTGATGTCTGAAACGTAATTCCGATAAACGGCACCTGAATCCAACGACTTGCATTGGCACCGGCAATAACCGTTCCTTTCAACAAGGTATAAAGCAATAAAATCCAAACTACCGGAAGCGCTATCTTAGAAATCGCTCTGAAATAATGATACGGTACTCGGTGCACCCAATAGATAATCAAGAATCCGATGCAAATGTGCGCCAAGTGTTTTACCAAATACCCCAACGTATTTCCGGTTCCATGACCAATATACGCCAGATTACTACTTGCACTAAAAACAGGCATAAACGAAAACAGCGCCAATAAAGCCACGAATGACCATATTACTCTGTCTCCTTTTAATTTGTTAACTAGTTCTTTCATAATCAAAATTTTGTTTAACGTTTTTTTGTTTCAGGTTTCAGGTTTCACGTTTCAGAACTTGAAACGTGAAACCTGAAACTTTAAACTTTTACAGGTTATGGACTGCTTGCTTAAACTGCTTCCCTCTGTCTTCGTAGCTTTCGAATAAATCGAAACTCGCACAAGCCGGAGATAATAAAACGGCATCTCCTTTTTCGGTTAGACGTTGGGCTGTTTTTACGGCATCGTTCATGTTGTTTACTTCTACCATGATATCAACCACATTACCAAACGCTTCTATGATTTTTCTATTGTCAATACCTAAACAGATAATTGCTTTTACTTTCTCACGAACCAATGACATCAATTCGTTGTAATCATTTCCTTTATCAACTCCACCAACAATCCATACCGTTGGAATATTCATACTGTCTAAAGCAAAAAAAGTAGCGTTTACATTTGTTGCTTTTGAATCGTTGATATATTGAACGTTTTGAATTTTCAATACTTTTTCTAAACGGTGTTCAACACCTTGAAAATTAGATAAACTTTCGCGAATCGTTGCATTTCTGATTTGCATCAATTTCGCTACAGAGCTTGCTGCCATTGCGTTTTTCATGTTATGTTTTCCTTCTAACGCAATGTGTTCGGTCTCCATTGTAAACTCTTCTTGGTTAATCTTTATTTCCATTTTGTTGTTGTTTATAGAAGCTCCTTCGTCCACTTTTTTAGTCAATGAAAAAGGAATTAATTTTGCTTTTGTTGTATTGTTCTTTAACCATTCTGCAATTGCCTCGTCGTCTGCATCGTAAATGAGATAATCACTTTCAGTCTGGTTCATTGTTATTCGAAACTTCGAATTGATATAATTTTCATACTTATATTCGTAGCGGTCTAAATGATCGGGACTAATATTTGTAATTATGGCTATATCGGGCCTGTAATCTATAATTCCATCCAGCTGAAAACTACTTAATTCGAGCACATAGGCATCAAACTTATTTTCGGCTACCTGCCAGGCAAAGCTTTTTCCGATGTTACCGCCCAAACCAACATTTAAACCAGCTGATTTTAACAGGTGATGGGTTAACATTGTCGTCGTTGTCTTTCCGTTACTTCCGGTGATCCCAATTGTTAAGGCTTCTGTAAAAGGTTTTGCAAACTCGATTTCCGAAATCACTTTAACTCCTGCTTCGATAAGCTTTTTTACTATCGGTGATTTCTCGGGAATTCCGGGGCTTTTCATGACCACGTCGGCATTCAAAATCAGGTTTTCGGTATGTTTCTCCTCTTCCCAGGCAATTCCGTTAATGACAAGAACTTCTTTGTAACTTTCCTTAATCTTTCCGAAATCGGATACAAAAACCTCATATCCTTTTTTCTTACCCAGAATAGCGGTACCTACACCACTTTCTCCTCCACCTAAAACTACTAGTCTCATACGCTGTACAATTAAAAATTGCAAATTAAAAATTAAAAAATCTTCTAAAATCTCAACTTTTAATCGATTTACTATTTTCCTTTTAAGGTTATTATAATTTTCGCCAGTATTCTACAAATTTCATCCGCTTCAGCATAAATACTCTCAAATTCATTTACAGAGATATAATCTGTTGCTTTTAATAATTTTAACCAATAAATTGTTTCTCTTGCTTCTTTATATGAAATTTCAAGCTTAAACAGAAACTCTTTATCTGAACGTCCTCCAATTGATTCTTCAACATTTGCTCCAATCGAAGTGCCACATCTTAAAATTTGTTTACTTAAAACAAATTCCTTTTTTACTGTAGTCAGATGCTTGTACAAGTTGATAATTCGTACTGCAAAAAGAAATGATTTATCCTGAATAACATTTTCTTTCATCCTCAACAACTACATCAATTTTTAATTTTTAATTTTTAATTCTCAATTTTTAATTTAAAATCTATCTTAGTTTTAAAGTAACGATTGATAATATGGCTAACATGATGGCAACAATCCAGAATCGGGTTACAATTTTACTTTCATGATATCCTTTTTTCTGATAGTGATGATGCAAAGGCGACATCAGGAAAATCCTGCGACCTTCACCGAAACGTTTTTTGGTAAACTTAAAATAACTCACTTGTAAAACCACTGAGAAATTCTCTACCAAAAAGATTCCGCACAATAAAGGAATCAGTAATTCTTTACGAACTGCAATGGCCAAAACAGCAATGATTCCACCAATCGTTAAACTTCCTGTATCTCCCATAAAAACAGAGGCGGGGTACGAATTGTACCAAAGAAATCCGATCAACGCTCCTACAAAAGCAGAAATAAAAACCGTCATTTCTCCCGAATTGGGGATATACATTATATTGAGATAATTTGAAAAAATTATATTTCCCGAAACAAACGTAAATATTCCGAGGGCGAGCACCGAAATCGCTGACGTTCCCGCAGCGAGCCCGTCTATTCCATCCGTCAGATTCGCACCATTGGAAACGGCTGTGATAATAAAAATAACTACCGGAATAAAAATCAACCAGGCCCATTTTTCATATCCTTCCCCTGTCCACGCTAAAAGTTCTGCATAATCAAACTCATTATTTTTAACGAAAGGAATGGTGGTTGCCGTTGATTTTTCCTCTACTGGTGTCGGTAAAACTACTGTCGTACCTGCAGTCTTGTAAATGTCCGTTCTTCCGGTATCCGTGCGCACTGTTACAGCAGGATTGAAATATAAAACCGCTCCTACAATAACTCCTAAACCTACCTGACCAATAACTTTAAAAATCCCTTTAAGGCCTTGTTTGTCTTTTTTGAATATTTTAATATAATCATCCACAAAACCAATTGTACCCATCCAAAGGGTTGTTACAATAAGCAATACGATGTAAATATTATGCAAACGTGCAAATAACAAAACCGGAACCAGCGTTGCAAAAATGATAATCAGTCCCCCCATTGTTGGAGTTCCCGCTTTTTCATTCTGACCTGCAAGACCTAACTCACGAACGGTTTCTCCCACTTGCTGATTGCGTAAAAAGTTAATAATTCTTTTTCCGTAAATCGTCGACAAAAGCAATGAAAGCATCAATGCCAAAGCCGATCTGAAAGTGATGTACTGAAAAACTCCCGTTCCCGGAATGTCTAACGTTTTGTCTAAATATTCAAATAAATAGTATAACATATCTTTTATTTTAAAATTCAATTTTTAAAATTCCAAATTCCAATAATGGTCTTTTCGAATTCTGAAACTGATTATTATTTGTTTAGTTGACCCAAAATTTCTTTTACAGTTTCCATATCGTCAAAATGATGACGTACCCCATTTATCTCCTGATAGGTTTCATGACCTTTTCCTGCAATCAGAATAATATCGTTTGGCTGTGCCAATTGACAAGCGGTTTTAATGGCTTGCTTACGATCTGTAATCCTTAATATTTTTTTATAATTATGACCGTCTACTCCTTGTTCCATTTCATCCAAAATCACTTCCGGATCTTCATTTCTTGGATTATCTGATGTTAAAATTGCTTTGTCACTAAGATCTGCAGCAATTTTGGCCATAATAGGTCTCTTTGTTTTGTCTCTGTTTCCACCACAACCCACAACTGTTATTAGCTGTTCGTTTTTAGTACGGATATCGTCAATCGTTTTTAAAACATTTTCCAAAGCATCCGGCGTATGTGCGTAATCCACCACTGCCGTAATATTCGTTTCAGAAACGATGTACTGAAAACGACCCGAAACACTTTCTAAATCAGACAGTAAGCGCAACGCCTCAAGGCTATCCATACCCAATTCAACAGCTGTTCCGTAAATCGCTAAAACATTGTATGCATTAAAAGTTCCGATTAGTTTTACCCAAACTTCATTGTCGTTTACTTTTAACAGCAAACCGGACAATTGACTTTCTAAAATCTGTGCTTTAAAATCAGCATAGGACTTCAAGGCATAAGTCAACTTTCTCGCCACTGTATTTTGCAACATTACAGTTCCGTTTTTATCATCAATGTTAGATAATGCGAAAGCTGATTTTGGCAACGAATCAAAAAATGATTTCTTAACATCTCTGTATTCTGCGAAAGTCGGATGATAATCTAAGTGATCGTGTGATAAATTAGTAAAAATCCCTCCCACAAAATGCAATGCTTCTGTTCGTTTTTGATGAATTCCATGTGAACTCACCTCCATAAAACAATGTGTCACTCCTGCTGCTGCCATTTCATTCAAATAATGATTAATGGTAATAGAATCCGGAGTAGTATGTGTTGCTTTATATTCTGTTTGGTCCACCATGATTTTTACAGTTGACAATAGACCTACTTTAAAACCTGCTTTTTCAAACAATTGAAACAATAAGGAAGCGATCGTTGTTTTTCCGTTTGTACCGGTTACCCCTACTAATTTTAACTTCTCAGAAGGATTTCCGAAATAATTAGCCGCCATAAAAGCCAACGCAGTATTAGTGTCAGCCACTTTAATATAGGTAATTCCTTTTTGAAGTTGCTCCGGTAATTCGTCACAAATAATTGCAATAGCACCTAATTCAATCGCTTTTTCAATAAAGTCATGCCCATTAGACAATGATCCGCGAATCGCTACAAAAACATCGTTTTGTTCTATTTTTCTGGAATCAAACTCAATTTTATGTATAGCAATTTCGGTCGAACCTGTTACGGACTCGATCGCTACTTTATATAATATGTCTTTCAGTATTTTCACGATAATTCTAATACTATTGTTTCGTTTTTACTAATATTTTGTCCAGCCTGCAAAGACTGTTTTTTTACTTTTCCTACCCCATTAACCTTTACTTTCAAACCCAGGTTTTCTAACAAGGCAATGGCATCCATTCCCGGCATTCCTTTTAAATCTGGAATCTGTTTTACTTTCTTCTCTGCTTTTGCGTAATACTCATTATAACTGTTATCCTGTTTTGGAATTCTGGAATCCAGTTTTTTGATTTTATTTGTTGAAGGGGCATCTGTAAATATTTTTTGGGCGATTCGTTTAAAAACCGGCCCTGCTACATCTGCTCCGTAATAATTATTTTTTGCTGTATTGGGTTTATGAACGACCACTATACAAGAATATTTAGGATGATCAGCCGGAAAATAACCCACAAAAGAAGAAGCATAATACATTCCTTCTTTTCCTGCTTTACCATAATTGACCTGAACCGTTCCTGTTTTACCAGCCATCGAAAAATCTTTGGAGTACAACTTAGCTCCTGTTCCCTTTTTCACCACATTAAGCATTACTGCTTTTAGTTTCTTAACCGTTTCCTCAGAGCATACTTTTGGATTTATAACTTCAACATCAAATTTTTTGATCGTTTTGTTCCATTCTTTAATTTCGGAAACAAACTGTGGTTTTACCATTACACCATTATTCGCTACTGAATTGTAAAATGTCAAAGTTTGCATAGGCGTAACCGAAACACTATATCCAAAAGCCATCCACGGAAGTGAAACCCCTGACCAGTTTTTGTCTCCGGGATGCGGAATAATTGCTCTTCCTTCTCCTTTAAAATGCAATCCTAATGTTTTATGCAATCCGAAATTTTTGATATGATCCACAAATTTCGACGGATTGTTTTTGTAATTGTCATAAACTGCCTGAACCATTACCGTGTTGGATGAAACCTCAAATCCTCTGGCCAGCGAAATTTTCCCGTAACCTCCTCTATGAGAATCACGAACGGCACGACCGTAATATCTTATTTCTCCGCCATGAGTATCGTAAACCGTACTTGTATCGGCTACTTTATCTTCTAAAATCGCCATTAAATCGACCAGTTTAAAAGTAGAACCCGGCTCATGAGACTCTGCTATAGCATAATTGGTCGTTTCATAATACGATCCGTCTTCTCCTCTTCCTAAATTGGAAATTGCTTTTACATGCCCCGTTTCAGTTTCCATAACCACAACACAACCGTGATCTGCTTCATAAGTTTCTAACTGTTTCAACAAAGCATGGTGCGCGATATCCTGAATAAAAACATCAATTGTCGAAATCACATCAAAACCGTCCTGAGGATCTACTTCGTTGACATCACGAATTGGTTTCCATTGTCCTTTGGCAATTTTTTGTTTTAAAATTTTACCGTCTTTTCCATTCAGATAACTTTTAAAAGCCCATTCAATTCCTTTACCCACTTCTATTCCTGTTGCCGGATCAATTCGGTCGTAACCAATTGTTCTTTCTGCAATTTTCCCGATTGGATGTTTTCTCACAGTTTCCTGCTCAATAATAATCCCTCCCTTGAAGGCTCCTAAATTGAATAATGGAAAACCTTTTATTTTTACATATTCGGTATAACTCAAATTGCGGGCAACCAAATAATAACGGTTTTTATTGGTTCTCGCTTTTCTTAATTCTTTTTCAAAATAGCTGCCGGATTTCCCTAAAACGGTTACTAATGAATCTGATAATGCTTTTACATACTTTTCAAAAGTTTCTGTCTTTGGTGTTTTGGCATCAAATCTAATCTCGTAATTAGGAACTGAGGTCGCCAGCAAACTTCCATCTGCCGAATAAATATTTCCTTTATTGGCCGGAATTACAAAATTCCTAACGGTACGCTGCTTTGCTAACTTTCTGTAATAATCTCCCTCAACCCATTGAATATTGGTTAATTTAACGACAATAGCAATCGCCATCAAAAAGATGAAAACTGCTACGAGGTAAATTCTGTAGGATATATGTTTATCGTCTACTGCCATATTCTTTTAAGGAAACTTTTTTCTTCTTCTTTTTCGACTTCTATTTTCACAGGAGGAACGGTTGATGGGAAAATTTGCTTCTCGAGCATTTTATCCGATATCGTTGACTCCATTTTCAACTTCATTAATTCTGAACGTCGATCTACAAATTCGGATCGCAATTCTTTTGCGTCGTTACTGAGCTTCGCAATCTCAAAAACCTTTTGTTCGTATCGCTGCGTATTCGCAATCATTATTATGGCAAGCAGTATAATAAAAACGATGAATCTCCAGTTTTTTACTGCATCATCATTTAAAAGAAACCTTGCTTTTAATATACTAAATACTCCACCTTTCATCTTACCTTATTATTATACCTTTTCAGCAATTCTTAATTTTGCGCTTCTTGCTCTGTTATTTATTTTAATTTCAGCATCATCAGGAACAATCAATTTGCCGATTGTTTTAAACGGAACAGAAAAATTTCCGTAAAAATCACGTTCCGGTTCTCCCTCAAACATTCCGTTTTTGATAAATCTTTTTACCAATCTGTCTTCTAAGGAGTGATACGATATTACTGAGAATCTTCCACCCGGATTTAAAATTTCTAACGATTGCTCGATAAACTCTTTCAAAACATCCATTTCCTGGTTGACCTCAATACGAATCGCCTGATACATTTGTGCCAAAATCTTATGACTCTTATGTGCCGGTAGAAATCTGCCTAAAACAAATTTCAATTGTTCTGTATTTTTAATCGGCTCTATTTCTCTTGCTTCAAGAATAGTTCTTGCAATTGCGGGTGCATTTTTTAATTCACCGTAATCATAAAAAACACGACGCAAGTCCTGTTCATCATATTCGTTTACCACTCGATAAGCATTCAAATCATTCTTCTGGCTCATTCTCATATCCAGTTCAGCATCAAAACGAGTTGAGAAACCTCTTTCCGCAACATCAAACTGATGAGACGAAACTCCTAAATCGGCCAAAATTCCATCTACTCCTTTAACACCATGAAAACGCAAAAACCTTTTTATAAATCTAAAGTTCTCATTAATTAAGGTAAACCTTTCGTCCGGCAATGCATTTGCAAGCGCATCTTCATCCTGATCGAAAGCAAATAATTTTCCGTTCGGTCCGAGTCTTTTCAAAATTTCTTTTGAATGACCACCGCCACCAAACGTAACATCCACATAAATGCCATCAGGTTTAATATTTAAACCATCAACTGTTGGATGAAGCAAAACCGGATTATGATATTCCATTGTCGTCGTCATTAATATTACCCATTACTTCTTCGGCCAGATCTGCAAAATCCATATCTTCGCCGCTTATTGATTTTTCGTATAAATCCTTGTCCCAAATCTCCACTATATTAACCGCCGATGAGAATACAACATCTTTAGAAATACTTGAAAAAGCCACCAAATCTTTTGGAACCAGTAACCTCCCCAATGCGTCAATTTCTACCACTTTAACTCCTGCAGTAAATCTTCTGATGAAATCATTGTTCTTTTTTACGAAACGATTCAACTTGTTGATTTTTTGCATCATCAAGTTCCACTCTTCCATCGGATACAACTCTAAACACGGTTGAAAAACAGAGCGCTTCAAGACAAACCCGTCCTGAAGGGAAGAAGCCAACTGCTTTTTCAAAGGTGCAGGCATCATTAGCCTCCCTTTAGCATCGACTTTACACTCATATGTTCCTACGATTGTGTTCAAAGAAATACTCACTATAGTTATACAGCAAAAATATAAAAAAAAATACCACATTCTACCACTTTGTACCACTTTGTTAATAAGTTTACCCACTTTCACCCCCTTACGCTTAATCACTACACAATCAATACTTTATATATAAAATATCTAACTGACATTATTGTTTAACAATTACAAAAAATACATAGTCTTTATCTTAAAAAACTAACTATTATGCAAAGATTTCAGAATTTGGCTACTACCCCAAAACCACCCCTAAAAGCTGGTAATTAGCCACTTAATAATTCGACAAAAATTATCTAGTTAAAAAAGGCTGGCAAAAATCCATATTTATTTATTTAACCCTATATTTGTCCAAATTGAAATTGGCATTAAATTAAATGGACAAAAACTACAAAAAAGAAGGCAAGTACAGCTATTATGAAGCTGGAGAAGGAACTCCTATCGTTATTTTACATGGTTTAATGGGGGGCCTAAGTAACTTTGATGCTGTAGCGCAATATTTTCCAACAAAAGGATACAAAGTTGTTATCCCTGATTTGCCAATATACACGCAGAGTATTTTAAAAACCAACGTAAAGAGCTTTGCGAAATACGTAAAAGACTTTATCACTTTTAAGGGTTTTGAAGAAGTTATCCTGTTAGGTAATTCACTTGGAGGACATATCGCACTTTACCACACCAAATTGTATCCCGAAAAGGTTAAAGGACTTGTAATTACCGGAAGCTCGGGACTTTATGAAAGTGCCATGGGTGACAGTTACCCAAAAAGAGGTGACTACGAATACATCAAAAAGAAAGCTGAAGATGTATTTTACGATCCAAAAATAGCTACTCCGGAATTAATTGATGAAGTATACGCTACGGTAAACGATCGCATCAAATTGATCAAAACACTTACCATTGCCAAAAGCGCCATTCGTCATAACATGGCAAAAGATTTACCAAAAATGACTACGGAAACCTGTATCATCTGGGGTAAAAACGATGCTGTAACCCCTCCAAATGTGGCCGAAGAATTTGACAAATTATTGCCTAATTCAACCTTGTATTGGATAGACAAATGTGGACATGCAGCTATGATGGAACACCCTCAGGAATTCAACACGCTTCTTGAAGATTGGCTTGTGAAAAAGAATTTATAGCACTCAACTTTCGACTTAAAAGAGGTTTTAAAACCAAACAACATGAAAATTAATACCGCCGAATTTATTGTCAGTAATTCTGATGTTACAAAATGTCCTCAGGATTTTTTGCCGGAATACGCTTTTATCGGCAGATCAAACGTTGGTAAATCATCCTTGATTAATATGATTACCAATCATAAAAACTTAGCTAAAACATCCGGAAGACCGGGAAAAACACAATTAATTAATCACTTTAAGATTAATAACAATTGGTTCCTTGTCGATTTACCAGGTTATGGCTACGCTAAAGTATCTAAGAAAACGAAATCGGTTTTTCAGCAATTTATTACGGATTACTTTGAAACAAGAGAACAATTGGTTTGTGCCTTTGTTTTGATTGATATTCGTCACGAAGCTCAAAAAATTGATATTGAGTTCATGTCATATATGGGTGAAAGCGAAATTCCGTTTTGCATCATTTTTACCAAGGCCGACAAAATCAGTAAAGTAAAAATTGACTCTCACGTTGCTGCTTACAAAAAACAAATGTTCGCCAACAACTGGGCCGAAATGCCACAATATTTCGTAACCTCCTCTACAGAATCGATCGGAAAAGAAGAACTCTTATCCTACATAGACGAAGTAAATCAGGAAGTATTCAAAAACAACTCAGGGTTTTAAAAAAACCTAAATTCCAATAAAAAAAATTCCAAATTCCAAATCCCAAATTCCAACCTATACAATTGGAATTTGGGATTTTTTTATTGGAATTTTTATCTATAGTTCTTCCGGGTCATCAATTAATTCTGTATCAGAAACTTTTATTTTATTGTTTAAAGATCTCCATTCTTTAAATATTAAAAATTGATACACAATATAAAACAAAGAATTAAAGAACCAAAAATCAAGTATAAAAGGTTCCGTAAAAATCACCGAGTCGGTATTACCACTTAGAAAAATACTCAAACTGCTGGCCAGATAAATTATCAACCCATTGCAGAGATACAAATACTCGTGCTTTGCCCTTTTAAAATTCTTTATTAAAAAGATTAAGGCATATATAATCAGCAATATCGAAGTCATTTCGATTTCAAGATAATTAAACTCCCAATAAAGCCCAGGTGTTTCATAATACTGCACTATCAAAATCATTAGGACCAATATCAAGCAATAAAGTACTATTCTTTTTAAAATAATATTCCGGAATAAATTATAAAAAAACACACTTAGAGCAATAAACTGAAAGAGAAAGTAATAATGTGAAAGAAAGAAATTAGATCCCGGAGAATAAAACCCAATAATATTACAGCATAATTCCTCTACAAACAAAAGAATCAAATAAACTGTAATTATTTGATACAGAAACCCCTTGTCCTTTCGTGTTCTAAAAAACAGAATACCGTTTATCAGCAAAAAAAATAATCCTGTAAGGCTTATAATAAATGGAAATAGCATACTATTAAAATTTTCTTAGACCGTCAACTATACCAGCGACAAGTTAATTTTACCCTTCTAAAACAACTTACAAAAAAGAAATATCATATAAAGTTAACAATAAATTTCCTCTAAAACCAAAGGCATGGTCATAAAATTCCAATATCTTAAATTTCAAATTCCAATAAAGGAAATCTCAAATTCCAAATCTTAAATTCCAAACTCTAATAAACAAAAATCCCAAATACCAATCATAGATTTGGAATTTGGGATTTAAAATATTGGAATTTACTTTGTCAGGTTTAGTTTTTCTGCGAAATAATCACAGAAATCTTTCATTGTATCTGCCATTTTTTCGTCGTCTGTAGCACGTTTAAAGGTGTCTGACATCGCGACCAAAGTCTGATGAAAGAAAATTTTCATTTCATCTACAGGCATATCTTTGGTCCATAAATCAATTCGCATGGTTTCTTTAGCTTTGCTGTCCCAGATTGACAACATAATTGCTTTGGCCTCTTCAGCCTGTACCCCACCGTCCTGAGCACTCCAGGTTAATTTTTCCGGAACACGGTTTTCGTCTAATTCTATATTGAATCTAATTTCTGAGTTTATTGTATCTGACATTATTTCTTAGGTTTATATTTTGACTTTTCGAAAATTTCTTTTGCATTTGTTTTTAATAATTCCGGCAACGTAACTTTATTATTCTTCATATAAGAACGCACCATTTGCCAGCCAATCCAAGCTCCGACTCTTCCAGGTGAATCATTATCAATTTCAAGAAAGAATTTTGAAAACGGCGCCGGTGCAATGAAACGGGTGTTTAGTTTTGGATCATCACTGTAGAGTATTTCATTTTCTATAAAATAACGCCACATATAACTTTCGTTTTCTTCACACCATTTTATTTGTTCGGGCGTATACCCCATTCTTTCCGCATCTGTATAACTTGGCAAAAGTAACTCTTTTGCATACAACTGTTTTCCTTCAAAGATCATCTGAGAAAGCAAACTATGATCCGGTGAAGACGGAATTTTTCTGAAAGCAAAACTGGAAACTACGTCCGGCATGATTTGTCTTTCTTCAAAATTCTGCTTCAGATAATTTGGAAACTCATAAAACTTATGCTCTTTTCCTAAATACAATTCTAACGAGACGATTACCAGACTATCCGCATAAATTGCTTTGGCCGTATAATCCATTTCTGCAATTACCGTAATTACTTTAGGTGTTTTAACTTCAGGAAAATAATATTTTATGTGTTGAAACAAACCGTTAAACTCTTCTCTTACCGGTTCAAAATTGGAGTATTTTTTCTCTACTTCCGTATATACTTCTCTCCAAATCGGATCCTGCATTTTTTTCAACCACACCGCATCGTCATTACCGGGTGGAAAAAAGAAAGGATATTGTCTTTTTATTTTGGCTAAATCTTCCGGTTTGGTTTCAAAAAACACTTTATCGAAACGTTCTACTTTAATATCAACGGGAATTTCTTCAACTTCTTTTTCGACTTTACTTTTTTGATCACAAGACAAAAAAAACAAGCACAGAAGCAGTACAAAGCGATAAATTTTCATTTTATTTTAATTAGATTTGTGTTGCTGGAATTCAAGCATTATTCATACTTAAAAATAATTCTGCAAATATACTCCTGTATCTTAAAACTTGACCTAATTATGACTAAAAAAAGCACTATTCAGACAGAAAAAGTAAATACTTATATCGTAGAGTGGCTAAAAGATTACGCTAATAAAGCAAAAGTAAACGGATTTGTAATTGGAATTTCGGGCGGAGTGGATTCTGCGGTTACTTCTACCTTATGCGCTCAGACAGGTTTAAAAGTTTTATGTGTTGAAATGCCGATTCATCAGGCAGAAAGTCAGGTTTCAAGAGGAAGAGAACATATTGAACAATTAAAGAAACGTTTCCCAAACGTTTCGAACACCCAAACCGATTTGACTGCAGCTTTTGAAGCTTTTAAAAGTGCTGCACCGCAAACAGAAGACGAAGCCAAAGTGAACTTATCATTGGCTAATACACGTGCTCGTTTGCGCATGTCTTCTTTATATTATTTAGCAGGAATTTACGGCCTTTTAGTTGCCGGAACCGGAAACAAAGTTGAGGACTTTGGTGTAGGATTTTATACCAAATATGGCGACGGCGGAGTCGATTTAAGCCCGATTGCCGACCTAATGAAGTCTGATGTTTACGCTCTTGGAGCATTTTTAGCAATTCCGGAGTCAATTTTAACAGCTGCGCCAACAGATGGGTTATTTGGCGACAACAGAACAGATGAAGACCAATTAGGAGCCAGTTATGACGAACTCGAATGGGCCATGTTAGCTGTCGAGTCAGGAAATACGGTAGCTGACTTCACAGGCAGGGAAAAAACCGTGTTTGAAATTTATAAACGTTTAAACACCAGCAACAAGCATAAAATGGATCCAATTCCGGTTTGTTTAGTGCCAAAAACGTTAAAATAAAACTTTTTAACATTTAGCATCAATTAATTACAGAATTTATTTATTAATTTTACCGTTCCAAAAAACATGAACAATTCTAAAAAGGTAAAATTATGATTAAAGTATGTCTAGCAGACAATCATCCTGTGACGCACTTTGGCGTTAAGTCTTATTTTAAAGACCACGATCAAATTTCAATTGTTGCCAATGTCGGCAATTTTTCAATGGTTAGAGATATTCTTCAAACGAAGGAGATTGACATTCTAATTCTGGACTTAGAATTAGAAGGACTTTCAAGCATCTTTGAAGTAAAATCTATCCTAAAAAATTTCCCAAAGACAAAAATTGTGATTTTCAGCGATCTGGCTGAACAAATGTATGCTCCAAATGCTATTAAAGCAGGAGTTTCCGGTTATGTACACAAAACAGAAAAACTTGAAACATTAGGTCTTTCTATTATTAAAGTACACGAAGGAAAAATTATTATCAACGAAACTGTTCGCAAAAACATGGCACTTATTGCTAAACAAAGCAAAAGCGAACGTCTTTACAGAAAACTTTCGAATCGTGAAATTGAGGTTTTACGTTACTTAAGCGATGGTAAGAAAAACAACGAAATCTCTAAAATCTTAAATCTGAACGAAAAAACGATCAGTACTTACAAATTAAGATTATTGACCAAATTAAATGTTACTAATCTGGTTGACTTAGTTAATAAGGCTAAGACTTTAGAAATTATTTAATGGTATCGCGACATTACTCTTCCTAGTTTTTTCGCAAAAGAATTAACCAATTTTGAGTAATCAACGATAGCTGACAAAAGCTCTGTATTATCTGAATTTTCAGGTCGTATAGAGCTTTTTAATTCTTCGATAATTCGATCAACCAGGTACCAACGCATTGACATAATTGTTTCCGTAACATATTGTCCGATACTGGCATGTTTCTCTTTTGCAAAGATATTTTGCCCCTCCCAGTTGTGTAACGTTACTTTTTCATCTTCCATCAAAATATCGGTTACTTCTTGTGCAAATTCAGGTTGTAGTCGCATTAAATATTGCTCCAAACTAAATTTACTGTTCTGATTGTAAAAACCAATCAAATCAGTAAAAATATTCTGAAATAATCCATTCGAAAGTTCCACCTCATCTTCCTGTAAACTCAGATAGATACGCTCGAATACTTTATACTCTTTCTTTTCAGAAACCATAATGATCTCGCCTTCCTCATTACTTTTCAGAAGTACATCTTCAAATTCCTCTGTTTTATCACCGTAAAGCAGCAAAATTTCAATTACTTTTCGTTCTAAACGGTACAGTATATCTACTTTTTCAGAGGGTGGTGGAGGTTGTTCCATGTCTCCCGGAAAAGTAGGATCATCATAATACCTTGGATCATCTGGCGGGTAACTGTTTCGATGAACCTCAAACGCTTTTTGTTCCTGTTTTTGTTTTTTATGGGTATCTGTAATTTCTTTCTGCGTAAGCTGTGCAAGCGTACTCACTAACACCTGCTCGGAAATGTCCATGATTCTGGCACATTCCTGTGTATACACTTCACGCTGAATTCGATCCGGAATCTTAGAAATACTGGTAACCATATCCCGAATCAAATCGGCTTTTTTTATAGGGTCGTTTTTAGCTTCACCCATCAAAATGGAAGCTTTAAACTGTATAAAATCTTTACTGTTTTCTTCTAAATAAGCTACTAAGGCGTCATGCGAATTCTTTCGGGCAAAACTGTCCGGATCTTCCCCATCAGGAAAACCGCACACCCTTACATTCATTCCTTCCTCCAGAATCAAATCGATTCCACGAATAGAAGCGCGTAATCCCGCCGCATCACCATCAAAAAGAACCGTAATATTTTTGGTCAGACGATTGATTAATCTAATCTGATCCGGTGTTAAAGCTGTTCCTGAAGAGGCGACAACATTCTCTATTCCCGCTTGGTTAAACTGAATTACGTCTGTATAGCCTTCAACTAAATAACAATTGTTTTGTTTGGCAATTGCTTGTTTGGCCTGGAAAATCCCGTAAAGGACTTTACTTTTATGGTAAATATCACTTTCAGGTGAATTTAGATATTTAGCAGCTTTTTTATCGTTCGTTAAAATACGTCCTCCAAAACCCAAAACACGTCCTGACATGCTTTCGATAGGAAACATTACACGCCCCTTAAAACGGTCAAAAGGCCGATCTTCTCTTGGAATTGTCAGTCCGGTGCTTTCCAGAAATTCCAGTTTGTACCCTTTACCCAAAGCTTCTTTGGTCAGGGCATCCCAGGTTTCGGGTGAATATCCTAAATTAAATTTCTTTATTGTTTCGGCAGTAAACCCTCTTTCTTTAAAGTACGAAAGTCCAATGGCTTTGCCTTCTTCTGAATTTAAAAGTGTTTTATGAAAATATTCTTTTGCAAATTCCGAAACCAAATACATACTTTCACGAACATCTGTAATTGCTTTTTCTGCATCCGTTTGCTCTGTCTCTTCAATTTCAATATTGTATTTTCTAGCCAGATATCGAATGGCTTCGGGATAGGTAAACTGAGAATGTTCCATCAGGAATTTAACCGAGTTCCCTCCTTTTCCGGTACTAAAATCTTTCCAGATTCCTTTTGCGGGCGACACCATAAACGACGGAGAGCGTTCGTCTGAAAAAGGACTCAGTCCTTTAAAATTACTTCCGGCCCGCTTTAAATTGACAAAATCACCAATAACCTCCTCTACACGAGCAGTTTCAAAAACGGTGTCAATTGTATTTTGTGAAATCAAAATGTAATATATTTTAAAAATTTGAAGTCAGTAAAAGTACATAAATCAATCTTTAAATCTGCTGATTTTGCACAAAAAAAGCGTCCCTTCCGAGACGCCTTCCGACTAACTAAACGTAATCTCATACTTAATTCAAATCAAAACGTAATCCTAGCGAAATGTTATTCTCTTTCACTAAGTTATCCTTAAACAACGGATTCAAATCGTATTTTAAATACAAACTGATATCTCGGTATCCGACGTAAGAACTTAATCCGTAAATAAAATTATTGACATTATAATCGCCTTTTATAGTTGTTTTATATTTTAAATCTTCTTCTTCAAATTTTAGAATCTGTTTCGATTTTACATTAATTCCGGCATAACCTCCAACACCAAATCGGAAACTTTTATGGGTTCTGAAATAGGTTTTTCCGTCTTTTACTTTTGGTTTCGTAAAATCAAATTCTAAGTGTACCGGCAAAACGATATATACATTTCTAAAACGAGATTCGCTTAAATTTACAGCATTGATTTCCAAATTAGTCTGATCTCCGTCTACCACAAAACTGCGGTTTTTTGTCGGGCGAATATTGTTGTACATTAAAGACAAACCGTATTTAGCATGTAATAAATTATCGTTTTTCATCAGTCTGGTGTTATAGGTAAAACCCCATTCATAAAAATGTGAACCTATAAAACTGTAATTCGAATCCTGAAGTTTCCCGTCAATCATCATGTTGTTTAGACCCGTCGCAAATACAAACTGTGACGTTGTTCTCTTTTCACCACGAATTGAATCTTTATTGCATTTGTCTCTTTCCCAACGAATCATATAAATGCGGGACGAATCTTGTTCTTTGATTTTTCCATCTACTTTTTGCTGCACTAAATCGTTAAGTTCGTTCTGTGCCAAAGTCACTTTTTCCTCGATGATTACTGCTCTGGCTTCTGCTAATTCTTTTTTGCGTTTGTCTGCTTGTTCTTGTGTTATCTTTCCTTCAGACAATTGAACGTTTACAGCTTCAACTTCTTCTTTCAGAATTTTCTTTTGTTCTTTGGTGACCCTTTCTATTTTTCTGGCAATACTTGACGCTTTCGACTCAAAAGTTTCCTGTCCCAGCACTTTGCTGACAAATAAAAAAACCAGGATAACGAGGTATAGGGTAAAATTTTTCATGATTGGTGATTTTTGATTGATGAATGGTGATTAATGATTGATGATTTTAGATTGTAGATTTTAGATTGATGGCTCTTAAGCACCACTAATCCTGTTGATTACGGTTTGCTAATGCTCCTTTTACGGTTTGATAATTTTTATTCACCTTCGTGATTACTTTTTCTCTGAACGAAAGCTCTAGTTCACCATCGACCTGTTGCAGCAAATCATTGGCATTGACTTTTACTTTAGCTTTTGTTTTAACCGTATTCTCTGCTACAATTGTTTTTTCTGCTGTATTTAACAGCACTTCTACCGCTTCGTTTTTTTGTTTTTCCGAGGCAGGTATTTGTTGATTGACTGCTTGTGATTGTTGATTGTTGATTGAAGACTCCGCTACTTGTTTTTCATTGTTTTTGGTTATTTTACTTAATTTTTCATTTGAAATTTTCTCTGTGTTTTTTGAATGCTGTGCATTCTGAATTGCCGTTTTTTCTGAGACTACAACTTCTTTTTTATCTAAAACTACATTTAGTACATTTTTCTTTTCTATTGTATCTTTTGGACTGTTTTCCTCAACAACAACAACATTCTTCACAGGCGTTTCAATAACACTTTTCTTTTGATTAAAAAAGAATGTCCCTACCAATAAAAACCCGACAATGCTGGCTGCGATATAAAGACCTCTTTTCCTCAAAGCCAGAAATGAGCGAGATCGAACTACAGGCTCCTCTTTCTCCGCAACATTCAACATAGCGTCTAATCGATCCCAGGCTTTGTCGCTTGGTTCAATCTTGCGTTGGTTTAGCTTTTCACGGAAATCCTTTTCAAAATTATTCGGTTCCATTGTCTTGTTTTTTTACTATTTTAATTTGTGTTTGCAGCATTTTTCTAGCGTGCGATAATTGCGATTTTGATGTTCCTTCACTAATTCCTAACATCTTCGCTATTTCATTGTGTTTGTATCCTTCGATCGCATATAAGTTGAAAACCATTTTATAGCCGTCCGGTAAAGCGTCTATTAAAAACTGGATCTGCTCTATCGAAAACTGGCTGTCTATGGCATTAAAACTTTCTTCTATATAAATCTCGTCTTCAACAAATTTTACTTTTTTCTGAACTCTTAAATACGAGATACATTCGTTGACCATAATCCGTCGGATCCAACCTTCAAAACTTCCTTTGTGCTCAAACTTGTTTAGGTGTGTAAACACTTTCATAAAAGCAGTTATCATTACATCTTCCGCCAACTGAATATCCTTTATATATTGCCTGCAGACACTCAGCATTTTTGGAGAAAACCTACCGTAAATCTGCTGTTGCGCTTGTCGATTGTTTTCGACAGCTAACTTTATGATTTTGGTTTCTTCCTGATGTAACTGAATAATTTTCATTAATAAGCGTTCTGGTTTTGGTTTTGAAATAGTCTTCTATTAGCATAGACGATTGAAGCTGTAAAATGGTTGCATCGAAATAGTGAAATTTAAATTCCAAACTTTTAAAATTCCAAATTCCAATCTTACAGTGCTTATTTTTAAAGAGATAAGCGTTTTTTGTTAAATTAAAAAAAAACTAATTATTTTTTCTTTGTTACTAAAATTCACTTCCAAAGTTAACGCTGAAATTGTAAACTACTTCTTAATTTGGTATTTTTGAATGAGATTCTTGTACCAATCTTGAAAAGACCGGGATGGATTTACAAAAATTCCAAAAAAGAAACACTTTTAAATTTTATGAAAAATAGCACCATTCAAAAAGTAACACTGGAAGATATTGCGCAATTGCAGAAAATTGGAAGACAAACTTTTTCTGAAACTTTTTCAGGAGACAACTCTGAAGAAGACATGACGCAATATTTAGACGAACATTTTTCAACAGAAAAATTGACTAATGAACTTAACAACAAAAACTCCGAATTTTATTTTGCTGTTCTTGACGGTGCCGTAATCGGTTATTTAAAACTGAACTTCGGCGAATCCCAGACTGAGTTAAAGGATACTAAAGCAGTAGAAATTGAAAGAATTTATGTGCCGAAAGAATTTCACGGACAAAGCGTGGGACAACTACTTTACGAAAAAGCAATTCAGGTAGCCAAACAAAAAGAGGCCGATTATGTTTGGTTGGGGGTTTGGGAAGAAAACAAGAGAGCACTTAGTTTCTATACCAAAAATGGTTTTATAGCATTTGACAAACACATTTTTGTTTTGGGAAATGATCCGCAAACCGATATTATGATGAAACTTCAATTAAAATAATAAAGTGCAATGCCAACGAAGGATTTATCTAAAAGAAAAAAATTATTTCTTTCTCTCAATAACATAATTCACCATCAAAGTCAAAGCGGCTTTGTATTCAGAGTCTTCAAAATTTTGAAGTAATGAAAGTGCTTCTTGCTGGAATTCGACCATTTTGTTTTCGGCATAGGTCAAGCCATTATGGTCTTTGACAAAGGCAATCACTTCTTTAACTCTTTTCTTGTCTTTGTTGTGGTTTTTGATCGAGTTGATTACCCATTTTTTTTCCTGCGGTGTACAATTATTGAGCACATGAATTAAAGGCAAAGTCATTTTTTGTTCTTTAATATCAATTCCGGTTGGTTTTCCGATAGCTTCTTCGCTATAGTCAAATAAATCGTCTTTGATTTGAAAAGCCATACCGATAAGCTCCCCAAACTTGCGCATATTTTCTACCTGCGCATCGTCTTCGATTACCGATTTTGCACCAAGTGCACAACAAGCCGCGATAAGTGTAGCAGTCTTCTTTCGGATAATTTCGTAATAAACCTCTTCGGTAATATCGAGTCTTCTGGCTTTTTCGATTTGAAGTAATTCTCCTTCGCTCATTTCGCGAACAGCAACTGAAATAATTCGAAGCAAATCAAAATCACCGTTATCAATAGAAAGCAGTAGTCCTTTTGACAGTAAATAATCCCCAACTAAAACCGCGATTTTATTTTTCCAAAGTGCATTGATCGAGAAAAACCCACGACGACGATTACTGTCATCCACCACATCATCATGTACGAGAGTTGCGGTATGAATCAGCTCTATTACAGATGCTCCGCGATAGGTTCTTTCGTTCACAATTCCACCCGAAACCATTTTTGCAGTCAGAAAAACAAACATTGGACGCATTTGTTTTCCTTTGCGGTTTACGATATAATACGTAATACGGTTCAGTAATGCGACCTTTGAGGTCATCGATTCATGGAACTTTTTTTCAAAAAGTTCCATCTCGTTAAAAATGGGCTGTTTTATTTGAGAGGTAATATTCATTTCGATTCCAAATATACTATTTTAAATAAAAAAACGTAGCGTATTTAAGATTAGTATGTCAACATTTTATGCACTAATTTTAAAGTTTACGGAAGCAAACTTATAAACGTTCTGCAACAGGATCTTTTTTTAGCACCACTTATCAATCGATTTGATTCTGATAGGGGATCAAGTACAAAACCTGTAGAGTAGTAAAAAATTGAATTTGAAAGTTTAATTTATCTAAAAAACACACCCCGCTTACAAAACACACCCCCCGCTTGTCATTTCGACAAAGGAGAAATCACACAAGAAATTCCGTAAAGAAAATCGCCAATCTTTGTAGAATATTGGATGTGATTTCTCCTTCGTCGAAAGGACAGAAGTGCAGGAAATATGGCTTTAACGTTTGATAATGCAACTATTTATGCTTCAACAAAATGTTAAACTAGTATTGATTAACACTATTCACTTTCACCACACCTCCTACATCGAAAGCACAAATGCAGCGATTAAACTTTGCGAGATTTTTACTTCTCCACAACTTTTAAACTTGATCTCTGATACACTCTAAAAACCAAAACCTTTTTTGCCAAAAAAAAAGCATTAAAAACAGGTCTAAATCTCGTCTTTAATGCTTTTTTATGCTGTATAATTAAAAAACTATCCTTCTTTATTTGCCAATTGTCCGCAGGCGGCATCAATATCTTTTCCTCTGCTTCGGCGTACTTTTACCACTACTCCGATATTCTCTAATGCTTTTATATAAGCTAATATAGATTCTTCTGAAGCTTGTTGAAATTCTCCATCGTCAATTGGATTGTATTCAATTAAATTTACTTTACAGGGTACATATTTGCAAAACTTAACCAAGGCATCTATTGAGGCTTTATCGTCGTTGATTCCTTTCCAAACCACGTATTCGTACGAGATTTTGTTTTTGGTCTTTCTGTACCAATATTCTAAAGCTTCACGCAAGTCTGCCAGCGGGAAATTTTTACTAAAAGGCATGATCTTCGCGCGAATTTCATCAATAGCTGAATGCAAGGAAACCGCTAATTTGAATTTCACATCATCATCGGCCATTTTTTTAATCATTTTCGGAATTCCGGATGTCGAAACCATAATGCGTTTTGGTGACATTCCCAGACCTTCTGTAGAGGTAATCATATCGATTGCTTTAATGACATTGTTATAATTCATTAAAGGCTCTCCCATTCCCATAAAAACAATATTCGACAATGGGTGATTGTGATATAAACGACTTTCTTTATCTATAGCCAAAACCTGATCGTAGATTTCTCCCGGTTCCAGATTTCGCATTCTTTTTAATCTTGCTGTGGCACAAAAATTACAATCTAAACTGCAGCCCACCTGACTGGAAACACAGGCTGTTGTTCGGGTTTCGGTAGGAATCAAAACGGATTCTACCACCAAACCATCATGCAAACGAACTGCATTTTTTACGGTTCCGTCGCTACTGCGCTGCATGGTATCAACCTTAATGTGGTTGATTACAAAATTATTCTCCAACATGGCCCTTGTAGGTTTCGCTACATTGGTCATATCCTCAAAACTGTGTGCTCCTTTACTCCATAACCATTCATAGACTTGGTTGCCACGGAAAGCTTTGTCGTTATTAGCGACAAAAAAATCCCGTAATTGATCTTTTGATAAGGCTCGTATGTCTTTTTTCTCGATTTGCATGGTGCAAATTTAAGCACTTTTGTTGTTTTTTTCTATTTTTTAAAGTCAATCTTCCTAAATAGCCGTATTTTAGAAAATTACGATCCTCTTCACTTTTATTGTTATCTAATCTCTAAAGTCTTTTAAATGGCGGTATTTCTTTTTTAAAGCTTCAAAAAAAGCAATTAAAATTCGATAGAGAAACTTCTTTAAAAATTCGATTATTTCAATTCAAAACAGTAAAAACAAGACTCTTACTAAAAAGAGAAACACATCCTCCAATACCGGGTTAATTAGTATAGGACTTTAATACCTTTTTAACCATGACTTTTATCATGCCCGTTTTTAGGTGTTCCCCATACATTTGATCTAAGAAATAAGGGGTCGTTTTCAATACTGCAAAACCTGATCGAGATAGAGATTTCCTTATTTAAAAAGACTAACCAATACATTATTAAAAATGAAGACAATTAAATCAATTTTATTGACCGTACTTTTTACAATCGTATCCTTACAACTCAACGCACAAAAAAACTATCTGGTGGCCAAATCGGCTTTTGAAGTTGCCGGCACTTCAACCGTACATGACTGGGTAATGAAATCTTCGGAAGGAAGCGGTATTGCTAACTTAACTGTTAAAGGTTCTAAATTAACGGAGATTAATAACTTAACCGTTACCCTTCCGGCAGAAAGTATAAAAAGCCCTAAAACAAGTATGGATGAAATCGCTTATGAAACTTTGGAGACCAAAACACATAAAAATATCAAGTATGTTTTAAAATCAGCCACTCAGATAAACGAAACAACCTGGGTACTACTTGGAACTTACACCATTGCTGGCGTGAGTAGAGACTATAAAACCCAGATCAGTACAGCGAGCACTAATGGAAACATTATTTTACAGGGGTCTAACCAAATCACTTTTGCCGATTTTGAAATGGCTCCTCCACAGGCTGCACTGGGAATTGTTAAAGCCGGGAAAAACTTAACCATAATGTTTCGCATTACGCTAAGCCAGGAAGGTCATTTAAGTACTTCTGATTATTTGACACAAGCGAAATAACAACAAAAACACTTAACAGCTTACCGCACAGCCATAAGATCAAATTAGAGACGCTTTTCGTCCACCCAACAATTACAATATCTAAAAAAGCTTTTATAGAATTTTTAGTAAGTTTAAAACTTTGGCACAAGAATTGTCTTTCAGTAAAAAGAAAGATAATCGCACAAAGAGCTCAATCATTTTAAAATTTGTACTTTTATTTTTTCAGCTTTATAACCTTTATAATTTAATCTATTTAAAAATCTAATTAATCATGAAAAAACAAATTTTAAGTTTAGCTGTTGTTGCTCTATTAGCAGTTACTGTACAATCTTGCGGAGACAAAAAAGAAACAAAACCTGAAGAAGAATTAACACTTGGAAACAAGGTAGATTCGTTAACTACAGATCTTGAAGAAGTGAAAGACAGCGCTGTAAGCAAAACAGAAGATGCTGCACAGGACGTAAAAGATGCTACCAAAAAAGCCGCTGATGATGTTAAAGACGCGACTAAAAAAGGAGCAGATAAAGTAGAAGCAGCTGCAAAAGCCGCTAAAGACGGAACTGTAAAAACAGCTAAGGAAGTAGATGCTGCTCTAAAAAAATAGCATTCTATTTCAATTCATAAAAGAACCATTCGCTACAACGAATGGTTTTTTTATGGGAAAAAGTTACCCAATATTTTTTGTATTTTTGTTTTTCAACCTTAGAAGAATATCACATGCATTTTATATCACAGGAATTAGAAGATTACATCGAACAACATTCTGAAAACGAACCGGAATTATTGGCGAAATTAAACAAGGAAACCTACCAGAAAATACTTTTGCCAAGAATGTTGAGCGGGCATTTTCAAGGTCGTGTACTGAGCATGTTGTCTAAATTGATCCGTCCGGTAAACATTCTTGAAATTGGGACTTATACCGGTTATGCTGCTTTGTGTTTGTGCGAAGGAATGCAGGAAAACGGACAATTGCATACGATTGATATTAAAGAGGAGTTAATTGATTTTCAAAGAAAATATTTTGACGCCTCGCCTTGGGGAGAACAGATTTTCCAACATCTGGGAGAAGCCGTTTCTATTATACCAACTTTAGAAATAAAATTTGATTTGGTTTTTATAGATGCCGATAAAGAAAATTACCTGAACTATTGGGAAATGATTGTTCCAAAAATGAACAAAGGCGGTATTATTTTATCCGACAACGTCCTTTGGAGCGGAAAAATCCTTGAACCGCTACATCCAAATGACATTAGCACAAAAGTTCTTTTAGAATACAATACGCTTCTGAAAAATGACCCTAGAGTTGAAACGGTTTTATTACCTATTCGCGATGGATTGACAGTTAGTCGGGTACTTTAGTTTTTAAGTTACTGAGGTTCTGAGGCACTGAGTTGCTGAGTTTTTAAATTCTGACTAAAGCCTTTTTATGTTTTGCTGAATTTTACTCCTTCATCTCAATGTCATTAAGTTAATGATATTTTTTCACGCGGATTCAGTGGATTTTTTTTTCATTCTGCTAAAATCTGCGTGAGACTTTTTTTGACAATCCTTAACTAAATAACATTGCGCTAATGCTGGAAGCTATTGAAAATTGTAATAAATCTACTAACTTCTCGCTAAATTTGGCTCCTCCATTTCTCGGACTAATTACAAACACTTAAAACGAACTCCTAAATGAATTATCTGAACAAAATAGACACTGAAGGTTTTGCTATTATTGATAAGGTATACAACGAGAAGGAAATCAATAAGATAATCTCCTTAATTGAAAATACGACCGAAAACACAACCGAAAATGCCACTTTTAGAAAATCTCAGGATTTATTTGCCATTAGGCAATTTCACAAAGAAATTCCGGAAACTTTAGATTTTATTTTCAATCAAAACTTAAAGGATATTATTGAAAATACTTTTGGGAAAGGCTTTTTTATAACCAAATCCATCTATTTTGATAAACCCGAAAAATCAAACTGGTTTGTTGGGTATCATCAGGATTTGACTATTTCTGTTGACAAAAAAATGGAGATTGAAAACTTCGAAAACTGGACGGTTAAACAAAATCAATTTGCTGTTCAGCCTCCAAAAGAAATTCTCGAAAACAACTTTACAATACGAATTCACATGGACAAAACCACAAAGGAAAATGGTGCTTTGAAAGTGATAAAAAATTCTCATTCTAAAGGTATTCTAAGAATCGAAAATCTCGAAATGGAGGATGAAACGATTTGTGAAGTCGAAAAAGGCGGCATTATGATTATGAGACCTTTGCTTTTTCACGCATCCAGCAAAACAACAAATAACGAAAGAAGACGTGTAATTCATATTGAGTTTAGTAAGCAAGAGCTACCAAACGGTTTGTTGTGGAGTGAAAAAGATTTTATTTAAAATCAACTCAAATATCACGAGCAGCATCCAATACTCTTTCGGCTTGCGTAACATGTCTTTGATTGTGGTAAATTACAAATCTGAAAGTATCTCCTAATTTCAAACGTATTCCTTTAGAGATACTAATAGCCGTTTTTGTTTTGGCAAGGCTTACTTCTTTGGCATTATTCAGCAATTTGAGCATCTCAATTTGCTGATTGATAAAATCATCAATAACGGCTTTGTCCAATGTGCTGTTTATGGGATTCATGCTCTTAAAAGTTTTCATTGTATTTAGCTTTTCTTTTGGCATCATACTTTTTGCGAAATAATCCCCCAGCCAGCCGCTTTTAAAATACCTTTCCTGTTCTGAACTGGTTTTCTGTATTTGCCCGGTAATTTCAGGAAGATAAAATCTACCGTAGCGATTAAGATGTTCCAAACATTCCAAAATACTCCAGGCCTTAGGGTTTGTCCTGAAATTAAGCACGGCATCACTTTCTGCTTTCAAAGACTCCGCTTTGTCAATAATTAGCTGTGTACTCGCTATTAAGTCTTTTATTAAATCCTCCGATTTTATATTCATGTTGCTGATTTTTGACAAAGTTCCTTAACTTTTGAACAGAAAACATTGATTGAAATCAACGTTTTTTTAGCCTCGACAAAGTTTCGGGACTCATCCTCAAATAATTTGCGATATGTCTGTTTGGAACTTCCTGAAATAACTGTGGACTTCTTTTCAACACCCTCTCAAAACGTTCTTTGGGTGAACTGATCAGAATGTCTTTTTCCCGTTCAACTTGCTGCAGAACGAGATCTTCTATAATTTTTATCCAAAGCCTGAGATTATCTTCGTTCCGGTTAACAAAGTCCATAAATCCCTTTTTCGGAATAACTTTTACCAGCGTCTTTTTTATAGCCTGAATATAAAAATCCGACGGACTCTCAGACAGAAACGAGTCTATCGAAACCACTATATTGTTTTTATACCCAAAACGAATAATACGTTCTTCATCATCATCCAGTACAAAAATCCGCAGACTGCCCTCCTCTATAAAATAAATATTGGTATCAACACTTCCTTCTACTTTGAGGAATTCATTGCGTTCAATGGCAATTGTATTTTCAACCAGATTATTTTGTTGGATCAAGTGTATGAGGTCACCGACTTTCATATCGTACTAAAGTTTAACAGGATGAATTTAGTTCTTTTTATTTGTACAGAAAACCATTGGCGATTATTATTTAACAATAGTACTAAAGCTGCAGAAAGAATAGTAAGTTTTTTGACACTGGTGCTCCTACTACTGCAATTCAAAGACGAATAAAAGCTACGAATCACAAACAGAAGCTAAGATTGCCTATCTCTGATCTCTATTATATTCAGCTTCTAAATTTAAAAACTTAAAAACTTAGAACCTTAGAATCTCAGTATCTCAGAACTCTTATCAACACTCTAATATTATCCCGGAAAGTACCTGGGTTTTAATTTTCGATACAGCAAATAAATCAATGTCCCAAAAACGGCTCCAACAAAATAGCCGGTAAGAATGTCTCCCGGATAGTGCAATCCCAGATAAATACGGCTATAAGCGAACACTAACGGCCATAAAAACAAGAAACCCAAATATTTAAAATGGCGTTTTAAGACTAAGTATAAAAAGGTCGCAACAGCCATCGTATTGGCCGCATGACCGGAGAAAAAACTAAATGATTTTCTAACCTGAACAATACGAATAAAAGTGTTGATTTCTGGGTTATTACAAGGACGTAAACGCTGAACGGTATTTTTGACCAGATTCGTAGTTTGATCGGTAAACGCAATTAAAATAGCTATAAAAAGAAGTACATACAAGGTTTGTTTTCCTCCTATCTTTTTATAAATCAGATAAAAAATAAGTAGAAAAAGAGGCGTCCAATTCAATTGATTGGTGATAATCAACCATAATTTATCGTAAGTTTCAGAACCTAAACCATTCAGATACACAAAGAGGTTGGTATCTAATTCTTGTATTTTTTCGAGCATTATCTTTGGCGTTTTACAGGTCCTGAGATAGAGTCAATATCTTCTTTTACTTTTTCGATCTCATTGGTTGTATCGCCAAGCAAATTAGTTGTATCTCCCAGTAAATTAGTTTTTGCATTATTGATTTCAGCATTGATATTTCCGGTGATATCCGTCAAAGATTTAGCATCAAGACCATTGGCCTCTGCTCCTTTTTGAATTTCACTTTTAATATCGTTTGTAGCATTTTTTAACTGCGCCATTGCTTTACCCATTGTACGTGCGATTTCAGGCACCTTATCTGAACCAAAAAGCATTAGTACTATAAACAGTATGAAAACTAATTCTCCTCCTCCTATACCAAACATATCTTTTATTTTTGTGTAGCTACAAAGATATTAAAATTTGTAGCCGTGAGTTTTAAAATTTACTTAAAAAGAATGTTTAACCGTTATTTATTTTAACCGCAAGGTACGCAAAGAAAAAACGCAAGGTTCACAAAGTTTAATTATTGCTTTGCGAACCTTGCGTAAACCTTTTGCGGCCCTTGCGGTTAAATTTTTATTCTTAGTCAAACTTTGACTTCACTTCTACTTTTGGCCAGGAATTATTGGTTACATCAATATCAGCAGTCATTAATTTTGGATCTATTTGTATGCTTTTGATTGCTTTTTCTGTTGCATACACTTTTTTAGCCGTGTCGTTATTCTTTCTCCAGATTTGAGCAGGATATTGGAAATTTTGTTGTGTTCCGTCCTCATAAGTAATCTCAACCAAAATTGGCATAATCATTCCGCCCGGTTTGTTAAACTCAACTTCGTAGAAATATTTAGGCGATTTTAAACCTGCTTTTTCCTCTGCGGTAAAAGTCTGATCTACATAATCCGCCAACAACTTTACCTCTTCTACTTTTAATGCTTTTTTCTTAGAAGTATTCACTTCAGCATTATCACCAGCTACCAGGTAAACAAATGGCCCTTTATCATATCCGAAACGTCCTTTTTTAACCTTTATGTCTTTGATGTCTGCTGTTGGAGTATCAGAAACATAATATTGTTTTACGTCATTGATTCCGATATCTACAAAATCAGTTGAATAAAACCATCCTCTGAAAAACCAATCTAAATCAACGGCAGAAGCATCTTCCATAGTTCTGAAAAAATCTTCAGGAGTCGGGTGTTTAAATTTCCATCTGTTGGCGTATGTTTTAAAAGCATAGTCAAACAATTCTCTTCCCATCACTACTTCTCTTAAAATATTAAGTCCCGTAGCCGGTTTTCCGTAAGCGTTATTTCCAAATTGCTGAATCGTTTCAGAATTAGACATGATTGGCTCTAAAAACTTTTGATCTCCGCTCATATAAGGAACAATATTTTTTGCAGGACCACGTCTTGATGGAAATTTAGAATCCAATTCCTGTTCTGCCATATACTCCATAAACGAATTTAAACCTTCATCCATCCAGCTCCACTGACGTTCATCTGAGTTTACAATCATTGGGAAAAAGTTATGACCCACTTCGTGAATTACCACACCGATCATTCCGTTTTTAATTTCTTTACTCGTTACCCCGTTTTCATCAGGACGACCATAGTTCCAACAAATCATTGGATATTCCATTCCCTGATCTTCTGCCGAAACAGAAACCGCTTTTGGATAAGGATAATCAAAAGTATGAGAAGAATAACTCTTTAAAGTATGTGCAACAGTCATCGTAGAAGTTTCTCCCCAAAGCGGATTTGCTTCTTTCGGATACACTGATTCCGCCATTACTACTTTGTTATTTAATTGTACAGCCATTGCATCGTAAATGAATTTTCTTGACGAAGCAATTCCAAAATCACGTACATTTTTAGCACTGAATTTCCATGTTTTTTTCTTTTCAGAGAAACCTTTTTCAGCAGCTTCTGCTTCAGCTTGTGTTACAATTACAACCGGTTTGTCAAATGATTTTTGAGCTTGCTCGTAACGTTTCACTTGTTCTGCTGTGAAAACTTCACTTCTGTTCACTAATTCTCCCGTTGCGTCAATAACGTGATCAGCAGGAACGGTAATATTTACGTCAAAATTTCCGAAAGGCAACGCAAACTCTCCGCTACCCCAGAACTGCATATTTTGCCAGCCTTCTACGTCATTGTAAACGGCCATTCTTGGATAAAACTGAGCAATTACATATAATTTGTTTCCGTCTTTTTCAAATAATTCATAACCGGAACGACCTCCACCTTCTTTGCGATAGTTATTGATGTTGTACCACCATTTTATTGCCAATGAAATCTTCTCTCCCGGTTTTAAAGGCGTTGCCAAGTTAATACGCATCATGGTTTCGTTGATCGTATAAGACATGGCGTTTCCTTTAGCATCTTTAACCTGTTCGATGTTAAAACCACGCTCTAAATCTTTCTTTAAGTACTTGTTCGAAAAACCTTCAAGTGGCAATACCTGATTCATTTTTTCGCTTTCCGCTAAAGAAGTTTGTGTGTTTGCTTTAGCCTGGTTCTGGTCTAACTGAATCCACAGGTACTCTAAAGTGTCCGGAGAGTTATTGGAATAAGTAATAACTTCAGAACCCGTTAATTTTGATTTTTTATCATCTAATTCTACATCAATTTTGTAGTCTGCCTGTTGTTGATAATAAGCCGGCCCCGGTGCTCCCGAAGCGGTACGAAACATATTAGGTGTAGCCAATAAATCGTACATCTGGCTAAATTTGTTTGTATCGTATTTACCTTGCTGTTTTGGTACAACAGGTGCTGTTTTCTCCTGAGCTATCAACATAGCCGGAAAAAGCAATAATAACGAAAGTGTTTTCATAAGTGTTTTTGGTTTTCTTTGAGGCTGTGAAAATAGCAATTAATCTAATAATTACGCCCTCTCAACTAATATTTTAACACTTCTCTCCTTGAGGATTCTGTAAAGAGAACACTCTTTTTGGTTCCAAAGGCTGAAATATGTGTAATATTTTGCTGTTCAGAATTCCAATCTACTAAAATGGTATTCGAAATTTCGATGGTCTTAAATTTATCAACGTCTTTTATTCGACAATAACAAACCAAGACATCTCCTGCTTCTACTTCTTTAGATAAAAAAGCAATTGATTTGGACTGACCGTTTATTTTTATTGAAAAATGCTCTGTAAGATACTTTTTCAATAAATCAACATCAGCCTGAGTTTCCTTTTCTGTACCAACGAAGGTTTTTTTGTGGTACTTCTTCTCCATACCATTATTTAAATCGTCAATAAAAATGCGCGATGTAATTTGAATCATCTTTTTTTCGGCCGCATAATTGACCTGAAAAACACCCACATAAAACTTATGAAAGGTAAAAGCTGAAAGGGATAAAAACAATATCCCGATTAAAGGATAAATTAATCTGTTTTTCATTTTTGATTCACTGCCGCTTTTTTAAACTCTTTATTTTTATTGACCATAAAATCCATCAGAATAAACTTGTCTTCGGGTTTTAGGTATTTTTTAGATTCCCCGTCGTTTGAACAGAACATTAAAAAAAGTTCTATTTCGTCCGGTTTTAATTCCAGTGTTTTACTGTAAAAATCAGGGGTGAAATTATCTTTAGCGTAGGCAACAAAAGCGATGTCAGAAATCACATCGTCTTTTACATCGTCTTTTTTACGAAGAAGCTTTTTAACGTCTTTAAAAATACGAACAAAATCAGTTCCATATTTTATAGTTTGATCAGAGTACATTGCAATATTTTTTGCGGTCGATTGTTTATCATCTACAAACTGCATGTCTACAAATTTTTGCGAACCTCCGTCAAGAGATTTCACTTTTAAATCCTTATGAACAATAACTTCTTTTAATTGATTATTTACCAAATCTAATTTTACCAGAAAAAGGATTTCAGCACAATCTTTCTCTGTCAAAACAACTTTTCTGGATTGAAATGCCAATCCTGAAAACAATAAAGTATCTTTAGGTTTTGCCAAAATATCAAACAATCCGCCAGAACCGATAAACGTTCTTACGTTTGCATTAACATTCATTACATAACCACTTTCAATGGCAAGAAAATCATTTATTACCTGCCCGTGTAGCGGTTTTCTTGTATTGTTTTGTCCCAAAACGATTTGACAAAATAAGCATGCAATAAGTAGTCCTAATTTATTTTTCATTTTCTAGAATTATTAAGTATTTCCTCGCTAGTTCGGTTATCAAAAACATACTCAGTGTTTTGTTTTTTGTATCCAAAGATACAGCAAATTCGCCATCATCCACACAATATAATTGAAATCCTTTAATGTCTTCGGGTGAAATTTTTAATCTTTCCGTATAATAATTCTCATCAAACATATACTCCATCTTTCTGAAAAGCGCTTCTTTTTTCTCGACATTCACTTCTTTTTTCAACATGGTAGTCCGACCTGAAATTTTATTTAACAATTTATCTATCGAAGTAGACGTTGCTGTATATACTTTTCGCTCTGCAGGGGTGTATTTTTTCTGACCGTACGGAATAATTCCCAGATTCTCAGCAGTAAGATCCGCGTTTTCATTGACAACAACTTCTTTCAACTGAATTTCTTTGACTGTCATTTTTACAACAATTGAATTCAAACTCAGATCATCAGCTGTAACCCTGTGTTTAAGCGGCTCTAAATTAACAGACGAAAAAACCAGAACATCTCCTTCTTTAACCACAATCGCAAACATACCGTTTACATCTGAAACAGTAGCTTGCTGAGTCGTATTATTGATAATATTCACTCCTTCAATTGTTGTAGAACGCTCTACAACCTGCCCCGTGATTTCTTTTGACACAGGAGCCTGTCCAAAAGTTATTCCGGTAATCAATAAAAGCAGTAGCAGCAAAATATTATTTGTTTTCAATCGCAAGTATTTCTTTGTATTTTACAGCCAGTTCTCCCAATAGGAACTCAGTAGCTGTTTTATTATCAGAGTTCAAAATAACGGTAAATTTATCATTATCTACCGCATAATATTCAAATCCTTTTACGTATTCGGCAGGGATTTTCAGTCTGTTCACAAAATGATCCATACTAAACATTTTTTCCAAAAGCTTCATAAAAAGTTCTTTTTTCTCTATTACAACCTCTTTTTTCAACATGGCTGTTCGACCCGATAAAAAATTAAACAACGGATCTGCCGAAACTGATCCGCCTGCCATTAATCCTGCATTTGCAGTAGGATTTAAAGCTGTTGCGGTATGTAATTTTCTTTCCGCTTGTGTATATTTTTTCTGATCACCAGGAATAATCCCTAAAGAAACAGCATTAATACCACTATAATTCCGCACAATAACTTCCTGCAAATGATGCATTACCATATTCAATCGTACCGTAAAATTGAGATCGGAAAAATTTTCAGTGGTTAACAGAACCCTGCTTTCTTTAAATTGTATGGAAGAAAAAACAAGGGTATCTCCAGCTTTAGCCATAATAGAAAAAGCACCGTCTCCACTCGTTGTAGCCATAACTTCTGTTTGAGCGTTTACCACATAAACCCCTTCCAAATCATTGGTATTGGAGGCTATTTTTCCATTAATAGCTATACGCTCCTGACTTTGCCCCCACACCGACTGGCTCAAAACAATAATCAAAACACATAAAAACTTATCGCTCAAAATATAAAGATTAAAATTATTCTTAAAAATGTAAAAATATCTTAATGTCTTCTAAATTTAATACTAACGGCTTGGTAAAAATATGTTAATTAAACTGCGGATTTCCAGAATCGAAAAGGAGTTTTTAATATCTTTAACGGAATCAATTTGAGTCCATATTTTTATGAAAAGCATTATCATTGCCAGCACTTCTACCTTACACGAAGGCAGCTATTTAGCGTATTTATTACCTACATTACAACAACATTTCAAAGATTGCAAAAACATTTTATTTATTCCATTTGCAAGACCGGGCGGAATCACGCACGACGAATATACCGAAAAAGTAACACAGGCATTTGCAACAATTAACATTGCTGTAAAAGGAATTCATACCTGTGAAGATGCAGCAGCTGCTATAAAAAATGCAGAAGGTATTTTTACAGGAGGAGGAAACACTTTTTTGTTAGTCACGCAATTGTATCAACATAACATCATGCAAATCCTTTCTGAAACTGTAAAAAACGGAACACCTTATTTAGGAACCAGCGCAGGTAGTAACATTTGCGGTCTGTCGATGCAGACAACGAACGACATGCCTATCATCTACCCTCCAAGTTTTCAGACTTTAGGATTAATTCCTTTCAACTTGAACCCACATTATTTAGACCCTCAAATCAACTCGACACATATGGGAGAAACCCGTGAAACGAGAATTAAAGAATTCCACGCTTTTAATTCTATACCGGTTTTAGGTTTAAGAGAAGGAAGCTGGCTGGAAGTAAAAGGAAATAAAATCACTTTAAAAGGAGCTTTATCCGCTCGTTTATTTTTAAAAGATCAAAATCCGGAGGAATTAGAGACAGAAACAGATTTAAGCCATCTGAATTAAAAACAAAAAAACCGAAACATAAAATGTTTCGGTTTTTTAAAGAGCGAAAGACGAGGCTCGAACTCGCGACAACCAGCTTGGAAGGCTGGAGCTCTACCAACTGAGCTACTTTCGCATTAACAGGGTGCAAATATAAATAATTAAATCAATTAAAAAAATAAAAATCAAAAATTATTTAGCTTTGTTAAAAAAACCGAAACGATTAAATTCCGGTTTTTTTAGAGCGAAAGACGAGGCTCGAACTCGCGACAACCAGCTTGGAAGGCTGGAGCTCTACCAACTGAGCTACTTTCGCATTACTGTGGTGCAAAGATAGAGAATAATTCAAGTTCAAAACAAGCTTTTTCGCAAAAAAAATCAATAAAAATCAACAATAATTTATAACTTATTTAAAGTTAAAAAGTTACACATTCAATTATTTTTCAAAATTATGAATCTTATTAAAGAAATACCATCAAAAGAAACCTATATCGTCCGTCAACCCGTTTTAAGAAAAGGGAAACCTATAGAAAGTTGTGTCTTTGATGGAGACGATTTAGAGACAACACACCATTTTGGCCTGTTCACAGACGAAAGTTTAGTAGGAATTATTTCCTTATTCACAAAAATCAACACTACCTTTGCCGAAAAAAACCAAGCACAAATTCGTGGGATGGCCGTTTTAGACACTCATCAGAAAAAAGGAATCGGTGAAGCTTTAGTAAAACACTGCGAAGCCTATTGCGTTGAAAATCAAGTTGATTTAATTTGGTTTAATGCAAGAACAGCCGCCGTTGGGTTTTACAAAAAAATGAACTATCAAACTGAAGGAGAAGCGTTTGAGATCACAGATGTCGGGGAACACTATTTAATGTATAAACCATTATAAAATGAACAAACTTTACTTTTTATTAGTACTATGCATACTGTTTAGCTGCAAAAAGGAAACTCTAAAAGTTCCGGTAAAAAAAGCCGTTCGACCTCCTGCGCTTATACTTACTGACGAAAGAAAAGTACAAATTGACACTGCACTCCTTAATACTTTCAAAAGCGAAACGCTTATACAATTTTATCTTTCCTCAGAAAATAAAACAGTCTGGGGAAATTTAAAAAAGAGAACTTACGTTTTATCCTTATTAAAAAAATCGGATGAACTAGGCTTAAATCCAGACGATTACAAAATAAAAGCATTAGAAAAATTCGAAAAAAAGATAAGTTCTTTAAGCGATACGGACTTAGCCAATTACGACACCTTACTCACTTATAATTTCGAATTGTATTTAACGCATATGTACAAAGGAAAATTAGATCCTAAAAAATTATATGCCGATTGGGATTTAGAAGAAAAGACATTTGACGTCAATACTGCTCTTGTAAAAGCTTTCAACAAAGACAAATTAGACAGCTTAGCCGAAAATTGTCAGTCAAAATCATATACCTATAAACAACTATTAGCAGCACTTAAAATCATCGATACCTATCCGGATGATAGTGACATTAAAAAAATAGAGTCTCCTGATAAAACAAAAATCACATTAAATGATACCAGTAGCGCCTTAATAAACATCAAAAAAAGGCTTTTGTTCTGGAAAGACATGTCGGGAAGAAAAGATAGCCTGACCGAAATTTACGATCAAAAAACATTCGAGTCTGTTAAAAAATTTCAAGAAAGACATGGTTTAGCCGCAGATGGTGTCATTGGCGTAGGAACCATAAGCGCTTTGAACTTTTCTAAAAACAAAAGAAAGGAACAAATTATTGCCAATTTGGAACGATGGAGATGGTATACTAATGAACTAGCGGAAAACTATTTTATCATCAACATCCCAAATTACAGTTTAAATGTGGTTGAAAAACAGGATACCACTTTGGTTCGAAATATTGTCGTAGGAACCAGTAAGAGAAAAACACCAATTATAACGTCGAAACTCAGAACGATTGTTTTTAACCCGACATGGACTGTTCCTCCTACTATTTTAAAGGAAGATGTTGTTCCGGAAATGAAACGCAATCGAAATTACCTCAGCAAAAAAAACATTACAATATATGACAGTGCAGGAAATGCGGTAGAACCTGCTGCATGGAACGAAAACAATCCGGGGAAATACCGTTATGTACAAAGTCCCGGTTATAACAACTCCCTGGGCGTAATGAAAATTTTATTTCCAAATCATCATAGCGTGTACTTACACGATACGAATCATCGCAATTATTTTGGAAGAAACAATCGTTCGTTAAGTTCGGGCTGCGTTCGTATAGAGAATCCATTGGAATTGGCAGAACATGTTTTAGATTCTTCCGATGTGTCTGTAAGCTGGCCGAAAGAAAAAATTGACTCTATTATTGAGACTAAAAAAACAATCAGTGTTAAAATCAGAAAAAAATATGCTTTATATCAGTGGTATTGGACCGCATGGAGCAAAAAAAATCAGCTCATTTTCAGAGCTGATATTTATAATTTAGATTCGGATTTGTATAGTAAGTTACGAGATTAACTTCTCTTCTGCCGAGAATCCTCTTGACGGATGATAAATATACAAACACGATTTATCTTTTATAACCTGAATAATTTCATTTGTCAATTCAACCGGAAGAGCGGGACAGCCCTGGCTTCTTCCTAATCTTTTATTGTTTCTGATGAACGATTCTGAAACATAATCGGCACCATGAACCACAACTCCCCTTTCGCGGGCATTGTCATTAACTCCTCTTTCTAAACCATCCAGACGTAAAGAAGCTCCGTGTTTTCCTTGGTAAATTTCACCTGTGGCATAAAACCCTAAACTACTTTTGAAGGATGAGTTTGAGTTTGAAAATGCTGATGCAAATTCTTCACCCGTATTCCTGCCATGCGCTACCAAAGATTGAAATAGAATAGTATTAGTTCCCATATCAATCACCCAAAGGCGTTTGACGTTGGATGACAAACTAAAATCAATTAAAGTCAAAATGTCTTTCTGAACAACACCTCTTTCTTTGAGTAAGTAAAACCCTTTTAAAGCTTCAGAAAAAGTCCTGAGTTCCGGTAACGAAAAATTGTTTGAATTTAAGGCGTGGTATACACTTTCAATTTTAGCATCAACCGTCAGTTTTTCAACTTTGGCAATACTTTTTGTTGTCACCTTTTTTAGTTCGATTGTGTTTTTAGAATCTCTACCAAAAGACAAAAGTAAAAACACCAGTAATGGATAAATTTTGTAAATCATTGAATTTCTTTAGGTTAATAAAAAATTTGGGCATCGCAAATGTATAAAAAAAACCTAGCCAGCAAAATAAAACAATGTTAATCAAGGTCTTTTTGTTTAAATTTTAACAATTCTAAAGGAAAAAATTAGCATAACGGACTAAAAAAATTAATTTTACAAAGAATTTACTGGTAAAAAACTTTTTTTTCGATTCGGTAGTTAAAAAGCACGTATTTTTCGCACCATTTGACTCAAAACTGCCACAATTACAAAAAAATTCCGTCTTTACATAAATCAATTATCACATTTACTCTCTATATAGGTTCCATGAAAAATTTAGTTTTTTTTACCCTTCTTCTCTCCTCTTTTTGGATTTACAGCCAAAAGAAAACTTTGCAGGCACAGCAAATTTCGCAAGGTATTTCTATTGACGGAAAACTGGATGAACCAGCCTGGGAAACGGCAACCGTTGCTTCCGATTTTATCATGTTTGAACCGGATAACGGAAAACCAATTCCCGACACAAAAAAAACCGAAATCAAAGTACTGTACAATAACGACGCTCTTTATATAGGTGCCATTATGCACGACGACGAACCCAATAAAATACTAAAGGAAATTTCTCAAAGAGATAATTTTGGAACGGCCGATCTTTTTGGTGTTTTTATAAATGGTTTTAATGACGGTCAGCAGAACTTCGAATTTTTTGTATCTGCTGCGGATGTTCAGGCAGATTGTATTATGACGGATGCAAACGGGGAAGATTATTCCTGGGACGCGATCTGGATTAGTAAAGCTGTACTAACCGATAAAGGATGGGTTGTCGAAATGAAGATTCCCTACGCTGCCTTACGTTTTTCAGAAGGAAAGAAACAGACTTGGGGAATTAACTTTTTCAGAGAAATCAAACGCGAACGAAAAAAATACACCTGGACTTTAATCAATACCAAAATAGGTACTTTCACACAACAAAATGGAAATCTGGAAGGAATTGAAAACATTAAACCTCCTACCCGATTGTTCTTCATGCCTTATGCCTCCTACTATTTAAATGCTGCCGGAAATCAACAAACGTACGGTACAATGAAAGGCGGAATGGATATTAAGTACGGTATAAACGACGCTTTTACACTGGATGCTATTTTGGTTCCTGATTTCGGACAAGCAAAATACGATGATCAAATTTTGAATTTAGGGCCATTTGAACAACAATTTAATGAAAACAGAGCCTTTTTTACCGAAGGAACAGATCTCTTTAATAAAGGAGAATTGTTTTATTCGAGAAGAATTGGAGGCAAACCTACTATTGAACCAGATCTGGAGGATAATGAAAAGATAATTGAAAACCCGCAGAATGTAAATCTGATCAATGCCCTGAAAATTTCGGGACGAACCAAAAAAGGTCTTGGTATTGGAATTTTAAATGCTGTGACAGAAAAAACATTTGCCACTATAAGAGATACCATCACAGGAGAAACCAGACGTGTAATTGCTGAACCGTTAATGAACTACAATGTTCTGGTTTTAGACCAACGTTTTCGCAAAAACTCATCTGTAACCTTCATTAATACGAATGTGACCCGAAATGGTCATTTCAGAGACTCCAATGTTTCGGCTTTGGTTTGGGATTTAAACACTAAAGCCAATACTTATAACTTATCGGGAAATTTCAAATACAGTACCGTCCATGATACAGAAGATAAAAACGGAATATACGCCAACATTGGCTTTGCAGAAACCAGCGGAAACTATCGTTATAGCATAGGCTCCGATTTTGTATCTAAAGATTACGATCCTAATGATTTAGGAATTAATTTCTATACCAATTATTACAACTTTTTCGGAAATGCCAATTACAGAATCCTGAACCCTACCAAACTCTTTAATGCTTTTAAAGTCAACCTTAACACCTATACTGAATTCAACAAGGATTCCGGAAAAATTCAGGAGAGCAATATTGCTGTAAACACAAATGTAACTACCATAAAAAACAATTATTATGGTTTTGGTATTTCTTTATACCCTTTTGAATCCTACGATTATTACGAACCGAGAGCAACCAACAGATATGTCGCTCTCCCAAGAAGATTTGAATCGTGGGCAAGTGTTTCGACCAATTACAATTATAAATTTGCATTGGATTTCAATCCTACCATTGCCATTATGGATGAACCGGGACGCATAAATTACGGTTTCGATATTGGTCCGAGATACCGTTTTAGCGATAAACTGTTATTAAATTATACTTTTAGCTTCCTTAGAAGAAACAACAACAAAGGATACATTGACAGTTTTGATCAGGACAACAATCAGGACACTCCAAAGGATATCGTTTTTGCCAATAGAACTGTAATCACCTATTCTAATACACTAGGCGGGAAATATGCCCTAAACAGCACCATGACCATCAATCTGGCCGTTCGTCAATATTGGTCGTTTGCAGAGAACAAGGAAATACTTCAACTTGAATCTAACGGAACTTTAACTCCTTATCCGGAATACACCAAAAACAAAAACTCCAGTTTTTATTCCTGGAATGCCGATTTATCGTATTCCTGGTGGTTTGCTCCGGGAAGTCAGCTTTCTGTTTTATACAGAAACAATGCCTCTAATTTTGAGCGTGTTATTGACAAAGATTACGGATCTAATGTAACCAACCTGTTGAACAATGAGGCTCTAAAACACATTTTTTCTGTAAGTGTCAAATATTTCATTGACTACAATGCTGTCAAAAACAGGCTTAAAAACGGAGTCTAGTCTGAATTAATTTTAAAAAATAAAGGCTTCTATAATTAAATTAGTATTTTTCAATACGGTTCATTTTATTAACTGTAATTGTAACAATGCTTCCTTGCTCCTTTTAGAAATGGTTTATCTTTGTAGAAAACAAAAAATGATGAACAAGAAAGTTATACTAATGATTTTAGACGGATGGGGAAAATCTCCTGATCCTAAAGTTTCTGCAATAGACAATGCAAATGTTCCTTTTATAAACAGTCTTTACCAAAACTACCCAAGCGCCCAACTTAGAACCGATGGCTTAAACGTTGGTCTACCGGAAGGTCAGATGGGAAATAGCGAAGTCGGTCACATGAATCTTGGTGCAGGAAGAATTGTATACCAGGATTTAGCCAAAATAAATCTGGCAGTAGCACATCAAACACTTGCCAAAGAACAAGTGCTTATTGATGCCTTTACTTATGCCAAAGAAAATAACAAAAAAGTACACTTTTTAGGATTAGTTTCTGATGGTGGCGTACACTCTCACACGTCTCATTTACGCGGATTGATTGATGCTTCTCAGGAATATGGTTTGCAAAATGTTTTCATCCATGCTTTTACAGACGGTCGTGATGTGGATCCTAAATCGGGAGCAAAATACATTCATGATTTAGAAGATCACATTAAAGATACTCCTGTAAAAATTGCGTCTATCATAGGTCGTTATTACGCAATGGACCGTGACAAACGTTGGGAACGTGTCAAATTAGCTTATGATTTACTTGTAAATGCACAAGGAACACACTCTCAAAATGCGGTTGCAAGTGTGCTTGACAGTTACGCCAACAACATAACCGATGAATTTATCGAACCAATCGTATTAGTGGACGAACAACAGAAACCATTGGCAACTATCGCTGATGATGATGTGGTGATTTTCTTTAATTTCAGAACAGACAGGGGTCGTGAACTTACAGAAGCGCTTTCGCAGCAAGACTTTCACGAGCAAAACATGCACAAGCTGAACCTCTATTATGTTACGCTTACCAACTACGACGAAACGTATCAAAACGTAAAAGTAGTTTACAATAAAGATAACATCACCGAAACTCTTGGTGAAGTTTTAGAAAAAGCCGGTAAAAAACAGATTCGTATTGCCGAAACTGAAAAGTATCCACACGTTACTTTTTTCTTTTCAGGTGGAAGAGAAACTCCTTTTGAAGGAGAATCCAGAATTTTAAGAAACTCTCCAAAAGTAGCTACTTACGACCTTCAACCGGAAATGAGTGCTTACGAACTGAAAGATGCTCTTGTTCCGGAATTAAACAAAGGCGAAGTTGATTTTGTATGCCTAAATTTTGCCAATGGTGACATGGTAGGACATACCGGAATCATGAGTGCTGCAATTCTGGCTTGTGAGGCCGTTGATGCCTGCGTAAAAGGGGTTATCGAAGCGGCTTTGGCAAATGATTATACTACGATTGTAATTGCCGACCACGGAAATTGCGAAACAATGATCAATCCTGACGGAAGCCCAAATACAGCCCACACCACAAACCCGGTGCCTATTATCCTGGTTGACAAAGAACTGAAAAACATTAATGATGGTGTTTTAGGAGATATTGCACCAACAATCTTAGAGCTAATGGGAGTTCAGCAACCGGCATCTATGACTTGTCATTCGTTATTATAATAGGTGCTTTTTTTTTTAAACATAGAGTTTATTTTTATATGCTTTGTGTTTGATTCACCATATAAGTAATGTAAGTTCATTTTACTGGGGAGCTTAAAATATGCTTTGTGTTTGGTTCACCATATAAGTGATGTAAGTTCATTTTACTGGGGAACTTAAAATATACTTTGTGTTTGGTTCACCATATAAGTGATGTAAGTTCATTTTATTGGGGAGCTTAAAATATGCTTTGTGTTTGGTTCACCATATAAGTAATATTAGTTCATTTTACTGGGGAGCTTAAAAAAGGAGTGGTCTTTAAACATAAAAAAAGGAGTAAAAATCTAATGATTTTTTACTCCTTTTTACATTTTATAATGTTCAAAAATCTCGCGAAGTCGCAGAGTCGCCAAATTAAAAAATCAAAACAAAAACTTTGCGACTCTGCGACTTTGCGAGAAATGTTTTTTTTACCCAACAACATTACAGCAAAAACAAAAAAAAGAAACCTTTTCAACACCCCCAGTAAAATGAACTTACATCACTCATATGGTTTAAAAAAAATTTCACATAACACTATACTGATACACCCACTCCACAGCGTAAATGACTAAACCGATCAAACCTCCAACCAATGTCCCATTGATTCTGATGTACTGAAGATCTTTTCCGATTTCTAATTCCAGTTTTTCTGAAACCTCTTTACCGTCCCAGCTTTTTACCGTCGAGGATATTAAATCTCCGATTACTTTTTTATTATTCAAAAGCACCGTCAACAAATCATTCTTGATAAAATTATTGATCTTATCAATCATCACTGCATCTTCTTTAAGTCCATTTCCGAAACTCTGAACGAGACTTGCGATATTGTTTTTTATCGAGGAATCATTTCCTTTCTCTAAGTCATTAGTTATCGATAGTTTTATCTCGTCCCAAATTCCATTAATATAATCCTGAACTTCTTTTTTTCCGGCAAAATCCAGAATCATCGTATTGATTTTGACTCTCATCTCTTCTGAATTTTTAACCTTATCCAGAAAATCGTAAACATATTCGTCTATTTTGATCCTAATGGCACTTCCGGGATGTTTGGCTTCGTTTAAAAAATCCTGCAATCCATTAAAAACCCCTTCCGAAATACTTTTATCCGCTAAACCGAAACTCAGAAAAGGAGTCGATGCTTTTACTTTTTTCCGAATTAAATCTTTATTGTTGCTCAATTCTGCGCTCATGAGCGTTAAAAGATTCGTCAGCAATTGGTCTTTTACATTCCCTTTCTGCAAAGGCTCTAAGGCCAGAGCAACCCAATCTCCAAAATTGATTCCGGCTAGTTTTGCTGCAAATTGAACCTGAATAAATCTCTTTATGTCCTCGTCTTTTATCGCCTTTAAAATGCCCGGAATTACATTTACCGTTACCAAATCGGCAATTTTAGCCGCATTGGCTTCTTGCGACAACCAGTCGGAAGCTTTTTCCGCAAAATTGAATTCTGCCAACTTGATTTCTAATTTCTCCCGATTCAGAAACTCTTCCGAAACAAAATTGCCCAGATTCTCTCCGATCTCATTTTTTTTGGTTGAAATAATCGCCGTATGCCAAATCGGAATTCCCAGCGGGTGCCGAAACAAAGCCACAACCGCAAACCAATCCGCAATTCCGCCAACCATTGCCGCTTCACTAAAAGCCTGCAACATCGGAATCTTAAAATAAACCGCCACTACAAACAAAAGCACTGCCACTCCTAAAAGTGCCAAAGCATTCCTCTTCATGCGTTTCAGTGCCTTTTCTTTTACTCTATTTTCTTGATTTACAACTGACTCCATAACAGCTAAAATGTTTGATACGCTAATTTAAGCTTTTTTATCCAAACTTAATTCAGAGGAATATTCTGTTGTTTTTTGCTTTTGCATTAAATTGAAAGTCAGCAAACAAAGGCTATGACAGCGATTTAATTGATTAAATAAAAGTTAAAGTTTCACAATTAAAAGTATTACTATTATCTTTGCGTAAAATAATATCGAATTATGAATGCAATATTTTCAAATATAAAAATTCAGGTTAACGAAAAATTATATGTAAAAGATCCGGAAACCTCTGATTTAGGGAAGAAGATTGTGGGAAACAGTATTCTTTTAATTGATCAGATCGGTATCGAGCATTTTACTTTCAAGAAATTGGGAGAACAGATTGGTTCAAATGAAAGTTCGATTTATCGCTACTTTGAAAACAAACACAAACTGGTTGTGTATTTATCATCCTGGTATTGGGGATGGATGGAATACAAATTGGTTTTTGCCACCAACAACATCACCAATCCAACCGAAAGACTACACAAAGCAATCACCATTGTAACGGAAAAAATCACAAATAATCCCGTCACTACCCATATTGATGAGGCCATTTTGAATAAAATCATAATTTCAGAATTCACCAAAACCATTTACACCAAAGAGGTCGACGAGGATAACAAAGAAGGTTTTTTTCTGGTTTACAAAAGAGTTATTAACCGAATCATTAGCATCGTGCAGGAAGTAAATCCCAATTATCCTTTTGCCAAAAGTTTAGTTTCGAGCATCGTTGAAGGAAGTCTGCACCAGCATTTTTTAAACGAACATTTAAAGACGATAACAGACTGTAATGAACCAATAACAGTAACTTCCTTTTATCTGGATTTAGTAGACCGAATTCTTTCAAAATAAAAAATAAATCATAATACCAATTTATTTATGACACCCTTAAAAAGATTTTACAACTTACTCGCATTAGACAAAAAAGACATTGTACAAATTTTTTTCTATGCCATTTTCGCAGGACTTATCAGTTTGTCGCTGCCGTTAGGTATTCAAGCCATTATTAACTTTATACAATCGGGTCGCGTCAGTGCTTCGTGGATTGTTTTGATTCTTTTGGTAGTAGTTGGAGTTGCTCTGGTTGGAATTCTGTCTCTTATGCAGCTTAGAATCACCGAAAATTTACAGCAAAAAATATTTGTTCGCTCTTCTTTTGAATTTGCAACGCGTTTGCCTAAAATAAAATTTGAAGCGCTTTACGCCAACTATCCGCCCGAATTAGCGAATCGCTTTTTTGATACTTTAACCATTCAAAAAGGAACTTCAAAATTATTGATCGATTTCTCGGCTGCTTTATTACAAATTGCTTTCGGAATCATTCTGCTTTCGCTGTATCATCCGTTCTTTATCATATTTGGTATCTTACTGTTCTTTTTGTTGTTTTTCATCTTTAAATTTTCGTACCGCACCGGTTTAGAGACCAGTTTGAAAGAATCAAAATTCAAATACAAAGTGGCCAGCTGGTTGCAGGAAATTGCCCGTAATAATTTTAGTTTCAGAAATGAATTGAACTATGAATATGCGCTACACAAAAATGACAACTTGGTTAATGATTATCTGACTTACAGAGAAAAGCATTTCAACATTATTAAAAGACAGTTCATACAATTAATCATTTTCAAAATATTAATTACAGCCAGTTTATTAATCATTGGTGGTTATCTGGTATTGTCACAAGAAATGAATATTGGTCAGTTTGTGGCAGCAGAAATTATCATTTTATTGGTAATCACTTCTGTTGAAAAAATTATAATTGGTCTGGAAACTTTCTACGACGTTTTGACTTCTGTTGAGAAAATCGGCCAGGTAACCGATATGGGACTTGAAGAAGACAGTAGCGGTTCTTACGACAACTGTTATACCAATATTAGTCTTGAAACTGAAAATCTGACTTTTAAATTTCCGGACACTAAACAAAATACGTTGCGCACCATCAGCCTGAAAATTGAGCAGGGCGAGCATATCTTTGTCGATGGAAAAAACGGTTCGGGAAAAACGACTCTGATTCGCATACTTTCAGGATTGTTACAGCCTACAACCGGTTCGTTTTACATTAATGATGATACTTTCAAAAAAATAAATTTAAAACAATACCGCTCTCAGATTGGAAGTATTATTTACGGAGAAACGCTTTTTGAAGGCAGTATTTTAGACAATATTACGTTTAAAGATTCTTCTATTACACAGGAAGATTTAAAATGGGCGATCAATGGCGTACAGCTTACCAATTATATAAAATCGCTTCCGAAGAGTTTAGACACCTTGATTTTTCCGGAAGGAAAGCAATTATCGTCTTCAAATATTCAAAAAATATTACTGGCCAGAAGTATCATCCATAAACCAAAAGTACTTTTCTACGAAGACCCAACGGACACTATGGATGAAAATGTAGCCAACGAAATTATAGATTTCATCACTGCGAAAGAACATTCCTGGACGATCATCGTTTCGTCTAAAAACCCGTATTGGAAAACCAAAAGCAATCGTGTGATTACGATGCAGGACGGTAAAATAGTACAAGATTCTAAAAATTAAAAAGATGCTACATATTTCAGACAACACTAAACCAGATCAGTCTTTAGCGCGTTTCAAAACGATACAGACGCTAACAAATAAAAAGCACTATAAAATTTTGAACAAAATTATAATAGGCATTTCTATTTTGGGCTTTGGGCTTCTTTTTTTACCGTGGACACAAAACATTTCGGGTACGGGAGCCGTAACCACATTAAAACCAAATCAACGTCCGCAATCGATACAAAGTGTGATTTCGGGAAGAATTGAGAAGTGGTATGTACAGGAAGGAGATTTTGTAAAAAAAGGAGATACTATTTTATACATTTCAGAGATCAAAGAAGATTATATGGACCCGAATTTGGTCAGCAATACCAAAAATCAGGTGGACGCCAAAAAACAAGCCGTACAATCTTACGAATCTAAAGTGGCCAGTCTAAGCAATCAATTGAGAGCCATTGAATCTGAGAAAAAATTAAAACTGGAACAGGCTCAAAATAAAATCAAACAAGCACGCTTAAAAATTAAAAGTGACAGTATTGATTTGATTGCCGTAAACACACAACTCAAAATTGCCAATACGCAATACAACCGTTCTTTGCAATTAAACAAAGAAGGTTTAAAACCAATGACCGATGTTGAGGAAAAACGTTTAAAATTACAAGACGCCGAAGCCAAAATCATCAATCAGGAGAACAAATTATTGAGCAGCAAAAACGATTTCATCAACTCAAAAGTAGAGATCAATCGAATCATTGCGGAATATTCGGAAAAAGTAGCCAAATCTGAAAGTGATCAATTTACCGCCAAAAGCAGTCAATACGATGCATCTGCTCAGGTAAACAAACTTGAAAACCAATATGCCAATTATAGTATCCGTAACAATATGTACTATATCAGAGCAGCACAAAGCGGTTACATTAACAGGGCTTTGCAATCGGGAATTGGTGAAACGATAAAAGAAGGAACTGCTATTGCAACCATTATGCCTTCTGCTTATGATATTGCGGTAGAAACCTATGTTAACCCGGTTGATTTGCCTTTAATTCGCAAGGGAGAAAAAGTCAGAGTCTGGTTTGACGGATGGCCAACTATTGTCTTCTCGGGATGGCCAAATGCTTCGTATGGTACTTTTGGTGGTAAGATTGTAGCGGTCGAAAATTTTATCAGCGATAATGGAAAATACAGAATTTTAATTGCACCGGATCCGAACGAACCGAAATGGCCGGCACAATTGAGTATTGGTTCAGGAGCACAAACATTAGCCCTATTAGACACTGTTCCGATGTGGTTTGAAATATGGAGAACCTTAAACGGATTCCCTCCTAATTATTATAAAAAAGACGCAAAACCAACTAAAGAAAAGAAATAATGAAACGACTTTTCTATCTATTATTATTTTTTTCCATTATCACAAATGGACAGGAAACCATCTCAAAAGAGCTGAGCTATAATGAGTTTTTAGGTTATGTTAAAAAATACCATCCATTGGTTAAAAATGCGCAACTTGAACTTAATAAAGCCCAAGCGGAACTGATGATGGCACGCGGTAGTTTTGATCCGAAAATTGACGTTGACTATTCTAAAAAGCAATTTAAAGACAAGGAATACTACTCGCTTTTAAACAGTAGCTTTAAAATTCCAACCTGGTATGGGGTTGAAATCAAAGCGGGTTTTGACAACAACGAAGGCTATTATCTGAATCCCGAAAACACCACTCCAAATCAAGGTTTGACTTCTTTAGGAATCAGCGTTCCATTGGGGCAAGGTTTGTGGATCAATAAAAGAATGGCGGATTTACGCAAAGCGAAAATGCAAATAGAATTAAGCAAATCTGAGGTAAAACTGGAGGCTATTACAGTTTTGTATGATGCATCATTGGCGTATTTTAACTGGAAAAAAAACTACGAAGAAGTAAAACTATACGAAAGCTACAGCACGAATGCCAAAAAACGAAACAGCGGAATTCAATCTTTGATTCAACAAGGAGACAAACCCGCCATTGATAGTGTTGAAGCGGGAATTGCCGTAAAAAACAGACTTTTGAGCTTAGAAGATTCGAGACTTAAACTGGCCAAAGCAAAACTGGAACTGTCTAATTACTTGTGGCTGGATAATGCCGTTCCAATGGAAATTTCAGACAGTTTAATTCCGGAAGCACAACTCGAAAACACCATTCAGGAAACTTTGCAAACTAATAATTTAACGACAGACGGTTTTTCGATTGAAAACCATCCGAAAATAAATGCTTTACAACGCAAAATTGACATTTTGAATGTAGAACGAAAATTGAATGCCAACGAACTACTTCCAAAAATAGACGTTGGATATTCTTATTTGTCACAACCCAAATATTTTAACGATTTTCAAACGGATGATTATAAAATTGGTTTGGATTTTTCATTCCCATTGTTTTTGAGAAAAGAACGCGGCAAATTAAAACTGACTAAATACAAAATTCAGGAAACGGAATATATTTTAGATGTAGAAAAAATGCAGCTTTCGAATAAAATTCAGGCACAGAACACCGAAATCCTGTCTCTTTCTAAGCAGCTAAAGTTAATTAAAGACTTGTCAAAAGACAATCAGACCATGTTGCAGTCGGAAGAACGTTTGTTTTCATTTGGGGAAAGTTCTTTGTTTTTAATCAACACTCGCGAGAACAATTTGATCAGTGCACAACTGGCTCAGATCAATTTGGCGAATCGTTTTTACGTTTCTAACTCCGAACTTTTTAAAATTATGGCAAATCCAAATTAGATTATATTAAAAATTGTACTTTTGCGAACTGAAAATCCGAAATTATGATTATTGTAAAATCACGTGAAGAAATCGAATTAATGCGCGAAAGTGCTTTAATCGTATCTAAAACATTAGGAATGATTGCTTCTGAAATTAAAGAAGGAGTTACCACTTTATATCTTGACAAGTTAGCCGAAGAGTTCATTCGTGATCACGGTGCGACACCAAGTTTCTTAGGTTTATATGATTTCCCGAACTCGCTTTGTATGAGTCCGAATGCACAGGTTGTACACGGAATCCCTAATAATACGCCACTGAAAAACGGTGATGTTATTTCTGTAGATTGTGGTGCTTTTAAAAATGGATATCACGGAGATCACGCTTACAGTTTTGAAATTGGAGAAGTGGCTCCCGAGGTTAAAAAACTTCTGAGAATCACCAAAGAATCTCTTTATGTAGGGATCAGAGAATTTAAAGCCGGAAATCGCGTGGAAGATGTTGGAAATGCGATTCAAAAATATACAGAAGCGCATGGTTACGGTGTAGTTCGTGAATTGGTAGGTCATGGTTTAGGGCAAAAAATGCACGAAGAACCGGAAATGCCAAACTACGGAAAACGTGGTCGTGGAAAACTTTTTGTAGAAGGAATGGTGGTTGCCATCGAACCGATGATCAATCTGGGAACACGAAACATCAAACAACTAAAAGACGGCTGGACAATCCTTACTGCCGACGGAAAAGCAAGTGCCCACTTCGAGCACGATGTTGCTTTAATCGACGGCAAACCGGAAATCTTATCTACTTTCGCTTATATCTACAAAGCATTGGGCATTGAGAGTAATGAGGAAGATGAGTTTAGACAGGTGCCTTTAGTATTGTAAGTTTTGTTACACAGAGATTCACAAAGATATACGCCGAGATTCGCAAAAATTATTTTAAGCTTTTTTAAATGGAATCTGAAAACTTAATTTCTCAGGATGAGCTGGATGCGATTACCTATAAAATTATAGGCTTGGCAATTGAAGTTCACAGACAATTAGGTCCCGGCTTATTAGAATCTGCTTATCAGGAATGTTTGTATTACGAGATTGTGAATTCTGGTTTAACGGTTGAAAAACAAAAAGCATTACCAATTCTCTATAAAGACATAAAATTAGATCATGGCTATAGGATTGATTTGTTAGTTGAAAACAAAATTGTAATTGAATTAAAAACGGTTGAAGCTTTTACCGATGTTCATTTTGCACAGATACTAACTTATCTAAAACTAGGAAATTATCCATTAGGGTTACTTATTAATTTTAATTCGAAAATTTTAAAAAACAATATAAAAAGATTTATAAACACTTTGTGAAACTCCGTGTCTCCTTTGTGTATCTCTGCGAAATCATCCCATGAAGAAACTATTTAAACTAGTCCTAAATACTATTCCAAGACCTTTATTAATTCGTTTGAGTTATGTAGCACGTCCGATTTTAGCGCTTTCCTTAAAGGGAAGTAAGTACACTGATCCGATTGATGGGAGAAGTTTCAGATCGTTTTTGCCTTACGGATATGGCAAACAACGTAACAATGTACTTTCGCCGAGTACGCTTTCATTAGAGAGACACCGCTTACTTTGGTTGTATTTAAACGATCAGACTGATTTTTTTACAGCACCGAAGAAAGTATTGCATTTTGCTCCGGAACAGGCTTTTTATAAGCGATTCCGCAAGCAAAAAAACCTTGACTATACTACAACTGATTTACTTTCGCCTTTGGCAGATGTAAAGGCAGATATTTGTAATTTACCTTTTAAAGACAACGAATATGATGTGATTTTATGCAATCACGTTTTAGAACACATTCCGGACGATACCAAAGCGATGCAGGAATTATACCGCGTATTAAAACCAGGCGGAATGGCCATTCTTCAGATTCCTCAGGATCTATCGAGAGCAGTTACTTTTGCCGATGATTCTATTACCGATCAAAAAGAACGTGCTAAAATATTCGGACAATACGATCACGTTCGTGTGTACGGTCGTGATTATTTCGATAAATTAAGAAGTATCGGCTTTATCGTAATAGAAGAAGACTATACAAATAAAATTGCTCCTGAATTGGTGGAAAAATATTGTTTGGCAAAAGGGGAAATTATTCCACTTTGCTTCAAGCAGGACAACTAATTTTTTTAACCATATAAGTGATATAAGTTCATTTTAAAACTATATACTAATTTGAAAACAAGCTTTTTATTTTCAAATTAGTATATAGTTTTCTACTTTTTAAATTCACGTAGCTTCCCAAATCAAACCAAACCAAATTCCCAATCTTGGAACTTTCAAAATCATTTCAGTTTTGTTTTGACATCAGTTTTGAAAAAAATCTGAATGCCTATATCCCAACCGCATATATCGTTGAGAACACCAATGACATTAAATATTTAGACAAAAAAGCCACTACCGGTGTCCTTGAGGGTTTTGGAATTGCCTTTGAAAATCTAAATCCCAATACAAAAAGGATACTGACGATCTGTGATTCTTTAAAGCCTGAATTTATCTTCAAGAAATTTAGCGCCAAAATCAAATCGGCTAAAACAATTGCTGATTTGCAAAAAGACTCCAAAATTGACTTTGCAATTCGTCAGCATTTAAAATTAAATTTAGGTTTTTTTTACAATTTGATTGTACAGGAACCCTTTCCGTTGTGTCATAACATAGGGCCCGAAAAAGATTTTTACCGTTCCAGAGTGGCTACCGATGTGCTTTCTTTTGAACCTCAAATTCAATTTGACAAACATGCGGACGGAATCACCTATACCCTGTCTTTAAAAGAAAATCAAACTACATTTCTGCCCATGAACAATGAGGTTAGTATTCTTTTAGATGAACCGGGCTGGTTAATTATTGATAAAAAATTAGGGCAATTAAAAGACCTCAACACTAAGAAGCTACAGCCTTTTTTAAAGAAAAAAGCCATTGAGATACCTTCCAAACTAGTGGATGATTATTTTAAAAGTTTTATTCCTGAAATCGCCAAAAAAATAGATATTGAAGCCACCGGTTTTGAAATCGAACACCGTGATACAATTGTTTTCTGTACAATTCAGCCTGTTTATGATTTCTTTAAAAATTGTTATTACCTCAACCTTTATTTTGATTACAACGGATATTCATTTGACGCGGGCAAAACTAAAAAAACACATTCTTTTGTTGATTTCAGCATTGCCAACGAACCCAAGATAATTCAGTTTAAACGAAGTGCTGATGAGAGTTTGTACACAGACAAATTACTTGAAATTGGTTTACTAAAAATCAAAAACGAATTATTTGGATTGAATCCCAACGCAGAAGTTCCTGATCCCTACAGCAACATACAATTTGTTATTGATCACAAAGAAGAGTTGGAAAGCTTGGGTTTTACAATTCAAAATTTGAGACTGGAAAGCAAAGAAATCTTTACGGAACAGCATGATATTTTGTTTTCGAAAGAGACAAAAGAAGATTGGTTTGACATCAAAATAACAATTACAATTGGAGCTTTTTCAATCAATTTCAGCGAAATTATCCCCAATATAAAAAGCAAAGAAAGGCTCTTTTTATTGCCTGACGACAGCTATTTTCTGATTCCTTTAGAATGGCTCAGCAAATACAGTTCACTGGCAAAATTAGCCAAAACAGAAAATGGAAATCTTCTTTTACGCAAAAGTAATTTTGCCGCTTTAAACGCGATTCCCGAAATAAAAAATGACGAAACTCCGGCCTATAAAGCTGAATATGTTTCCTCTGACTTGTTAAAAGCCACGTTAAGACCGTATCAAATTGATGGCGTAAAATGGCTATTAGGTCATTTTAATTCGAATTTAGGGGCTTGTCTGGCCGATGACATGGGACTTGGTAAGACTTTACAAACACTTGCCGTTCTCGTTGCCGTACAGGAACAGTTAGGCTTTACAACCAAAACCACCAATTTTGATTTGTTTCAAAATGAAACGGTTATCGAGAGAGAGCCTTTAAAAGCATTGATTGTTTTGCCTTCCTCTTTGGTTTTTAACTGGTACAATGAGGCTGGAAAGTTTACGCCACATTTTTCAAAAATGCAATATACCGGTAACGACAGAAAATTAGTCGCGAGCAGATTAGAAACCTCTGATTTGATTTTTACCAGTTATAGCATCATTCATCGTGATATTTCAATTTTAGAAAAATACAATTTCCGTTATTTGATTTTGGACGAAAGTCAATACATAAAAAATAAAAATTCTAAGATTTTCAAAGCCATCAATAAAATAAATACGGGGCATAAAATTGCTTTGAGTGGTACACCAATCGAAAACTCGCTGGACGATTTATGGTCGCAAATGCAATTTATAAATCCGGATATTTTGGGTAGCTATACTTTTTTCGCAGAAAATTTTAAAATTCCGATTGAGAAAAAGCAGGACGAAAATAGTTTGTCGGAATTAAAAAATCTGATTCAGCCGTATATCTTAAGAAGAACCAAAGAGCAGGTTTTAAAAGACTTACCCGAATTATCCGAGCAGATTTATTATTGCAATATGGATCCTGAACAGGAAAAGCTGTATGAAAAAGAAAAATCAAAAGCGCGTAATTTTCTACTAAAAACAGACGGATCGGGTCCTGATAAAATTAGCATTATCAATACTTTGATGAAATTAAGACAGCTGAGCAATCATCCTAAAATGATCGATCAGGAATCGGAAATTGATTCGGGAAAATATATCGCGGTTACTAATTATCTCGAAAACTTAGTAAAAGGGAAACAAAAGACTATAATTTTCAGTTCGTTTGTTACCAATTTAAATTTTTATACGAGTTGGTGTAAAGAAAACAAAATAGCGTTCTGTGAAATTACAGGTGAAACTCCTGCCCAAAAAAGAGAACAACAGGTAAACCTCTTTCAGGAAAAGGAAACCCCTTTGTTGTTCTTTATCTCACTAAAGGCAGGTGGCGTTGGCTTGAATATTACCAAAGCTTCGTATGTATTGTTCTTAGATCCGTGGTGGAATCCTTTTGCTGAGAAACAAGGAGTGGGAAGAGCACACCGAATTGGACAATTGAACAAAGTAAATGTTATTCGATTTATTTCAAAAAATACGGTAGAAGAAAAAATAATCAAACTGCAGGAGAACAAAAAACTGTTATCGGATTCGCTTTTAGAAGAAAGTTTTATCAGCGACGAACTCGAAGCAAATCTGGAATTTATTTTGAATTCTTAGTGAATTGTTTTTATAACCAATAAAATAGACTGTTTTTCGTTCTATAAAATTGTTATATTTACAATCTTACAACCTAATAAGATGCCAAAATTTTTATTTCAGTACCTTCTTTTGTTTTTTATTTTTACTTCGGCAACAGCGCAGGAAGTACAAACTGAAGTTGCACCACCTTACAATATAAAAACAGTTGCTTTTGTTCAAAATGGTGCCAATGTTGTTCCAATATTTGAGTTGGGTTCTACCTTTGAATTTCAATTTGATGATTTATTTGGTAATGAAGCCAACTACTATTTTGACATTACACACTGCGATTACAACTGGAAACCGACAGATATCCCTAAAACGGATTACATTACAGGCTTTGATAATCAAAGAATTATGAATTACGCTAATTCTTTCAATACCCTACAGGTTTATTCGCATTATAAACTTCCTTTCCCAAATCAATTTACCAATCAGCTGAGAATCTCAGGGAATTACATCCTGAAAATTCTCAACGAAGACAGAGAAGTTGTTTTTTCGAGAAAATTTATTTTATACGAAGAGCATTCTACCGTAGCAGCTCAGGTAAAGAGAAGCCGAAACCTCAGTAATATCGATTACAAACAGAATCTTGATTTTGCCATACTGTCAAACGATATTGTTTTTCAGACTCCTTTGCAAAATGTAAAAGTACTTTTATTGCAAAATGGAGATTTTAGCACTGCTATTAAAAATATCGTCCCACAGTATACCCTCGGAAACCAACTGGTTTACAAATACGATAAAGAAACGCAATTCTGGGCTGGAAATGAATTTTTATATTTTGAAAACAAAGACATCCGCGCTGCAAACAATAACGTAGGCAAAGTGGGTTCCAGCGGTGATATTTACAATTCTTATCTGTACACCAATCAGGCACGAGCCAATCAGATTTATACGTTGTATCAGGATGTAAACGGGAACTTTGTCGTAAAAAACATAAACGGCTCAAACAACGAAATTGAAGCTGATTATGCCTGGGTTTATTTTTCGCTCTCCGCCCCTACTTTCAGATCGAATCAGGAAGATATTTATGTAACCGGAATGTTCAACAATTACAGTCTGACTCCCGAATACAAAATGGAATACAATACAGATAAAGGCGTTTATGAAAAAGCGATCATGATCAAACAGGGTTTTACCAATTTTGAGTATAAAATTGCCGATAGAAAAGGAAATATTAATTATGAAAATGCGATTGACGGAAACTTCTACCAAACCGAAAACGACTACATTATTTTGGTCTATTACAAACAAAGTTCTGATCGTTATGAGAGAGTAATTGGAAAAGGAAATGCTAACTCCATCAATATCACCAATTAAAAACATTGTTAAAGGATTTCAAACAAACGATTTTTTTTGTAAGTTTGCACGTATAACGCACACATATATACTACGTTAGTTATGGTTTCTCAGATTACACGAGGCATAAAAATATCGGTTTTAACTAGTTTTGAAGGTACCTACTTCAAGAACTATAAGATCCACTTTGCCTTTAGTTATGTAATTACAATCGAGAATCACAGTAAAGATTCTGTTCAGTTAACGTCTCGCCACTGGGAAATTTTCGATTCTCTTAATGACATTGAATTTGTTGACGGAGAAGGTGTTATTGGAAAAAAACCTGTTTTAAAACCCGGAGAAAATCACACCTACAGTTCGGGTTGTTTATTATCCTCTCCTTATGGAGCTATGAAAGGTTATTTTAACATGATTAATTTCACAACCACCAAAACATTCAAAGTAATTGTTCCTACTTTCAGAATGTGTGCTCCTTTTGCTTTAAACTAATTCTAAGTTAAAACTATATTTCTTATAGTTATCTTATTCATAAAATTATCAAATTATTAATTTATCCTTTGTACTTTTGTGCAGCGTTAGATTATTCGTAACAAATCAAATCCTCTAACCATTAAATTGTCTAATTATCTAATTTTAAATAACATGCTAAAAGGATTCTTTCATGTACCAAAAGCGGTAAACGAGCCGGTAAAAGGATACGCACCAAACTCACCAGAAAAAGCAGCTGTTCAGGCAGCTTACACTACAATGTGGAACTCAAAAATTGATGTTCCGTTATATATTGGAAGTGAAGAAATTAAAACTGGAAACACTAAAACAATATCAGCTCCTCACGATCACAAACATATCGTAGGAACGTATCACTTAGCTGAAAAGCAACATATCGAAAAAGCAATTGCTAATGCACTTGAATCAAGAACAGCATGGGCTAACATGGCATGGGAACAACGTGCGGCTATTTTCTTAAAAGCAGCTGAACTTATTGCAGGACCATACAGAGCGCGCATTAATGCAGCTACTATGATTGGTCAGTCTAAAAATATACACCAGGCAGAAATTGATGCTTCTTGTGAATTGATCGACTTTTTACGTTACAACGTAGAATTTATGACACAAATTTACAACGATCAGCCAAAATCAGATTCTACAACCTGGAACCGTTTAGAGTACAGACCTCTTGAAGGTTTTGTTTACGCAATTACTCCTTTTAACTTTACTGCTATCGCTGCAAACCTTCCTGCAAGTGCTGCAATGATGGGTAACGTTGTTATCTGGAAACCAAGTGACAGTCAAGTATTCTCTACAAAAATCATTATTGAAGTATTCAAAGAAGCTGGAGTTCCTGATGGCGTTATCAACGTAGTTTTTGGAGATGCTTTAATGATTACTGATACGGTTTTAGCAAGTCGTGATTTTGCAGGAGTTCACTTTACAGGTTCAACTCATGTATTTAAAGACATCTGGGCTAAAATTGGAGCAAACATTCACCACTACAAAACATATCCAAGAATTGTTGGTGAAACAGGTGGTAAAGATTTTATCATTGCACACCCAAGCGCTAATGCAAAACAAGTTAGCACAGGAATTTCTCGTGGTGCTTTCGAATTTCAAGGACAAAAATGTTCTGCAGCTTCAAGAGCTTATATCCCTCAAAGTTTATGGCCAACTGTAAAAGAGCAATTAATTGCTGATGTAAAATCAATGAAAATAGGTTCTCCGGAAGATTTCGGAAACTTTATTACTGCAGTTATCCACGAAGGTTCTTTTGATAAATTGGCGAGTTATATCGACCAGGCTAAAAAAGATGCTGACGCTGAAATCATCGTTGGAGGAAATTACGATAAATCTGTAGGGTACTTTATTGAGCCAACAGTTATTGTAACTACAAATCCAAAATACACTACCATGGAAACCGAATTATTCGGACCGGTAATGACAATTTACGTTTACGAAGATGCTAAATGGGAAGAGACTTTAGAATTGGTTGATACTACTTCTGAGTATGCTTTGACAGGAGCTGTATTTAGCCAGGATCGTTATGCTATTGAAGTAGCAACTACGAAATTGCAAAATGCTGCGGGTAACTTCTACATTAATGATAAACCAACAGGAGCTGTTGTAGGTATGCAACCGTTTGGTGGAGCAAGAGCATCAGGAACAAACGATAAAGCAGGTTCTGCATTAAACTTATTGCGTTGGGCTTCTCCTAGAACAATCAAAGAAACTTTTGTAACTCCGGAAGATTACAAATATCCATTTTTAGGATAATTTGCTCCTTTCGTCTTAGAGCGACACTATTTATAGAAATCCGAATCTTACCTTTAAGATTCGGATTTTTTTTTGCTTCTTATTTTTAAATTTCGGGTAAAAATCAATCCTCCACAATAACAAACTCAATTCTTTTTTCACTTAAAACCCCTTATCTTAAATAAGTTATTTCCGACATTAAAATAACAGCGATTGTTGACTATTAATTCAAACTTTACAAATATTAATTGATTCTCATATTTACGGTTTTTCTTTTATCCTTTGAAGTAAGATTTATAACCACAACTCGCTTGGGTGTAATTTAAAAGTACTATTATCTAACATATGAAAACATAGATTGGGAATATAATATTGTGAGGGGTTTCAATAATATTCTATTTTTTTCGCATCGTCTACTGTGCTTTATTTAAGCTAAAACATTTTTAGACGATGTAAAACCGCAATCTATTTATCAAAAAACAATTACACCCAACGAGTTACTATAATCTTACAGTGTTTCTTTGAAAATGCGAAAAAATAAATTCTAAAAGACAGCACCTCATCTGTTTTGGATTCCTTAATAGAAACAAGGCACATTATAATAATTTATGGCTCAAACAACATTTAGCAATATGAAATTAACTTTACCAAAATAAACATGAAAAATTTAACCAAACCACCAAAAGCAATCAAAAAATCGCATAGCATTGGTCACGCAATTGATTACAAATGGAATGATAAAATCCTATCAACCCTTTTAGACCCAAATGGTGAAAACGATCAACTTGACAAAACATTAAACAAAATTGGTCATAAAGCCTCTTTAGGTCTTACCGCATCATTATTAGAATGGGTGTATTGGCGCTTTAAAGAATACGATAAAATGTCTGATGAAATACACCACCGTATCGAGGCACTATGGTCTTCTATTGAAAATCCTAAAAACACCAAACCGTTAGATTTCGACACTGATCTGAGTTTTCCCGTATCCGGCTTCATAGATGGTCCAATTTGGGTGGCACTAATGAATGTAAGAATGATAGATGTGTTAAACCGAAAAGGATCTTCTTTAATTCAAAGCGAAGTCATAGGACTGGTTTTAACAGTGCGCCATCTTACACCAGAGAAAAAAACATTTGATAAATGGTTTAAAAAAACAATCTCTAAACTCTCCGACCAATTTCCAAATCAGAATGAACAAATTGAATATTCAGAAGATGTTATTTATGATGCATCCTCTGAACCGGTAATTTGCCGCGAATTTTTCTTTTCGCGATCCTTTAAATACAATCCCGATTCTGCCAAAAAAGCATTAAATAATTTTATTTCGAATATCGACGTTACAAAAAATTCATTTTGCAACGTAAAAAAATCAGTTAACGTATTAAAATGATTTAGCACAACTATACTCTTAAAGTTGCCGGAAAGATAATTTGATTTTCTGAACAAAAATACTATTTCGATTATCGATAAAAACAGCAATGCTTGTATGAAACAGCTGTCCATTTATTTTTTACTCCGTAAGCATTAAGAATCTAAATTATCATTGCTATTTAACCAAAAAAGGAATAATGAAAAAAAAACAACCCAAAATAATCTGTTTTATCGTCTTTTTATTGTTTTCATCAATATCTGCTCAAGTAACAGACAAACGTGTAAGTAAGAAAGTTTTATCTGAAAGCGGACAACCTAATCTAATTGTTTTTAGCAACAAATCAAGTTATAAAAGCTCCGATTCCGAAAAGGTTTTTCAGGATCAATTGAGTTTGAACAATAACCAATCTTTTCAAAAAATTAAAATCGATTCCGATAAAGAAGGTTTTATTCATGAGAAATTTCAATTATACAATCAGGGAATAAAAGTTGAGTTTGTAAACTACAACCTGCATTCAAAAAAAGGAAAACTGATTTCTATGAATGGTGACTATTATAATCTTGAAAATGTTATAACCAAGCCAACACTTTCAGCTAAAGAAGCTTTTAATAAAGCAATAAACCATATTGGAGCTAAGCAGTATTTATGGGAAACTCCAAATGATGCCAATGCAATAGGCTACAAAAAACCTGCAGGAGAATTGGTTTTATTACCTCTTAAAGGAGAGCAAAATAAATCAAAAGACAAAATTCGTTTGGCCTATAAATTTGATATTTATGCAAAAAACCCTCTAAGTCGTGGTGATTTATATATTGATGCTTTAACAGGGGAAGCACTATTTTATAATGCAACTATAAAACATCTTAGCGAAAATAATCCGGAAAAACCAATACACATCAATCCGGAAAATCACAAAGAACCTTTTCGCTATAAAATGGACTATTTGTCTGCTAATGCAGCTACTCGTTATAGCGGCACACAAACAATTCAAACCGCATTACAGGAAGGTTTTTATATTTTAATGGACCAAACTCGAGGCGACGGTATTCAAACCTATGATTGTAAGGAAACAGCAACCTATCCGGAAACAAATTTCACAGATGCTGACAATAATTGGACACAAGCCGAATACAATAACGCTCAAAAAGATAACGGAGCCCTTGATGCGCATTGGGGAGCAGAGATGACCTACGATTACTTTTTGAAAATTCATGAAAGAAATAGTTTTGATAATTTGGGTGCAAAAATCAAAAATTACATCCATTACAGTTTAATTGAAGGTGGATATCCAACAAATGAAAATGCTTTTTGGAACGGAAGTGTTATGACTTACGGTGACGGTAAAGATGCAGGAGGATTTGATATACTAACCTCTTTGGATATTGTTGCTCATGAAATTGGGCATGCCGTGTGTCAAAATACTGCGGGTTTAGTTTATCAATATGAACCCGGAGCAATAAACGAAGGCTTCTCAGATATATGGGCTGCATGTGTTGAATATTACGCAGCGCCTTCAAAATTAATCTGGGAAATAGGTAATGAAGTAAAACCAGGAGGACAAAATGGCATTCGTTCTATGAGTAATCCTAAACTAGAAGAACAACCCGACACCTATGGAGGGACCTATTGGAAAGATACAGAAGGGTATTATCCAAGTAGTTCTAATGATTATTGCGGAGTTCATACCAATTCAGGGGTACTTAATCATTGGTTTTATATTTTATCTGTTGGTAAAAAAGGGACTAATGATATCGGAGATCAATATAATGTTACCGGAATTACCATCGATAAAGCGGCAAAGATTGCCTATCGTTTAGAGAGCATATATCTTTCTCCTATCTCAACATATGCTGACGCAAGAACTTATGCAATACAATCAGCCATAGATTTGTATGGTGATGCTTCACTCGAGGTTATTGCTACAACCAACGCATTTTATGCTGTGGGAGTTGGAACAATGTACGGGGCGGCTCCACCACCACAAGCGCCCATAAATTTAATTCCATCAGGAACAACAGCTACAACGGTTTCATTATCCTGGACAGCACCAACTTTTAGCGAAACGCCTATTGTCCGATACAATATCTATAAAGGAACAATTTTTATAGGTTCATGCACAACAACTACCTATACCGTAACTGGCTTAGATGACAATAGCAATTATAGTTTTCATGTCGTTGCAAAAGGAAATGACGGAAGTACCTCTGCAGCAAGTAATATTGTTGATGTAGCCACAAAAAGTGAGTATTGTGAGTCTGAAGGAATAACGGAACATAGTAATGACGTAATTGGTAAAGTAGAATTTGGTACCATTAATAATGTTTCAACAGAAACAGTAGGTTATGAAAATTTTCTTCCTATTTCCAGCGATGTGAATGCGGGGAAAAAATACACTATTACAATCACACCATCTGATGTTTCCAGATTGCCGGCAGAATTTGGATATGGATATGCCGTTTTTATTGATTATAATCAAGATGGTTCTCTTGATGGATATGAAGAAACTGTCTGGACAAAAGAGCCGACCAGAGACGCAGTAGTAACAGGGCAAATTACCATTCCATCGAAAGTTGCAAAAAATGGTATTACAAGAATGAGAATCGTTATGGAATATGCCGAAGTTCCCGGTGCATGTCGCTTTTTTGATGGAGGACAGGTTGAAGATTATACATTAAACATAATAAACCCAAATCTAATCTATTGTGATTCTGCGGGAAATAACATTGATGAGTCAATCGGTCAGGTTAAATTTGGAACTATTAATAATACATTAGAAAAAAAAGGAGATGCAAATGGGTATGAAGATTTTACGGATCTATCTACCGACGTGGCAATCGGGTCCAATTATCCGATTTCAATTACACCTATATGGAAAGATGCGAATATCAATAATGAAGGGTATTCGGTTTTTATTGACTATAATCATAATGGTTTTTTTAGTGATGTTGGCGAAACAGTTTGGACAAACGACCCCTCCATTACAACTCCCGTACTTGGTAACATTACCATACCCGCTACAGCAATGCTTGGCCCTACAAGAATGAGAGTTTCGATGAGATACAAAGCTATTCCCGGACCATGTGATTCTTTTTATTTTGGGCAAGTTCAAGATTATTCCGTAAATGTTACAGCCACACTGTCAACCCCTAATTTAAATAAAACAGACGAAATTTCTGATTTTGAATTGTATCCAAATCCTGTTGATAATGAATTAAATATTTCGTTACCAGAAAAGGATCCATTTATTTTTAAAATTATAAATGCTTTAGGTCAGCAAGTTGCTACAGGAAACTTATCCAAAGGTTGCTCTATTAATGTTAGTCAATTAAGCTCCGGAATATACACGCTGAAACTAAGCAATGGAAAACAACGAATTGCTAAAAAATTTATTAAAAAATAATCTTTAAAAGAAAGACAATGCTATTTTTAAATGTCCTAAAAGAATAATATTTTGATAATCCCAATGCACAATAAAGAAACAATACCAATTAACTCATAGTTGATTTATTTTTTATTCATTGGCTCAATTAAAAAAATCTGAAATCAAAAGCATAGCTCATAACTATTTCTACCTACTTAAACCCGACAGCTTCTTAGAACCTGTCGGGTTTGTCTATTTTTAACCTTCACTCTCTTATTTATTTCCAAATTGGAATTTTCACAAAACTATCCGTATACCATTTTACTTTCAATGGCACTTTTGCGTCTTTTATCGTTTCTTCCGTTACTGTCTTCCCCGTTCCGTAATTCAGTTCTGAAAAAGGGTTTTTATTTACATTTAGCACCACAACCAAACGACTGCCTTTGCTCAATTGTTTACTGACCAAATGTGTATTCGAAAAAGGAATTGACGCTATTCGGTTTGGTTTTAATAAATTTCTTTTCGTGTTATCTTTAGCATAACTGGCACGTCCTAAAAAATAAGACAAATGAAAGTATTCGCCATTTGGCATTATTTCATAAAGTGTCACACCAATATCCATGTCTTTTTTATTGATACTCGCTTTTATTTCGCCCGAGAACGAACCATTTATCAACATAGGCTCTTTGAGTACATCACTTATAAAAACAAATCCGTTGCTGGTATTTATTTCTTTTCTAATAATGGGATCGGGATAATACTCATTATTCTGTGTTTGTCGGTCTGCGAAATCAACCTCCTGATACAGGTATTTTTTCTGAACTGGTTTTTTATCATTTAAGGCATAAAAATCTCCGGATTTGTTATCCGTCAAATACAACCGAAGGAAACCATTGCTCATTTTGTCAAGCGAAGAGGCACTGCGCCACTCATTTGTGCCCATCACTTCATAGTTGATTTTATCTTTTAGTATTTCGGGTTTTGGGCCGTTTTTCAGAATATAGTCCAACCATTGGTAGGTTATTTTTTTTATATCGATTAACGCTATTGGATCAACCTTATAGTTATACAAATCGGTTTCACCACCAATCTGAGTACCAAAGTGACCGTATGGTCCGATAATCACATAGACCGGAGTGTTTTTATTGTATTTCTGAAGTTCTCTTACATAAGACAAACTCGAGTTTTGGGAGTCGTTGTAGTACCCGTCAAAAGCTAAAATCGGTATCTTTATTTGAGCGAATTCTTTTCCGTAAGGCGTCATTTTTTGCCAATATTTATCAAACGAAGGATGTTTCAGCCATCTCTGAAAAAGTCGGTTGGGAACACCATCAATACTATCCATTTTTTTATAGGCAACACCGGTTTCCCACCATTTAAACATCATTTTCCTAAAACGTTGTCTGTCATTTCCTGCAACAGTATCGAGGTATTTTGTACTACCGGCATAAAACGACCATTCGTAATTAGGATTTACAAAAATGTTGTTTTCCATCGGTAGCCCCATCCCGGCTCTATTGGCGACATAAGGAACTATGGTTTTAAGCGCCGGATGCATTTTCTTGCAAGCCGCCCATTGAGTCAACCCATTATAGCTTCCGCCATACATTCCTACGCTTCCATTGCACCATTTTTGTTTACTAATCCAATCAATCACATCGTAGGCATCATTTCCGTCATTCTCATAAGGAAATACCTCATCGGGGCTAAACCGCTTCCCTCTTGTATAGGCAATGACTCCGACATATCCATTATCTGCTGCTTCTTTTAAAGATTTTATATCCCTTCCTTTATCCCTGACATAAATCGTAAATTGAAGTACTACCGGCTTTGGTGTACTGATTCCTTTTTTACGAACTACCATTGCCGATATCCATGTACCATCTCGTGTTTTGACCATCACACTGTCCTGAATATAATAGGTACTTTTCAAATCTTGTGATCTTGTTGCACTTGTCTGTTGTGCGAATGCATTTGATAGTATGAAAATAAAAAATGCAAAATTTAAAATTGATTTCATTGCTTGTTTTTTAGTGTGCGTTTTTGAAATTTGATATAGGGCAAAAGAAGCCCATAACGATATCTAAGGATTCGTTTTTCATAACTGTTCTGCGTCTAATACTGGTGTTTTTTAACTGTTTGTTACTTTTGCTGTACAGGACAAAAAAACAAAGCTATTTCTTTTACCAAATCCCGTTGTTGTTTTTAAATTTGACCGATTGACGGTTTGATACTTCTAACAATTCTCCGGTTTTTAGCTTTACTTCTAACCTGCCACTGCTGGTTTGGTTTACTTCGAGGATGTGCTTAATATTTACAATTTCGGTTCTGTTTATTCTAAAAAAGATCGTTTCATCCAATAGCGCTTCCCATTGGCGGAGCGATCGTCTTTGCAGTGCTTTTTTGCCTTGAAAATAAAGTCTGGTATAATTTTCCAGTGATTCAATTAAATAAATTTCATCCAATTGAATAAAGAATCGTTTCTCTCCGTCCTTAATGAAAATCTTCTGGTCGCTCGTTACAGCATTAGACAGGTCTTTCTGTTTTATGGCATTCCTTATTTTTTCTATTGCTTTTGCAAAACGTTCCTCGCGTATGGGCTTCAACAGATAATCTAAGGCATTTACTTCAAAAGCTTGCACGGCATACTCATTATAGGCGGTAGTAAACAATACGGCCGGCGCATTATCTAAAGATTCTAATAAATCGAAACCGGATTTTTCGGGCATCTGAATGTCTAAAAAAATCAAATCCGGCATTTCTGTTTCGATTAAATCCTTAGCATCATCGGCATTTTCAGCCTCGCCTATAAGAATAAAGTCTTCGTAAATCTTCAATGCTCTTTTCAGCTCTTCTCTGGATGAACGTTCATCATCGACTATGATAACTTTTATCTTTTTCATTTCGACGGTATTAAAAGAGTTGCCAAAACGGTTTCGTTTCCGATCTCTTTAATTTCAAAAGAGGCATTTCCGTTATAATACAAGAGTAGTCTCTCTTTCAGATTATGCAACCCTATCCCCGGATTTTTTCTCTCATTGTGTAATTTTCCCGAATTTTGAACACTAATTTTTATGAAATTATTCTCTTCTTCCACTTTAACAATAAGGAACCCGCCGCTTTTTCTTTTTTCAATTCCGTGTTTTATTGCATTCTCAACCAGCGACTGGATACTCAAAGGCAAAATCAAATAATCTAATACTGCTGCATTTACATCAATTGTTATTTCCAAACGTTCCTCAAATCGAATTTTTTCCAGCTCCAGATAATCTTTAACAAGGTTCATTTCCTCATTTAAAGCCACTAATTCTCCACTATTAGTCTTTAAGGAATTCCTTAGCAACTCAGACAAAAGATCAATCGCTCTCCTGGCCGAATGCGGGTTTTCTAATACGAGGAATTTTATCGTATTCAAGGAATTAAAAAAGAAATGCGGGTTAAGCTGCGCACTAAGATTGTTTAACTGTGCTTCTTTTATTATGATCGACAATCGGGCATTTTCCTTTACCCTTTCTATTTCAAGCCTCGAATAATGATACAAATGATAAGCCAATACCCAGATAGACATTAACCTTGTTCCGGTTATAAAAACCTGCAGCTGTGTCGTTTTAAAAAATGTTATAAAGGAAACCTCCATATTTTTTAAAAGAAACAAACGCACTAAATAAAGTTTGCCAACAATCAAAAACAAATACAAGAAGGAAAGAATCAAAACACTAAGTACCATTTTGGGAACTAATCTTTTCAGCGTTAATTTATTCCATCCTTTTTTTAAAGCAAAATTTCTGTAAAGATGCGTTATTGAAATACCAATCGATACATCCAGTATCAAATCTGCAAAACCTATTTTCCAAATAAAATTACCGGTAAAAAAAGCTGAAAATCCCCAATACAAAGAAGCAGTACTCCAGGCAATGAGCTGAATTTTCCAATAGGCCGATATTCTTGTAACTGTTTTCAATATAAAAGTGATTGTTGCTGTAGTAAAGATATCTCTCTATTACAGATGGCGCAAATAAAAGTACACGAACGAAAAATAATAGTCGACAAACGACATTCTTTTGTTAATTATACGATTCAGAGACAAAAAACAGACGACAATTTCGACACTACCACTAAAACGAATACTACATTGACCCGAATAATTTTTATAAATCCTAAAGAGCACACTGTTCATTTAAAGTCCCAATCCATTTAAAATAATGAATTACAAGATCTTACACCACTAGCAAAATTCATTCGTTTTCTTTTCCGAAACAAAAACGAAACATCTTTACTACCCTGTTGATAGTTAACAACATACAAACTACAAAAACCTTATTCTATTACTTTTAAAACTTATCAAAGCCCTTTCAAATTCAGGATATAATAATTTTGTCATTAGTTAAGAACGCATTTATAAAACTATTTAATGTTAATCCAAAACTTAGAAAAAGATGTAAATTATAATCTATTGAAAATGAAAAACATAAAAAATATTCCACCAATAATTATTGAATCAAAATGTATTACCAGTACCCTGGATTACAAATGGAATGATCGGGTAATAGAGAAACTATTCGATCCCCTTCAAACAAATGAAGAATTGGAAATCACACTCAACAGACTGAATCAAAAAGCTTCATTAGCCCTTGCTGCTGCCTTGCTCGAATGGGTCTATTGGCGTTTTAAAAAACATACGATACTGTTTGATGATCTAATGCAACGTATTGAATCTCTTTGGTGCTCTATAGAAAATCACGAAAACACTAAACCGCTAATTTTTGATCCCAATCTAAAATATCTGGCATACAGTCATGTAAAAGGTCCAATATGGGTTGCGCTTGTACATGTAAAAATGATCGATATGAAGTACCGAAAAGGATCTGATTTATTACAAAGTGAATTAGTCGGTTTAGTATTGTTGGTACGCCACATTACACCTAAACAGAAAGTATTTGACAGCTGGTTTATGAATTCGTTATTTGAACTTACCTCTTTATTTCCAATTGGAAACCACCAAACAGAGCGCTCAGAAATGACTCCTTATGATTTTACAACAGAGCCTGTAATTTGCCGTGAATTTTTCTTCAATCCTAATTTTAAATATAGTGATGCCGCTTCAAGACTTGCCTTACGTGAATTTATTTCAAATATTGATTTGATCAAAAACAAGTTCTGTCTCGCTAAAAAGGAACTTGCGACCGCCTGATTAATGGGAATATAGAAAAATCTAACTTTTGAGATTGTACGCAATCCTTATATAGAGACCACAAGTATTTTAGAGGAAATACTTGTGGTCTTATTTGGAATTTTATTTTAAACCCTCCAAATCAAAACTTGAAATGGTATGAAAAGGATCTGTTCCGATATTTTTTACTCCTTCAAAAGTATCATAATTCACAACCAGCAATTTGCCTTTGTAAATAATGGTTTCACAAGGATTATCCAATTGCCCGTCTGAACCATCTGCATTTTCATTCTCCCAAATCAAAGAAATAGTATTGGTATTTAAGTTTAATTGATGCACACTATTGTTATCATAATTGGCAATGAAAATAGAGTTTCTGTTCTCATCATAAAAAAAGCCATCACTGCATTTTAACTGATCCGAATCAAAAACAACTTTTTTAGATTTTACTTTTCCATCATTAAAAAACTCAATTTTAGTAATCACACCGTCTCCAAAACTGCCTCCATACAAATTCCCATTTTTATCAAATGCAATTCCGTCAATTCCGAGTGAGTGTTTTGCTGTTCCGGGTTTTAAAGTAAAAGTACTGATGAGATACTTCTCCTTATTTGAAGCATCCAGTACAATTTTATTTTTGTTTAATTCGTCAAGCGAAAAACTATAAATACCGCTTTCTTCCCCTTTATTAAATAAAGCATCGGTAATGTAAATGCGGTTTTTAGACCACCGAAGTCCATCGGAAAAATTGAATCCTTCCACCAAAACTTCGGCATTAACCGGTTTTCCATTTTTCACTGTGACTCTAATTAATCTTGAAGCATCCGCTTGTCTTGCAAAACACTGGTTGTCTACTACATATAAATTCCCGTCCGGACCAAACTCCATTCCCATAGGATGGACTCTTTTTGTTACTGGATGTACTGGTAATTGATCAAACCAGGTCATCGGTTTGTCATTTTCATCAAAAATCAGAATTTTACTTCCGAACTTTTCAAATGAAGTTGGGTTGGTAACAGACAAGTATAAATTTCCATTTTTATCCAAAGCCATCCCGTCCGGAGTGGTACAGGTTTCTCCTAAGTCTGCAAATAAGGTTGGCTTTATTACTTTGGAAGTTTCACTATACAGTATTCTCTGTTTGGCCCTCTCTGTAGACAAATCGGATCCTTTAAATCTTGCATCTTCACGATACAAAATCTCTTTTCTGTCCTTTTGTGCAAATAAATTTGGAGTTCCCGCTAAAATCAAAACACCAATTGTCGTTGTAATTATTTTTTTCATTCTATTTAAAATTTAATTATTTTCGGCTTTCTAAATTCCGTTTTTATTTTAGTTTACTTCCCAGAAATAAAACTAACAGCAGAATAAATTTGATCATCTTTTCTTATTTTAAGCGAATATAATTGCAAAACAATTCCGCTGTTTTTGGCACTGATGAAAAGACACTTTCTGCATTCAAATAATAAATTTTCAAGGAATGCATCATTCGTATGCTGAAAGTTAATTTTCAGCACCTAAAGGCTATTATTTGTCTTAAGAAATCAAGCCCTCCTCTATATTTTAGTATCTTGCCGCAATTAAAACCACCTATGCTTTTTTTGAAGAACCTCGATATAAAAAGAATTCTCCTTCATTGTGTTTATTGGATTTCTTTTTTGCTTTTATACATTAATTCAAAGTCCAACGACACTACTTATTACGATTTTACTTTCGTTTACAGTTGGAAAATTTTAGCACAGGTAATTGTTGCCTATGGCTTAATTTATTGGATTATTCCTCAAACACTTAACAAAAAGAAGTACTTCGTTTTTCTGTTTTGCGCAGTAGGCTGGCTCTATCTTATTTTTGCTCTTTTGATGATTTTAAAATATTATTATTTAGAGCCTAAATTCCCGGGTTTCTTTGATGATTGGCTCGGACATAAAATGTCAGTTCCGGAAAGATTAACTTCTTTTACACTAATTTTCAGAGAATTCTCTTTTATTACCTATCCCATTATAATTCTGGGTTTTATAAGTTTTAATCGAAAACAACAACGCCTGTTAAAACTGGAAGAAGAGAAAAAATCAATGGAACTGAAGGTTTTAAAAAACCAATTGAATCCTCATTTTCTTTTTAATACGTTAAATAATTTATACACTTTAACTTTAAAAAAAGACGATAAAGCGCCTGAGGTCATTGCAAAATTATCTGAGATTCTGGATTTTGTTTTATACCGTTGCAACGAAGATTTTGTTTCGATTGAAAAAGAAATTACACTAATCGAAAATTATATCGCACTGGAAAAACTCCGCTACAACGAAAACAGGTTACAGATTTCGTTTACAAAAGACATTCCCGAAAACTATAAAATTTCGCCGTTAATACTATTGACATTTATAGAAAATGCCTTTAAACACGGTGTGATCAATGAAATTGAAAAAGCAGTAATTCACCTGAGTTTAGAGAGCAAAAAGAACCAAATTATTTTTTGCATTGAAAACACGAAACCTCAAAATGAGTTCACATCCGTTTCAAACAAATCTCAAATTGGCTTAGTGAATGTCCGAAAGCAATTGGACTTGTTATACCCTAAAAAACACCAACTGGAAATCGAAGAAACGAAAACTAATTTTAAAGTAAAACTTTGTCTTTATCTTTAGATTTTAAAACCATTTATTCTTTAATTGAATGAAATATAAATGTATCATCGTTGACGACGAACCATTAGCCAGAGAATTAATAACTTCTCATTTGGTCAATTTCGAAAGTTTTGAATTAATAGCTTCTTTCGAAAATGCACTGAAAGCGTATTCTTTTTTAGAAACCAATACCATCGATTTAATTTTTCTGGATATTGAAATGCCTTTACTGAAAGGAAATGATTTTTTGAAGAAATTAAAAAATCCTCCGAAAGTAATTTTTACTACAGCTTACAGAGAATACGCCATAGAAGGTTATGAACTTAATGTGATTGATTATTTGTTAAAGCCAATTACTTTTGATCGCTTCTTTGTTTCGATAGAAAAATTCAAACAGCTACAACTTCCAAAAAAGGAAACAAAACCAACAACAGATAACCACCTTTTTGTAGCAAGCGGAAGTAAAAACATCAAGATTGTATTGGATGAAATTTTGTATGTCGAAAGCCTTAAAGATTACATTACCATTCATCTTGAAAACGGAAAATCACATCACATTAAACAGAATATTTCGGTTTTTGAAAAACTGCTGGGTCCAAATTTTGTACGGATTCATCGTTCTTATATTATTCAAACACAAAAACTAACCGCCTATTCTAAAAATGAAGTAGAACTAAACGGCACAGAAATCCCAATTGGAAACAGCTACAAAGAAAGCTGGCTACATCATCTGGACGTAAACATTCTAAAATAAAAAATCCGGATCGAAACCCGGACTCTTGAAACTTTCAAACCTGAAACCTGAAACTTGAAACTTGAAACTTTTAAAACAAAAAGCCCTAAGCCTTAAACTTCAGCGGTAAATGCACTACTTTTTTAGTTTCGAAAAATTCATCTTCAAAAATTGTAGACAAATCATATAAAGTAGCCCCCGGAAAATCTTTCAATTCTTCGGTCAAATCTCCTCCTTTTAGGTAAAGGATTCCATTTTTCAAGGCATGTTTGTGTTGTTTTTTAATTTTATTTTTGATCCACGAAACAAAATCCGGCATATTGGTTACGGCACGACTCACAATAAAATCGAAATCCCCTTTTGCATTTTCAGCACGTAATTGTTCTGCTTTTACATTTTTTAATTCTAAGGCATCTACAACTCCCTGAACTACTTTTATTTTTTTTGCGATAACGTCAATTAAATAAAAACGGGTTTCGGGAAAAAGAATCGCCAGAGGAATTCCGGGGAATCCACCTCCGGTTCCAACATCCAGAACGGTTGTTCCGGGTTCAAACTTCATGATTTTTGCTATTCCAAGCGAATGCAAAACGTGTTTTGTATATAAGGCATCAATATCTTTGCGCGAAATAACATTGATTTTTTCATTCCAATCGTGGTATAAAAAATCTAATTTTTGAAATTGTTCGATTTGAATGTCGGTCAAATCAGGAAAATATTTCAGAATCTCATCCATTGCTCTAATTTTTTAACAAAAGTAATACTTTACGATTGAAATATTTAACTCAATTTTGTAAATTGAAAATTTATAATAATTACCTTTGGAGCCTATTTAAATTAATTATGAATAACACTGCACCTACTTTTGCAAGGCAAGACAATCTGAAGTTTTTCAGAACCCTTAACTCTCGGGTTAACAATTACTTCAAGGACAACAATATCCAAAAAACCGGAAACTGGAAGCTGCACTTAAAAGCGGTTATTCTCTTTGCTGTATTCCTGACGCCGTATTTTTTAATCCTTACGCTAAATATGCCGTTTTGGGTTATGTTACTTCTATCTATCGTGATCGGTATTGGAATGGCAGGTATTGGAATGAATGTGATGCACGACGGAAATCACGGTTCGTACTCCAATAAAACCTGGATTAATAAATTTATGGGTGGAACTATTTATGTTTTGGCAGGAAACGTTTACAACTGGCAGGTACAACATAATGTTTTACACCATACATATACGAACATTCCGGGACATGATGAAGATTTAGATGCAGGAAGAATTATCCGTTTTACCAAAGATGCGAAATGGCATAGTTTTCATCGTTTTCAACATTATTATTCTGTTTTCTTATACGGTTTATTGACTTTCAATTGGGCAATCACAACCGATTTCAAACAAATGAAACGTTACCTTAAAAGAAAATTATCTTACGGCGAACTTAAAAACCCTAAAATACTTTGGACTACTTTAATTATTACTAAAGTTATTTATGTTTCCATTTGGATCGTTTTACCGATCGTAATTGGAATTACCTGGTGGAAAGTTTTAATTGGTTTCTTCGTAATGCATTATACGGCCGGATTAATTTTGAGTGTTGTTTTTCAATTAGCGCATGTTGTAGAAGAAACTACAAACCCTTCTCCAAACGAGTTAGGAGAAATGGACAATACCTGGGCCATTCACCAATTGTTTACGACAACTAATTTTGCCCCTAAAAATGCCATCGTAAACTGGTATACCGGTGGATTAAATCACCAAATCGAACACCATATTTTTCCAAATATCAGTCACATTCACTATGGTAAAATTGCAAAAATCGTAAAAGAGACTGCCAAAGAATGCAACTTACCTTATTACGAGTACAAAACAATGACAAGTGCAGTTATTGCTCACTTCAAACATTTGCGTGATCTTGGAATGAAACCTGAATTATCGGTATAAAACTAAAAAAATCTATTAATAATTAACCTTCCTTAACCAGCTTAGAAAATTAAGGATACTCAAAATTTTTATAATGAATCATATTCTTTCGGACAGAATCAACAACTTAGCTACTTCACAAACATTAGCAATGGCTGCTTTAGCCCGCGAATTAAAAGCACAAGGAAAAGATATCATCAGTTTAAGTTTAGGAGAACCTGACTTTAATACTCCTGATTTTATTAAAGAAGCCGCTAAAAAAGCAATAGACGAAAACTACAGTACTTATTCTCCGGTTGACGGATACCAGGAATTAAAAGAAGCTGTTTGCAGAAAATTCAAAAGAGACAATGGTTTAGAATACAAACCTTCTCAAATTGTAGTTTCTACAGGAGCAAAACAATCTTTATACAACATTGCTCAAGTAATGTTAAACGAAGGTGACGAGGTTATTTTACCTGCTCCTTACTGGGTGAGTTATTTCGAGATTGTAAAGCTTTCTGGTGGAGTTCCTGTTGAAGTTCCAACGTCTGTAGATACTGATTTCAAAATTACACCTGAGCAATTAGAAGCTGCCATCACGCCAAAAACAAAAATGATGTGGTTCAGTTCTCCTTGTAACCCAAGTGGATCTGTTTACAGCAGAGAAGAGTTAACTGCTTTGGCAAAAGTTTTAGAAAAACACCCTAATATATATGTTGTTGCTGATGAGATTTATGAGCACATCAATTTCTCAGGAACTTTCTGCAGTATCGGTTCAATCCCGGGAATGTTAGAAAGAACAATTACGGTAAATGGAGTTGCAAAAGCATTCGCAATGACAGGATGGAGAATCGGTTACATCGGAGCTCCGGAATTCATCGCAAAAGCATGTACCAAAATCCAAGGACAAGTAACCAGTGGAGCAAACAGTATTGCGCAACGTGCTACAATTACTGCAGTAGATGCTGATCCTAGTGTATTAAACGAAATGGTTCAGGCTTTCCACGGTCGTAGAGATTTAGTGGTTGGATTATTAAAAGAAATTCCAGGTGTAAAAATCAACGTTCCGGAAGGTGCATTTTACGTTTTCCCTGATGTTTCTTCTTTCTTCGGAAAAACTTTAAGAGGAACTGAAATTAAAGATGCAAACGATTTATCAATGTATCTTTTATCAGAAGCAAACGTAGCAACTGTAACAGGTGATGCATTCGGAAATCCAAATTGTATTCGTTTTTCTTATGCAACAAGCAACGATATTTTAAAAGAAGCCTTACGCAGAATCAAAGAAGCTTTAGCTGCTTAATCACGATTCTAATTCTATACAATGAAGCCTCAGGAAATTTTCCTGAGGCTTTTTTTTTGTTAACATTTCATTTGAAATTTCAATAAGAGTATATCACTATATTTGAAACACGGCGTTGAAACATTCATTAATTCCTGCCCGATTATTTTATTGCTCCGTGACAATGGCAACAATAGCAACTTAAACTTTATTAAACTAAATACAAACCACTTAACCAACTCAACTAACTATGAAACACACCCTTATTTGTTCTGTTTTATTTTTGATAAGCCATTATATTTCCGGACAGACCAAACAAGACAGCCTGGCAATAAAAAGAGCTGCTCTTGATTACATCGAATCGCAACAGGTACCAAATCCCAAACAAATGGAACAGGCACTACACCCGAGAATGGTCAAACGAACCTTTTGGAAAGATAAAGCGACCGGCAAAGATTACGTTCGTGAAACCACGACAGAATCTATGGTCCTGCTTGCAGAAAGCTACAACAAAAACGGGGATAAGTTTCCTGCTACACCCAAAAAGGAGGTCAGACTGCTTGATGTTTCAGGACGAACTGCTTCTGTAAAATTAATTGCCGATGAATGGATTGATTATATGCATCTCGTTAAAATCAACGGGGTATGGAAGATCATCAATGTACTTTGGGAATTTAATGACATCAGCAGACAACAATAAAGAACTAACCTCATCAAAATTCAAATTATATAAATTGAAGCCTCAGGAATTTTTCTGAGGCTTTTTTTATTCATCTCAAACAAAAAAAGAAAACATGTTATTTTTTAGGATGATAAATCTTATTTTCGCCAATATATTACAACTATAAAATCAAACAAATGACCAAAAATTTTCGTGCTCTTTTTTACATTAGCACCTTACTACTCCTTTCTTTCAACCAAACCAAAGCTCAAAAAACAGGTAATTTTATTAAAGCATCCATAGGTTTTGCATCCAGCAGTTCTCTGTACATAGAAAATTATGGCCAGCAAGATGAAGTAGACGTCATGGGTTCTGGTTTTTATACAGAAGGAGAATATGTTTTTGGAATAACTTCATGGTTTAGCGTAAGACCTTATGCAGGAATTATTTTAACTTCTCCTGATAAAAATCCGGAACTACAAAATCAGCCTCAATACAAAGTAAACACCAGAGCTTTTTTAGTGGGAGGAAAAATTCGTCTATGTGCACCTATTCCCTGGGTAGCTCCTTTTATTGAAACCGGTATTGGTGCTTCTATTGGTTCATTTGAAACTTTTACACCTTCACACAATTTCAATAAAAGCGATGTCCTAATGCACATCCCTATTAACCTTGGATTAGCAGTAGGCCCTAAAAACAATATAGAGATTGCTGTTTCTTTTTACGTACATCCGGCAGCCAAACAATCTACCGGAGTCTTTGCCGCAGGTTTTTCTTTTCCAATAGATTAATAAAAAATATACTAAAATTAAAAGCAAAAAAGTCTCACGCAGATTTTAGCGGAATGAAATAAAAAAAATCCGCGGAATCTGCGTGAAAAAATCGCTTAACTTAATGACATTGACCTAAAGCGAGAGGCTAATCCAACAACAAAGCCACTATCTCTCTTGTAAGTGCAGTTGGAGAATTGCAATCACAATTACTCAAACCAATTACATAAATTTTACTAGCCGGCTCATAAACGCCCATCGATTTAAAACCAAAAATACTGCCTCCATGTTCATATACAAGCTTCCCTTTTACCGCATCAATATGCCATCCATATCCGTAGTCCGTTTTGGTACCGTTATTTAGTTGATAATTCGTGAATACTTTCGCAGTAGTAGCCGGACTAAGCAACGTATGGGCTGCAATTGCATTTTGCCATTTCAACAGATCCTCAACATTTGACATTATCGATCCCGAAGCATAAGGTATAGAAAAACTGATATAAGGTGCATTTACATAACCCTCTCTATCACGATAACCGGAAGCCCTGTTTTTTATTACCTTCTCATGACTTGCATAATAAGTATTGTTCATGTCTATTTTCTTAAAAATATTCTGATCAATAAACTCCCCAAAAGTTTTACCTGACACCATCTCAATAATATACCCCAAAAGAACATAACCCGAATTACAATACTTATACTGTTCACCCGGTTTAAAGTCTACTGGTTCATTCTTAAAAAAATCAACTAGTTCCTTAGGCGATAAATCGCTTTTGGCAATATCTTTAATTGCTTTCATACTTGTAAAATCCTTAATTCCTGCAGTATGGGTCAACAAATGATGAATCATAATACTATTTCCGTTGGTTGGATAATCCGGAATAAACTTGGTGATTTCATCATCCAATTTCAGTTTTCCTTGCTCAACTAACATCAAAATGGAGACCGCTGTAAATTGTTTGGTCATGGAACCAATTTCAAAAACAAAGTCCGGCTGCATTGCAACATTCAATTCTAAATTAGCCTTTCCAAAAGCTTTCTTGTATATAATCTTTCCCTCTTTAGCAGCTAAGAATGCGCCTCCGGGACCTTCGGGTTTGAATTTTTCATTTAATAACTTATCTATTTTGGCTTCTAAAGTCTGAGCAAAAATAACAGGCTGAAAAATGAAACAGGAAACAATACAAATTTTAAAAATTAATCTCATTTGATACTCTAATTAAGGGTTACTATTTGTTTTGACGACATTGGGAATCATTAGGTTACAAAAAGCAATATCTATCTAAAATCATATTAATCATTTAATTGGCAAAGAGAAATCAGTATAAGAATATCATGTAAATAGCTTTGAGAATAAAACATATACAAAGAAACACAGTAACTTCTTAAACATCATCATTCCATATTAGCCACTCATTTCAAAAAAAATCACCGCAGCACTAGCAAACTCAAATTATTTATTAGAACTTTGCACACTTTTTTCCGGGAAAACCACAAAAGCCTAAAGTACTAAAAATGAAGAAGAAGATTGAAATATTAGCCCCTGCTAAAGATTTAATTGGAGGAATTGCTGCCATCAATAGTGGCGCCGATGCAGTTTATATTGGCGCACCATTATATGGAGCACGCTCTAATGCCACAAACTCTATTGAAGATGTTGCAGCATTAGTAAAGTATGCACACTTATTTAACGCTCAGGTTTTTGTCGTTATCAATACCATTTTATATGATAACGAACTAGAAACGTGTCGTTTAATGATTTGGGAATTATACAATATTGGAGTTGATGCCTTGATCATTCAAGATATGGCGATTATGGAAATGGACTTACCTCCTATCGTACTTCACGCCAGTACACAAGCCAATAATCGTGATGCCGATAAAATAAAATTCTTAAAAGATGCCGGAATAAAACGTGTCGTTTTAGCACGTGAATTGAACCTGCACCAAATTAAAGAAATCTACGATAAAGCAGATGTTGAATTAGAATTTTTCGTTACCGGCGCCTTATGTGTTTCCTTCAGCGGAAATTGTTATATGAGTGTGGCCAACGGAGAACGTAGTGCCAACCGTGGTTCTTGTGCTCAAAACTGTCGCTTACCATACAACTTAATCGACGGAAACGGAGAAACTTTAATCAAAAACAGCCACTTACTTTCTATAAAAGATTTTGATGTTTCAAATGAAATTCCAAATCTGGTTGAAGCAGGAATTGTTTCTTTTAAAATCGAAGGCCGTCTTAAAGATATTGTTTACGTAAAAAATAACGTTTCGTATTTACGCCAAAAATTAGATGCTTACTTAGAAGGAAGTGATAAATATACCAAAGCTTCTTCGGGAAAATGTACTTACAGTTTTGATTCTGCTTTGGATAAAAGTTTTAATCGTGGTTACACCGACTATTTTGTAAACGAAAGACACAGTTCAATTGGCTCATGGGAAAGTCCAAAATCAAAAGGACAATACATTGGTAAATTGGTTAAAACAATAGGAAACGCTTACCAAATTGAGAATGGTGAATTATTGAATAATGGTGATGGACTCTGTTTTATCAATGAAAGCAATGAAGCAGAGGGAATCTATGTCAACAAAGTTGAAAATGGCTTGGCCTATCCTAACGTTTTAAAAGAAATTAAAGACGGTACTTTTATTTATAGAAATAATGATGCCGCTTTCATTAAAATTGTAGAAAGAGAAGACAGTGCCGTACGTAAAATCAGCACCACTTTATTATTGACCGAAAACGAAAATGGCTTTGAATTAATTGCCACTGACGAAGATGGAAATGTAAGTATTGTGACTTTAGTTCACCCGAAAGAGCAAACTAAAAACAACGAATCAATCGCAGAAAACTTTAAAATCAATCTGGCAAAAACAGGTTTTACTCCTTACACTGCAGATGAAATTAATGTACTATTTTCTCAAAATTGGTTCCTTCCTATTTCAAAAATCAACGAAATGAGAAGAACCGTTTACGAGCAATTATCCGAAATTCGTTTGGCCAATTACAAACGCGAAGAACATCAGTTGGTAAAAACGTCACACCCTTATCCTGAAACTAAATTGGACTTTATGTACAATGTTTCAAATAAAATAGCGCGTAAATTTTACGAACGCCATGGTGTAACTGAAATTGAAAAAGCATTCGAATTACAATGGGATCCAGGAAAATCCCGTGTAATGACCACCAAATATTGTATCAAATACGAATTAAAAAAATGTCCGATACACCAAAAAGACATTGTAGGTGTCAAAGTAAAAGAACCATTGGTATTAAAGCAAGGCGAACTGGAATACAAACTAAAGTTCAATTGTAAACCTTGTGAAATGGAAATTTGGGAAAAAGACGCTGAATTTGAAATTGAAGAAGATCATTTTCATTAAGAGCGTTATTTAACCGCTAGGTACGCAAAGGTTTACGCAAGGTTCGCAAGGGTTTATTTTAAATCTTTGCGAACCTTTTTTTTGTCGCAATAAGGGTTTAACCGAAAAGGACGCAAAGTTTAATTATAGCATTGCGACTTCTTTTTTAATTCTATATCTATTTTTTTACACGCAGATTTAGCAGATTGCGCAGATTTTTTTTGCAAGAGGCAAAGATCAGCCTAATCTGCTAAATCTGCGTGCAAAAGAAAAAATTTGCTACTCCACGAACTAAAATCACGCCCCCCTTACTCTCCTTACGATCATTTTATAGCTTTTAATAAAGATAAAACTCTTCTATTAAGTTAACTTTTTTTATCAAATCCAAAGTAAAGGCAAGATACGCTAGGACTTGTTTTAAATCTTTACGGGCTTTTTTATTTTAGGTTCAACCTCAAGGAGTACAAAGCTTTTTTCAATCTTTGCGAACCTTGCGTAAACCTTCGCGTACCTAGCGGTTAAAAAAAACAAACAAAACATCTCCAATGACCAATATTATAGAATGCTTTTTTTTACATTTACTACCCTTATAAGATTCCAAAAATCATAAAAAATTCCCCCATGAAAATACTACTTCTAGGTTCAGGCGAATTAGGAAAAGAATTCACCATTGCCGCACAAAGAATCGGTCAGACCATAATTGCTGTTGACAGTTACGAAAACGCTCCTGCAATGCAAGTTGCTCATGGTTTTGAAGTAATCAATATGCTCGATGGCGAAGCACTTGACCGCATAGTAGCCAAACACCAACCTGACTTTATTGTCCCTGAGATAGAAGCCATTCGTACCGAACGTTTTTACGATTACGAAAAACAAGGCATCACCGTTGTTCCTTCAGCAAAAGCAGCGAATTTTACCATGAATCGAAAAGCTATTCGCGATTTAGCCGCAAAAGAATTAGGCTTAAAAACAGCCAAATACCAATACGCAACTTCGGCAGAAGAATTACAAAAAGCCGTTCAGGAAGTTGGAATTCCATGCGTAGTAAAACCTTTGATGTCGTCTTCAGGAAAAGGACAATCGACCATTAAAAATCAGGAAGATATTCTTAAAGCTTGGGAATATGCCGTTGCAGGTTCCCGAGGTGATGTTATCGAAGTGATCGTGGAAGCTTTTGTAGATTTCAATTCTGAAATTACACTTTTGACAATTACTCAAAATAACAATCCAACACTTTTTTGTGCTCCGATTGGCCACCGACAAGAACGTGGCGATTATCAGGAAAGCTGGCAGCCAGCAAAAGTCTCCGATAAAGACTTGTACGAAGCACAGGATATGGCCGAAAAGATAACCGAAGCCCTTGGTGGTGCCGGACTTTTTGGTGTTGAATTTTTTCTGACCAATGACGGCGTTTATTTCTCCGAACTTTCCCCACGTCCGCACGACACCGGAATGGTAACTTTGGCCGGAACTCAAAATTTTAATGAATTCGAATTGCATTTACGAGCCATTTTAAGCCTCCCAATTTTTGAAATTACTTTAGAAAAAGCCGGAGCAAGCGCTGTAATTTTGGCTTCTGAAGATTCAGCAAATCCAACTTTTACCGGAATCGAAAAAGTAGCTGCTTTACCCAAAACCGATTTCAGACTTTTTGGAAAACCAACCTCAAGACCGTACCGCAGAATGGGTATTGTTTTAAGTCATGATACTTTAGTCACTCCAATCGAAGAAATAACAGAACGCGCAAAAGCAACTTCAAAACTAATAATTGTAAACTCTTAAAAAATGAAAAAACTAATATTTCTTACATTGTTATTTACCGGCCTTAACATGCAGGCTCAAGACAAAGAAAAAACCGAAAAACCTCAAATTGTAGAAACCGCTTGTGGTGAATGCCAATTCGGAATGAAAGGTGACGCTTGTGATCTTGCCGTTCGCATTGACGGAAAATCCTATTTTGTTGACGGAACAACCATTGACGAACATGGTGATGCTCACGCAAAAGATGGTTTTTGCAATGCAATCCGTAAAGCTGCTGTTACAGGAAAAATAGAGAACAACCGCTTTAAAGTGACTACATTTACTTTAATAAAAGAAAAATAATGGCGCTGATTCTTGACAATATTGCCAAGCATGTTGCATTGACTCCGGAAGAGCAGGCACTTTTTTTATCCAAAACAGAAACACATACCTATAAAGCCAAGACCATTTTATTAAATGCGGGCGAAATATGTAAACATTCTTATTTTGTGAATTCAGGGATTTTAAGAAGCTTTAACATCAACGATAATATTGTTGAACATGTACTTTCTTTTGCCTGCGAAGGCTGGTGGATGAGTGACATGTACAGCTATTTTTCACAAAAACCCGGACAGCTTTTTATAGAAGCTCTAGAAGAAACGGAAATCGTTTCGTTATCAAAAGAAAATCAGGAGCAATTGTATCTTCAAATTCCAAAATTAGAACGTTTTTTCAGAATTCTAATCGAAAATTCGCTAGTTGCCAATCAGCAAAGACTAATGGACAATCTGAGCTTACCCGCAGAAGAACGCTTTGAAAAATTCTGCGCCAAATATGGAACATTGGTTCATAAAGTCCCTCAAAAACAAATTGCTTCTTTCATTGGTGTTACGCCAGAGTTTTTTAGCAAAATGAAAGCAAGACTTTTGAAGAAATAAATAATATAGCCACAGATTTCACAGATTAAAGTGATTTTTTTGGCCACTAATTTCACTAATTCACGTGAATTTTAATTCCATTATTAAACCAATTAATTAGTGAAATTCGTGGCCATATTTTTTTAATCCTTTTAATCTGTGAAATCTGTGGCAAAAAAAGAAAAAACACGGCTCAAACAAGAACCGTGTTTTTTTTTATGAATTAAAATTGCTCAACCTCCGTAGAATGTTTCATTGCCGTAGTGGTTGACTTACCAATGGTAACCGTATTCTGAACCGCATCAAAATAAGAAGTCCCTACAAAAGCTTGATGTTTAACCGCTCTAAATCCGTTTTTCTGTAAAGCAAATTCTCTTTCCTGTAACTCAGAATAACCTGCCATTCCGCGTTCTTTATACGCTTTAGACAGTTCAAACATACTAGTGTTTAAAGCATGGAAACCTGCTAAAGTGATGAACTGGAATTTATACCCCATCGCAGCCAAATCTTCTCTAAAAGTTTCCATTTCTGCCACTGATAATTTTGCAGCCCAGTTAAAAGAAGGCGAACAATTATACGCTAACATTTTGTCCGGAAATTCTTTTTTCATGGCATCAGCAAATTTTTTCGCATAAACCAAATCAGGATTACTGGTTTCCATCCAGATCAGATCGGCGTACGGTGCGTAGCTCAATCCTCTTGCAATTCCCTGATCGATACCGCAGTTTACATAAAAGAAACCTTCATTGGTTTTTTCACCAGTAATAAACTTAGCATCTCTCGGATCTGCATCACTCGTTAGTAAATTAGCGGCATCTGCATCAGTTCTTGCTACAATAAGTGTAGGAACCCCCATAACATCTGCTGCTAATCGAGCCGCAATTAGTTTATTAATCGCCTCCTGAGTTGGTACCAAAACCTTCCCTCCTAAATGCCCGCATTTTTTAGCAGAACTCAACTGATCTTCAAAATGAACCCCAGAAGCTCCGGCTTCAATCATAGATTTCATTAGTTCAAAAGCATTTAAATTTCCACCAAAACCTGCTTCGGCATCAGCAACAATGGGTACTAAATAATCTATTTTATCTTCTACTTTATTTACCACCTGAATCTGATCAGCTCGCAATAAAGCACTATTAATTTTTTTCACAACCATTGGTACACTATTTACCGGGTAAAGCGATTGATCCGGATACATTTCTCCAGCCAGATTCGCATCAGCAGCCACTTGCCAACCGCTTAAATAAATCGCTTCCAAACCGGCATCAACTTCCTGAATCGCCTGATTCCCTGTTAAAGCCCCCAATCCAGCTACATAATCCTGACTTTTTAACTTTCTCCATAATTTTTGCGCCCCTATTTTAGCAATAGAGTGCTCAATCTGATAAGAACCCTGAAGCGTCACCACTTCGGTAGCAGTATACGGACGTTCAACACCTTTCCATCTTGGGTTCGTAATCCAATCGTTAATCAATTCCTGAATTCTGTCTTCTGTTGTTTTCATAAATAATATAGTTAAGTTGGTTAGTAAAAAGTTTGCAGTCTCAGTTTTCAGTTTTCAACTGAGACTTAAAAAAAAATTAATTAGTATAATGAGTTATTTTAACGTGCAGGAACATCTCTTTTCTTTCTGATGAAGTTTGTTCCATTTGTTTTAAAACACATAGCTATGTGCAAAATCAAGATTTCTTAAAATATCCCTTCCTTCAATTTTACATCTATGTTTCTATGTGTTAAAAAAAATTAAACGCAACAGCCCTTATAAATATTTGTAACATGGAATCGTCAAAAAGTCAACAAAATCAGCATTAACAACTAATCTTTCCAGTACTTTTTCAGCCAAAGGAAATTGTCGTTTTTCGTAGTTTTCTTCTCCCAATTCCGTTTTTATTTTATGGAATTCCTCTAAAGCCAATTCGTGATAATAGGCCAGATTCAACTCTTTGTCAGTATCCAAAACCACTTTATTCTGAAGCCACTGCCACAATTGTGATCTCGAAATCTCAGCCGTTGCAGCATCTTCCATCAAATTATGCAAAGCTGCCGCACCCTGACCATTCAACCACGAAGCCAAATACAAAACCCCAACATTGATGTTTTTTCGAACTCCATTTTCAGTAATGATTCCAATTGGTGGTTCAATCAGATCCGCTTCTGTAATTTTGCGGTGTTCTCTTTTGATATGAATCTGGTTTGGGGTTGGCATTCCGGCATCAAAAACTTCTTTCGCCAGCGCTACCAAATCCGGATGTGCTACCCAGGTGCCATCATGACCATTTCGAACTTCACGTTCTTTATCGGTTTTTACTTTTGCAAAAGCAACAGCATTGGCTTCTTCGTTATTTTTAATCGGAATCTGAGCCGCCATTCCTCCAATAGCATGAATTCCTCTTTTATGACATCTCTGAATTACCAAATTCGAATAAGCATTCATAAACGGTGAAGTCATATTTACCTGATCGCGATCCGGAACAATAAACTTCGAATTTTTACGGAATTTTTTGATGTACGAAAAGATATAATCCCAACGACCACAATTCAATCCCACAATATGCTCTTTCAATTCGTAGATAATTTCATCCAACTGAAAACTGGCTGTGATGGTTTCTATTAACACCGTAACTTTGATCGTCCCTCTTGCTAATTTTAAATAATCTTCGGTAAAATCAATTACAGTATTCCACCAACGCGCTTCTAAATAATGTTCCAATTTTGGAATATAGAAATAGGGTCCGGAATTATTTTCAAGCAATTGTTTATGATTGTGAAAAACATACAAACCAAAATCCATCAAAGAACCTGAAACCATTTGACCTTCTATCTGAAGGTGTTTTTCTAAAAGATGCAAACCTCTTGGACGAACAATCAAAGTCGCTATTTTTTCATTTAGCTGATAGGTTTTGTTTTTTGAAAGATCCGTATGCGAAATCGTTTTGTTAACCGCATCTATTAAATTAACCTGTCCTTCCATCAAATTTTGCCAAGTTGGAGAAGTACTGTCCTCAAAATCGGCCATAAATGTTTTTGCTCCTGAATTCAAGGCATTGATAATCATTTTACGATCAACCGGTCCAGTAATTTCAACTCTTCTGTCTAATAAATCTTTTGGTGTTTCACCGGCAGTCCAATTGCTTTCTCTAACCTCTTTGGTCTCTAAAGGAAAAGCAGGCATGACACCTTGATCAAAACCGACTTGCGCTTGGTCTCTTTGCAACAAAAGTAATTTTCGTTGTGATTCGAATTTCTTATGCAATTCTGTTATAAAAGCAATTGCATCATCGGTCCAAATACTTGGATAAGAAAGCTTTTTTTCGGCTAAAAATTCCATTGCCGTCTCGGTAATCTCAAATTGGTTTTTCATAGCTGCAGATTTTATTTTTAAATAGTTAAATAAGATATTATCTCAATTGATTCATGCCTTTTAAAACATTTCATATCTAACAATCTCACCTCTAACTTGTTTTACACTACAATGTTATGAAAAAGTTTTTTACAAAACAAGCGAACGTTCGCTAAATGTGTAAAATATTTTTTTGGCGATTATTTTTTTATTGGTTACATTTGATACTATGGATATCGAAAAAGACTATATAAAGCTGATTTTTGGGCTAAAACTCAAGCAGGTCCGCACCCAAAAGAACCTTTCGCTTTTTGGCTTAGCCAAATTGACCAACCTTTCAAAATCGTATTTAAACGAAATTGAAAAGGGAAAAAAATATCCCAAAACCGATAAAATTTTACTTTTATGTGAGCATCTCGATGTTTCTTACGACCAAATGGTCTCTTTAAAACTCGACAACAACCTCGCTCCGATTGGTGAAATTTTAAAATCCGGTATTTTAAAAGAGATTCCTTTAGAGCTTTTTGGAATCCAGGAAGCGGATCTAATTGATATTATTGCGAATGCTCCGGCAAAAGTCAACGCCTTTATCAGTACCATAATTGAAATTGCACAGCATTATAATTTAAGTCGTGAAAGTTTCTTTTTAGCTGCTTTGCGTTCGTATCAGGAAGCACACAGTAATTATTTTGAAGATTTAGAAAATAAGGTAATTGCTTTCTCCAAATCTTTTCAAATCAATTTAGATACTAAGATCAGTATTGAAGAATTGCAAGCGATTCTAAAAGAAGAGTACGAATACACTATAAAAGAAATTGCTTTTACCGATCAGGAAGCATTGGGAGATTTACGTTCCATTTATGTCCCAAAAAGCAAAACACTATTACTTTCTACAGAAATTGACGACCCACAAAAAGCATTTATACTTGCCAAAGAAATAGCCTACAATTATTTAAATCTATCCGACAGATTGCTGACTTTTAGTTGGATTAAATTTGATAATTTCGATCAGGTGCTCCATAATTTTTATGCTTCGTACTTTGCTGGAGCTTTATTGCTGCCAAGACAATTGGTAGTAGACAAAATCAATGCATTCTTAAATAACGAACAACCTAAACCGGAACAGTTTGTAGCTTTAATTGAAAGTTTCGAAGTTTCACCGGAATCTTTCTACCAACGATTAACCAATTTATTACCGAAAGACTTTCATCTGAAGAATCTCTTCTTCCTAAGATTATCTCATAAAATTGGCTCTGATTTTTATCAGATAAAAAAAGAACTACATATTACCAATCAGCAGGAACCACACGCAAACGAAACCAATGAGCATTACTGCCGAAGATGGGTTTCGGTAAAAACGATTGACGAAGCCATCAGACAAAATAAACCTCACTTTTTTGATGCTCAGATTTCGAGTTATGCGAATAGCGGAAATGAGTATTTGGTTTTTTCTTCCGCTACAAAAGATCCGTTTGTTGAGAATTGCATCAGAAGTATTTCTGTTGGCATTTTGATCAATCCAACGATGAAAAAGAAATTCAAATTCATCGACGGAAAACCACTCACCAAACAAATCGTAGGCGTAACCTGCGAAACTTGTGCCGTAAAAGATTGCCTGGAAAGAGCTTCCCCTCCTATTGCATTAGAGAAAAAGAAACGCCATGAGGATACAGATGCCGTTGTGCAGCAGTATATCACACAATATAGTTAGGATTTTAGATTGCAGATTTTAGATTTTAGATTAAAGACTGTTGATTGAAGATTATTGATTGAAAATTATTGATTGAAGATTGTTGATTTCAGATTGTTGATTTCAGATCGTGATTATTGATTTTAGATTTTCTCTCACCTTGTCATTTCGAAGAATGAGAAATCACACTAGAAACTCCGTTTCAATTCTCCGCAATTTTGTCATACTGAGGAACGAAGTATCTTCACGAGATAATCCATAAAGTGCAGCTCAACAGTATCGATTCAGCAAACACAGATCCATCGTTCCTCAGGACAACAAACAGTACGGAGTTTCTCATGCGCTTTCTCGACTTTGCTCAGAAATGACAAATTAAAATTACTCTTCACTCTTATTACACATAGTCGCAAAGTTCCCCTCCTCAGAACCTTTGTACCTCTACCCCTTTAAACCTCCCATAAAAAAACTCAGAAACTTAGCCACTCAGAACCTCAGAACCTTTTCTTAATCTACATTAAGTACATTTCATCTATGTCCGTCGTAAATTTGTACTATAAAAATAACAAAACACATAGCATCATGGAAAATATAGTATTACATAAGGCAGAAACAAGAGGAAATGCAAATCACGGATGGCTAAATGCTTATCACAGTTTTAGTTTTGCAAGCTGGTACAATCCGGAAAGAGTTCAATTTGGAGCATTGCGTGTTTTGAACGATGATACGATTGCAGGCGGAATGGGCTTTGGAACACACCCACACGACAATATGGAAATCATCACTATCCCGTTGGAAGGTGATTTAGCGCACAAAGACAGTATGGGTAACACCGAAATCATCAAAAATGGTGATATTCAGGTAATGAGTGCAGGAACCGGAGTACAACACAGTGAGTTTAATCCGAATGCTGATCAGCAGACTAAATTATTGCAAATCTGGTTGTTTCCAAACCAAAGAAATGTTGATCCACGTTATCAGCAAATCTCTTTGAATGTAGAGGACAGACATAACAAATTACAACAAATCTTATCTCCAAATGCAGACGATGCAGGAGTTTGGATTCACCAGGATGCCTGGTTTCATATGGCCAACTTTGACGCTGGAATCGCAACAGAATATCATCTAAAAAAAGAAGGAAATGGCGTTTATGCTTTCATCTTAAAAGGAAATGTAACCATCAACGGACAGGAATTAAACTCCCGTGATGCTCTTGGAATTACCGATTTTGAGACTTTAAACATCAAAGCAAATACTGATGCTGAGTTTCTTTTAATGGAAATTCCGATGAATTATTAATTCGCATAAGTAATAAACAAACCCTCACAACAAGAGGTAATATTTTGAATTTCAATTTATTACCTCTTTATTTTTTATCCAAAATTTCATAAAGCCCGAAAGAAAGATTAAATTTATAGTAGAAACTGATCGGACTTCAACAAAGTAGAAATAACCACTCTAAAACACTCAATTATGGATCCAAATGACCTTACAAAAGAATATACGAATGGTGAAGTAACTATCGTATGGCAATCCGGAAAATGTATTCATTCTGCCAATTGTGTAAAAAATAATCCCGATGTTTTTCACCCAAAAGAAAAGCCGTGGATACAAGCTAAAAATTCAACTACAGAAAAAATTATTGAAACTGTAAACAAATGTCCATCCGGAGCTTTGACTTTTTACCTGAATAATAAAGACTGATAATCAAAAACTTAATCTATTGTTTTCATTTCTTAATCTAGGTTAAGTGCCCTTCGTTTACTCTCAGCGTAACTTTGCCTTATCAAAATGAAACTATTACAATTTAAAAAAATAAAATTATGGCAACTACAAAATGGTCTATTGACCCAACACATTCACAAATTGGTTTTAAAGTAAAACACATGATGTTTACAAATGTTTCAGGTAAATTCGGAACTTACGATGCAACCGTTACAACTGATGACGAGAATTTCGAAAATGCAGATATCGCTTTTTCCGCAGACATCGCTTCAATTGATACAGCAAATGCAGACAGAGACGGACACTTAAGAAGCGGCGATTTTTTTGATGTTGAAAACCATCCAAAATTAGCTTTCAAATCTTCTTCCTTTAAAAAAATTGACGATGGTGAATATGAGATCACAGGAGATCTAAACATCAAAGGAGTTTCTAAAACAGTAAAATTTCCAGTAGAATTTAGTGGTATCATGACCGATCCTTGGGGAAATACAAAAGTAGGATTAAACATCGAAGGAAAAATCAATCGTAAAGATTGGGGATTAAACTGGAATTCTGCCCTTGAAACCGGTGGTGTATTGGTTGGAGAAGAAGTTAAATTAAACATCGAAATTCAATTGGCAAAACAAGTCTAATTTGAATTAATCTGATTAATGAGAAGCTCTGTATTCTAAGAAGTACAGAGCTTTTTGTTTGACACGAATTACACAAATTTTCACTAATTGTAAACTGAGAAACTAAAATTTAATTCGTGGTAATTCGTGGTAAACATCCTCTTTTTTGTCATTTCGAAGAATGAGAAATCACACTACAAATTCACGCACAGTTTGCGGAATATTGGATGTGATTTCTCATTCTTCGAAATGACAATCTTTGCGCAATAAAAAAACACAACCAACAAATCAATTCGTGACAATTCGTGTAATTCGTGTCAAAAAATCAACGCCCTGTATTATTCCTAAATTCCGTCGGAGAATTTCCGGTTTGTTTTTTAAATACTCTCGAAAAATAAGAGTAGTCTTCATAACCAACAGCATATGCGACTTCGTTTACAGCTAATTGTTTATCGATCAGCATTCTTTTTATTTCGAGAATTACGCGATCCATAATTACTTCGGTTGCTGTTTTTTGCAAAATCTCGTTACATATTCGGTTCAAATGTTTTAAAGTAATATACAATTGATCCGCATAAAAAGAAGGCAACTTCTGAGTTTTAAAGTACTTTTCCAGAAGTACCTCGAAAGCACTAATTTTAACATTATACGAATGCGCCTGACGTGAGTAAGTTTCACCATATTTGCGAGCAATTTCGATATGAACACAATCCAGCAAATTGAGCATCTTGTCCAATTGCAATCTATGATTTTGATTGTTTTCCTGAATCAGCAGATTAAAATAAGGCAAAATTTTAGATGATTCTTCCCCTTCAAAAAGAACTTCCGGCTGATTGAGAATCGAATTGTAAAAGTTGTAGTCGTTTATTTTTTTCTGTCCGAAATACAGATTATAAAGTTCCTGTGAAAAGATAATCACATACCCCTCAATATCTTCCGACAAACTCCAATGGTGCATTTGCCCGGGTTGCAAAACAAACAAACTACCCTTTTTTATTTCAAAACGATCAAAATCAACTTCGTGAATTCCCGAACCGTTAGTAAAAAAAACCATTAAATAAGAATCGTGACGATGCGGCTCTTCTACAAAACTGTGACTTTTTAAATGTTCCTTGAAAGTATTGACATAAAAATCACGGTGAATATCGTTACAACTAAAATTCTGAACGCTATAAACAGGGTATTTTTTCATAACAAATGTCTTTATTGTGCTATAAGTAGCGAAGATATAAAAAAGGTTTCAATAGAATCTAAAATACCTTTGTATAAATAAAAAACAACAAAATCATGTCAAGTACACTAGTCCATATTTTGAAAAATGAATGTCCGAATTGTCATAAAGGAAAAGTATTCAAAGACAAAAACATATTCCTAAATATCGGTTTTCCAAAAATGAATGAATACTGTGGTCATTGTAATTATAAGTTCCAAAAAGAGCCAGGCTACTTTTTTGGTGCGATGTATGTAAATTACGGACTAACGGTTGCGCAAGGAATTGCTACTTACTGTATTGCACAATTTTTCTTTGAAAAAACATTTGATCTGAGAATTATTCCCATCATTGCGGTTGTAATTACCTCTTTATCATTTTTCAACCTTCGTTTTTCCAGATTATTATGGATTTATATGTTTAAGGACTATACAAGCTAAAAAAATGTTATTTTTGCCTTTCAATTGAAACTAATTTTCAATTCCAAAAAAATTCAATCTTTAAATTAGACAAATGAAAGCATACGTATTTCCAGGTCAGGGCGCACAGTTTACAGGAATGGGCAAAGACTTATATGAAACATCGGCTTTAGCCAAAGAATTATTCGAAAAAGCTAATGAAATTTTAGGTTTCAGAATTACAGATATCATGTTTGAAGGTACTGCCGAAGAACTAAAAGAAACAAAAGTAACACAACCTGCCGTTTTTTTACACTCGGTTATTTTAGCCAAAACTTTAGGCGAAGATTTTAAACCGGAAATGGTTGCAGGACATTCTTTAGGAGAATTTTCCGCATTAGTAGCTAATGGAACATTATCTTTTGAAGATGGACTGAAATTAGTTTCTCAACGTGCTCTTGCGATGCAAAAAGCATGCGAAATTACACCTTCTACAATGGCTGCCGTTTTAGGTTTAGCGGATAATGTTGTTGAAGAAGTTTGCGCTTCTATTGACGGTGTTGTGGTAGCTGCAAATTACAACTGCCCTGGGCAATTAGTAATCTCAGGAGAAACCACGGCTGTTGAAAAAGCTTGTGAAGCAATGAAAGCTGCGGGAGCAAAACGTGCTTTGATTTTACCTGTTGGAGGAGCATTCCACTCGCCAATGATGGAACCGGCAAGAGAAGAATTAGCTGCTGCAATTGAAGCAACAACATTCGCAACACCTATTTGTCCGGTATATCAAAACGTAACAGCTAGCGCTGTTTCTGATGCCAATGAAATCAAAAAGAACCTGATCATTCAATTGACTGCTCCTGTAAAATGGACACAATCGGTACAACAAATGATCGCTGACGGTGCTACTTTATTTACTGAAGTTGGACCAGGAAAAGTATTAGCCGGTTTAATTACTAAAATTGACAAAGAAGCAGTTACTGCTAATGCTTAATTTTTAGTTTTCAGCTTAAAATAAAAATCAAAAAATCCCAAATGATCAAATTCATTTGGGATTTTATATTTCTAAAGTCTTTACCTTTTTCATCCAAACTAAACCATTAATTATGAAAAAAGCACTTCTAACCGCGGTCTTTTTATTTTTTAGCCTAGCAGGCTTTTCTCAGTCACCTAAATTTGTTGCTCCAAATTACAAAGAAATAGAGTCCAATATAAAAGATAAAAAATCCGTCTATTATTATCCCAATTTGCTTGAAAAATTCAATGTTTCTGACTCTACAATGACACTTGAACAAAAAAGACATTTGTTTTATGGATTTGTTTTTCAGGAAAAATATAACCCCTATTCTGTATCAGATGATAAAAAATCTTTAAACACTTTAATCAATAAAGAAAACTTAACCAATCAAGACTTCGAAAAGATTATTGAGCTCTCCGATTTAAATCTGAAAGAAAATCCATTTGATTTAAGACCATTGAATTACAAATCTTATGCATTTAAAAAACTAAACAAAGAAGCTGAATCGAAGCTGAACGTAATCAAAACAAACATTATAATGGAAGCCCTTCTTAGCACTGGAAACGGAACTAGTAAAGAATCCGCTTTTTATGTAATTAACACCTCAAATGAATACGACTTGATTAATATGATTGGTTTTCAATTTGGTGGAGAACAAAGTTTAATCGAGCATTATGATTACCTCAAATTAGCAGAGAACAAATACAATATTCCTGGTTTTTACTTTGATATTAGCCCTTGCTTAAATCATATTAAAACAAAAGGTTTTTAAAATTAAAAAATCCCAAATGAATTTGAACATTTGGGATTTTTTATTTCTATAGATCTTTTGCTTCAATACAATAATTATTCAGGATACCTGTAATCAAATAATTTTGCTCACTTTTTTCAAAAAAAACATACCAGGTTGTACGAGAATTAGTTTTATAAAAAATATAATTAGAACCTAAATACAGAAGCATTGTTGGCGTTTTCTTATGCGGAAAACTTGAAATCCCAGAAACAATAAAAGCGACAATTTCATCCACATATTTCTGTGCAGACTGAGGAAAACCAAAATATTCTTTTTCAAAAAGCAAAAAAACCAAATGATTAAAATACTCAAGAACATTGTTCTCAAAAATTATTTTTCCCAAGGATATGCTTTTATTCTCTTAAACATTTCCTCTTTAAATTCCTCTGGAGTCAAACCGTTTGCAAACTCGGCATCAAAATCAAAAGTATCTCTGTCTATTCCTTTAAATTCTGGCTTCAGAACTTCATATTCTAATGCTGGTTCTTCGACTTTATTGTCCTTTATTTGTTTTTTCTTCGCATTCATAATAAAAAATTTCATCTAACCCATTTATAACAAATCAACCAAATCAAGATATACCAAATTATCGATTAATCAATTGGAAATTTATATTTCTACAGATTTTTTGCTTCAATACAATAATTATTCAGGATACCTGTAATCAAATAATTTTGCTTACTCTTTTCAAAAAAAACATACCAAGTTGTACGAGAATTAGTTTTATAAAAAATATAATCAGAACCTAAATACCGAAGCATTGTTGGCGTTTTCTTGTGTAGACCCTTTTGTATTTTTTCCGGAACAGCATCGTAGATATTAGAAACATATCTTTCTGCTGCATCTACAGAGCCGAAATACTCTTTTTCATACAACGTAACAACTAAATTATCAAGATATCGAATAACGCCTCGTGTAAAAACAACTTCTATTTTCCCCACCACTCTCTAATTCTCTTAATTGATTCTGCCTTTGCTTCCTCCGGAGTCAACCCGTTTGCAAACTCAGCATCAAAATCAAAAGTATCTCTGTCTATTCCTTTAAATTCTGATCTCTGAACCTCATATTCTACTACTGGTTCTTCGACTTTATTGTCTTTTATTTGTTTTTTCTTCGCACTCATGATCCCTTTTTTTATTCTGATAAATTTACGACAAACTAATCGGACCAAAAGATTCCAATTTATAAATGTGTGGTTTTAATCTCTATTTGTTATTGACCGTAGAGACGCACTGCAGTGCGTCTCTACAAATGCAGTGCGTCTCTACAAATGTGGTGAAGATGCACTGCGGTGCATCTCTACGAATTCGGCGTGTCTTCTATTTGTATTCCTTTTTTATTTTATGTGATTTTCTTTCTTCTTATAATTAATAATAAATACACCTAAAATAATAAGCACTGTAGCGATGATAAAGTCAACTGTAATTTTTTCATCTAAAATCAACCAACCCAGAAAAACAGCTATAATTGTATTTATGTAAGACAAAATAGAAACTTGTACAGCTGTAACACGTTTTAAAGCATAATTATAACAGAGAAAAGCAATTACAGACCCAAAAACAGATAGATATAAAGAAGCAAAAATACTTCTTGAACTCCACAAACTTATATCCGGATTTGGTGAAAAAATAAAAGCTAAAACCAATTGTATACAAGAAGCCATCGTAAACTGATAAAACAAATTGAGTGCAATATTACCCGATTTATAAGCATGCGTTTTCGTATAAATCGTTCCGGCTGCCCATGCTAAAATCGCCAGCCCCATAAACAGCACTCCGATTTTATAATCTGCATCCAAAAACGAGCCGAGCCCTTCTTTGAATATAAAAACAACTCCTGAAAATCCGATTATAACCCCAACGAAGCCTTTTAAACTTGCTTTTTGCAATCCAAACAAAATACTACCTATAAAAATAAGTATTGGAGACATGGCACTAATCACAGACGCTAGTCCGCTGGGTAAAGTCTGTTCGGCAACGGTTGTAAATCCGTTCGCAATTACAATCATTAAAATAGACGGAACCAGTTGGTGTTTTAAATTTTTCCAGCCAATCCATTTCAGTTCTTTTTTAAACAATAAAACGGTCATAATCATCAGTCCCGCCAATCCTTGACGAATAGAGGTTACAAACCAGGGCGGGATTGTTTCTACAGCAACCCTAATTCCTAAAAATGTGGTGCCCCAAACAACTCCAACCGTTGCTAAGGCAAAAATTAACTTATAATCTAAATTTTGTTTCATGATAATTAAATACCTTTTTTTTAAATAAAAAAAATCCCAAATTACACTTCGATAATTTGGGATTTTTCAATGTAGATGCACTGCAGTGCATTTTTACACCATTATGATCGTACTTTTTGTTCCCATTTCCAGGCGCTTGCCATGGCTTCATCTAACGTTAACTGTGCTTTCCATCCCAAAACATTATTTGCCTTGTCTGTATTTGCATAAGCCTCCGTGATATCACCCTCGCGGCGTGGCATAATTTTATAAGGTAATTTTTTATCACTGACTTTTTCAAAGCTATTAATCACTTCAAGGACAGAACTTCCTTTTCCTGTTCCTAAATTAAAAGTCTCTACTTTAGACAGATTCTTTTTATTGAATAAACGCTGTAAAGCAATAACGTGTGCTTTTGCCAAATCAACCACGTGAATATAATCCCGAACCGCCGTTCCGTCCGTCGTTGGATAATCATCTCCAAAAACAGATAACTCCTGACGTAATCCGATACCGGTTTGTGTGATAAAAGGCACTAAATTCTGAGGAACTCCAATTGGTAACTCTCCAATCTCTGTCGAAGCGTGAGCTCCAACCGGATTAAAATAGCGCAATAGAATAGCACTGATATTCGTTACTTTAGCCGTATCTGTTATGATTTCTTCTCCTATTTGCTTAGTATTTCCATAAGGAGACATTGCGGTTTGGACAGGAGCATCTTCTGTAATCGGCATATTTTCGGCTTGACCGTAAACCGTACAAGAAGAACTAAAAATAAAACTTGCCTCCGGTTTTTGTTCCAATTGCTGTAACAAATACACCAAAGTACTGATATTGTTTTCGTAGTACAAAAGTGGATTTTCAACACTCTCGCCCACTGCCTTTGAAGCCGCAAAATGAATAACCCCAGTAACGTCATTGTGTTTTTTAAAGAAATCCTGAACTTTGGACTTCTCCCGTAAATCTATTTTTTCAAACAGCGGAAGTTTTCCCGTAATTTTCTCAATTCCTTTTAAAACATCTTCTGAAGAATTAGAAAGATCATCAATTATTACAACTTCAAAGCCTTCATTTTGTAATTCGACTACTGTATGTGATCCGATAAATCCTAAACCTCCCGTTACTAATACTTTCATTTTGTGGTTATTTTATATGGCTAATAATTAAGTTTACTCTATTTCAAAAATTCAATAACACTATCGGTAATAAATTTAATCTGTTCGTCATCTAATTCCGTATGCATCGGTAAAGCGATTACTTCCTGTACTAATTGATTGGTAACAGGAAATTGTTCCTCTTTATAACGAACATCAACATATGCTTTTTGTGAATGTAAAGGAATTGGATAATAAATCGCACAAGGAATCCCTTTGTCCAATAAATGTTGCATTAAACCATTACGATCCGCATCAATAACTCTTAAAACATACTGATGAAAAACGTGGTCGTTTTGATCCACATCAAATTCCGGAGTTATAATATTTTTATTCCCTGCAAAAGCAGCGTTGTATTTTGTTGCAGCCAAACGACGTGCTGTATTATATTCGTCCAATAAAGGTAATTTCGCATTTAAAACAGCAGCTTGAATACTGTCTAAACGTGAATTCACACCCACAACATCGTGGTGGTAACGCTCGTACATTCCGTGATTTACGATTCCGCGGATAATGTGAGCTAATTTATCATCGTTTGTAAAAATCGCTCCACCATCTCCGTAACAACCTAAATTTTTAGACGGAAAAAATGAAGTAGCAGCCACATGACCAATTACACCAACTTTGCTTTTTACTCCTGACTTAGAAATATAATCCGCTCCAATGGCTTGTGCATTGTCCTCGATTACATACAAATTGTGCTCAGCAGCAATTTCCATAATCGCATCCATATTAGCAGCACGTCCGAATAAATGAACCGGAACAATTGCTTTTGTTTTTGGAGTAATTGCATTTTTAAGCGCTTCGATATCAATGTTCATATTATTCATATCAACATCAACCAAAACCGGAGTCAATTGCAATAAAGCAATCACCTCAACTGTAGCAGCAAAGGTAAAATCTGCTGTAATAACCTCATCTCCCGGTTTAAGATCCAATCCCATCATAGCAATTTGCAAGGCATCGGTTCCGTTTGCGCAAGGAATTACGTGTTTTGCACCTAAATAGTCTTCCAGATTTTTTTGAAACTGATGAACTAATGGTCCGTTTATATAAGTATTTGTATCTAAAACTTCTTGAATCGAAGCATCAACTGTAGTTTTTATTTTCTCGTATTGACTCTTTAAGTCAACCATTTGAATTTTTTTCATTTATCTTTCTTTATTTTAAAACTTAAGATTTGTTTTTGGAATTCAATCTTCAAAACGAAGAACAAAAATAGTTATTTAATACCTTCAAACAATGAAAAATAATGGAAAGAAACGTATTTTAGCACCAAAATTACACACATGCTTTTTCTATACAATTTAGTCGTTTATCTTGCTACGTTTTTTCTGAAAATTGTTTCCTTATTTAGTCCGAAAATTAAGCTTTTTATAGAGGGAAGAAAAAACGTCTTCACGATATTGGAAGAAAAGATAAAACCCACAGACAGAACAATTTGGTTTCACGCTGCCTCTCTTGGAGAGTACGAACAAGGCCTTCCTGTTATTGAAAAAATCAAAGAAAAATACCCTTCGCATAAAATCATTGTTACCTTCTTTTCCCCTTCCGGATACGAAGTGCGTAAAAATAACACAGTAGCAGATGTTACCCTATACCTGCCTTTAGACACCAAAAACAACGCTAAACGTTTTTTAAAACTAGCCCATCCCGAACTGGTATTTTTTATCAAATATGAATTCTGGCTTAATTACCTGAAAGAACTCAAAGAAAACAAAACACCAACTTATTTAGTTTCCGGAATTTTCAGAGACAGTCAGATGTTTTTTAAATGGTATGGAGGATTTTATCGCAAAGCCTTAAAAACATTTACTTACTTCTTTGTACAAAATCAAAGTTCAAAAGAAAAGATAGAAGCTCTTGGCTTCCACAATGTGATTGTTTCCGGCGATACTCGTTTTGACCGAGTGAATGCTATTTTAGAAAGAGACAACACGCTTGATTTTATTGAAAATTTCAAAAACAATCAAACCACAATTGTTATCGGAAGTTCATGGCCAAAAGACGAAGCCTTATTAGCCGAATACATCAATCAGGCTCCTGAAAATGTAAAATTCATTATTGCCCCGCATAACATAAAAGCAGATCAGATCGCGAACCTCACGGCTCAAATCACGAAATCAACTGTCCTATATTCCGAAAAAGAAAACAGCGACCTATCTACTTATAATGTCTTTATTATTGACACGATAGGCTTATTGACCAAAATATATAGTTATGGAACGATTGCCTACGTAGGAGGCGGATTTGGAAACCCGGGTATTCATAACATTCTGGAACCGGCTACTTTCGGTATTCCAATTGTGATTGGTCCAAACTACGCTAATTTTGCGGAGGCCGTACAACTGGTAACACTTGGAGGCTGTACCGTTATCAACAACAAAGAGGAGCTAAAACAAAATCTGGATCATTTGATCTCGGACGAAACCTATTATAAAGAAAAAGCACAAATCTGCAAGTCGTTTATTCAGGACAATAAAGGAGCTACAAACAGCGTTATGGAAATCGTTTCATAACAACTCCGATTAACAAAAAGTAAATTTTGAGTCGTAAATCATAAAAAATACTTTCAAAAAAGGGCATCAATCTATTTGGCGATTATTAAATAATCATCAAAAAGCAAAATAAACCACAATGAAGACCATAAAAAGCGCCCTTTTTCTTATTGAATATGCAGCGATCGATAATTTACGCAAAATATACCACAATACAACACAATTTAACTATTTTGGCATATTTTTTGATAATTAAGATAATCGTGAGCGATGAAAATATTTTAAAAAAAAAATAAAAAAATATTTTACATATTAAAAAATTTATATCTTTGCCACGAATTAATAATTAACCTTTTATAATAAAGTAAGATGAAAAAAGTATTTTTAAGTTTAGCTGTTGTTGCTGTTTTAACTGTTGTATCTTGTAAAAAAGCTGACGCTGCAGCTACTGAAGCTGTAGATTCTACTGCTGTTGCTGTTGATTCTGCTGCTGCTGTAGTTGATTCTGCTGCTGCAACTGTTGATTCTGCTGCTGCAAAAGTTGATTCAGCTGCTGCAAAAGTTGAAGAAGCTGCTGCTCCTGCTAAAAAGTAATTCTAAATTACTCAAAAAATTAAAAAGCTATCTTTTAACAGATAGCTTTTTTTTATGCCCAGAAACCAAGGTTCTTGGAAATTCCAAAATTTTGAAATTCCAAATTTCAAATCTTGAATTCCAAGCTTCGCTTTGAATTTTAAAACAGAACGAGAACACCTTATAATAAAAAAGGATTAAAGACCGCATTAGATCTTTAATCCTTTTTTGTTATTATATTTCTCAAATCACTATAGAGGAACCTACCTTTAAAAACACCCCTTCATTCAATCCAACACCACACCACTACTATCAACTATTTCCAATACAGATCTACAAGCCCTATTTTCCAACAATCTTGTTCATTTCAGCACAAGAAATCACAATAACATTTCCGCTGAGGAAAGAAAAATCTTTGTCGAGTTACGCGTGCGATTTCTCCTTCGTCGAAATGACAAAAACAAGCCCCTTAAAAAAAAAAAAAAAAAAAAACAGTTTCAAAAGCTGGAATTTGGAATTTCAAAATTTTGGAATTTCACCCCTCCATCATCTCTTCATCCAAAACTTCCTCCCCCTCCTCTTCGTCTTCAAAAATCGATTCACTTGACGAGAAGTCCAAAATCTCAGATCTTGAGCCGTACGTAACAATCTCCTTGATTCCTTTTTGTAAAAGCAATTCCGTCGTGTATTTACGACTTGTTGCAAAATGAAGCTCCCCTAACATCAATTTAAAAAAATACTTCCCTCCTGAGCCTTTAAATTTTAAAAACTTAGCCTGATCCATATTTGCTTTAAACTTCTCAATATCTTCTTCGCACTCAAACTTCAATTCATAACTCAAACTCGTAAAGATCACTTTTCCCTTTCTCGAAGTAAAAACAAATTTATACTCGTCGTTAAACCGCTTACTAATTACAAAGGCACCCATTTTTTGATTGTTGATTTTAGATTATTGATTGCTGACTTTGATTTTTGATTTCCGAATTTAGATTACCGGATATGCAAAAAATCACTTTATCATCTCACGTTTAAAAGACATGAGTTTACGCCATAAAAAAAGCCTCTTCAAAAGAAGAGGCTTTAGTACTCAGAGCGGGACTTGAACCCGCACGAACATTGCTGTTCACTGGATTTTAAGTCCAGCGTGTCTACCAATTTCACCATCCGAGCATTATATGGTTTTGAGCGAAAAACGGGGCTCGAACCCGCGACCTCGACCTTGGCAAGGTCGCGCTCTACCAACTGAGCTATTTTCGCATTTCACATTCTAATAAGAACCGCAATACTTGACTTGTTCTGTATTGCGGTTGCAAATTTAGGACATTTATTGAGTTATACAAGCGTTTTTTGAAAATATTTTTCACTTATTTTATAACTTTCTGATAACCTAATCTTTAAATATGAAATTATTTTTTCACTAACATTCTTTTGATCTCATTCAGCTTCATTAACGCTTCAACCGGTGTGATCGCATTGGTATCAAGCCCCATAATTTCTTCCTTTATCTCTTCTAACAAAGGGTCATCTAAATTAAAGAAACTCATTTGCATTTCTTCTTCGCCGGATTTGATTCCGTTTAAAGCATCGCTGGAATGATTCTTCTCTAATTTCTTCAATAACTTCTGTGCTTTCAAAATAACAATTTGTGGCATTCCCGCCATTTTCGCTACATGAATACCAAAACTATGTGCACTACCGCCTTTTACAAGCTTTCTGACAAAAAGAACGGTATCTTTTAGTTCTTTTACTGCAACATTATAATTCTGAATCCTCGGCAATGATTCTGTCATTTCATTTAACTCGTGGTAATGCGTCGCAAATAACGTTTTTGGTCTTGCCGGATGCTCATGCAAAAACTCTGCAATGGCCCACGCAATAGAAATACCATCGTACGTACTGGTTCCTCTACCAATTTCATCAAGCAACACCAAACTACGATCTGAAATATTATTCAAAATAGAAGCCGTCTCATTCATCTCTACCATAAAAGTCGATTCTCCCATCGAAATATTATCCGATGCTCCTACTCTGGTAAAAATTTTATCCACGATCCCCATTCTCACACTGTCTGCCGGAACAAAACTTCCCATTTGAGCCAGCAATACAATCAAAGCCGTTTGTCTCAAAATAGCCGACTTACCCGACATATTGGGTCCGGTAATCATAATAAGTTGTTGGGTTTCTCTGTCTAAGAAAACATCATTGGCTATATAAGGCGTTCCAACCGGTAATTGTTTCTCGATAACCGGATGCCTACCGTTCTTAATTTCCAACTCAAAAGTCTCATCAATTTCAGGACATACATATTGATTCTCTATAGCAAGTTGTGTAAAGGAACACAAACAATCTAATTGCGCCACCAGATAGGCATTCATCTGAACCGGCTTTATATAAGTCGAAATCCAGGAAACCAACTTCTCAAAAAGATCTGTTTCGATTTTATGAATTTTCTCCTCCGCACCTAAGATCTTTGTTTCGTATTCTTTTAATTCTTCGGTAATATAACGCTCTGCATTTACCAAAGTTTGTTTACGAATCCATTCTGTCGGCACTTTATCTTTATGTGTATTTCGAACTTCAATATAATATCCGAAAACATTATTGAATGAAATCTTCAACGAAGAAATTCCTGTTCGCTCTGATTCTCTTTTTTCAATACCTTCTAAATATTCTTTTCCGGAGGTTGAAATCGCTCTTAAATCATCTAATTCTTCACTGATGCCTTTTGCAATTACATTTCCTTTTGCCACGGCAACAGGCGCATCCTGATTTAAAGTAGTTTTGATTTTTTCTCTTAACAAATCACAGGCATGCAGACTGTCTCCAATTACTTTTACCGCTTCCTGAGGGCTATCAAGTGCCAAAGTTTTGATTGGAATGATAGCATCCAGCGATTCTTTAAGATACACAATCTCGCGCGGTGAAATTTTCCCTGTCGCTATTTTTGAAATCAAACGCTCCAAATCTGAAATCTGTTTGATTTGATATTGAATGTCTTGCAGGACTTCCTGATTTAATTTCAAATAAGAAACCACTTCATGACGGCCTTTTATTTTTGTACTATCTTTTAAAGGAAGTGCCAACCAACGTTTTAACAAACGTCCTCCCATTGGCGAAAGGGTTCTGTCAATAACATCCAGAAGCGTAACTGCATTTGGATTATAACTGTGGTATAATTCTAAATTTCGAATGGTAAAACGATCCATCCAAACATAAGCGTCTTCTGCGATTCGTTGAATTGTTGTGATATGCTGTACGCGGTTGTGTTGTGTTTCCGACAAATAATACAACACCGCTCCCGAAGCAATAATTCCTTCTTTCAACTCTTCGATACCAAAACCTTTTAGCGAAGAGGTTTGAAAATGCTTGGTAAGAGTCTCTAAAGCATAATCCTCTTTATAAATCCAGTCTTCCAGATAAAAACTATGAAAAGTCTCTCCGAAAGCCTCCTTAAAATCATTTTTATTATTCTTTGGAACTAAAACCTCACTTGGACTAAAGTTCTGCAATAATTTATCAATGTACTCTGCATTTCCCTGTGCTGCTAAAAATTCACCAGTAGAAACATCCAGAAAAGAAACTCCGATACTGTTTTTAGCAAAATAAACAGAGGCCAAAAAGTTATTTGTTTTTGACTGTAAAACCTCATCGTTTAAAGAAACACCCGGAGTTACCAATTCGGTAACACCACGTTTCACGATTGTTTTAGTCATTTTAGGATCTTCCAACTGATCGCAAATTGCTACACGAAGTCCTGCCTTTACTAATTTTGGCAAATAGGTATTAATAGAATGGTGTGGAAACCCTGCCAAAGCTGTTTCGGTTTCAGAACCCGCACCTCTTTTTGTTAGTGTTATACCCAGAATTTTAGAAGCTCTGATGGCGTCTTCTCCAAAGGTTTCGTAGAAATCTCCTACTCTGAAAAGCAAACAGGCATCAGGATATTTTCTCTTGATTTCATTGTACTGTTTCATTAAGGGTGTTTCCTTCACCACTTTCTCTTTCGCTGCCAAATTATTGTATTTTAAATGAAAAAATTTATGACAGCGAATTTATGCTATTTTAAAGAAATATCGAAGAGCTTCAAAAATTAAAATATTTTAAGCTTTTTTTAAGCGCACATATAAGAATTTTATCTAGATTTGTTACTAATTAAATAAGACCCTAAAAAAGATGAAAAAAATAATTTTAATCGCAATGTTGACTGTAGTTGGAATTACAGCTTCTAACGCTCAAAGTACTAAGAAAAAAGCAGCTAAAGTTGAAGGAGCTGGAATGGCTTTCGAAACTGAAACAATTGACTACGGAACTATCGCTCACAATGCAGATGGAAAACGTGAGTTTGTTTTTGTAAACAACGGAAGCAAGCCACTTATCATTACTAACACACAAGGATCTTGTGGTTGTACGGTACCAACTTCACCAAAAGAGCCAATCGCTCCGGGTGCAAAAGGTACTATCGGTGTAAAATATGCTACTGACAGAGTTGGTGCTTTTACAAAAACGGTAACGGTTACTTCTAATGCTGAAGGACAACCAACAAAAGTACTTACCATTAAAGGTACTGTTTTACCAGATCCAGTTAAAAGCTAATCTGAAAAACAATTTAAAATAATCGAAAAAGCTTCCTTATCTTTGGAGGCTTTTTTTATGACCTGAATGCAATGCAAATGAGAAAACTTGAAAATAGTGAACTAGACCGAAAATCAATTGAAGATTTTAAAGAATCCAAAAAAACACCGCTGATTTTAGTATTGGATGATATTCGCAGTTTACACAATATAGGATCTGTATTCAGAACCGCTGATGCTTTTTTGATTGAAAAAATAATCCTGTGTGGTATTACCGCTACTCCTCCCAACAAAGAGATTCACAAAACCGCTCTTGGCGCTACCGAAACTGTAGCCTGGGAACATCATGAAAATGTACTGGAGGTTATTGAAAACTTAAAGAAAGAAAACGTACTGACGCTTGCCATCGAACAAGTAGAAAGTTCTGTTTTTCTTCAGGATTTTGAAGTAAAGAAAGATCAAAAATACGCCTTGGTTTTCGGAAATGAAGTTTATGGAGTTGCTCAGGAAGCTGTTGCGCTTTGCGATGGCTGTATCGAAATTCCGCAATTAGGAACCAAACACTCTTTAAACATTTCTGTAAGTGCCGGAATTGTAGTCTGGGATTTGTTCCAAAAACTCAGCTGGCCGAAATAGATAATGTGGCAATGTGTCAATTAGATAATGTGCCAATTTGGAAATGTGTTAATTGAAAATGTGTTAATTGGATAATTGCCATGTTTACCACGTTCAGAATAATTATCAAATTATCAAATTGACACATTATCTAATTTTAGATCTTCTTGCGTATTTCATCCAGAATAAAAAGATAGTCTTCGTGTTTTTTTACAAAATCGCGGTCTGAGACGTCAATAATCAGAACATTCAAATCTGTTTGTGATTTAATATAATCCAAGTAACCGGTATTGATTTTATCTAAATATTCGGCCGAAATATTTTGCTCGTAATTTCGTCCGCGTCGTTTGATATTTTCCAACAATCGGCCTGTATTCTGATACAAATACACATACAGATCGGGCTTTTGCATTTCTTTGTAGATGATATCAAATAAGTTTCTATACAAACGATATTCATCTTCAGCAAGTGTAATTTTAGCAAAAATCAGCGATTTAAAAATATGGTAATCGGCTACCACAAAATCTTTAAACAAATCAAATTGAGCCAAATCATCAGATAGCTGCTGGTATCTATCTGCCAGAAAAGACATCTCTAACGGAAAAGCATATCGGTTTTGGTCTTTATAAAACTTAGGCAAAAACGGATTGTCTGCAAAACGTTCTAAAACGGTTTTAGCATTGAAATCTTCCGCTATTTTATGTGATAAAGTCGTTTTTCCTGCCCCGATATTGCCTTCAAAAGCAATATAATTAAACTTCTCAAGCGGAATATCTCCCAACGGGTTTTTCAAATCCTGAACAACAGTACAAACACTATCATCCGGTGTAATTGCAATTAATTCGGATATGGTTTTCTGAAAAACAGGATGTTTCCAATCTAATTTCAAATCCTGCATGGGCAGCAATACAAATTTTCTGTTTTGCATTAACGGGTGCGGAATCTGAAGTTTTTCCGACTCAATAATTTCATCGTCAAAAACAATCAGATCAATGTCAATCGTACGGGCTTGATATCCTTCCTGATTTCCCCTGATTCGTCCTAATTGTTTTTCTACTTTCAGCACCTGATTAAGTACTTTCTGTGCAGAAGCATTGGTGTGCAAAATAAGAGCACAATTATAAAAAGCATCACTTTCAAAACCCCAGGCAGGTGTTTCATATAGCTTTGAAACCTGAATTATGGTCCCTACTTCCTGATGTATCAAACGAATACAATCTTCGATGTTTGCTAAACGATTTCCTTCGTTACTTCCTATAGATAATACGACCTGATGCTGTGATTTCATAATAAATGCAAATTAACTAAAACTATTTTAGAATTAACAATATATTTGTAAAACGAGTTCTCAATTTAATTCAGAACTTGTTTTTAAAACTTGTAACATATTGCCTCTTATCGCTACTTATTAAAAAAAACATATTTATGAAATTTCTAGGAAATGTAATTGCCACTGTGATTGGTATTTTTGTATTCATTATGCTATTCTTTTTTGGAGTACTTCTAATTGGAGCTATTTTTGGAGGAAGCGAAACCGTTTCTGCCAAAGCTGATTCTGTTATCGAATTAGATCTGAGAAAAATCAGAAATGACTATGCCGGAAAATACAAAGACCCTTGGGTTACCGTTTTTTCAGACCAAAAAGATGTTGGTTTAAGTGATGTTATTAACGCCATTGAAGCCGCTGAAGCTGACGATAATATTAAAGGTATTTCAATCTTAAACGATCAATCTTCGTTGGGACTTGCGCAATGTAAAGATTTAAGGAATGCGCTTGAAAAATTTAAAAAGTCAGGTAAATTTGTTTGGGCTTATGCTAATACTTACTCTCAAAAAGAGTACTATTTAAACTCTGTTGCCAATACAGTTTATTTAAACCCTGCAGGAGATTTAGATTTTAAAGGTCTTTCGTCTGAAATCATGTTTTTTAAAGATTTTCAGGACAAATCCGGTATTCATATGGAAGTGATACGCCACGGAAAATACAAAAGTGCTGTTGAACCCTTTTTAGAAAACAAAATGAGCGATGCTAACAGAGAGCAAGTAACCGCTCTTTTAAATTCGATCTGGTCAACGGTTTCTAACGACATCTCAAAAAGCAGAAATATACCGGTAGCCAAACTAAATGAAATTGCAAACGGTCTCTTAGCAAGAACACCGGAAATGGCTAAAGCACAACATTTAGTTGACATTGTCGCTTATGAAGATGTTTATCATAATGCCATCAAAAAAGCATTAAAAGTTGCTGATGATGAAGAGTACAACAAAATCTCGATCTTAGATTACACACAAAATAACATTACAACAGCTTTAGCAAATACCTCTAGTGATCAGATTGCTATTATTTACGCTCAAGGCGAAATTCAAAGCGGTGAAGGTGATGTTACGGTAATTGGTGAAGGATCCATGCGTCGTTCTTTGCAGGAAGCCAGAAAAAACAAAGACGTTAAAGCTATTGTTCTTAGAATTGACAGCCCGGGCGGAAGTGCTTTGACTTCTGATTTGATCTGGAGAGAAATTGAAATTACCAAAAAAGTAAAACCTATTGTGGTATCTATGGGTAATTATGCGGCATCCGGCGGATACTACATTGCTTGTAACGCAAATAAAATTTTTGCCGAAAGCAATACAATAACAGGTTCGATTGGAGTTTTCGGAGTATTACCCAATTTTACGCCCTTAGCAACTAAATTAGGGATTAATACTGAACAAGTAAAAACACACGAAAATTCAGCCAATTACAGTCCGTTTGTGCCATTAGACGAAAACTTTAAAGCCTTTACCTTAGAAGGTGTAGAAAACATCTATAAAACTTTTGTAACACGTGTAGCTGAGGGTAGAAAAATGTCTTTTGCTCAAGTAGATGCTATCGCTCAGGGAAGAGTGTGGTCCGGTAGTGAGGCTATAAAAATTGGTCTGGTTGATCAAATTGGCGGACTAAACGCCGCTATTGCGGAAGCTGCTAAAATTGCTAAAATAAAATCATACAGCACACAGAATTATCCAGAGTACGAAAAATCATTTGATGATTTATTATCCGGTCTGCCTTTTGCAAAATCAAAAGAAGCTTTCATAAAAGAAGAAATTGGTGAGGAAAATTACAGGATTTTAGAACAGGTAAAAAGATTCCAAAAACAAAAAGGAGTTCAGGCTATGCTGCCGTACGGAATAAACATTCAATAAAAGAAACTTGTTGTGTCTATTTATTTTTTAACACATAGAATCATAGTCTCAAAAAGACTTTTCACTTAAAAAAAATCACATAGACTATTCGAAAAAGAAAGCTGATTTTCCTGAAACATTTCCGAGCATTACTTTCGAATCTATGTTTCTATATATTAAACAGCACTAATTCTATTTTTTGCAAACAAGTTCAAAAAGAATAAAAATCAACACAACCCGTCTGAGACAAACTCAGGCGGGTTGTTTATTTTAATTAACCAAAAGTTAATTTCTACTTAACATCTTTAACCTGTCATCTTATCTATTTTAGCCGAAAATTACAGCATTCCAGTAAGACCAAAATCAGCCCTTGATAAAGTATTAAAAACATAGAAAATTAATTTATTTTTTTTTGATAGCTTGCCTTAATCGAAATTCGATCGACGGCAGGCTATTGTTTTTTATGAAAATTTTCAAATAAACTCAAGTATAAAAGTCTATTTTTGCAAGTATAGTACATCTCAAATCAGAATCGTAAACCTCAAACCTACAATTAATTATGTTGAAGAAAATTTTAAAAATCTCAGCCATTGTCCTCGTGGTATTTATTGCCGCCTTATTCGCCATTCCCTACTTTTTTAAAGATCAGATTAAAGCAAAAATCTCCGAAGCCATTAACGAAAGTGTAGACGCCAAAGTGAGTTTTGCAGATGCTGATTTAAGTTTGTTCCGAAACTTTCCGAATGCCACTGTTGGAATTGATAAATTAGTTATCATCAACAAAGCCCCTTTTGAAGGAGACACTTTGGTATCATTAGGTAAATTAAATCTAAAGATGAGCATCAAAGAACTTTTCAAAGGAAAAGAGGAACCTTTAAACATCGAGGGAATTAGTTCTGAAAATGGTTTAATCAATATTATTTTTAACAAAGACGGTGTCGGGAACTTTGATATTGCTTTAAAAAACAAAGAAAAAACAGAAAAAGAAGAAGCCGGAAAACCTCTTGCTTTAAAGATTCAAAACTACAAAATCGAGAATTTTACTTTTAGATACATTGATCAGGGGTCTAAGATTAAAATGGTAATTGACAGTTTAAATCACGAAGGAACTGGTGACTTCACCAACTCAAAACTGGATTTGACTACCAAATCTACTGCGAAAGTTTCTTTAGACATGGATAAAACCAATTTCATGAATAAAGTATCTCTGACTTTAGATGCTGTTCTTGGCATTGACTTAGAGAAAAGCAAATATACTTTTAAAGAAAACAAAGCTTTAATTAACCAATTGCCACTGGAATTTGACGGATTCATTCAAATGGTTGAAGCGGGTCAGATTTATGATTTAAAATTTAAAACACCTACTTCTTCCTTTACGAACTTCTTAGGGTTAATTCCTTCTGCCTATGCCGCTGGTTTAGACGGTGTAAAAACTACGGGAGACTTTACTGTAGCTGGTTTTGCAAAAGGAGAATTAACCGAAACAACGGTACCAAAATTCAATATTGCAATTGCCTCAAACAATGCTTCTTTTCAATATCCGAACTTACCAAAATCGGTTCAGAATATTGTAATTGACACCAAAATCATCAATGAAACAGGGATCTTAAATGACACTTATGTTAATTTAGACAAACTTTCTTTTAGAATTGACCAGGATGTTTTTAGCGCAAAAGCCAATATTAAAAACATAACTGTAAATCCGATTGTAGATGCAGCTTTAAAAGGAACAATCAACTTAGCCAATCTTTCAAAAGCCTATCCAATCAAATTAGACAAACCTTTGGCCGGTATTTTAAAAGCAGATGTAACTACCAATTTTGATATGGCTTCTGTAGAGAAAAGCCAGTATCAAAACATCAAAAATGCAGGAACAATGCGTTTATCCGGTTTTAAGTATACGGATGAGAACAACAAATCTATGAACATCAGTACGGCTTTGGTCGAATTTAATCCAAGTAAAATCAACCTTAAGCAATTTGATGCTACTACAGGAAAAAGCGATATCAGCATCAACGGAGTTCTGGAAAATTTCTATGGTTTTATGTTCAAAAAACAAGAACTTAGAGGAAACTTCAACATGAGTTCTAACCAACTTGCTGTTGATGATTTCATGACTTCGGGCGAGCCGGCAACAGCCACAACGCAAGCAAAACCTACCGAAGCGATGAAGATTCCCGCGTTTTTAAATTGTACCCTAAACGCAAAAGCAACTACCGTTTTGTACGATAATTTAAAACTAAAAGATGTTTCCGGAAGATTGATTGTTAAAGACGAAAAAGCAACTTTAGAGAACTTTAAAACGTCTATTTTCGGAGGAACAATTGGCTTAAACGGAGCGGTTTCTACCAAATCTAAAGTACCTACTTTTGACATGAATTTAGGTTTTAATCAAGTAGATATTGCTCAGACTTTTACGCAATTGGACATGATGAAAAAAATTGCTCCTCTGGCAGGAATCATCAACGGAAAATTAAATTCTACGATTAAACTAAACGGAAATTTAGATGCCAAAGAATTAACTCCGGACTTAAAATCAATTTCGGGAGATTTACTGGGGCAGTTGCTTTCGAGTACACTAAATGCTAAAAATTCTACGGTATTAAATTCCTTAACTTCAAACATCAAATTCCTTGACGCAAGCAAATTGAATTTAAATGATTTGAAAATGGCTTTGACTTTTGAAAACGGAAAAGTAAATGTAAAACCATTTGACATTAAATACCAGGATATCAAAATCACAGTTGGAGGAACGCACGGTTTTGACCAAACCATGAATTACAATCTAAAATTAGATGTTCCGGCTAAATATTTAGGAAGTGAAGCAAACGCATTGATCGCTAAAATGTCTCCTGCAGATGCCGCAAAACTGGATAATATTCCTGTGAATGCCATGATTACCGGTAATTTCTCTAATCCGAAGGTAACAACCGACATGAAAAGCGCCGTTACCAGTTTAACGACTCAATTAGTAAATCAACAGAAAGATAAACTGACCCAAAAAGGTACATCAGCTCTTACGGATTTGATTAATAAAAACACAAAATCTAAAGATACAACGAAAGCTGCGGCAACTGAAAAAGAGAAAAAGACTCAGGAAGTTACCAAAAAAGCAGGCGACTTATTGAACGGTTTGTTTAAGAAGAAAAACTAAACAACAAAAAAAGGTCAATCTCGCGATTGACCTTTTTTTATGCTTAAACGGCTTTTGAATAAGCTTTTAGCTTTCCGTTATTTAAAATTCCATTCAATATTTTAAAATAATCCTTTAGAGAACAAGTAGTAACATCAACTCCAATGCTAGAGTTATCATAAGGCTCATATTTTTTAAGATCTGAGACCGAAAAAAAACCTACTGTCGGGGTCTGAACCGAGCTTGCTAAATGCATCATACCACTATCGGCTCCTATAAAAACCATTGCATTTGCTATTACCGCTCCAATCTTTCTAATGTCTTTACTATAAAATGATGGCGCTTCAAAACCAATCTGTGATACATTTTCGATTGGCAAAATTTCGATTATGGTATAGTCTGCGTATTGTTGTTTAAGCGCTTGGTAAAAATCCATCCACCAGTCTTGTGACAAACATTTTGTCCCGGTAGCATAGGTAAACAAACAAATTGTTTTTTTCGAACTGCCGTCTACTATTTTCTTTAAAGTTTTTTTGCCTTTTTTGAGTTCAGGCTGTGTTAATTTCAGATCTAAAGGCAGAATTATGCTGTTGCTTTTTGCTAATCCCAGTTTTGTTAGATAGTTCCTGAAATTATAAACAGGATACTTGGCAATATGGCCATAATCACTTTTTACATGCTGATGCTGCTGCTGATCACTTAAATCTCCGTAGAATTTATATTTTGCCCTTGAAAAAATGATCGCCAAACGTCCCGATGAAGAATTCTGATCTACATTAATCGCCATATCGTAGGGCTGTCTTCTTATCGAAATCCAAACTTTACAGTACTTCAGCAAACTTTTAAAAGGTTTTTTGGGTAAATGAATTGTTTTATGGACCGTATCGTAGTTTTTAAAAATAATTGGCGCCAGCGGTCCTTTTACAAATAAATCGATTTTACAATTTGGAAACATTTCTGAGACTTCCTGAACCAATGGTGTAATCAATAAAAGATTTCCCAGTCGTGCATTGGGTCTGCAAATCAAAATTCGTTTTATTTCTGTTTTATCTACTAAAACAATATCTAAGTCTCTTTTTGATTTCCCAACATTCTTAGTCAGACTGTGCATTACGCGCCTTCTGAAAACATTTATGGCAGTTAAAACACTCATAACTATATAATTTACGTATTAGAAAAAATATCTCTGTATTCAAGAAAAACAACCATCATTTGAACCTCTTCAAATCTAAATTGTTTTGTTCTCTAAAATAAAAATCTTCTAATAAGTAATTATTATAAAATTGTAATCAAATGTATCAACTTCTTCATGCTTTTCACAGAAAAAACAGCACCTAATGCCAACAGAATAAACTAGTTAACCAAACAATAAAAAACTAAACTGCAATGGTTACAACATAGCCTTCTGAGCTTCGAACATTAAAAACAGTACCATTTTCAAAGATCAGATACTGCCCTTTTATTCCCGTTAGTTTTCCTCTAAATGTAGGTGTTTTATCTAAATTTAGACTCGTTACTTTTGCCGGAAAATTTAAAACCGGATATTGTAATTCGTACAAATCATTCTTTTGACTGTAAAAATACTCGCGCGCTTCTTCCGGAATTAAACTTTCTACTTTTTCTTTCTCTTTAATCAAGTCAAAAGTCTGTGTTTCGTTCTGAAGCATTTTTCGCCAATTGGTTTTGTCGGTATAATGACTTTTTAAAGCAACTTCTGTGATTCCAGCCAAATAACGATTCGGAACCTCAACAATTGCAATCGCCTGACTCGCTCCCTGATCAATCCAACGGGTTGGTACTTGCGTTTTACGGGTTACCCCAACTTTTATATCACTCGCTACCGCCAGATAGACAATATGAGGCTGCAATTGCACTTTTTGCTCGTATTCCAAATCACGATCTGCGATTCCTAAATGTGCCGTACTCAATTCAGGTCTCATAATCCAATCTCCAACAGCCGCACTTGAATAAAAGCATTCGTAACAAAATCCCTGTCTGTATATCTTTTTCTTTTTACCACAATTCAGACATTGATATCCCACAAAACTGACTTCAATTTCTTTATTCAATAATTGATTCATATTGAGAAAACTATCTTCAAAAACCAAATAATATTGAATAGGGTTTCCGATTTCTGTTTGCATTTTTGTAAGTACGCCTTGATATGTCATTGGATTTTAGATTGCTGATTTTAGACTTTAGATTTACTTTTAAGGGCGGTGAATTCTGCCTTTTAAATTCAAATTTTGAATTAGATTCTTAACTTAAATAAATTGTATTTTGTAAAAAATACACTATTTTTGGTATGACGACAAAGTTAGTATTTGTATATCGATATTCAAATTTTAAATCTTCTGCTTTTTGATACTAAAATTCAAATCGGAAATTTAAAATCTAAAATCTAAAATTATCCATGCCCTTATCAATAATCAACTCGTTTGCATCTTGGGTTCTTAAGCAAAGAATTCATCAAATAGAGCTCTTTCTAAAATACCCGAATGAAGTTCAGGAAGAATTGTTACATAACTTATTGACTGCTTCTGAAAACACGATTATAGGAAAACAATATGAATTTTCGTCCATAAACTCGTATCAGACTTTTGCTGAGCGGGTGCCTATTGCTACTTACGAGGAATTGCAACCTCTAATTGAACGAACACGTCAGGGAGAACAGGGTGTTTTTTGGGAAACGCCAATCAAATGGTTTGCTAAGTCAAGCGGAACTACTAATGCCAAAAGTAAATTTATACCGGTCAGTAATGAAGCTCTCGAAGATTGTCATTATAAAGGAAGTAAGGATTTGCTTTGTCTGTACCTGAACAACAATGAAGATTCAGAATTGTTTTTGGGAAAAAGTCTTCGTTTAGGCGGAAGCTCTCAGATTTACGAAAACAACAATACTTTTTTTGGAGATCTTTCGGCCATTCTGATCGAAAACATGCCAATCTGGGCCGAATTTAGTAGTACTCCAAGCAACAAAACTTCATTAATGACCGAATGGGAAGCTAAAATTGCAGCCATCATCAATGAAACCAAAAATGAAAATGTAACCAGCTTTGCCGGAGTTCCGTCGTGGATGTTGGTTCTAATGAATAAAGTTTTAGAAGATACAGGAAAAGGAAGTTTATTGGAGCTATGGCCCAACCTTGAAGTTTATTTTCACGGCGGTGTGAGCTTTTCTCCTTACAAAGAACAATACAAGAAAATCCTGCCTAGCAAGGATTTCCAATATTACGAAATATACAATGCCTCAGAAGGCTTTTTTGCGATTCAGGATTTAAATAATTCGAGTGATTTATTATTGATGCTGGATTATGGAATTTTCTATGAATTTATCCCAATGGATACTTTTGGAACTCTAAATCAGAAAGTAATTCGCCTGGCTGACGTTGAATTAAATAAAAACTACGCTATTGTTATTACCACAAATTCAGGTCTATGGCGCTATTTGATTGGTGATACGGTTCGTTTTACTTCTTTAAATCCTTATAGAATCAGAGTTACCGGAAGAACCAAACATCACATCAATGTATTTGGTGAAGAATTAATGGTCGAAAATACCGATCAGGCCATTGCCAAAGCCTGTCAACTTACTCAAACAGAAGTAATCGATTATACGGTTGCCCCTATTTTCATGAAGGACAAAGAAAAAGGAGCACACGAATGGATGATCGAATTCAAGAAAAAACCGGCAGATGTGGGGCTTTTCCAAAAAGTATTGGATGAAACCTTGCAGACTTTAAACTCCGATTACGAAGCCAAACGCTACAATAATATGACCTTAAATCCTTTGGTAATTAACGTTGCCAGAGAAAATTTGTTTTACGACTGGCTAAAAGAAAGAGACAAATTGGGTGGTCAACATAAAATACCAAGACTTTCGAATCAGAGAGATTATTTGGAACAATTAAAGGAAATGTCGTGATTTTTTTGAAATTCCAAATTTTTTAAATTCCAAATTCCAAATCTGGAGTAGAACTTTGGGGATCTGGGATAGTTGTTGCCGTAGCTTTTTTGAAATTCCAAACTTTTGAAATTCCAAATTCCAACCTGGGGTAAAACTTTGGGGATCTGGAATGATTGAAGGTGCTATAGTTTTTTTGCCACAAATTACTCTAATTATCACAAATTAAAACCTGCTGTTCTATATTCTCAAACTTAATAAACTCACATTGTCAGGCTGAGCGAAGTCGAAGCCCCTTTATCCCTTAAAAGCCTTCGACTTCGCTCAGGGTGACACCATCTTTTTAAATCATATCAATGCGCCTATCGTAAAGTGTAGTTTTTTGCCACGAATTACTCTAATTTTCACAAATTAAAGCCTGCTATTCTATATTATCAAACTTAATAAACTCACATTGTCAAGCTGAACAAATCCCATTAGGATGAACGAAGTCGAAGCCTACATCATATCAATATACCTGTCGTGATATCCTAACAGATACAAAACACCGTCAAGTCCTAAGCTTGAAATTGAGGTTGCGGCATTTTCTTTTACTTTTTGTTTGGCGTGAAAAGCGATTCCCAAACCGGCTAAGTTTAGCATCGGTAAGTCATTTGCACCGTCACCCACAGCTATTGTTTGGTTAATGTGAATCCCTTCTTTGTCGGCGATAGCTTTTAAATGCTCTGCTTTTTTCTGTCCGTCGATAATATCTCCTAAATATTTACCGGTCAGTTTACCGTCTATAATTTCCAACTGATTCGCGTGAACATAATCAATTCCTAATTCCTTTTGCAAGTATTCGCCAAAATAGGTGAATCCTCCGGAAAGGATTGCTGTTTTATATCCGTAGTATTTTAAGGCTTTCATCAGACGATGTGCTCCTTTTGTTATAGGTAATTTTTCTGCAACGGATCGTAAAACATCTTCACTCAATCCTTCCAATAAAGCCATGCGTTGCTTGAAGCTATCGTTAAAATCAATTTCACCATTCATGGCCTGCTCTGTAATTGCTCTTACCTGCTCGCCTACTCCGTTTAATTCGGCTAACTCATCAATTACTTCGGTCTGAATCAATGTCGAATCCATATCAAAACAAACCAGACGTCTGTTTCTTCTGTAAATATTGTCTTCCTGGAAAGAAATATCAACATCTAATGTTCTTGAAATCTGCATAAAACTGGCCGTCATGACAATTTTATCTACAATTTCTCCGGTTACCGCTAATTGTATGCAAGAACGAGGATTTTCTTCTATCTCAATAATAGAAGTTCTGCCTGTTAGTCTTATAATGGAATCAATATTCAGATTTTGATCAGACAATATTTTAGTCACTGCGGCCAATTGTGAAGCGGCCAATTGCTCTCCTAAAATATTAATGATATAACGTTGTCTTGATTGCGATTTTACCCAGGTTTCGTAATCTTCAATAGAAATCGGAGTAAATTTTACTTTGATTTCCAGTTCATAAGCTTTAAACAGCAAATCTTTTAAAACAGGTCCCGAACTTGAACCGGATTCAATTTCGAATAAAATTCCTAATGAAAGTGTATCGTGAATATCGGCCTGACCTATATCTAAAATAACAGCGTCATAAGTTGCCAATACCGCGGTTAAACCAGCTGTAACTCCCGGCTTATCATGACCGGAAACTTTTAATAAAATAATCTCTTTGCCTTCTGCTGCCATGTTTTCTTTATTGATTACGAAGCGACAAAAATCGGCAATCTATTGTTGATAAAAAAGAATAATCATTGTTTTTTTAGACCTAAAAAACACAAATCAATGGCTATTTTTTAATTAATTTAACATTTAACGCTAATTATTAAAATAAATATACTTTTGGTAACTTCAAACAAAAAATGACTCCTTTTTGAGGAATCATTTTTTGGTCTTTTAAAGATAAAATAATTGCTTATCAGTCTTTATTTACTTGGCATATTTTCATCAAAATTTACCATCCAGCTGATGTCAAATTTGTCTTTGAACATTCCGAAATACGCACCCCAGAATGTTTTTTCCATCGGCATATAAACGGTTCCGCCAGCTGATAATCCGTTAAAAATTCGATCTGCTTCTTCTGTACTTGCTACGTTAATTGAAACGGAGAAATTCCCACCAACTACTACATCTCCGGATTGTTCGCTGCTATCGCTTCCCATCAAAATAGTATCTCCAATTGGTAAAGAAACGTGCATGATTCTGTCTGCATCTTTTTCTGATGCACCTGTACATCCTTCTTCGCCTTCAGGCATATCTTTAAATTTTCCGATATACGGAAATTCTCCTCCAAAAACTGATTTATAAAATAGGAATGCTTCTTCGCAATTTCCATTAAATATTAAATAAGGGTTTACTGTTGCCATGATATTTTATTGTTTGTTGTTATTATTTATTGTCATTGATCATTTATTCTTATTCTGCTAATTCTTTTACTTTTTCCAATCCTTTTGGAAAAGTCTCTTTGAAGTAATCCAGGTATTTTTCGACTACATCAACGTGAGCCACCAAATCAGTAAATTCGCCGTCAGCTGTTAATCGATACGTTTCCATGGCACCGCTCCATTTTTTTGTTTCCTCATCAATGGGCATTTCCTTAAAATCTTTTAGTTCACCTAAATGTTTAAAAGCCATATATTCGTTAGGAATCTTTGTTTCAATAATGCTATACATTCCTTCACCTCCAGGGGATAAAAAATGTATTGTATCTCCTTCGTTCCAGTTACTTATTGTAGAGGAACCTTCGCAGAAAACTTCAGTCCATTTCTTATAGGTTTCCTCCTCCCATAAAACTGACCATATTTTCTCTCGTGAAGCCTTTATTCTAATTGCAAATTCTAATCTTTCCATATCTAATTTTGTTGTGGTAGTTTACTAAAATCCATATATAAAACATTCCAGCGATGACCGTCTAAATCGGCAAAACCAAAACCATACATCCAACCCTGGTTTTCTGCCGGCGGAGCAAAAACAATCCCTCCGGCTGCTTTTACCTTTTCTGCTAATGCATCTACTTCCTCTTTACTTTCGGCATCAATCGAAATCAGGATTTCTGAACTCGATTGTGTATCTGTAATTTTGTTCTGAGAAAAGCTCTCAAACAAAGCATCTTCAAAAAGCATTACTACAAAATTCTTTTCTCCAACCAACATACAAGTCGAGCTGGGCGTATCCTGTTGCTCATTAAAAGTAAACCCTACTTTCAAAAAAAAGGCTTTTGCTTTTGCTACATTCTTAACAGGTAGATTCAACCAAATTTGTTTTGTCATCTTTGTCCGTTTTAGGTTGCACTTTCTACATAACTTTTAAAACTATCCATAATAGCCTGCCAGCCTCCGCGTTGCATTTCTTCCGAATTTTCTATTTCAGGGTCAAAACTTTCAACCACTTCTACTCCGTTTGGCGTTTGCTTGAAGCTAATCTCCACTTTACGTCCATCTGTTATTACATAATTGATGGCTTCGTTTTGTTTGACCAACGTATATTCTCCTTCAAAATCAAAACTCATACTGCCATCTTTTGCAGCCATAGTCGATTTGAATTTTCCGCCCTCTTTTACATCATTCTCAGCATAAGGGGTATGCCAGTCCGGCGAAGGTGTGTTCCATTTTGTAATGTGTTCCGGTAATGTCCAAAATTCCCAAACTTTACTTATCGGTGCATCGATTGTATTCTTTACTGTAATCATAGTTGTTTAAGTTTATATTGTTAGTTAAAAATTTAATTTGAAGGAGCCTGACTTTCATCCATAAAGAAGATTTCCCAATGATGTCCATCCGGATCTAAAAAAGCTTTTTGGTACATCCAACCATAGTCTTTTGCCTCCATATATTCTGTTCCTCCGGCTTTTACAACTGCTGCTATTATCTCATCTACTTTTTCACGACTGTCAACGGATAAAGCCGTCAAAAATTCCGTGCTCTTAGAGGTGTCACAAATTTGTTTATTAGTAAAGGTTTTGAAAAACTCCTCTAAGAGAAGCATGGCAAAAATATTTTCACCAATTTCCAAACAAGCTGCTTTATCATCTGTAAAGTTTAGATTGAATGTAAAACCCAATTCCGTAAAAAAATCCATGGACCGTTTTAAATCTTTTACAGGAAGATTTAAGAAAATTTCTGTTTTCATATTTATAAAATTACTAATTATTTAAGACAAATTTAGAATTTTAAACAATCCTTAAGAATACAATAAAAGTCATTTTTAGGGTCGTATGAGACAATTTTTATACTTTTGTGTAGAGATTAACTTTCAAAAAGCAACAAACCATGAGCAAAAAAATAGGTCTAATTGTACCGCATGACTATAAATTATTGAGCATTGCAGCGATTTTAGAAGTTTTTGAAACCACTAATAAATTGCATACCGGAATTGAAAAACCTTTTGAGATTATGGTCTTTCAATCTTCCGAACAGATCAATCAGGAACACTTGTTCGGATATGAAGTACAACCAATAGAAACTTCTGAAGAACATCCGGAATTGATTTTGATTCCCGCTTTTACTACAGACAATATGAGTGAGGTGATTGCAAAGAACAAAAGTTTTATTCCGTGGTTACAAAAGCAACACAAAAAAGGAGCTGAATTGGCTAGTTTTTGTACCGGTGCGTTTTTGTTTGCCGCTTCAGGTTTACTAAATGAAAAACTGGCTACTACACATGTGGATGCTTGTAGTGCCTTTACTAAAGCTTTTCCATTAGTCAAACTAAAATCAGAGGAAACTTTGACAGCAGATGGGAGCTTGTATACCAGTGGAGGCTCTACCTCAACCTTTCATTTATTGATTCTATTGGTTCAGAAATATTGCGGAAATGAGATTGCGGTTCAGATCGCCAAGATTTTCTCGATTGATTTAAACCGATACAAACAGAGTTATTTCAGCACGTTCAGACCCAATCATTTGCATAATGACAGTCTGGTTGCCATGTTACAGCAAAAAATAGAGAATCAATACAGTACCATAGAAAAACTGGAAGAGATCACCAAAGATATTCCCACCAGCGCCCGAAACATGACACGTCGTTTTAAACTGGTTACAGGAATTCCGCCTATTGAATATTTACAGAATATAAGAGTAGAGAGTTCAAAGAAATATCTGGAGCAAACGCAGCTTTCGATCTCTGAAATTATAGAAAAAACAGGTTATAATGATCCTAAAGCGTTTAGAAAAGTATTTTATAAAATGGTCGGCATGAAACCTATTGAATATCGCGACAAGTTTAGGGTGCAATAAATTACGCTTTTTGGAGTAAAAGGCAAAGTCGCAAAAAATTTTAAACCATATAAGTGATGTAAGAAAATATAAGTTTTGAATTCGATTAACTTATAACTCTCCTTGTGATAAATGTCTTGTAAGCATTGGAGCTATTTTTCTCGCAAAGCCGCAAAAAATTAAACCATATAAGTCATAGAAGAAAATATAAGCTTTAACTTAAGTGAACTTATAATTCTCTTTGTGAAAAATGTCTTGTAAACATTGGAACTATTTTTCTCGCAAAGACGCAAAGTCGCAAAAAATTAAACTATACAAATCATTGAAGAAAATATAAGCATAAAATTAAATGAACTTACATCACTTATATGGTTTAAACCGACCCTCATTAGCTTAACAACTAAAAGATCAATCTCTTTTTTTTACTGCGTCGAGAATTAAAAAACCACTTTTCAGTCAAAAAAAACGCCTCAGATGAGGCGTTTTATAGTATTGTTTTAAGAAGCAATTTCCATTCTCTTCAATAAATTTTTACTTAGTGTATGTTCGGCATACTCTCTGTCGATTGTCAGTGTTTTGTCGTCTGAACTTGGCAATTCATACATCGCATCGGTTAAGATTGCTTCACATAACGAACGCAATCCACGTGCTCCTAATTTGTATTCTAATGCTTTGTCAACAATAAAATCTAAAGCTTCATCCGTGATACTGAATTCAACTTCATCCATCAAAAATAACTTTTGATATTGTTTGATTAAGGCATTTTTAGGTTGCGTCAAGATTGCACGTAGCGTTTCTCTGTCCAAAGGATCCATGTGCGTTAAAACCGGTAAACGACCGATAATCTCCGGAATCAATCCGAAATCTTTAATGTCTTTTGGAATAATATATTGTAACAAATTGTCTTTGTCGATATTGTCTACATTTTTAGAAGTTGAATATCCAACTGCCTGACGGTTTAAACGCTTTGAAATAATACGTTCTACTCCATCAAAAGCTCCACCTGCAATAAACAGGATGTTTTGGGTATTTACTTCTACAAATTTCTGGTCCGGATGTTTACGACCTCCTTTTGGTGGTACGTTTACAACTGTTCCTTCCAGTAATTTCAATAATGCTTGTTGTACACCTTCACCTGAAACGTCACGTGTTATAGATGGATTATCGCTCTTACGGGCGATTTTATCAATTTCATCAATAAATACGATTCCTCTTTCGGCTTTGGTTACATCATAATCAGCAGCTTGTAGCAAACGTGTCAAAATACTTTCAACATCTTCTCCTACGTAACCTGCTTCTGTAAGTACCGTTGCATCAACAATAGCCAAAGGAACGTCTAACATCTTAGCAATCGTTTTTGCCACCAATGTTTTTCCGGTTCCGGTCTGACCCACCATAATGATGTTACTTTTTTCGATCTCTACTTCGTCGTCTAATTGCTGTTGCATTAAACGTTTGTAGTGATTGTAAACCGCAACCGACATTACTTTTTTAGTCTGATCCTGACCAATTACATATTGATCCAAGAAAGCTCTAATTTCTTTTGGTTTCTTTAAAATTAAGTCCCCAACTAGTTTTGCACTTCCGCTTGATTTTAATTCTTCTAATACAATTCCGTGTGCCTGCTCAATACACTTATCACAGATATGTGCATTGATACCTGCAATCAATAAATTGGTTTCTGGCTTTTTTCTTCCACAAAACGAACATTCTAATACTACTTTTGCCATTTCTTATGTTTCAAGTTTCAAGTTTCAGGTTCCAAGTTAACAATAGCAACTTTAAACCTGAAACTTTAAACCAATTTTTATCCTCTTCTCAACACCTCATCAATCATTCCGTATTCTTTAGCTTCGTCTGCGATCATCCAGTAATCACGCTCGCTGTCTTTGTGTACTTTATCAAAAGTTTGTCCTGAATGTTGTGAGATGATGTTGTACAATTCATCTTTTAGTTTCAACATTTCACGTAAGTTGATTTCCATATCGGTAGCTACTCCTTGTGCTCCTCCTGATGGCTGGTGAATCATTACTCTTGAATGTGGTAAAGCGGAACGTTTTCCTGCTGCTCCTGCACATAGTAAAACGGCTCCCATAGAAGCTGCCATACCGGTACAAATTGTCGCTACGTCAGGTTTGATGTATTGCATAGTGTCGTAAATCCCTAATCCTGCGTAAACGCTTCCTCCCGGAGAATTTAAATAAATCTGAATGTCTTTTGATGCATCAGCACTTTCCAGGAAAAGTAATTGTGCCTGAACGATATTAGCGATCTGGTCGTCGATACCTGTTCCTAAAAAGATAATTCTGTCCATCATTAATCGGGAGAAAACATCTAATTGAGAAATATTCAACTGACGTTCTTCGATAATATATGGAGTCATATTGGTTGGGTTCATTGCCGCTACGATTTTATCATAGTACATGGCATTTACTCCTTGGTGCTTTGTAGCAAATTTTTTAAATTCTTTACCGTAGTTCATATGTATCTGTTCTAAGTTTAAGTTTATTTGATGTCTATTTTAATTTATCAAAGGTCATACCTTTTTATGAATAATGCCAATATGTCTTCTTTTCGTTTAAAATGTTTCAGGTTTCAAGTTTCAGGTTCACGAACTTGAAACCTGAAACCTGAAACAAAAAAAAAGAGCGTCAAAAGAAAATATCAATTGACGCTCAAATATACTTATTTTTTCAGAAATTATTCTCCGTATGATGCAGCAATAAATTCTTCGTAAGTTACTTCTTTAGTTGTTGGATTTGCTTTTTCTTTAAACAACTCTAACAATTTCTCTGCAACAACTTGCTCAGAAAGTCTTTTTACTTCCTCTTGGTTAGATAAAACTCTAGCCACGATTCCTTGTACTTCCTCGTCAGTTGGGTTTGTTTGACCAAATTGAGCCATTTGTTGTCTGATCGCGTTTGTTGTAAAAGCTTTCAAATCTTCAAATGTAATTTGGATATTACTTTGAGCCATTGCTTTTCCTTCAATCAATTGAAAACGCAATCCTTTTTCAGATCTTGCATATTCTACTTCAGCTTCTTCTGCAGAAAGTTTTTTCTCTCCAACAGTTTGCAACCATTTTTTAAGGAATTCTGACGGTAAATCAAATTTTGTGCTTTCGATAAGGAAATCCTGAACGTCTAACAATAATTTTTGATCTGCTTGTTGTGCAAATTGCGCTTCAGCATCTTCTTTGATTTTAGCTTTTAAGTCTTCTAATGAAGCTACTTTTCCTTCACCAAAAAGTTTATCAAATAAATCCTGGTTTAATTCTGCCAATTCAGCTCCGTTGATAGCTTCGATAGTAAAGTTTACTTCGATATCTAAACCGTGAACATTATCATGACCTACTTTTAGGTAGTCCATTAATTGGTGATCATCTTCGAATAAACCTTTTGTGCTTACTACAACAACGTCTCCTACTTTTTTACCGATGAATTTATCTCCGGCAGCTTTGTTGAAAGTAGCTACAGAAATGGTAGTTGTGTTATTGATTCCGTTTTCTTCATTAGAAAAAGTTCCAGTTAAGTCAGAATCTGCAACAACAGCTTCTTGAGGAATTGCTTTTCCGAATTGTTTTTGGATACGCTCTACCTGACCGTCGATTAATTTAGCATCAGCTGTAACGATATATTTTACGATATCATTTTTAGCTTCTAAATTAATTTCGAAGTTTGGTACTAAACCAATTTCGTATTCGAAAGTTAACTCTTCAGCATCCCAATCGAAGTTTTCGTTTACTTTAGCAAGAGGAGTTCCTAATAGATTTAATCTTTCAGATTGTACAAAACGCTCTAAAGCTAAATCAACTACTTTTTGAATTTCTTCTTGTTTAATACCTTTTCCGTATTGTTTTTCAACAAGGTCTTTAGGTACTTGTCCTTTTCTAAAACCTTTTACAGTTGCTAAAGGCATTTTTTCGTTTATTCTTTTTTGCACCTGCCCTTTGTAGTCCATGTGAACAACGTTCATCACAATCACTTCATTAACAGCGTCTATTGCTACTCTTTTAATATCCATCGTGTTCTTTAATTTACGTAATAAAATTGGGTTGCAAAATTATAAAATTTTTGCAACCCAACCAAGTTTTTAACCTATTGTATTTGAAGCCCTTTTTTATTCGGCTTTGATTTTAGTTTATTTATCGTCTCCTACAATTTTATAAGTAATAGATTGAAGAATAGACAATATAATACTGAAGAATAATGCGGTCCAGAAAGACTCCACTTTAAAGCCTCCGACAATATTGGTGCACAGAAGAATAATAATGGCGTTAATCACCAGTAAAAACAAGCCCAACGTCACAATCGTAACTGGAAAAGTCAGAATGACCAATATTGGTTTTATAAAAAGATTCAGCAACCCTAAAACTACCGCAACAATTACAGCGGTGGTAAAACTGGCAACATGAACACCTGGTAAAAAGTGAGCGATCACCAAAACCAAGGCAGCGGTAACAAGAAGTCTGAGTAATAAATTCATAATTGTATGGTTTAAAATTTATTTAAAAGTACTAAAATTTAATAATATAAGCCTTTGCTTAAAATTCCATTGATTGCTTTTTTTTCATGGATCACCAATCGCTCTTTTTCTGTATCAGAAATAGCATGGACTACTCCGGCATATTCCACGTTATCAAATCCTAAAATTTCATCAAAAATAAGCTTCACCCTTTCGACATGATAGTCAGAAGTAATCACAACGACCGTATCAAAGTGATGTTTAATCAATATCTTTTTTGCTAATACTGCATCTTCGACCGTATTGGCAGACAAGGCCGCTTCTAAGAAGTTTTCCGCACTAAGTCCATTCTCTGTTAAATAGTTCATTGCATAGTCTGCATGCGGATAAGGCGCTGTATTAAAATGCGCTCCAAAACCTCCTGTACAAATAATATAGTTATCCTTTGGCTCAAAAATATCCAAACAATAATCTAATCGGTCCAGCGCTATTTGCCCTAAGTTTCCAAGTTCTGAATTTGGAGACCCCAGTACAATTAAAACTTTCATCCTTTAACTTTAATAACAGTAGTCGTCATCCTCAAAACTTACTCTTTTAAAAATGCCGTTGTCAGTTCAAAAAACAATTTTGGATTTTCGGCATGAAGCCAATGTCCTGCATTAGGTATCGTATCTAATTTTACATCCGGAAAATGCTGACGTATTTGTTCCATGTCTTCGTCCTTAATATAACCAGAACTTCCTCCACGTATAAACAAGGTCGGTTTATCAAAAACCAAACCGTCTGCCAACGCTTTTCCTATAGCATCTAAATTACCATTAAAAACAGCCAGATTAAAACGAAAGGCCAGTTGTCCGGGTTCCTGCCAATATAAATTTTTCATTAAAAACTGACGGGTTCCAAAATCCGGAACATATTGTGTCAAAATAGCCTCTACGTCATTTCGGCTTGGCTTTACAGAAAAATCAACTGCATTTAACCCCGCCAAAATATCCTGATGATGCTGGTTGTAAAATCTCGGACCAATATCAGCCACAATTAATTTATCTACTAATTCCGGATAAGTCGTCGCGAAAAGCATCGCTACTTTCCCTCCCATCGAATGTCCTAAAATATCAATTTTGCTTAGCTGATTTGCCTGGCAATATTCGAACACGTCCTTTGCCATCGCTTCATAGGTAAATTCATCGGAATGAAAACTGCGTCCATGATTTCGCAAATCCAAAACATGAACCTGAAAACCTGACTCTGCATATTGCGAAGCAAGCGTTTTCCAGTTATCTGACATTCCTAAAAAACCATGCATGATAACGAAAGGTTTCCCTTCGCCTTCTATTTTTGAGTATAACATTTATGTTTTTATTTTAAGTATTGCAAAGGTAAAAAACTTATTTATCAATTTACAGCAGAACGAGATCTTCAACCGTTATTTCAAAATTAAATCATCAGCAAAAAGTTTCCTTTTTTTACGGTTTCGCGTAAAAAAAAACGAATCCAAAACAGTACCTTGCACCTTCAAAAACCGAAACTTTTGTTTCATTCATTTAATTAATTTCAACCCTTCACCATGATTAAAAAAATTATTTTAACATCGTTAGTTCTTTCGCAACTAGCAATTTCCTGTTCAAGTGATGATAGTAAAGACGAAACCAAGCCGGAAACAGAACAAACTCTTGCCGAGCAAATTGCAAACATTGTTAAACAACCTTATTCTAATTTAACTCCAGCCGAACAAAAACAAAAACTGGAAGTAGAGGCTAACGAAATGTTGGTACAATTGGACAAATCAAAAAGCTCAAATGCAATTGAAGCAATAAAGAATTTAGGACGTTTATTTAGCCTTAATCACATCGATCTTTTTGACGGAAAAAGCGATAACGGTGTTGAAGAAGCTTTAAACATTTCAGGAGTTTATGGAATTTACACTTGGAACAATGCACAACAAAACTGGACAAAAACAGCTTCTTTAACAGAATTAAAGTTCGTTTTTCCTGCTAAAGCATCTCAGACTGTAAACAATGCTGTTTTAACTTCTAAAAGCACACCTTCTGATATAAAAATAAAAAACATCGACACTTACGGAGAATCGTCATACAATCACGAAACTGGAAGCTGGACCCAAACTCCTTCTCTACATGATTGGTTCTTTTTACCAACAGCAACAGATGCAACATTAACAATCGACGGTGGAGCGTCTGCTACTTTTACTCAAACAGCTAAGTATTCTAACGGAAAAGAAGTTCCAAATGAATTTGCATACAAAATCACATTAAACGATGGTTACATCTGGGAAATGAGTGGTACAAAGGCTACTGAAAACACTTCAAAAGCTTCCTTTACTTTTAATGGTAAAAACCTGGTTCAATTTACTGCCGGCAGTACTTCTCAGATAGACGCTTTACTTGACAATAAAGAAGTTGTCGCTTACAAAGGAAAAGCTAATGGATTGATTAGATTGATGGACAATTTTATTATTGTTGCGGATGCGGACTTAGCTACTGAAGCTGCAGATGATATTGCTTTACGTAAAAATAATACCCGACCTGCATATCCTGAAGAATACAACAATCCTAAAAACAATTACAAAGAATATTATACTGCTTCAAACGCCTACGAAAAAAGGATCTCTGAAGGAACAGCAGCTAATTTTAACAAAAACATGAAATTAGCTTTAGTTTCTAAAAAAGACGGAACTAAAATTGCTGAAATTGTTCTACATTCAGAAGAAAGAGGCAATCCTTTTACTTTTAACTTACCAATTTGGGTCGTTAACGATTCAAGTACAGGCGGCTACTGGTCATGGTATAGTGAAAAAGGCGAGAGATTCTCTCAACCGTACCTGGAGGAAATATATTACTTAAAATTCAATGATAAAACCGAAGTAGAAATGAGTGTTTATTTCTCTGCAGGATTCACGGAATTAATAACTAAATTTAACGATTTCACTAAGTCTTTTAAAAAATAACTTTTTTTTAAAGAGGATCTAAAGCCGATTTGAACGTATTCAAATCGGCTTTATTTTTTAGCCGGTGTTTTTACCAGCAAAGTGCTCTGACCATATCCCGCCCAAATACCAATCCCTCCTGTTATATTCGATTTCAAACTGGTGTTCGAAGGGTAAATCGGGTTTTTACTGTTTACAATTTCATTTTGCCAACTGTTCCAGAAATCCAACGCTTCTTTGGTTTGGGTTCTTAATTTCACATAAATCACATCTCCATCGACAAAATAAGGCGTGAATTTTGTTTTAGGAAAAAGCAAAATCCCTCTGTTGATTTGTGCCAAAACAGCGGATTCCTGAAAGTTTTTATCATCTAAATTCCCATAAAACGCAGGAACAAAAACAGGTTCTTTCCCTTCAATTTTTGTAGCTAACTGATAATAATTTTTTTCGTTTAACGGATCATCAAATCTTACAAACACATAACCGGTTGTATCGGAAGGATTCTTTTTTACATATTCTGCACTTTTAAGCGTTACACTTTTTGGAATTGCTGTAACCGCTTTAACGACCCTGTTTAAATATTCTATTTTTAAAGCGTATTCTTTTCCTGCTTCACCTCTTAAAGTGAATCCGAAATAAACAAAGGGCGGTATTCTGTTTTTATCATTTTTAACCCTTAAAACTTCTGATGTAACACCATCTGAGATTGTGATTTTTGCTGATCGTATGACATGGTTTAAAACAGCTGTAGAATCTGTAGCACTAGTGACGGGAACACTGCTCGACAGTAAAACCTGTGCAAAATCACCTTCTTCAATCCACCCTTCTACTACAATCTTAGATTCAACGTTAGTTTTTTGACTAAAATCATCTTTAGAGCAGCTAATGGTTATTACAATCAAAAGAAATAAAACACACTTTTTCATCTGTTAAAATTTAAATCTCCAACTTATTGAAGGTAATATTCGATATAAAATCTTCTTATCTTGTTTTACAACTATATTATTACGATCCTTATCCACCGCAACATCCAGCACAACATAAATCGGATTGTCTAAATTGAATGTATTGTAAATTGAAAAATTCAGAGCACTTTCTTTTTTATTCGTTTTTATGAAAAAGTAGTTAACGGATAAATCTGTACGGATATAATTTGGCATTTGCGCATTATTGTATTCCGAATACTCTTTGACAGGGTTATTGTTGATAAAGTACCACGACGTTGGCATTGTAAAACGATTTCCTGAACTAAACAGCTGCGTCAATCCAAAACTCCATTTCGGATTTAAATCATACATCCCCACCAAAGAGAGATTGTGTCGTCGGTCGTATTTTGCAAAATAAGTATTTCCATTATTGAGTGCGTCAAAATTTCGATCCGACCAGCTCAAAGTATAACTCAGCCAACCTTTAAATTTTCCGTTATTCTTTCGAAGCATCATTTCAAAACCATATGCCTTTCCATTACCAACAAGCAAATCATTCTTCAAAGTGGTAATTTCATTGAACTGTGTTACGCCATACGGATATTCGAGTAAATTTTTCATTGTACGATAAAATCCCCCGAATGAAGAAACTAAATTCTTCGAGATATTCTGACTGGAACCAACAGAAAACTCATCTGATGACTGGGGTTTTATCCCCTCTGAACTGGCAATCCAGAAATCAGTCGGAATCCCGACACTGGAGGTAGTTATCAAACTCAAATATTGATACTGTCTATTATAAGATGCATAAAAAGAATATTTGTCACTGGCCATATAATTCAGCAGCACACGAGGCTGGAAATGAAGATAGGAATTCGAAGATCCTGAGGTATAATAATTAATCCGAAGACCTAGTTCTGCATTTAAACGATCTCCAAACTTTGGTTTAATAGTGGTGAAAACCGCCCCTTCTCCAGCATTAATCACCGTATTTTGAGTCGTATTATTTACATCTGCCAAATTTTCAATGGCAACTTTTTGAGGTTGCAAATTGTGGTATACATATTGCAAACCCGATTCAAAAGGAATGTTTTTAATGGCATAACGAACCGAATTGGTAAACCCAAAATCTTTTACATAAGAAGAAACTTCAAACTGAATGGTAGCTTGTTCCATGCTTAAGTTATTCGAATATTGACTGAAATAAACCGAATTGGTCATACTTACATTCGAAGAAATAGTTGTCGCCAAGGTCGGAGAAACCGTAAAATTACTCCACTTTAAATTCGTTCGAAGCGCAAGATTACTGTCTTTAATTTTCAACTCATCGGCGCTAAAAAAAGCATCAACAGTAAGCAGATTGTTTTTGGTTATCTGAGATACAAAAGTCATATTCCCGTCTGAAAATCCATATTTCATATCCTGAACATCATTATTTTTTGAACCCCTATTTAATAATGGCGCAATAATTTCGTCAATATAGGTTTTTCTTCCGGATACATAAAACCCTGTTTTTTTGGTAATCGGAACAGCTAAACTTAATTGTGAAGCCAAAATCCCCACATTTCCCTGAATCCCCAATTCAGTAGGCAGCGCTTTATTAGGAAGTAATAATATAGTTGAACTTAACCGTCCGCCATATTTTGCATTTGAACTTGATTTATCGAATTCAACTTCTTTAATATGGTCGGCATTATAAAAAGGAAAGATTCCTAACAAATGAGACATTCCGTAGATTGGAGTTCCATTATACAATATAGCATTATGCCCCGGGTCTCCGCCTCTGACGTACAAATAACCATTGGCGTCACCTGAGTTTTGCACCCCTGGCGTCAGCTGCAGCAATTTAATGATATCTGTCGTTCCAAGTGCAGTGGGCAGAGCGGATAGTTCTTTTAAATTGAATGATAATTTCCCTCCCGATAGTGTAGTAATTGTATTTTTTCTATCATTAGCTATCACAACTTCTTTTAAAAGCGAAGTGTCTTTTTCTAAAACAATTGAGACTAAAGTGTCTTTTTGGCAATCAAATTGTATGCTTTTCTCCACATACCCTAATTGATTTACTATAATGTTGATTTGTCCTAAAGGAATATTTTTAGAAAAATTCCCCAGACTATCCGTTATAACGTATTGACTAAATTTATTTGAAGTAAAAGAAACACTTGCACCTACTAAATTCTCATTTTCAGAAGATTTTATCTTTCCGACAACAACTGCCTTTGATTGTGCAAATACATTGAAAAAACAAAAGAAACAAAAGAAAGTAATTAGCTTCAACACCTTGATTTTAATAAGAAAAGGGCGAAAGTAAACAATTATAACCCAATTACATCAGGTTATAATTGTTTTATATAGTAACTTATTTCAGTTTTTGCAAATACATATTCACCACATTATCCAAACCAAGATAAAGCGCTTCTGAAATTAAGGCATGACCAATAGACACCTCTAACAATCCCGGAATGTTTTGTTTGAAGAATTGAATATTATCCAAACTTAAGTCATGACCTGCATTAATTCCTAAACCTAATTCGTTGGCCAGTTTTGCTGCTTCAACATAAGGATCAATTCCGTTTTTATTTCCTAAGCCGTATTGATGTGCAAAAGCTTCTGTATACAATTCAATTCGGTCCGCCCCTGTTTTTTTGGCACCTTCAATTATTTCCAAAACCGGGTCTACAAAAATCGAAGTTCTGATTCCGTTACGCTGAAATTCCTGAATAACCTCACTTAAATAAGATTCATTTTTTATAGTATCCCAACCGGCAGAAGAAGTAATGGCCCCAATTGCATCGGGAACTAAGGTAACTTGTGTTGGTTTACACTCTAAAACCAAATCAATAAAATTATGCTGTGGATTTCCTTCGATATTATATTCAGTATGTACAATGGCTTTTAAATCGCGCGCATCCTGATAGCGAATATGACGCTCATCCGGACGTGGGTGAATCGTGATTCCTTGTCCGCCAAAATTCTGGATATCTGTTGCCACTTTTAATAAATCAGGAACATTTCCGCCACGGGCATTTCGCAACGTTGCAATTTTATTGATATTTACACTTAATTTTGTCATATAAATAGATAATTAATTCTAGTAACATTATATTTGTTACCACAAAAATACAAAGTAAAAGGTAGCAGTTTTTGCTATTTTTTGATTATTTTGCATCAAATATCCACAATTGATCTATGACAGAAATTACCAACTATATCACAAACGATTTTCGAGCAATCGACAGCCAGGAAACGATAGCGTCGGTTCAGGACTTTTTTGCTGACCTAAGTTTTTCCCATTTTCCGGTTTTAGAGAATGGTATTTACATTGGAAGCATCTCCTCTGATGATGTTGAAACTTTTGATACAGACAAAAAAACAATCGACTATAAATATACGTTTGAACGTTTTTTTGCGCGAAAATCAATGATTTGGTTAGATCTTTTAGAGGTTTTTGCTAAAAATCACACCAACACCGTTCCTGTTCTGGACGAAAACAACACTTATATCGGCTATTATGAAATGGAAGATATAATGAAGTTTTTTAAAGAAACTCCATTTTTAAAAGAACAAGGTGGCATCATTATCATTCAAAAAGGACTTATCGATTACTCCATGAGTCAGATCACTCAGATTGTAGAAAGCAATAACGGTAAAATTCTGGGTTGTTTCATCTCTGAAGCCGATCTCGAGAATGTTCAAATCACCATAAAAATTGGATTGGGAGCCATGAATGAAATCATTCAGACTTTCAGAAGATACAATTACGAAATTATATCAGAACATCAGGAAGACACCTATATCAACAGTTTAAAAGAACGTTCTGATTATCTGGACAAGTACCTTAATATATAATTTAAAATATAACAAGCAGAAAATGAGTCAATCAGATCGTCCCCCAAGACATTGACACATCATCAAATTTTCTCATTATCTAAACAAAAAGAATGAAAGTAGCGATTTACGGACAATATTATCAAAACAGTACGGAACCGATCATAAAAGACATTTTCTTGTTCTTCAATTCGAACAACGTTGAAATGGTAATTGAAGAAAATTTTCTAAAAATGCTTTATGAAAAGCAACTTATTAATGCGGAGTACAACACCTTTTCTTCGACTACTTCTTTAGATGATAGCTTTGAAATGTTGATCAGCATTGGCGGTGACGGGACTATTTTGAGAGCAGCTACTCTAGTTCGGGATTCAGGCGTTCCAATCTTAGGAATAAATGCAGGAAGACTCGGATTTTTGGCCACTGTACAAAAAGAAAAGATTGATAGTTTTTTACAGTTTGTAGTCGACAAAAACTACACGATCTCTGAGAGAACTTTATTAAGTCTGACTTGTGAGCCAAAAAATGATGCTATAGCCGAATTAAACTTTGCCATGAATGAGGTTACTATAAGCAGAAAAGACACCACCTCGATGATTACAGTTGAAACGCATTTGAACAATGAGTACCTGACTTCGTACTGGGCAGATGGTTTAATCATTTCTACACCAACAGGGTCTACAGGATATTCGTTAAGTTGCGGAGGACCATTATTAACGCCAGATGTCAAAAGTTTAGTGATTACCCCTATTGCCCCACATAATTTAACGGCAAGACCTCTTGTAATTCCGGATGATACCGAGGTAAAACTTCGTGTTTCAGGCAGAGACGATCAATATTTAGTTTCACTGGATTCCAGAGTTGCTTCTGTAAAAAACGAATCCATTTTAACCATAAAAAAGACCAATTTCAAAATAAAAATGGTCGAAATCCCAGGCGAGACTTTCTTGAAAACCTTGAGAAACAAATTGCTTTGGGGAGAGGACAAAAGAAATTAATCTCTTTTCTGATTCACAAGTATACTATTGCAGTACTTTTTCCCGTTCTGCATGTAGCGAATCATCATTAAATGTCTAAAAATCATATCGTAAATTGAAAAAAAAGCACATTTTACTAAAGAAACTTTGATTCGTATTGATAATTATTATATTTGCACGCAATTCTGAATTAAATGAAGAAAATTTTTAATTTATTGTTCTGTTTTTTCCCCTTCTTAACACTAAGCGCTCAAATAAATGAGATTGGTGTTTTCTTGGGTGGAAGTAACTTTGTAGGAGACGTAGGAAAGACCACCTATATCGCTCCTGAAAAACCGGCTTTTGGTATACTATATAAATGGAACCGAAGCCCACGCCACTCCTACCGTTTCTCTTACACTCAGTCTACCGTAATAGGAAATGACCTTGATTCTAAAGAAACCGGAAGAAGCAACAGAGGTTATAAATTTAAAAACAATATAAAAGAACTGTCAGCTGGTCTGGAATTTAACTTTTTTGATTTTAATCTTCACGATTATCATCCTAAAGTTACACCGTATCTGTTTTCGGGATTGAGTTTCTTCAACTATGATGATTTGTATATCTCGGGTGGACAAACAAGAAAAATCAAAAATTCAAATTCGTTTGCAATACCTATTATATTAGGGATAAAATCGAATATAACGCCTCATCTGATTTTAGCAGCAGAAGCCGGAGTGCGTTATACCTTTACTGATAATATTGACGGAAGCAATCCCAGCAATGGAAATTTAGCTCCTTTACGTTTTGGAAATTTAAATAATAATGATTGGTATGTATTCTCAGGTGTTACTTTAACGTATACCTTTGGACAAAAACCTTGCTATTGCGCATATTAATACAATGAACTTACTAGACTCTATAGATCAAACAAACTTACCACAACATCTGGCCATTATTATGGACGGAAATGGGCGTTGGGCAAAACAACAAGGCTTCTTAAGAGCATTTGGTCACGAAAACGGAACAAAGTCTGTAAAAAAAACAATTACTACTTGTGCTACACTTGGCATTAAGTATTTAACCTTATATGCTTTTTCAACAGAAAACTGGAATCGTCCAAAACTCGAAGTGGAAGCTTTAATGAAAATTCTAATCAATTCTTTAAAAAAAGAGCTTGGTACTTTGCAGGAAAATAACATTAAACTTAATGCTATTGGAAACCTTGATAAGTTACCAAAAAGTGCTCAAAAAGAACTTTTAGATGTAATTGATAAGACAAAAAACAACACCCGCCTTACTCTTACTCTGGCCTTAAGTTACGGATCACGAGAAGAATTGGTAAATACCGTTAGAATCATCAGTGATAAAGTTAAAAATAATATAATTTCAATAGACGCTATTGACGATTCAATTATAAATGAGCATCTTTACACGCAAAATTTACCTGACGTAGATTTATTAATACGAACAAGTGGAGAACATAGAATAAGTAATTTTTTGCTATGGCAAATCGCCTATGCAGAATTATATTTTACTAATGTCTTGTGGCCAGACTTTAAAGATCAAGATTTATATGAGGCTATTATTAGTTATCAAAAAAGAGAACGTAGATTTGGAAAAACCAGTGAACAAATTAAATAATTTTTTAGTGTTACAAAAAAGAATACAACTAGTCCTTACCCTGATTCTAATGGGTAGTTTTTCACAAATAAAAGCACAAGAAAGAGTTCCTTTTGATCAAGGAAAAAAGTACATTCTTGCTAAAGTCTCTGTCGTTGGTAAAATAAGCTTCAATGAACAAACAGTGGTTACTTTCTCTGGCCTTCAAAAAGGACAGGAAATAACGGTACCCGGAGAAGAAATCAGTGGCGCAATTAAAAAATTGGGCAAACTGGGACTTTTTGACGAAATTTCGTTTTATGTAAATAAAATCGAACAAGACAGTATCTATTTAGACCTGAATATTATTGAGCTTCCTAAGCTTAATGAGGTCAAATTTGTTGGTATCAAAAAGAATAAAGTAGAAGGTTTAATTAAAGATAACAATTTAACTAAAAACAAAATTGTTAATGAAAACCTTATTACCACTACCAAAAATTACATCGAAAACAAGTATAAAAAAGACGGTTTTTACACCACCAAAGTCACTATTACTACTACTCCCGATACCACTGCAGGAAATCAGGTAAATATGGTTGTGCGGGTAGATAAAGGCGACAAAGTAAAAATCAGCAGTATCGATTTTGAAGGGAACACCCAACTTAGCGATACTAAACTGAGAGCCGCTATGAAAGACACTAAACAAAAAAATGTCTTCCGCATTCTTAAATCTTCAAAATTTATACCTGAAAAATACAAGACCGACTTAGAAAAAGTTATTTCTACCTATAAAGAAAAAGGATACCGTGATGCACGTATTATTTATGACTCTGTTGCTTACAACAAAGAGAAAAATATGCTTGCCATCAAAATTAAAATGGAAGAAGGAAATAAATATTACTTCGGAAATATTAAGTTTTTAGGAAATACAGTTTATCCTGACCACCTTTTGAATCGCTACTTAGGGATCAAAAAAGGAGAAACATATAACGGTGTTTTACTTGAAAAAAGGATCGCAGACAAAACAAAACCGGATGCAGAAGACATTACCAATTTGTACCAAAACAATGGATATTTGTTTTCAAACATTAATGCTGTAGAGGTAAAAACTGCTAATGATACAATCGATTTTGAGATCAGAATTACAGAAGGTCCAATCGCTTATTTTAATAAAATTACAGTTGTTGGAAACGACAAAACAAATGATCATGTTATTTACCGCGAGTTAAGAACTAAGCCAGGTGAAAAATACAGTAAAGAACAATTAGTAAGAACGATTCGTGAAATTGGACAATTAGGATTTTTTGATCCTGAGGCGATAGATCCAAAATTCAAGAATGTAGACGCAGGTGCCGGAACAGTAGACATCGAATACCATGTTGTTGAAAAAGGATCAAGCCAGGTTGAACTTCAAGGAGGTTATGGTGGAGGTGGTTTCATTGGAACCTTAGGACTTTCTTTTAATAATTTCTCAGCCAGAAATTTATTCAAGAAAGACTCTTACAAACCTTTACCAATGGGAGACGGGCAAAAAGTATCACTTCGTTTACAAGGAAGTACTTATTTCCAAACGTATAGTTTATCGTTCTCAGAACCATGGTTCGGTGGAAAAAAACCAGTACAGTTTAGTTCTTCTATCTCTTACAGTAAACAATTCTTAAACAATTTTGTGACAAGAGATGTAGATAAGAGCAAAAGTTTTAACATCTTAACGTTACAAGTTGGTCTTGCTAAAAGACTTACAGTGCCGGATGACTACTTCGTATTGTCACAATCTGTAAGTTACCAACACTATGACCTGAACAATTATAACACAGGATTGTTTACCTTTGGTAACGGAGCGTCAAGAAACCTTGCGTATACAATTGGAATTTCAAGAAGTAATAAAGGGGTCAATCCTATATTCCCAACTTATGGTTCGGAGTTTAGTATTTCTGCAAAAGTTACACCACCTTACTCTATGTTCAATGGTATTGATTATGGTGATCTGGGGAATCAAAAAGAATACAAAACACAATATACAGGAACATCTGGAAACGGAATAGATGGTAAACCTCTAAATACTGGTGATTACGTTAAGACTGAAGTAGTAAATGGAAATACTGGATTATCTAGTGTAGGTACAAATTACCAAAATGCAGATACTGACATTGCAAAAGTCGATCAGAAGAAATACAACTGGTTAGAATATTATAAAATTAAATTTAAAGCAGACTGGTATACTAAAGTGTACGGTAAATTAGTTTTAAGAACATTAACAGAATTTGGTTTCTTGGGTGCTTATAATCAAGAACGAGGTGTAGTACCTTTCGAACGTTTTTACATGGGAGGAGATGGAATGGCCAACTACTCTATGGACGGTAGAGAGACTATTGGATTAAGAGGATATAAAAACAATACGTTGACACCGATTATTGAAGATCCTAAAGATCCTAGATATGGACAGCAAATTGGAGCAACGATTTACAATAAGTTCTCTATGGAGCTTCGTTATCCAGTAACCTTAAAACCATCGGCCTCAATTTATGTTTTAACATTTATAGAAGCTGGAGCTGCTTATCCAACGTTTAAAGCTTACAACCCGTTCGATTTATATCGTTCTGCAGGTCTTGGTGTTCGTGTATTTATGCCGGCGTTTGGACTATTAGGTTTTGACTTCGGGTATGGTTTCGATGCTGCACCGGGAGCAATTAATAACAGACCAAATGGTTGGGAACCACACTTTATTATTGGTCAGCAATTTTAAGAAGATTATATTTGGTTAAAAATTTTCAAATAAAGTAATGTTATGAGAAGACAATTTTTATTTATATTTTTAGCCTTGATTGTAGCAAATACAAGTCAGGCACAGACAAGATCGACAAGGATTGGCTACATAGATATGGAGTATATCTTAGAAAATGTCTCTGATTATAAAGAAGCAAATGCACAATTAGAGCTAAAAGCTCAAAAATGGAAACAAGAAATTGAGACCAAAAAAACGGACATCAATAATCTCAAAGAAAGTCTTAAAGCTGAAAAAGCATTATTGACTAAAGAGCTTATCGATGAAAGAGAAACAGAGATTAAATTTCTGGAAACAGAAATGCTGGATTACCAGCAAAAGCAATTTGGAGCTGACGGAAATTTAATCCGACATAAAGCGGCTTTAGCAAAACCAATTCAGGATCAGGTTTTCACAGCCGTTCAGGATATTGCCGAAGCTAAAAATTATGATTTTGTTTTTGACAAGTCTTCTGATTTAACAATGCTTTTTAGCAATAAAAAGTTTGATATTAGCGATCAGGTTATCCGTATCTTAAACCGAACCGATAAGCGTGAACAATTGACTAAAAAACAATTGAAAGAACAAGAGAAAAAAGAAAATCTTGAAAACGCTATCGATGAGAATCCTGCCATGAAAGACAGACAAAAAGTTCTGGATGACCGAAAAGCAGCAAGAGAGAAATTAATTTTAGATCGAAAACTAGAGCAGGAAGCTAAAAAGAAAGAATACGAAGACAGAAGAAAAGCATTATTAGAAGAAAGAGAGGCCAGAAAAAATGGCACGGTTTCTGAACCAGCAAAAACAGACGCTACTAAAACAAGTCCGTCTACTGATAAACCTGCTGCCACGACAGAGCAAAAAACAACAACAGCTCAGCCAGCGGCAACAGAAAATAAAGCAGAAGAAAGACAAAAACTTTACGAGCAGCGTAAAAAAGAATTAGAAGAAAGAAAGAAGAAAATTTTAGAAGAAAGAGAAGCGGCCAAAAAAGCAAAAGAAGCCGCAGCACAGAAAACAAATACGACCAATAATTAATTAATATTTTAAAAATGATGAAACAAATCAAAACTTTACTAATCGCTGCTATGCTAATATTAGGAGCAAGTAACACAATGAACGCACAAGCTAAGGTAGCCCATGTTGATGTTAGCGAGATTATGTCGAAAATGCCTGCAATGCTTGACGCACAAAACCAACTACAAAAATTAAGTGGTACATATGATGCTGAATACAAAAAAATGGTTGACGAATATCAAGTAAAAATCAAAAAGTATGAGGCTGAAGCTGCTACAGTAACAGAAGCTGTAAACGGTGAGCGTTCTAAAGAAGTTCAAGACATGCAAAAAAGAATTGTTGATTACAGAGACAATGCACAAAAAGAACTACAACAAAAAGAAACTGATATCGTAAAACCATTAATGGAAAAAGTAAGAGCTTCTATTCAAAAAGTTGGAAAAGCTAAAGGTTTCCAATACGTATTAGACGGTTCTACTCTTTTATTAGCTGACGGTCCAAACGTTACAGCTGACGTTAAAAAAGACTTAGGATTCTAAGAAACACTTTCTTATTATAAAAAAACGGCTCTGCTTTTTAAGTTGGAGCCGTTTTTTATTTTAGAGCAATGACCACAAGGGTTAAATTCCAAGTTTTTGAAATTCCAAATTCCAAACCTAAAAGTTATGGATAAGTCAAAGCTTTGCTCGTCTATGTCATTTCGAAGAATGAGAAATCACATTAGCTGCTCCGTTTCTATTTTCCACAATTTTGTCATACTGAGGAACGAAGTATCTTCTCAAGTAATTCCGTAAAGTGAAGCTCAACGGTATCGATTCAGCAGACGTAGATCCTTCGTCCCTCAGGATGACAAACTGTACGAGGTTTCTATTTTTCTCAATTTTGTCATACTGAGGTACGAAGTATCTTCACAAGTAATTCCGTAAAGTAAAGCCCAACGGTATCGATTCAGTAAACGAAGATCCTTCGTTCCTCAGGATGACAAACTGTACGGAGTTTCTACTGTGATTTCTCGACTTCGCTCGAAATGACAAACCTCAACATACATTTTACAGATTTCAGAGCACATTTACTACAAGTTTCTACCTTCAGAATCGTTTTAACCAAACCACATCCATCACACCTTTTTATTCTTCCTTAAATCTTATTTTTATTTAAAATCCAGATTGTAGAGAAACGCAGAAATATGTAACTTTGCTTTATGACGAATAATAATCCTATAGGTGTTTTTGATTCCGGTATCGGAGGAACTTCCATTTGGAGTGCCATTCATGAACTACTTCCGAATGAAAGAACCATTTACTTAGCCGACAGTAAAAATGCGCCCTACGGTCAAAAAACCAAGGAAGAGATTGTGGCACTAAGCAAAAAAAATGTTGATTTTTTAATCGAAAACAATTGCAAACTAATTGTGGTTGCCTGCAATACCGCTACTACAAATGCTATTCGTGAACTTCGTGCAAGCTACAACATTCCTTTTATTGGAATTGAACCTGCTATAAAACCTGCCGCTACGAATTCGAAAACACAGGTTATTGGGATCCTCGCTACTCAAGGCACTCTCAACAGTGAGTTGTTTAACAAAACTGCCGAAATGTTTCAGAACACGACCATCATTGAACAAGTAGGTCATGGACTCGTTCAGCTTATTGAAGAGGGTAATCTTAATTCGCCAGAAATGACGCAATTATTAGAAACTTATCTGCAACCTATGATCGAGGCCAATATTGATTATTTGGTTTTAGGATGCAGTCATTATCCGTACTTAATTCCACAGATCAAAAAAATCCTGCCGGAACACATTCAGATCATAGATTCAGGAGAGGCTGTGGCACGTCAGACTCAAAATGTATTACGCGAAAAAGTGGGCTTTACAGCTGCAGAAAAAAGCGAACCTGTCTTTTATGTCAATTCAAATCCATCGGTTTTAAAATCGATCTTAAACGACAAATACGAGGTTATACAAAAGGATTTTTAAGAACAAATCCTTTTGTAAATTATTCTTCGTCTTTAAACCAACCGGAATACATAACATAATTGTTCGAAATGCGTTCGATTTCGCCGGCAAAATCAGACTGATCGATCTCTTTTACCTTTCTCGCCGGAACACCTGCGTAAATGCTTCCTGAAGTCACCACCGTATTTTGCGTTAAAACAGCACCGGCTGCTACTATAGAGTTGCTTTCGATCACACAATTATCCATAACGATAGCGCCCATTCCGATTAACACATTGTCATGAACCGTGCAGCCATGAACAATTGCATTATGACCGATTGAAACATTATTACCTATAATAGTCGGATGCTTTTGATAGGTGCAATGAATAACGGCCCCGTCCTGAATATTAACTTTATTTCCGATTTTAATATAGTGAACATCACCGCGAATAACAGCATTGAACCAAACGCTGCAGGAATCTCCAAAAGTAACATCTCCGACAATAGTTGCATTTTCGGCTACATAACAATCCTCAGGAATTGCCGGTGATTTTCCGTTTACAGATTTAATTAACATAAAAAAGATTTTTAATTAATAGCAGGACAATTACAATCGTAACGTTCCTTTTTACAAAACAAATTGATTCCCAAAGTAATCTGGTGGTAACCACCAGTATCAAATTTCACATTACCGGTGACTTGAGAATAAGTATAGGCAAACATGAAATTTTTATAATTTATACCTATTATAGGTGTAATATATTGTAATTTCTGAGAAGCGACTCCACTTCCCGGGCTATATTCAGCTCCATCAAAACTTCTTCTATAAGACAATGCCGCCCACAAACTTCCAAAATCCATGTTTTTGTAAGCTTTTAAATTTAAATCAATTGATTTTTCCTTGGTCTTGTCAAAGTATTGAAATAAAACAGAAGGTTCCCAGGTTACACTCTCTTTCTTGCCAAAAACATATCCTACACTAAGCAGCAACTTTCTCAGGTTATCACTTTCAAGATCACTGTACAATTGTCTTCTGGTCTCCAATAATCCCTGAACAGTAGCATGAGCATAAAAATTCAGATAGTTATAAGAAGCCCCTACATCAACATTAAAATAAGAATCTTTTTGCACAGAACCGAAAATAAGCGGGTCAAAAGTTGTTCCGAATTGTGTTTCATCCAACTGATTCTGAATCACTCCCCCACTAATTCCAAAAGAAAGCTGATTCAAATCGATTTCGTCTCTGGAGAACATGATATGATGTGCATACGTAAGCTTAAAACCTTTTTGAGAATGATATCCATTTTTATCATTAAAAACAATAATCCCGGCTCCGGATCGCTCTCCTATCCTGCCATTAAAACTTAATGTTTGCAAGGATGGGGCATCTTCCTGGCCAAACCATTGTTTTCTGGCGGTAAGTCTGATTTTAGCACAATTTGCCGCGCCAGCCATCGAAGGGTGGATTAAATAATAATTATCAGACAAGTAATCTGAATATACGGGGATTCCTTCTTGTGAATAAGAATAAAGAGAGGTAATCAAAAAAACAAATAATACTCTGATTCTAAATTCCATAAAGGCAACTTTGCTTAGATATACTTACAACTCTTCGCATTTTATACGATTAATTTGAAAAGAGTCTTAATTATTTTATTAAAAAACCAAATATAGGTATTAGTAGAAAATAACTTTACTAAATTTGCAAAAAAATAAAGCTCATGACAAAAATCACTATAAAAGAAACTCAAAATCCAACGATCTTAAAGTTCGAATTTGAAGATTTCATCACTCAGAATCAAAACTTTGAATTCAAAAATATCGATGACGCACAATCTTCGCCATTGGCGCAGCAATTGTTCTATCTTCCGTTTGTAAAAACAGTTTATATCTCAGGGAATTTTATTGCTATTGAAAGATACAGTATTGTAGAATGGGATGATGTAAAAGACGCTGTTGCAGAACAAATCGAGTCTTTTGTAGACAAAGGTGGTGTGATCATAAAAATTGAGGAAAGCAGTGCTAAAAAACAGCCTATTACGGTTTATGGCGAAACAACTCCAAATCCTGCGGCATTAAAATTCGTAGTTAGCAGAATGCTGACCCGAAATGCTGTTGAATACAAAAACATTGACCAGACTGCTTCTTCGCCATTGGCAAAGGAATTGTTTAAATTTCCTTATGTTAAAGAAGTTTTTATTGATGAAAACTATATTTCGGTAACTAAATATGACATCAATGACTGGCAGGAAATCACACTTGAAGTACGAACTTTCATCAAACAGTTTATTGAAAACGGAGGAACCGTTTTAGATGAAACATTAATCGAAGTGGCTACTAAAAACGACATCACTAAAGATGAAGCTTTTGACAAATTAGATGTTACTTCTCAGCAAATCATTAATATCCTGGAAGAATACGTAAAACCTGCAGTAGCAGCTGATGGTGGTAATATTGCGTTTGACTCTTATAATGAAAATGACAAAACGGTAAAAGTAATTTTACAAGGAGCCTGCAGTGGTTGTCCTTCCTCTACTTTTACATTAAAAAGCGGTATCGAAAATATGCTAAAAAGCATGTTAAACGATGAAGCGATTAAAGTAGAAGCTGTAAACGCATAAAACAAAAAAGCATAAAAACAGAAGCGCCTTTATCGAGGCGCTTTTTTTATTTCACCCTATCTCTCTAATTTTCAGTAAATTATTTCAATTATAATACTATAAATTCTGTAGAAATAATTAATATTGTAATATAAACCAATCAAAATCAGAAACTATGGGATTATCTTCGTTTTTCAAGAATTTATTTGGCACCGCCAAAGAATCAGCTACAGATTTGGCCAATCAGGCAGAAAGTACTTTTGAACAGGCTAAAGAAGCTGCTGCACCCTATATAGACCAAGCAGAGACTTTTGCTGAAGAAACGCTGGCCAAAGCCAAAGAAGCTTCGGAACCGCTACTTAATACTGCTGCCGAATATGCCAGTCAGGCCAAAGAAACAGTGAGCGAATACGTTGAAAAAGCTTCTGACTCTATAGGTGAAGTCATTGATTCTGTAAAAGAAAAAGCAGGTGAACTAACCGGAGAAACCAAAACCGCTATCTCAGATACTGTAGCCGATGTTAATGAAAAAACCGTAATTGCCAAAGATGAGATTGCTGATGAGGCTACAGACAAGGAATAAAAAGCCACATCTTTTCTTATAAAAATAAATATCTTTATATTTGCACCACTAATATACCTTCTCTATTGAGAAGGTTTTTTTATTCTTATAATATGTACATCAATTCAGATCAGATTAGTAATTACGCCAGCAAATTCGTGGACGTATTACTTGATTATTCGCCAAAATTCATTTCGGCATTTGTAATTTTATTTATCGGCTTATACGCCATAAGATTAATAAACCGAATCATTAGAAAGATAATGGTTAAGAGAAATCTAGACCCTACCTTAACTAAATTTCTTGCTGACATTCTACTATGGGCTTTACGAATTTTATTATTTGTAACTTTTATTTCAAAACTTGGAATTGAAACTTCTTCGTTTGTTGCCATTTTAGGAGCAATGGGGCTTGCAGTTGGTTTATCCTTACAAGGCTCCCTTTCGAATTTTGCAGGAGGAATGTTGATTATTGTTTTCAAACCTTTTAAAGTTGGAGATACTATTGAAGCACAAGGTGTTATCGCAACTGTAGTTGAAATTCAGATTTTCGTTACTAAGATGTTAACTGCCAACAACCAAACGGTTTTTGTTCCTAACGGTTCATTGTCTAACGGAACGATCATTAACTACTCCATGCAGGGAGAAAGAAGAGCTGATTTAACATTTGCTGTTTCTTATGATTCAGACATTAAAAAAGCGAAAGAAGTGCTTTTAGAGGTTTTAACTAAAAACCCTAACGTCCTTAAAAATCCTGCTCCTGAAGTTTTCGTTAAAAACCTAACAACAAGTGCCATCGAATTTTCGGTACGTCCGTGGGCAAAGAATGAAAATTATGGTGTTGTTTTCTCTCAAACTCTGGAAAATTGCAAAACCGCTTTAGATGAAGCCGGAATTGCAATTCAACCGTACACCATTCAAAAATAAAAAGTACTTCTTATTTTTTTGATGGCGTAGTCATCATAAAATCTTTTAAGTAATAAGGTTCAAAGTAAGCGACATCTACGGTGTCGCTTTTTTGATACTTATCAAAACTGATTTTACTCATTGCCGCTGCCGAAGGGTATTTGATATTCTCTAAAAAGATAAAATTATCTCTTGTCAGAACTGTTTTGCCTTTTTCGGCACAATCTCCAACAAAATAGATCGTCTCACTGATGTCTCCAAAAGAATTTTCGTCTATAACTTCTGCCTGAATTGCTCTTTCAACTTCTAATTTAGCATTAAAAATCTCGCTGTACACTTCCATTCTTCTTGCGTCAAGCATTGGGATAATTTTTCCCTCTGTAACCTGAGCCTGAGAAGCCAAAGTCAATAAGGTATCAACCGCAATCAATGGAACGTTTAATGCGTAACACAAGCCTTTTGCAGCCGAAACCCCAATTCGTAAACCGGTATAAGAACCCGGTCCTTGACTTACCGCTACTGCAGTTAAATCTTGAACAGAAATGCCCGCTTCGGCAATTACTTCTTCGATGAAAACATGTAATTTTTCGGCATGGGAATATCCTTCTTCTGCGATTTCTTTACATAAAATTGTTTCACCATTTTTTGCAATTGCTACAGAACAATTTTTGGTAGCGGTTTCAATATTGAGAATAAAAGACAATGTATTTTTTTTTAAGTTGAATTATTTAACCTGAATTATTTCTTAGAAGTATCTGCTTTTTTAAGCTTCACTTTATCTCCGGAATTTAAATCTTTAGAAACCGTAGTATAAGGCCCCGTAATGACAACATCCCCTGGTTTCAGTCCCGATATTACTTCGATATTCGTATCGTCCTGAATACCTGTTTTGATGATTCTGATTTTGGCCTTATCGCCCGATTTCACAAAAACGCATTCAAATTTCTTATCGCTTTTTGGAGCTGCTTTTTTATCTTCATTAGGATCTTCTACTGTAAAATCCTTTACAGCTGCGGTATCCGATTTGACCACAACAGCACTAATTGGCACTGCTAAAACATTATTCCTCGTCTGTGTACTAATATCAACCGTAGCGGTCATCCCTGGTCTAAAAGGAGAATAGGTGGACGGTTTACCTTCTAATAAATCCTGATAAGATTCTTTTAAAATGCGAACTTTAACTTTAAAATTAGTAACCTGATCTGAAGTCAAAGCAGTACTTGCTGAGTTAGAAATACTCGTCACAACTCCTGTGAATTTCTTTTTCAGATAAGCATCCACTTCAACATTGGCTTCATCACCAATTTTTATCTTTACGATATCATTTTCATTTACATCTACTTCAACCTCCATATTATTGAGGTTCGCCACTCTTAACAACTCTGTTCCTGCCATTTGTTGTGTTCCTAAAACACGTTCTCCCAATTCTACATTTAATACGGAAATGGTTCCATCAGCCGGAGCATAAATAGTAGTACGTCCCAAATTATCCTTTGCCTCAGTTACAGAAGCCGAAGCACTTTGCACGTTATAATAAGCATTTTGTTTGGTGGCTTTCGCTACTTCAAAAGAAGCGACCGCTTTGTCCCAATCTGATTTTGAAATTACGCCTTTATCATACAAGGTTTTATTTCTCTCATAATTTGATTTAGCTTCTTTAAAACTAGCATCAGATTGTGTTAAACCTGCTTTAGATCCCGCTAAGTTAGCCACGGAACGATCTAATCCCGAAGTATATAAATCCGGATTTATTTTAACAAGCAAATCTCCTTTTTTAACAACTTGCCCTTCTTTTACATTTAATGCAATGATTTCTCCCGAGACCATTGAAGCTATTTTCACTTCAATTTCGGGTTGAATTTTACCTGTAGCCGAAACCGTTTCAACAACTGTTGAAGCTACTACTTTTGAAATCTCTACCTCTTTTCCTTTATCCTTATTTCCCAGTACACCCGATTTTGAAAGAAAAACCAAAACTGCGATAACAACCATCGCACCGCCGACTAAGAAATAAATTGTTTTTTTTGACATACTAAATTATTTTGTGATAATTGGGACAATTGGAATTCCGAAATAAAACTCAATTATTTTGATCTTAAACATGTAATCGTATTTAGTCCTGATAACATCTGATTGCGCATTGGTCAACAAGGTTTGAGACTGTGTAAAATCAAATGAATTCATTAAACCTACGTCATATTTTTCTTTTGCATAATTATAAGCTTGTTGTCTTGCTTCTAAAGTTACATTAGATGATTCATACGCATTTAAAGCCCCTTTTGCATCTGTAAAGGCAGTATAAACATTACGCTGCAAATCTAAACTTTTTTGCTCTAAATCTATTTTAGATTTCTCTAAACTTACTTTATTACGTTCTACATTATTTCTAACGGAGAAGCCATTAAAAATCGGCACAGAAAGCTGAAGCCCGAATGACTGTCCTTTATTATCACTAAATTGATCCACAATCGGAGCTGCGTTTCCTAAAACCGGAGTATAGTTATCCTTTAAAACACTTTGATTTGTTCCCTGAACATAACCAATCTGACTTGTAGGATTATCTAAATTAGGAGTTGCACCTACAGGAATTTGCGAATAACTTGCTCTTGTATTAAAGTTATAAAAAGCACTTAATGTAGGTTGGTAAGCACCTCTTGCAATTGCAACATTTTTTTCAGCAATTTCAAGATTAGTCTGTGCTAATTTTAATTCTGTTCTGATTTCTTTTGCTTTATTATAAATATCAGTTGGACTTTGTGCCATGATATTATTTTCATCTTTCGCATTGGTATCATCAATAACATCAAATTCTGTAAATTCCTTAAGCTGTAAAAGTTGTGCTAAACTTAATTTAGAAATCAATAAACTATTTTCGGCAATAATAATATTTTGCTTATCTGTAGCAACTGTAGCCATTAAGTCAAACAAATCACCACGAGGAATTGTTCCCGCATTTACCATTTCTTCAGAGCGGGTAAGTCTTTTTTCATCTATAGACAGTTGCTCTGTTTTTACCTTTAGATTTTCTTTATTAAAAAGAATCTGCAGAAAAGCATTGGCAACATTCAATCCAATATCTTCCTGCATTTTTACTAATTGATACTTTGAAGCAACAATAGAAAGATTCGCTTTTCGAAGTGTATTTTGATTCTGTAAACCTTTGTAAATATCTACTCCTACTGAAGCACCAACAGAAGAATATTGTGTGGTCTGATTTTCAAGCAAACCGGTTGTGATATTCTGATTCAAACCAATATTCCAGGAATGTGAAGCATTGGCACTAACGGAAGGCAGAAAGTTACCGATCGCCCCTCTTTTATCAATAGCTGCGTTTTTAATATCTAATTCTGTATTTTTAATTGTGATATTATTTTCCATTGCGTATCTCACGCATTCTTCTAAAGTCCATTTTTTTGTTTGCGCCTGACCTGATAATCCAAATCCAAGAAGCATTGTAAAAACAAGAGTGTTGTATTTATTTATTTTCATATATTTTGAATGATAGTATAGCATCAATACTACACAAATTTAACTTATTTTAAAAGCAAAAAACCTACAAATTTTTAAATTATTTCTTCTCCCCCTCTGTTATCAGGCCCTGATTCCAGATTTTAATATTGTCTGTACTCTTAATACCACTCTTAATTTGAACATAAATCCCATCACTTACCCCCAAAACTAAATCTTTTCTTTTAAACTTTTGAGGCGTTGTCTCAATCTCTACATAAGGTTTTTGTGTTTTTTTATCAAATTGAACTAATGATTCTTTAATGGCAAGTACTTTCTCTGCTTTTTCTAAAATGATAGACGCATTTGCACTCAAACCGGCTCTGATAAAAGTTTTTTCTTTATTAGGTAATGATGCTTTAATTTCAAATTGAATTGCTCCATTCTCCACTACTCCTTTTGGCGCTATATCCGTTAAAACAGCTTCAAACTTTTTGTTTTCAATCGCTCCGACTGTAATTTCAATCGCCAAATTTTCTTTTATTTTTCCTACCTCAGATTCGTCAATTTTTCCAATAAAGATCATTCTTCCAACATCGGCAACACTTGCAATTGTAGTTCCTTCATTAAAGTTATTACTTTCAATAACCTGATTCCCCACTTTCACGGGAACAGCCAGAACCATTCCGTTTACCGTAGAACGAATTAGCGTATTAGCATAATTCCCCAAAGAAGTTGTTGTTCCTGTTTTTACAATATCTAAACTTTGTTTGGCTGCCAGATAAGTTTGTTTGGCTTGTGTGTAAGCCAATTGTGCAGCATCAAAATCGTTTGCCGAAATAACATCTTTATCGAATAACGTTTTTTGTCTTTTAAAGATTTTCTCCTGATTGTCTAAAGCAATTTTAGCCGTTTGTACCTGATTTTGTGTACTGCTTACATTAGACACATTGGCTACTACTCTAATTTTCGCAATCATATCACCAGCCTTGATTTTTTCTCCTGCTTTGATATACACTTCTTCGATAATACCCGAAATATTTGGTTTGATTAACACCTCTTCATTCGGTTGAATATTACCTGTCGCTATGGTATTTTTTACAATCGTTTTAATTTCTGCTTTCTCCGTTTTGAAGACGATAGGTGACTCCTGATTTTTAGCGTACAAGTAATATAGTGCGCCAAAGAAAACTACAGCAATAAAAATTAAAATAGTTACCGTTACTCCTTTTTTCATTTTGTTTTTGGTTTAATCGATTATTTTTTTGATTGATAATTTATTCTGCTCGTAAAGCATCTACAGGCTTTACATTGATTGCGGTCTGCGCCGGAATAAATCCTGCCAGCAAACCCGATCCAACTAATATTAATAATGCTACAAACACTACTCCTAAATCTACGCTTGGACTGGCAAACATGGTATTACTATCAGGTGGCATAGAATCTAAAACCAGGTTCAGAATTGCTATAATTCCGGTTGCTACTGCTATCCCTAACATGCCCGAGATAATAGTTAAAAAGATAGACTCTGATAAAATTTGCCCCCTGATGGCTGCCGGTGTTGCTCCTAAGGCTCTTCGGATTCCAATTTCTTTTGTACGTTCTTTTACTACAATAAGCATAATATTAGAAATACCAATTACCCCTGATATTAAAACTAAGGTTCCCACAAAATAAGCAATGATTTTTAGAATGTCAAACAAACTTTGCACCTTCTTAAATTGTTCGTACAAGTCAAAATTCCCCACCGCCCTGTCATCTGTAGGATTTACCGAATGCAGTGCTCTGATCAATTCTAAAATTTTTGGTTTTAAATCTGTAATCGACACCTCGTCTCTTGCCGTAAGCGCCATCCAGCCCACTTTATCTCCAAAATTAAAAGCTTGTTGAAAAGTCGTAAACGGAACAAAAATATTTTTCTGTTCCTGTTCTGCATTCCCTCCCTGTTGTTTGGATTTATAAACGCCAATTACCATAAAATTGATTCCGTTTATTTTTACGTAACTCCCAATCGCTTCTTCTTCTTTTCCGTACAGTTCCGTGATCACGCCTTTACCAATAACCGCGACTTTTCTTCTTTCGGCAATATCCTGCTGATTTACAAAACGACCTTTTATAATATCCATCGGTTGTTGCTTGATCAACTCCGGATAATCGCCATAAACCGTAAAAGAGGACGTTTTGGTACCACGAACGACATTATTGGTTCCGTTAAAATCACCCAACTGATTTCTTGGTGAAACATATAACAAATCCGGAAACGCCTGTTTTAACGCCATAACATCGCTGTTTCTGAAATCGTAACGACGGGTTTTAGGCAAACCTTTATAGGCTTTTGAGGTCGTCTGACTCCACATAAACATAGTGTTGGTCGCAATTCCGTCAAAACCTTTTTTAACTCCGTTTTCTAAACCATTTCCTGCCGCTAACAGTATTACAAGAATAAATATCCCCCAAAACACCCCAAATGCTGTAAGCACTGTCCTAAAGACATTGGCTGTTAAGGCCTGTAAAATTTCATCCCAATTATCTTTTTTAAACATAATTATTCGTCTCTAAGTGCTACAATAGGTTTAATTTTGGCGGCTCTGTATGCTGGAAAAAAGCCGGCCATTGCTCCTGCAAATACCAGTAAAACCAACGTGGTTAAGGCCACCGTAAAATCAACTTGAGGATTTTGAAAATATTCACTTTGAACCATTGGCCCAACAAATTCCAACAATAATAAACTTGCCAGTAAACCAACAAAACCTGCTATTGTAGTAATAAAAATAGACTCGTGAAGGATCATCGAAATAATAGAAAACGGTGACGCTCCCAATGCTTTTCTGATTCCAATTTCTTTTGTTCGTTCTTTTACAATGATCAACATAATATTACTTACCCCCACAACTCCGGCAACAATGGTACAGATACCTACCCACCAAAAGAACAATCTGATGTACAGATTTAAATCATAAACTTGTTTGGCATCTTCAACTGTATTATTCACTCCTATTGCACTATCATCATCAGGTGCAATAATATTTTTACTTTTTAATAATTGCTTTAAATCCTCTGTAAACTTTCTTGATTGTGCCAAAGCTTGATCATAATCATCTGTCTTTTTTAAAGTAAAAAACAAATTACTAATTTTATCTCCTCCTCCAAAAGCTCTTTGCACAGTGGTTAATGGCAGATAAGCTCTTGTTTCCTCTCTTTCGCCAGCAGGATCCGTAAAGACCCCTACTACTTTAAAATTAATGTTACTTATTGAAATCTCCTCCCCAAGCGCTTCTTTTCCTTTAAACAAATCCGTTTTAACCTTCATTCCAATAACAGCAACTTTTTCATTTTTAGCAAGATCTCTACTATTTATAAATCGCCCTTCTACAACAGTAACATTTTCTATGTCACCATAATCCGGATCAACCCCTCTATATTGATAAGCCCCCGATTCTTTTCCATATGAAATAACTGCTCCCCAAAAATTAAAGGTTGACGCTCTTTTATCTAATTTGTCTTCAAATTTCTGAATGGATTGCGAGTAATCACTATTTCTAAACTGTATCTGTCTTCCGGGATTTAAACCCTTATACTCTTTTGTTGTTGTATTACTCCAAACTTCAATAATCCCCGCAGCGTCGCGTTCAAATTGTTTTTCAATTCCATTCTGAAGCCCTTTTCCTGCTCCAAGTAAAATCACCAAAATAAAAATTCCTGAAGCCACAGAAATTCCGGTAAGAAAGGTTCTCAACTTGTTTTTGGAAATGGCTTCAAATATTTCGTGCCAACGTTCAATATTAAACATAAGATGTAGCTCTAACTTGTTCTACCATTTTATCGTCGATAATTAATCCGTCTTTCAGGACCACATTTCTTTTGCACATTGCGGCAATGTCGGGCTCATGGGTTACAATCAGGATCGTTTTGCCCTCATCGTTAATTCCCTGAATAAGTTCCATTACTTCATACGAAGTTTTGGTATCTAAAGCACCGGTTGGCTCATCTGCCAACAGCACTTTTGGGTTTGAGGCTAGCGCTCGTGCAATAGCCACACGTTGTTTCTGACCTCCGGAAAGTTCACTTGGCAAGTGATGCGAGTGCGTCCCTAAACCTACTTTTTCCAGATATTTCATTGCAATATCATAACGTTCTTTTCTTTTTACTCCCTGATAATACAAGGGCATAGCAACGTTATCAAGTGCCGTTTTATAATTGATCAAATTGAAAGATTGAAAAACAAATCCTAAAAATTTATTCCGATATTTTGAAGCTATCGTTTCGTTCAGTTTTTTTATTGGTGTTTTATCTAAAATATAACTGCCCGAATCTGCCTCATCTAAAATTCCTAAAATATTAAGAAGTGTCGACTTTCCAGAACCCGAGGATCCCATGATAGCAACCAATTCGCCTTCTGCAATATTAAAATTAATTCCTTTTAACACATGTAACTCTGAACTTCCCATCTTATAGGACTTGTGCAAATCTTTGATTTCAATCATGGTATTGTTAAATTTTAAAACAATAATAACATTTTTATTAAGTCAGTTGTGGTAAGAAAACGTTAATAATTCTGCCTTACTATTTCAATAAGACTCCATTTCTTATCAATTGTTACACTTTTTTAAGATAATATAATTGTTTTCTTAATTTTGCATTACTAAAAAATCACACTGATGAAGTTTCTTTCTGCTCTTTCCCTATTCACGGTACTTAATGTACTTGTTGGATGCTCTTCCACTCAAAAATTAGAAACTTTAAAACCGGAGCCGGATGACGCCAGCCCTTTGGTTTATGAAAGCAATCCATCGTTTATAAACTTACCCATTACGGTAAAACTTCGGGATATAGAAAACCAGACGAATACTATTTTGAATGGTTTAATTTATGAGGATACCAACATAGAAGACGATGATATCGAAATGAAAATCTGGAAACTGGCTCCCATTAAAATTCAAAATGATCCTGCAAATCCCGATAAAAAAATAAAAACTATCCTGCCTCTAAAAGCAACTGTTAAATACAGAATCGGCACCAAGAAATTAGGCGTTGAACTTTACGACATTCGCGAATTTAACCTCAATGGTGTAATCACCTTGTCAAGCGAAGTAGCTTTAACCAATTGGAAACTAAACACTAAAACGGAGTTCAAATCCCTGGATTGGAACGAAAGTCCTACCATGCTGGTTTTTGGAAAAAGCCTGCCGATTACCTATTTAATTAATCCGGCAATCTCTATTTTTAAATCTAAAATTGAAAAAAGCATAGATGAGGCAATCGAAAAATCTATGGATTTTAAACCTAATGTTTTATCTGCTTTGGAAAAGATCTGTACTCCTTTTCAAATGAGTGACACCTACGAAAGCTGGTTGCGCATTGTTCCGATCGAAGTGTATGCTACCAATGCAAAACTTAAAAATGATCAGTTTTTATTGGACATGGGAATGAAGTGTAATATGGAAACCATCGTTGGTAAACAACCGGAATCAAAATTTAATGCCAATAAGATTGTTTTAAAACCTGTCGCTAAAATTCCAAATCAAATTTCGGCCAATATTGCTGCTATTTCAACTTATACCGATGCTTCTAAAATCATGACCAAAAATTTTGCAGGTCAGGAATTTGGATCGGGAAGCAAAAAAATTACGGTAAAAAATGTAGCGATTTGGCATAAAAACGATAAAATGGTGATTGCGCTGGATGTCCTTGGATCTATTAACGGAACTATTTATCTAAACGGATTTCCACAATACAACCCGCAAACCAAAGAAATTTATTTTGACAAACTGGATTATGTTTTAGATACCAAGAGCAAGCTAATGCGCACTGCAAGCTGGTTGGCTCAAGGATACATTCTAAGAAAAATGGAAGAAAGCTGTCGTTATTCTATTCAACCTAATTTGGATGAGGGTAAAAAAAGCATGGCTGCCTATCTTAAAAACTACTCTCCGATGCCCGGTGTTTTTGTAAATGGAAAAATGGAAGACATTCAATTTGATAAAATACAATTGACCAATCAGGCTATTATCGCTTTTATAAAGATAAACGGTACCGTTAATGTTTCGGTGGATGGATTGAAGTAGATTGAGAAGTGACTGTATTATAGTTGTTTTTTAAGGCAAGGTTCGCAAAGTTTAATTATAGTATTACGACTCCTCTTCAATTTTAGAGCTAATTTTTTTTGCACGCAGATTTAGCAGATTGCACAGATTTTTCACAAGAAACAAATAAAATCAGCCTAATCTGCCAAATCTGCGTGCAAAAAAATCATTGCGAGCTTTGCGTTTTTTCTTTGTGTTTTTCTCACCACAAAGCCCAAAGGATTTACGTAAAGTCCCCAATTTTGAACCTTTGTTCCTTTGCTTCTCTAAACCTTAAAAAAACGATCTCAAAAAAAAAGCCGTCTTATTCAGACAGCTTTGTTTTCTTTTTTGACTTGTACATTTTGTAAATCAGAAAACCAATTATTACGACCAGCAGATAAGGAATTACCATTAGATAAACAATTCCGTCATTTACGGCCTCTGCTTTTTTTATATTTGAATCCCCTGACAAAGCAGCACGACACATGGCGCATTGCGCATTGGCTGAAATTGCGAAAAGGAAAAAACAAACTCCAAAAACAAACGTTTGGAATTTGGAATTCGAGGTTTGAATTTTATTTTTAGTAAACATAATAAGGAGATATCATTAAATAAACCACCACACCCGTCACAGCAACGTACAACCAAAGCGGAAACGTAATTTTTGCAATTTTTTTATGCCTGTCAAATCGTTTTGCCAAGGCTCTCACATAAGTAATTAACACCAACGGTATAATAGCAATAGACAGTAAAATGTGTGTTACCAAAATAAAGAAATACACATAACGTATTACTCCTTCGCCACCAAATTTAGTCGAATCAGAAGTCATGTGATAAGCCACATACATTACTAAAAAGGCAACCGACAATGCAATAGCAAACGTCATTAACCCTTTGTGTAGCTTTTGATTTCCGTTTTTAATAGCGATTACGGCCAAAACTAAAACAATCGCTGTAATACCGTTTGTTGTAGCATAAATTGGAGGCAAAAATGATAAGGGTTCTACATCGTATCCTAAATCTTTTAATTTAACTCCAAACAAAATAGCTACTACTAGCGGAATTATAATAGAAACTGCAATAATTAACTTACTGTACTTTTTTTCTAATGAATTGTCTTCCATTTTTATTCTTCTAATAATATTTTAATATCTTCCTGAATGTCTCTAACGCCTTTTTTGTCCAATCCGTCATAATACAAAATCGGATTCCCGAATTCGTCTTTACGACAACGAATGTTTCCGTCTTTATCAATTAAGGCAAACAAACCGGAATGTTCGAAACCACCATTTACTTTGGCATTTTCACCTGCATACAGATTAAAGCCTTTATTGGACAAATCCATAATTGTTGCTTTATCACCCGTCAGGAAATTCCAATTAGACGATTTTACTCCAAGTAATTTAGCGTGATCTTTCAAAACCTGAGGCGTATCATGACCTGGGTCAATTGTAATAGAAACGATTCCGAAATTAGGATTCCCGAAAAATGTTTTCTCAATTTCCAACATACTCAAATTCATCTTTGGACAGATTGAAGGGCATGTCGTGAAGAAAAACTCCAAAACATATACTTTTCCTTTGTACGATTCGTTTGAGATTTTTTTATCTTCCTGATTGGTCAATTCAAACTTAGGCGCCGGTCCTATTGTAATTAATTTTGCTGCCGATTTTGAATCTTTCAAACCAACATTATCCAGGCGATTTCCTTTAACAATTTCTCCTTTTGTTACCCTGTCCACAATTTTTGGTACAGCGTAAATTCCAAAGATTAAAACAATAAACGAAATTCCGATATATGATTTATTTTTAAACATTATGATTGAAATTTAAAGTTGTTTAGTGGCATTGTGATTCTTTTTAAGAGCGGCACGATATTCATATAAGATAATTTTAAAATCATCTAACATTTCGTTACTCAATTCAGACGGATGAAAAGTATCGTATCCTTCTTTGTAGTCTTTCTTATCTTTTCTGCCTCTCAAATTTCTTTCTTTATCAATGATGTAGACATTAGAAGTCCCTAAGGTATCATCCAGTTTCCCTTTTAAATTGAGTTGCTTGTAAAAGGCTTTGATTTCGTCAGCTGATGCAAAAACAAATTTCCATCCTGACACATCTGTAAAAGGTTTCAGAGCATCTAATACTTTCTGTGCTTCCACTTCGGTACCGGTTGGACAAAGCACCACAAACTGAAGGTCTTCGAAACCGTAGTAGCGTTTGTATATTTTCTCGTTTAAGTTAAAGTAATTACCGCGATTGGCTAAAATATCATCGCCGGAAAAACCTAAAACGGTTATTTTTTTATCGAGCGAAACTTTTTTACCGTCTAAGGATTTCCAATCTCCAAAATCCTTGATTTTTGGCGTTATTACGGGAAGTGTAGTAAAGCTATTTACTCCCGAGGCAAAAAATAAATAGGCGACAATTGGCAAAACAAAAAGCACAAAGAGAACTATATTTTTTTTCATTATTTCAGTAGAAGTTATTGAGGTACAAAAATAAAAAAAGCTCCGTTAAACGGAGCCTCTTTTCGAATTAATATCATGTTAAAAATTCCATTTAATAGTAGAATCTTTAAAAACACCATAAATATAATGTCCTTCTGTAAGTAAAATAAATAATAAATATAAAACCAGGAAAATAACCGGTGATACGACAGACCATCTAAGACTACTTGTTTCACCTTCCATGTGCATAAATGCCCATACAATGTAGTATGCCTTGTATATAGTTAAGATATAAAATATCCAGTTCAATAAATTCAATCCTACAAAATGATTAAACTCTAAAACTCCAGGTTTGTAGATCCCTAAGATTACCTCTACAGTAGTTACCATAGACAATAATAGAAAAACAGACCAGATTCTTTTTGTATTTGATACGTGCTCGTGTGACATAATAATTAAAATCTAAAATTAAACTAAGTAGAAAACTGTAAATACAAATACCCAAACTAAATCGACAAAGTGCCAGTATAAACCAACTTTCTCTACCATTTCATAGCTTTTTCTTTTCTCGTAAGTCCCTAACAATACATTAAAGAAGATAATGATATTGATGATAACTCCAGAAAATACGTGGAATCCGTGGAATCCTGTAATGAAGAAAAAGAAATCAGCAAACAATTTACTTCCGTATTCATTTCTAGTCAGGTTTGCACCCTCTACTACATATTTTGCAGTACTTAAACGAGCTTCAGATTCGGCTCTGTCTAAAACAGTTTTTTTCTTTTTCTCTGTCAATTTTTCTGTTCTCACCAACAATTCAGGGTGTGCTTTAAAACCAGCCTGAACTTCAGCAACAGAATAAGAAGCTACTGTTTCAGTATCTTCCATGAACCAAGAAGTTTTACTTCTGGTCAAAGCTTCTCTTTGCTCCGGTAATTTAACAGCAAAGTCAGCTAAAGCTACTCTTTTACCATCTTTATCAACGAACTGCAACAAACTTCCTCCTGCTGTTTCAACAGCACCATATTCTCCTTTAATGAAGTTTTTCCATTCCCAAGCTTGTGAGCCAACGAAAATAAAACCTCCAATAATAGTTAAGAACATGTAGATTGCAACTTTTGTTTTTTTCAATTGATGACCTGCATCAACCGCTAACACCATAGTTACAGATGAGAAAATCAAAATAAAAGTCATTAAGGCTACATAATACATCGGAGCCGAAACGCCGTGCATAAATGGAAAGTGAGTAAACACTTCATCAGCCAAAGGCCAGGTTTCAATAAATTTAAATCTTGAAAAACCATAAGCAGCAAGGAATCCAGAGAATGTCAAGGCATCTGACACGATGAAAAACCACATCATCATTTTACCATAACTTGCTCCTAATGGCTGGATCTCATGACCGCCTCCCCAAGTTTTTTCGTCGTTATTTGCAGTAGTAACTGTCGCTTTCATAAAAGATATTCGTTAAAAAGTTCCCAAATTTACGTTTTTTTCTTATTTAAAGAAATATAAAAATAAAAATAATAATACCCATAATAAATCCAAAAAGTGCCAATACATCGCACCTAGTTCTATACCAAGAGTTTGAGTCGAATTGTATTTTTGTTTAAAATGATTATAAATTATAATTAAAAGTGAAATCAACCCTCCAGCCAAGTGTAATAAGTGTGTAACGGTAACTACATAAAGAAAAGTTGTAGTAATAGAACTACCCTGTCCTGTAAAATAATAGCCGCTTTCTACAATCTGTCCAAATCCCACAAATTGCAAAACCACAAACAAAACACCCAACGCTAATGTAGCCAAAAGAAAAGCCGTAGTTGCGCTTCTATTGTCCTTTTGAATGGCTTTTTTAGCCAAGTAAAAAGTAACACTACATCCTATAATTACAGCAGTACTAAAGTAAAATGCTGTTGGAAATTCAAAATTCTTCAACCAATCCGGTCTCGATCTGCTCACTACAAATGCACTTGTAAGACCGCCAAACATCATGGTCATACTTGCCATTGCGAACAACAAAATCAGCTTAGCCGACTTTGATTTTCTTTCTTGTTCTTCACTTATTTTCATTGTCATTTCCATAACTATCTTAAAAATTTATCTACTATATATATAATTTGCAATAACGAAATATACGAAACACTAACCAACATTAGTGTTCTTGCTGCCTTTGCAGTTCGCAATTTGTACAATCGTACCGCATAAAACAACATCCATAATCCTAATAAGAAAACCAAAATTGCGGCAACCGGCGAGATAAACAATTGTCCGGTATACCCTAAACATGGCAATAGAGAAGCTATAATCAACCAAACGGTGTACAACATAATTTGCATGGCCGTTCCTTTGTCTTTTCTTCCTGTTGGAAGCATAAAGATTCCTGCTTTTTCATAATCTTCATACAAAAACCATCCAATTGCCCAAAAATGAGGGAATTGCCAGAAAAACTGAATCAAAAACAAGGTTCCGGCTTCTATACCAAATTCTCCGCTGGCTGCAACCCATCCTAACATAAAAGGAATTGCTCCCGGAAAAGCACCAACAAAAACAGACAACGGTGTCACCGTTTTTAAAGGCGTATAGATACTGGTGTATAAAAATATAGAAATAGCCGCAAACATAGCCGATTTTGCATTGATGCTATACAACAACGCAATTCCAACAATGGTTAATAAACTTGCTACAAACAAAGCCATTTTTGGAGACATACGCCCTGAAGGAACGGGACGATTTTTGGTTCGATCCATTAAGGAGTCGATATCTTTTTCGATTACCTGATTGAAAGCGTTTGAAGCTCCAACCATGCAATATCCTCCTATCATCAAAACGATCAGAACACTCCATTTAAAAGGATGTTCGTCATTAACACCTAACAAATACCCCGCAATAGAAGAAAACAAAACACTAATTGCTAAACCAGCTTTAGTGATCTCTTTAAAATCGAGAAACAATGATTTAAATGAAAATGTGTTTTTAGTAGCGTTCAATACGATAATTGTTTTGAATGTTTTTTTTGAGTGGTGCAAATGTACAAATTGATTATAGAATCAGAACCTATAAAATTATATTTTTTTCAATAAAACCTTTACAAAATAAGGTCTTGCAGATTTTTAACACAATCTTTTCGAAAAATCTTATTAAATATCCTAGTAATCAAAATACCAATTAAAGATATCAGAACGCAATCCGATCGTAAACCAGGTAGTACTTTGTTTAAATGTAGTTGCCGTTTCTTGTGTCGGATCAAAATTCCTGTAGATAAAACTTCCGAAGAATTTCAAATTTGTCATCGGGTTAATCAAATACCCTCCTTGAATATCGGCAATAAAAATACTGGTTTTATTACCTTGCCCTACTTTTACACCGGTGTCATACGGACGTTTTTCGTCGTAACTTTTATAAATATCACCACCGTAATTAAAACTGTCTGCCGTGGTATTAAAATCCAAACCACGTTTACCAGTTGTAAATTTCGCATCGGCAAAATAACGTCCTTTGTGATAACGTGCGATTGCTACTAATTCCTCAAAATTCCCTCCCCATTGGTGCCCCATACTCTGATTGTTATGACCGTAATTGGTAATAACGGCACTATGTGAATACACATACGGACGCACATGATTGTATTCGACCTGCAACAACAGATCCTTTACTTTGAAGGCATTAAAATACTTGGCTCCTATTTGGTACCCTATTTTGTTTTTCCAGCTGTTATCACCCCCTTTTATATCTCCGAATGAAAATTCATCGATTAAAAGCTGCGCATAAAAATTAAGTTCATTGTTCCATTTGTATTTTGCAGACATTCCCAAAAGCGCATTACCACTTTTTGATGATGATGTAAACTCGACTGTACGGTAAAAAATAATCGGATTGATAAAATTGACATCAAATCCTCTGTTGTTACTATCAGTCCAGACCACCGATTCGAAGAAACCTAAATTCAGCTTATTTGAAACGTTCCAGCTTAAATAATGATTCGCCATAAATTTTGTTGCATAGGTTTTTTCAACCGTAACATCGGGACGAACATCTTTTAGCCACATATAGGTATTGGTGTATTTTATCTTCCAGAAAGTAGTATTGATTTTAAAGTACGGATACGGACTTGGCCCGTCGCTTTCCAACAGCGAACGATAGCCGTCTCCGATAAAGTTTCTGCCATAACCCAATTGCAAATCAAAAAACTTACTTGGAGCAAACGTAATATTGGCTTCCGCTAAAGGGAAATCGTACGCGTCTGTTTTAAATCGTTTTGCAATTCCAACTCCGGGAATAATCGCAGGATTTCCTCCGGATGGCTTTATAGACTCTGCATAATCATTAAAATAACCTGCAAATCGGCCTTGGCTTTCAAAAATTGTAGTGGTAAAATTAATCTGTTTCCCTAAACCTCCTCTAAAATTCAAAGCACGAGTATTGACATAAGTCGAAGGATCAATATCTGAAGCCTTACCTACTTGTAAATCAAGAATAGGATTTAATGCCAACCAATAATCCTCGCCTTGAATTTGTACTAAATTCTCGTTCCAGAATTTTCTTCCTAACCAGGTCGTTGTTTTTTTCTGAAGCGATTCATTAACTGCTTTTAAGTTATAGTATTTTTTAACCTCATTATAGGTATAAGGTTTAGAAGCAGTGTGATTATTACTTCCAACCTGATTCATTGCTCCGTCAAATTGCGCATAATAACTGTGCGAAAACGGAATGTTTAAATGACTATCAAACTCGGGATTGTTGTATTTTTTATAGACAATACTGTCCAGTTCTGTCATTGGTTTTTCTACAGGTCTTAAAATCTCAGCCGCCGCCAAAGCTTCTGCTGCAATCTGATCCGCACTTTTTAACGGTATTCCAATCACAATGGTGTATTTTGAATAGGTCGGTTTTCCATTATAAGTAGAGGGTTTCACAATAGGAAACTTCCCAAAAACACGCTTTGCTTCTTGCGACAATGCCTCATTCAATGCATTTACATAAAGCACTTTAAACGCCCCTTTTTCATCCACTTCAAAAAGAACTCTTACTTCTCCTTTATACTCTGCTTGTTTTAAATCTTGAGGAACTTCAAAATTATGAAAGACAAAATCCTGCACTTCTTTGTAAAAACAATTTTCCAGTTTTTTAGATTGCAGGTTTTCACAATTAGGAAAAACAGGAAATTGCTCTGATGCAAAACCGGGAGTAATGGAAGAATTCGTATTTTCCTGCGAAAAAGCAAACAAGGCGGATAATGTAAAAACGAAGGTTAAAAAAATCTTGTTCACGTAGAATTGGGTTTTCATTTAATATTGATTTGAGGTATTTTCTCCATTGGCAATTGCTTTTGCCGCCGAAGTTCCGATGCGTTTAACTCCTAAACGAATCATTTCTATTGCTTCATCATACGATCGCACTCCACCGGCAGCTTTTACCGATAAAGGTGATGCATTTTCTAACATCATAATTATAGTTGGGACCGTAGCTCCGTTTGGCAAATCATTTTTGGTTTTAAAAAAACCGGTGGATGATTTCACAAAAACTGTAGTATAATTTTCTTCTTTAAAATTTGATATAACCACATTTTTAATCAAAGCCGAAAGCTGAATAATCTCCTTATCCGTCAAAGCGGCCACTTCAATAATCCATTTTACGGTTTTATTGTGCGCCAGTCCCACTTGTGTACCGATTAAAACCTCTTCCTTTATCAGCGCACTGTCACCATTTTTGAAAGCCTCGTAATTACATACAAAGTCCAAATCGTCAGCTCCGTTTGCTATTGCTTCGTTTGCTTCTTTAATTTTTGTTTCTAAATCTGATTTACCTTCCGGAAAATCGATAACAGTACCAACAAGCAAAGTCGAATTGGCTTTTAGAATCATTTCTTTAGCCAAACTTACATGCTCGGGACGAATCATAACAAGCTTAAACCCCTCCTCAATTGCTTCGGCAATCGTCTTTTTAACCACAGCAAGATTTGCTGCTTCAGAAAGTCCCGCTTGCGAAGCTGTTTTTAAGTAAGTAGAATCCAAATAGTACTTAACGTTCATGATATTAAGAATTATAATCGGGGACAAAAATACGTTTAAAATTCAGAAAAAAAACACTCTTGCCGTTCTTCATTTTTGGGCAATAAAAAACCCACCGAAGTGGGTCTTTATATTCTTATATTTTATCTATTTGCTTCTTTAAAGCTATTGCTGTAAATATTGCCGTCGTACTTCCAATTGTATTTGCTAAAACGTCTGCTACATCTGCCGCTCGGGTAGTCGTAAGAACACCTTGCAAAATTTCGATTGTAATTCCGAAGAAAACGGAGAAGATAAACGAAATCAGATAGGCTTTAAAATCATCTGTACTTTTTCCTTTTAATTCTTTTTTAAAAAACAAAATCCAGGAAATCGTAAATCCGAAATGAAAACAAAAATGCACTACTTTGTCAATGCTTGGAAAACTTACCGCAGGAATATTACTGGAATCCGTTAAACAGAAATAACTAATAATTCCGGAACAAATAATGGCCCAGCAAAGCAATATTTGTTTAGGCACCAATTAATTCTTTATAAGCTTCGTCACTTAACAATGAATCAATTTCTGATGCATCAGCAATTTTTATTTTGATCATCCATCCTGCTCCGTAAGGATCAGAATTTACCGTTTCAGGTGCACTTTCTAAACTATCATTAAAAGCAATAATTTCTCCAGTTAATGGTAAGAACAAATCAGAAACCGTTTTTACAGCTTCAACAGTTCCAAAAACCTCGTCTTTATCTAAGGTCTGATCTAAAGTTTCTACTTCAACGTACACGATATCACCTAACTCTTTTTGAGCGAAATGAGTAATTCCTACAGTTGCTACATCTCCTTCGATGCTAATCCATTCGTGATCTTTTGTGTACTTTAAATTTGTTGGTATGCTCATAATAGTTATGTTTGAAAATTGATATTTGAATATTTCAGCCACAAATGTAATAATCTTCTAATGAAATCTACTTTAGAAATTCAAAATTAATTTCCGAAATTGTATCGTAGTGTAAATCCGGATCGAATATTAGTTAATGGGAATGATGTTGAAATCACCGCTTTAGAAAACGAGTGGTCGTAATAAAATATAGCGGTTAAGTTTTTACTGAACGAATAATCTGCCGTTACTTTTACCGACCATATATTTTGTCCTGCGGCCAACTGATTGTTATCGTAATCTAAATAACGCACCAAAGTTTCGTTTTTACGCAAAGAGAAATCCGCTTTTATATTAATGTCGCTTTTAATAATTCCCGTTGGAGTATCGGCAAGTCTGGAAGAGAAAATAACATCTTTGAAACGGTACCCTAAACCAATTATATATTCCATTCCTTTTACCTCGGTCAATAAATTATTATCAAAACTCATGGACAATGCTCTGTCTTTTTTGATTTCCGTAAGTACTCTCAATGAACTTTTCAATTCAAAATCCACACGAATAAGCGGACTAAACTGCTCTACCAAATTGACATTTGACATCACGGTCTTATTGTAGAAATTGTAATTTACATCCAGTCCGTTTGATTGTGGCGGAGGGTTGTAGAAATCAAAATTAGATCTAAATTGATTAATAGTATAAGAAGCACGGTAATTGTGCTGTAGAGAAAAACGTTTAAATTTATCTTTAAAGTACTTATAGCGCATTAATCCATTGTACTTAACACTCCAGTTTGGAATTGGAAAACTTCTAAAAATATCGGTAGATACTCCCGAAGCATCTTTGCCGGAATAAGCCGCTAAGAATGATGGTAACAATACAGCCTGATTACTTTTCCCAAATCCTATAGGATATCCTTGATTTGAAGCATATATATCTCTTTTCTTTTTAAATGGATCGTCGGCTGTTGGATCTAACGGTGGCCCCGGAACATCACTAACATTATAACGTGGTATTTCATTTCCTGCCCCATAATAACCCTCAGCCAATCTGTTCGCAATTATCAAACGATTGTTTCTAAAATCATCAAAAGCGGCTGATTGAGTAGCATCACTTGTTGAAAAAGAAGTTCCAATCAATACCGTTGAAATCGAGAACATACCATAACTGTAACGTGATAAAGGATTATACATTCCGTTTTCACTTACACTATATTGCTCTGAGCTGTTTTGAGAATAAGCCCTGTCCATCGCCAAATCAATCTTTAAATCAGGGAACAAATCCACGTTAGCCGTTACTTTTAAAAGCGTATTGGTTACTTGTGTAAAACTCTGATTGAAGTCCTGATAGGTAGTAAGCCATCCACTTTTTGCCGCTTCATAACGTACATCATCCTGACTACCAAAAACAAATCCTAATGTTGGTCTTGAAGTTCCGAAGAAACCAACGCTTGGCGTATACCCGGGTAAAACTGTTCCGCTATTTTTAGTATAATTAACCTGAATGTTTTTTACGCTAGTCAGCACACCGATAAGTCCATCATAAAAAGGACTGCTACTCGAAACCTGTTTTGGTGTATTTACAATTTTCTCTCCCGGTTTTGGCGGTGCTGTCGTCTTAGGTTTTGCCGGTTTTCTACCGCCCGGCGTCAGACCAACATATTTATACAACATCCCCATATTAAAGGTTGTTGTCAACGTATTGGAGTTGGCATTCTGAATAGTATTTCCTAAATCATAAACCGATCCATCTGGTGCTTCATACTCAGAAAAGGCCGTTGAAGAACGTTGCCAGCTGTAATCTGCCGTATACGAATAACTTGCTTTTACAAAACTTAAAGCCGGAATTTTATTGATCGGAATCTCATAATTCAACACTAACTGTTGCATGTGCTGGTTTGGTGTTCCGATGTCCAAATAATCATCCCATATTGTAAAATCTTCTTTTGGCGAATTATCATCGTTTAGAAAATTTCTAACAATATTATTAGAGGCTGCCGTATAATTCAGTTTCAGTGATTTTGTCAAATTATATCCAAAACCATATTGATAATTGAAGGCAAAATTTCTTCTGTAAAGTGGTCTAAGTCCAATTCCTTCGACTTCAACTTCTCTAAATTGCTGACGATTACTTTGTCTTAAAATATTAGTATTGAAGGTAACATTTGAAGGCAGGTAATTGAAATTAATATCACTTAACATCTTCCAATAGTCGCTTTTTTTCATGAACTTGGTCTTCTTAAAAGGGACCACTTCTTTGGGTTGAAAAGTATAGGCATAATTTACCGCAGTACTCGATTGCTCGTCCTGAAACTCTTCAATTTCATAATCATGACGTTCGACCTGATTGTAGGATTGTGAAAATGTAAAATTCTCAACATCATACACATGTGGTTTCTGCTCCGGAGCTCTGTCTTTTCTAACACCAATAAAGTTAATACTTCTTCGTTTTGTATAATCAACAGCACGGGTTCTGATATTTTCTTTTTCAGCCTGATTCGTCGTTTCTCTTAACAACTGATCTAATTTTATATCCTGATTAAAAGGATCATATTCGGGCGTAATTACCTCTTCTCCGATCGCATAATTAAAAGGCAAATTGATTCCCCATTTAGGAGGCAATAACTTCCCTAAATTTAAATTAGTTACAATGTTGTACTGCTGTATGTCTTCTCTGTCTCTTTCATTTGCTCCTTGTTCAAGAGATCCAAAACCAATAGTACTTTTACGTCCGGTAGCCGAAACGGTAGCAAAATCAGCCATATTGGTATCGATGCTTAATACCGCTGCCATCCCTCCTTTATTCTCCAGATCCGCCATACGGAGTTCATTAAACCAGACTTCTCCTTTTATATCTTTATGATCCGCAGCACTTTTTACTCCGACCATTAAATTTCGAACCAAACCAAAATTTGGATTTCCTTTTATACCTAATCGCAGTTTACTATCTCCATCACCATCTGCTACAGTGGCATCATCATCGGGATAATAAACGCCATTAATATCTCTCTTATCTGAATTAATATCGAGTGGCATTGCTTTAATTTTTATACGGGTCAACAACTCCAGCGCCAAATCAATACTGTTTTCATCAAACCAGACATCTTCGGGGGTTACTGCACAAGAACCAGCCGGTCTTGTCACTTTTAAAGGAATTTCAACTTGATAATAGTTCTGCGTAAAGTCGTTACCAAAACGAAGAAATCCGATCATTTCACCATCTTCCAGCTCTCCATTAGGCAATGCTTCAGCATGCAAAAACATTTTTAGTTTTTTGTATTGACGCATGTCAACACTTACATTTTTAAAAACAGCTCTTGAATCCCTGAATTGCAATCCACCACCTGAAACACGTAAAGCCAGCGACTGTTCATTTTGATTGATAACCGTATTATTATTATACAACTGTTCTCTTCGTACTCCCGGAGGAATTACATAATTAACAGGGCATTTTGTAGCATTCTCCTGTACGTTGACTGCTAAAACATCAAAATCCGTATTATCATCCTCTGCGTTTGTGTCATTAGCATCTAATGTTCCTGTGTACCTTCTCCATTCTCCTCTTACCAAATCCAAGGCTCCAAAACGCACCGTCATTTCATCACTAAAACCAGTCATAAACATACGCATGAATCGAATCGATCTGAAATCGGTAATATTTCCTATTGTATTTTCAGGTTGAGATACCGGAATTTTAAACTGAATCCATCTTGCATTAGTCGTACTTCCATTAGGCAGATCAGCATTGCTCACCTCACGAATATCAGTAACGTAGTTTTGTCCTACCTGCATTCCGGGCTTAATATCAATACTATATTCATAATAAGCATTAATCGTATTCATGGTATTGTCACGATTGATATCTTCGACGTCAGGCAATGTTGTAGATCCACGATTTGGGTCATTGATACTAACAGGTGAATTCCCTTCAACACCATTATAATTTCTATAACGATCTTTAACTCCTCCTTCTCTGTTTAGATAGTAGGTATAATTATCTGCAGCCGGATCCGGTTCAGAAGCATAATTAGAATAAACCTCACTCTCTCTGGAATCCGGTAAACCATCTAAACCAACGTCCTGATTTCTGCGATTCCCTTCATTGGTATCGAAGGCATAAATTAAAGATTGCGATGCCGGAACTTCTCCCCAAAGTGCACGTGGTTTCACCATTAACTGATCTGGTCCTAACCCGTTTTCATATTGTTTTCTTCCGTCTTTTAATACATCTTCTGAAACTTCCCCTAAGTTAAAATAAATTTTTCCCGTATTATTGGCTGGCGACTGCCCCGTTCCTATATAAGGATCGAGTACCCAAAATTGGATGTACTCGACATTTCCTTGTTCAAAATTCGTTGAATTTATAGCACGCATTATACCTCCAAAATTGGAAGAAGCGGGAGCGGTATTAAAGTTCTGATTGTTATTATACGGACCTCTTTCAGACGGATAATAACTTAAATCCAGTGTATTAATAACCTGTATTTGCCCCTGGGCTATATCGGTATTTGGATACAACTCTCTACTGTAAATTCTTCTTGTTGTATTTAGCGACAAATCATCATTTGAAATACCGGATGGTTTCGACGAATAAAAAACAGGATCAATGGTATACCAGGATAATTTTGCTCTTTTAGACCCGTACTCTAAAGTACTTGAACTAGCCTTAAACTTATCATCCGCAATCAAATCTGATTTTACAAATGGTGTTGACGCTAAACTCCACGCATAAGCAGAGCGCATATCAATGGTAGATTGTGAACCCTCAAAATCATCTATATATATCGTAGCTTCTCCTTCAAAATCACTGGCTTTTGGAGCATCAGGTCTTAAAAAAGCAACTTCACCACGAATGGAAAGATTAGAAGGAACATCGGTATCAATATTAGGCAGTTTATTTACCAATCTGGTAAAGAAAGGAACTTCTGTTGCATAATTCCCGTTAAACCCAAAAATCGTGTTATTTACAGATTCCTGACCATAACTTGATTTTTGTGTAAAGGGTCTTTCTGTCATTTTTAAAAAAGTACCACCAACAACAAATTTGTCTGAAATTTTATGCTCCACATTCACCCCCATAAATCTTCTGGTTTGTTGTCCGAAAATAGAATTATTTTCTAACGAAACCTGAATCGGTGTGTTGGACGCCTGAAGTGAAGGGTCTAAAATCTGAACTCTTCCTAATTGATAATCGACACTGTAATCAATACCTTCAACCAAAACTCTACCGCCGGCTGTTACGACAACAGAACCTTGCGGCACATTAAAAGCTCCGATCGGAATACCGTTATTTCCTGTAGATTTGTATTTACCTCTTAATAAGAATTTATTTTTATCGGCATCCTGCAAAGCTCCGGATTGGGTATTTCTATACATGTTTCTAAACACGTATTTCTTTTGATTTAAGTTGTAAGTATCGGGACTATTATAATCTTCTCCCGCTGCACCTTTTAGTTTTTGAAACATCAGTTCTCCAAAAGGCTCTTTGGTTGTAAAAATAATTCGTCCGTTTTGTGCATCAACAGTAATCCCCGGTATATAATCAAAAAAACCATCTCCACCCTTCTGAGGGTCATTATTATAATTTAACTGATCAATATTAAAGACATTTAATAAAGGCGTTTTTGTCACATAATAATTCGCCGGATTTGGATTAACAGGATCATCATCCGGGAAATGAGTTCCCGTAACCGGACTAATATAATTTATAGGAGATGGGTCTGTATAAAGAATATTTAACCTGAAATCGTCTTGTTTGATCTGATAAGCCTGAGGGATCTGATAAACGTTTTTCATCATCAAATTCCAAACCGGATTTTTTACGTTTGTCAAACTGCTTTTCAGCATTTTCAAAATCAAACTCTGCGTAATAATGGTTTGATTCGGGGTATTATTTCCTGTCACTAAAGTACCATCAACACCATCACTACCAAATTCTCCTACACGATATACGACACCTCCAATAGTATATTCAAAAGCTACGGCCAAAATTTCATCATTTGCCAAACGCTGTTGCAAAGAAATATATCCTAATTGTGCATTAAAAGTATACTCATTCGTGGTTAATTTACGGGCATTTTCCAATACGGAGTAATCGGTTCCTTCGCTTACATCTACATTAAAACCTTTTCTTGCCGTTACAATTTCCCTAACGTTCTGATTCAAAAAACCACCGGTACCTATAGTCGCCGGATCGTATTTGTTATTTTTATTGTCACTTGGCGTACCGATTCCAGCCACAAAAAAGTTTGCTGTACTCCCTATCACTACCACTTCATTATCCGGAATTCCCTGAATTTGTGCTTCTCCTAAATCCTGAAGTGCGATAACATTACGCAAGTTATTATTGGTTGTACTTACTCTGTTTTGTTTATTGGTTACCCAAACTTCAAGTCTTGTGATCTGAGCACGACTGTCAATAAAGGGATACTTCTTTAAAGAGGCATCGTATTTATTTCTAAAGTATTGAGATAAAAAGAAGTGTCTGTCATTATCATAATCTAAAGCATACAAATCAAAATTCTGAACCGTACCGCCACCTTCTGCAACTATACTCTTGGTTTGTGACTTTTGTTCTGAGAAAACTCCGGTAATAGTTGTCTTCCCAAATTGCAGTTGTGCTTTTACCCCAAACAAACTTTGAGCTCCTCTGATTAAAGTACTATTCAGTGGCATGCTAACATTACCAACTTCAATTTTCTGAACAATATCATCCTCTGAAGGCGTATAAGCCAGTTTGAATAAGTTTTGAAAAGCAAATGTAGATTGGGTGTCGTAATTAGCGTTTACCTCTAATCTCGTTCCCACTTTACCCATTAAACTCATACTAATCCTCTGATCAAAGTCAAAGGTTAGATTGGATCGGTTTCTTGGAGAAAAAGAAGGATTGTCTTGTTTGGTATAGCGAATCCCAAGATCCATTTCAACTGATCCTGTGGGCTTTACATCAATTGTATTACTCCCAAAAATGCTTTCGAAAAGACTTGAATTAATATAATATCGGGGTAGTAAATCCTTTTTGGCGGCTTCACTTCCTGATTTTTTACCATCAATCGCATCCGATTTTTTTCTGAAATAATCTCTTCTGGATTCTTTCAAAACTAAAGCTTCGTACTCTTTTGGCGTTAAGACAATTGGATAATTAATAGAGAACCCATCTACCGATTTGGTATAAATGTAACGGTCTGTAATGGGATCATATTTATAAGCCGAAAGTATACTGGGTGGGTTTTCTAACTCTAATTTCCCAACAGAAAATTGAGTTTTAGTTGTATCTTGAACTGCTGGATTTACTTGCGCCCGCAAAACATTACCGCAAAATAAAACCAGTAAAAAAATACAAATTTTACGCATACAATTCGTTTATATAAATTGAGTTTATAAGCTTTTTAATGCTTTTTTAATGATCGTTTCGACAGTCGCCTCCGGATCTTCTTTTACGATTTTTTCGACTACTTTTTCTGAAGTTTTACGAACAAAACCTAAAACCTCCAAAGCAGATAACGCTTCATCACGGTTTGTATTGTTCTGAACCACTGAAACTTCGTCCAAATCGTACAATTTTAACACTTTTTCTTTTAAATCAAGTATAACTCTCTGTGCCGTTTTGTTTCCAATCCCTTTTATAGATTGTATCACTCCAACATCCCCAGAGGCAATGGCGTTTATAATTTGTTTTGGCTCTATTGAAGATAACATTGTTCTGGCAATATTAGCCCCTATCCCCGAAACGGATAATAACATTCTGAATATTTCTCGTTCTGATTTTTCTACAAAACCAAATAAAGTATGCGCATCTTCTTTGATTTGAAGATGCGTATACAATTTTATAAAATCAGCATTGGGAAGCAAAGAAAATGTGTGTAGGGATATATTAACATGATAACCCACTCCACCACAGTCAATTACGACTTCCGTGGGGTTTTTTTCTACTAATTTCCCTTGCAAATGTGCTATCATAGTATAATTTGTTATTGTCAAATATAATAAAAATAAGACAACATTAACAGTTCCTAACTATATATACTACTTAGCTAATTTATTTTTTTTACTTTCTTTTTCCTGAGCATCAATAACCGCAATTGCAGCCATATTAACCATTTCTTCAACACTTGCTCCTAATTGGAAAATGTGAACCGGTTTACCCAGACCCATCATAATCGGACCGATTGAATTTACTTTATACAATTCTTTTAACATTTTATAAGTAATATTCGCTGATTCTAAGTTTGGAAAAATTAAAGTGTTTACTTTTTTTCCTGCCAATTTAGAGAACGGGAATTTTTCTTTAAGCATTTCCGGATTCAAAGCAAAATCTGCCTGAATTTCTCCATCAACGATCATATCAGGGTAGTTCTTATGCAAATAAGCTACTGCTTCTCTTACTTTTGAAGCACTTTCGCTTGTAGAAGAACCAAAATTTGAAAAAGAAACCATTGCAATAACAGGCTCAACTCCAAACATCCTTGCCGTTTTAGCAGTCATCACAGCGATATTTACCATATCTTGAGCTGAAGGATTGATATTGATTGCGGTATCTGATAAAAACATTGGTCCACGAGAAGTCAACATCATGTTTGCTGTTGCTACTAATGAAGCTCCTTGTGCTTTTTCTACCAATTGTAACATCGGTTTTACCACACTTGGATAACTTCTTGAATATCCGGTAACCAAAGCATCAGCTTCACCTTCATTCACCATCATCGCTGCAAAGTAGTTTCTCTCACGCATGAATTTCTGAGCGTCAAGCAATGAAATACCTCTTCTTTCTCTTGTTGTCCAATACGAATTAGCAAATCTGTTTCTTCTTGCTTCCTCTTCTGGAGTTTTAGGATCAATGATCTCAAGTTCAGCATCAAAACCTAATTCTTCTTTAAGTTCTAAGATTGATTCTTTGTTTCCTAACAAAATAGGGAAACCAATACCATCTTCATAAACAATTTGAGCTGCTTTTAAAACATTTAACTGATCTGCCTCTGCAAAAACAATTCTTTTTGGGTTTAATTTAGCACGGTTTGTAATCAAACGTACCATTTTATTATCATTCCCCATTCTTTCCAAAAGCACCTCTTCATAAGCTGCCCAGTCTGTAATAGGATTTTTTGCAACACCGGATTCCATTGCTGCTTTTGCAACCGCCGGTGCTACTACTGTAATCAATCTAGGGTCAAATGGCTTAGGAATGATATATTCTGTACCGAAACCTAATTTTGTTGCTCCGTATGCCACATTTACTTGCTCCGGAACTGGTTCTTTTGCTAATAAAGCCAATGCTTTAACAGCTGCCATTTTCATAGCCTCATTAATTTTAGTAGCTCTAACATCTAAAGCTCCTCTAAAAATATAAGGAAAACCTAAAACGTTGTTTACCTGATTAGGAAAATCCGAACGCCCTGTAGCCATAATAACATCTTTACGCGTCTCAACCGCTAAAGTATAACTAATCTCAGGATTTGGATTTGCCATGGCAAAAACGATAGGATTATCAGCCATAGTCAACAACATTTCTGCTGACATGATATCGCCTGAAGATAATCCTAAGAAAATATCTGCTCCTTTTAAAGCTTCTGCTAAATCGATTGGAGCGATATCAACAGCATATTTTAGTTGTAAGCTTGATAAAGAAGGATTGTCTTTTGTTAAAAGTCCTTTACTATTAAACATTAAGATATTCTCTACTTTTACTCCTAACAAAACATATAAATCAGCACATGCCAATGCAGCCGAACCTGCACCGGAAACTACCATTTTTACATCTTCTGCTTTTTTTCCTGCCAATTCAAGTGCATTGATCAATGCAGCAGACGAAATAATTGCCGTACCATGTTGATCATCGTGCATTACAGGAATATCCAATTCTTCTACCAATCTTCTTTCGATTTCAAAAGACTCTGGTGCTTTGATATCTTCCAAATTGATTCCTCCGAAAGTTGGAGCAATATTTTTTACGGTCTGAATAAATTCTTCCACATCTTTTGTTCCGATTTCAATATCAAAAACGTCAATGTCAGAGAATATTTTAAACAACAAACCTTTTCCTTCCATAACTGGTTTAGAAGCTTCCGGACCAATGTCCCCAAGTCCTAAAACGGCTGTACCGTTTGAAATTACAGCAACTAAATTTCCTTTTGCTGTGTATTTGTATACGTCGTCAACATTTTTTGCAATTTCTAAACATGGCTCAGCAACACCTGGTGAGTATGCCAAAGATAGATCTCTTTGAGTTGCATATTTTTTTGTTGGAACTACTTGAATTTTTCCGGGAGTCGGCTTCGAATGATATAATAACGCCTCTTCTCTTTTACTGTCTTTATTCATTGTTTTTAGCTTTTATTCTAGCTTACAAAGATATAAGTCTTCGCTTAAAATGGCATGTTTTTGTTGCTTTCTTTTGTTAAAATAACGTTTTCGTAATCCAAAAAAAAATAGTCCAGCAAGATTTGGACTATTTTTTAAAGTTTATTTTTTGAATTTCACTTACTGCGAAATATAAGAATTTAAGTGATTAATAGTATCTTTCTGAATTTCTATAATTGCCTTAACAACATCACTGATAGAAATGATTCCGACTACAATTCCGTTTTCCAAAACCGGTAAATGTCTGATACGCTTTGTGCTCATAAGCTCCATACAATCTTCAATTTTGTTAGAAAGTTGTACCGAAAAAACATTCGTTTCCATAATTTCATGCACAAAGGTCTCTTTTGAAGATTTGTCTTTCAAAACAATTTTTCGGGCATAATCTCTTTCGGACAATATTCCTTTTAAATCGGATCCGTCTATAACCAGAATTGCTCCTATGTTTTTTTCTCCCATTACTTTCAGTGCTTCATAAACAGTCGTCGTTGAAAGCACGGAATAAACATTTTTCCCTTTTGCGTTTAGTATTTGATCTACAGTCATATCTGAAAAATTTTAGTTCTATAAAGTTAAAAAAAAAGGAACAGAAATAACAAATATTGTTATTTTTCATAACACAACCAACTCATTTTAAACATAATACACCTAATTTTTAGATTTTAGATTTTTCCAATAAAGAAGCAGACTATTTCTAAAGCTTTTTTGCAGAAAAGACAGGTTTTTGGGGATTAAGGACTTTTGTTGCGAATTTAACCACAAAGTTCACAAGGTTTTATGCAAGGGGCACGAAGTTAAATTATGGTATAGTAAATCCTTTTAAATTTTGTACCTACTTTTTTTTCACGCAGATTTAGCAGATTTGGCTGATCTGTTTACCTCTTATAAAAAATCTGTTCAATCTGCTAAATCTGCGTGAAAAAGAAAAACTTTGTGCTCTTTGCGTCAAAAAAATAGCGGTTTTCAAAGTGATAAAAACCTTTGTAAAACTTGCTTTTAATTTTTTAATCGCAAAGTAAAGACAAGGGACGTTATTTTTTTTCTTGCAACAGACAGCTAATTTCTCTCTGTTTGTGTCATCTCGACGAAGGAGAGATCACATCCTATTATTCGACAACAATACTTACTTTTTGTGTCATCTCGACGAAGGAGAGATCACATCTTATATTCGTCAACAGCTCTTCCTTTGTTTGTATCATTTCAACAAAAGAAAAATCACATCCTATATTCGACAACTGTGTGTGATTTGCTGGTGTGATCTCTCCTTCGTCGAGATGACATTCTAAGGGCTAGTGCTGTTATCAAGGAATGTATTTACGGTCGTAGTTTTCAGTCGCAGTTTTCAATCACAGTTAGCAGTCTAAATCTGAAATCATAAAACAGAGCAGTCACAGTTTGCAGTCACAGTTTCTACCCAGAAGTTGGAATTTGGAATTTAAAAAATTGGAATTTTTATAAATTTTATTCGAGAAATTTAATGTTACGTTTAAGTCCATCAAATTTCGCCCTCTTAATAGGTGAATTTTTAAAGACTGCTCGAAATGTTTCTTCGGTAATTTCAATCCAGTCTTTTTTGGAGAAAGAGAGTACTTCGGGATTGGGGTTAAATAAGGGCTCTGAATGCGGTTTGGAGAACCGATTCCAAGGGCAAACATCCTGGCAGGTATCACAGCCAAATGCCCATTCATCGAATTTACCCTTCATTTCCATTGGGATATTTTCTTTGAGTTCAATCGTATAATACGAAATACACTTACTCCCATCCACCACATATGGAGCCACTATTGCTTGTGTTGGACAAGCATCGATGCAGGCGGTGCAGGAACCACAATGATCTGTTGTGGCGTGATCGTATTCCAGATCAAGATCTAAAATAAGCTCGGCGATAAAATAAAAGGATCCTACTTTTTGAGTGAGCAGATTACTGTTTTTACCAATCCAGCCCAAACCGCTTTTGGCAGCCCACGCTTTGTCTAAAACAGGTGCCGAATCAACAAATGCACGACCCGAAACTTCGCCAATATGTTCCTGAATCGAGAAAAGAAACTCTTTTAGCTTTTCTTTTATGACTGTATGATAATCTTGCCCGTAAGCGTATTTTGATATTTTAAAACTTTCCTGATTTTGAACTTCTTCGGGATAATAATTAAGCAAAAGAGAGACAACACTTTTGGCATCATCAACCAATAAGGTAGGATCTAAACGTTTATCAAAATAATTTTCCATATAAGCCATCTGACCGTTATGGTTTTTCTTCAACCAATTTTCCAGACGCGGGGCTTCCTGCTCTAAAAAACCAGCTTTAGAGATTCCACAAGATAAGAAACCAAGTCTTTTTGCCTCTTCCTTGATAAATTTTGAATATGTCTCTTTAGAATTAATCATTATCTCTTTGAAAAAACAACTTCTACACCCACCGGTTTTAAGGTAATTAACGGATTAAACTGAACCGTAGTTTCCACGGAAGTAATCTTGTATTTTTTAACGATATGAGCAATTGCCAAACACATTTCGTAGATCGCAAACCCGGCTCCAATACACATTCTGGGTCCGGCACCAAAAGGGTAAAAATAAGGCATTGATTGCTTTTTCTGCTCTCCCAGAAATCGCTCGGGATTAAAGTCATCGGGGTTTTCCCAGTACTTCACATTTCGATGTAACTCATAAAAAGAAACTCCAATTAAAGTTCCTTTTTTTATATTATACCCTCCTAAAGTATCGTCTTCAACATTTTGCCTGTCTGTAATCCAGGCTGGCGGATACAGTCGCATCGATTCGTTTAAAACGGCATTTGTATAGGTCATTTTCTGAAGTTGTTCGACAACATCCTCGGTTTCAACTTCGATTTTAAGAATCTCCTCCAAAACTTTTTGCTGCACATCAGAGTTATTACCCAAAAGATGTAATGTAAAAGTCAAAGCATTGGCTGTCGTTTCGTGTCCTGCCGTAAAAAGAATCTTTATCTCATCTATCAATTGCTGAGTTGACATTCCTTCGCCGCTATCTTCATAACGTGTTTCCAGAAGCATGTTAAGCAAATCATTAATTTCGGTTTTAGAAGCCACTCTTTCTTCGATAATTTCCTGAATAATTGTATTATTCTCTTCTGCTAATTCCAGGTGTTTTTTTACCTGACCGCTAACCGAAAACCACCAGGCTTTATGAGGAAGCCTAATTTCTTTGATGAGGAAGTTTTGAACTTCTTCAATAATAAATTTTATCCGATCTAATTTCTCTTCCGCAATTGAAAATTGGAATAATGATTTGGCCACGACATTAAATGCCAGCTCACTCATTATCGGAAAAAGATCCACTTTTTGTTCTTCAGCCAGACCGTCCATCTCCGAAACAATGGTCTGTCTCATGGTCTCGACAAGCTGATTCATTTTTTGTTTGTGAAAAGCAGGTTGAATAAGCCTTCTTTGTTTTAACCAAAAATCCCCATCAACCGTCAAAAGTCCTTTCCCTAAATACTTCGAAAGATAAACAGACTGAAACCTTGACTTATGGTAATTCTTCTGATTTTTCTGTAATATATATTGAGCAACTTCATTATCTCTTGATAAAATGATATGTTGTGAACGTCCAATTTGAATGGAAAAGGAATCACCAAACCTATCAAAGTATCTTTTATGAAACGGAATAGGATTTTTACGAACCCCTTCAGCATCTAAAAAGAACCGGAGAATGGAAAGTTTCTCCGGGTAACTGTATTTTGTATGCTTAGACATTTTCAAAAGAATTAAAATAATCCGCCCTGAATATTTGTATTGATTTTACCTAGATGTTTATACGCTTTATCTGTGACTTCTCTTCCACGTGGCGTACGCATAATAAAACCTTCCTGAATTAGGAAAGGTTCATATACTTCTTCTATCGTTTCACTACTTTCGGATACTGCTGTTGCCAAAGTAGACAAACCAACCGGACCTCCTTTAAATTTATTAATGATAGTCAGTAAAATTTTATTATCCATTTCATCAAGACCGTGGGCATCGACATGTAATGCTTTCAAGGCATAACGCGCAATCTCTATGTCAATAGTTCCATTCCCTTTTATCTGTGCAAAATCACGAACTCGGCGCAGTAACGCATTTGCAATACGAGGTGTACCTCTGCTGCGTCCGGCAATTTCGATAGCAGCTTCAAGTGAAATTGGCATTTTTAATATAGAAGCACTTCGCTCGACAATAGTCGTTAAAAGTTCGGTAGTATAATATTGTAAACGAGAGGAGATTCCGAAACGCGCACGCATCGGTGCTGTCAGTAATCCGGATCGCGTTGTGGCTCCAATTAAAGTAAAAGGATTCAAATTGATCTGAACGGTTCTGGCATTTGGACCAGATTCAATCATAATATCAATTTTAAAATCCTCCATTGCCGAATACAAATATTCTTCGACAATTGGGCTCAGACGATGAATTTCATCAATGAACAAAACATCTCTTTCATCAAGATTAGTAAGCAAACCGGCCAAGTCTCCGGGTTTATCTAAAACGGGACCCGAGGTGATTTTTATTCCAACCTGAAGTTCATTAGCCAAAATATTAGCCAATGTTGTTTTACCAAGTCCGGGAGGACCATGAAACAAGGCGTGATCTAAAGCCTCGCCACGTTGATTGGCTGCTGCAACAAAAACCTTTAAGTTTTCTAAAACTTGGTCTTGTCCGGCAAAATCATCAAATGACAGGGGACGCAATCTTTTTTCAAGATCTAGCTCTTCCGGGTTGTATCCTTTTGTGGTAGGATCTAGGTTTTCATTCATCTTACAAAGATAAACAAAGTAATCAGTTTGTAAAACAGTTAAATTCCAAATAAAAATCCAAATCCCGACAATGATTGTGATCACAGCGGGATTTGGATGTTGTTATTTTCTCAGTCCTTAAAAAATTGACTTATGAATTTTTAAGTCTATTAATCCTCGGATCTTCAATTATGCCTTTTAGAAAGTCGTGTCTGTATTTTTCTAAGACATATTTTTTAAGAAATCTAAAAGTTTCATTTCTCTTCTAATTATTCTGATCATTACTAATCCAAAGAAAAGTAAAAACCCGAATCCACTGAACACGATATAAAGATAAAATCCATTGGAAAAACTTTCTTTAAAAATGGGCAAAAGAAAAGCAAAACCCGCCATATAACTCAGATAAACTATAGGTGTGAAGATATAATGAATTTTCTTTCTCCACTCATAAAACTGATGTGCTTGTTTACTGTATTCTAATAAGGTCACATCTGCTTTTAAGTTTTCTAATTTTCTCGCACTAGTCCACTCCAAAACAATTCGAATTAAAAGCATAGAAATCATAATCCCCAATCCTAAACTGAATAAGGTCTGCTTATATGCCCCAACCCAAACATAATAAATGATTAATACAATTGAAGTCAGACTTAGAATAATTCTCGTCCAAAGATGATTGTGTTTAATTTTTTTTGTGTGTGCCTCCCCTTTTTTAATAATCTCGGAGGCTGTTGGTACTACTTCGGGTCCTGTTTGCTGATCCCAAATATTTTGTAAGTCTTCAAATGTTTTCATTGTTGTACGCATTGAGTTAAACTTTTTTTAATTCGATGAATTCTAACTCGAAGTGTTTCTTCGGTGATCCCGATTACTGCTGCTATCTCCGGATAATCGATTCCGTCTAAGGTCATCAGGATGATCATTTTGTTTGTTTCTTCAAGCTTTTGTATGCATCGATACATTTGTTGAAGTTGCTCTTCTTTTTCATTCGAATAGCTTTCTAAAACAACCTGAGGTAAAATATCAGTTCGAATTTCCTTCCTCGTAGCTGATTTTCGCAAGTAAAGAAGACAGGTGTTTACCGCTATCCTATAAATCCATGTACTAATTCTGGATTCATTTCGGAATGTGTCTAAATTCTCCCAAACTTTAATGAAAATTTCCTGAGTAGCATCAGAAGCCAATGCGATCTCTCCGCAAAAATAACCTTTGCACAGTCGAAATACTTTAGCGTAATGCTTGTTGTATATATCGTTAAATTGCTCTTTTTTGACCACCTTATTTTATTTCTGATTTAATTTTTTCCATATACCACTCCGGCTGATCGTACATCACAAAATGAGCGGCCTTTTCTGCATAATAAATTTTAACAGACGGCAGGTTTTCATACTGCGCTGTATACGTTTTTTGAACTGTACTAAGATCCGGATTTGTGGCAGCTAAAATTACAACCGGAATTTTTATTTTGGCAATTTCTTTTCTCAAATCTAAATTAAGCATATCAATGTAACCGTATACAAAAGTTTTTCTATCGGCAACATTCATCCATTCGTTGATTGTTTTTTGCTTTTCTTTGTTTAGACACATGTATGGAGTCGACTGAGCATTCATTGCTTTAAACGCATTTTGATCCATGGCCAACATCATTTTACTTTGTGGATTGTCATAAGGAATCACATCTCCTTTGTAATTCGGAATCATCAATGCCGCACTTGCAGGCAAAGCATCCACAATAATTACTGCTTTGAACAGATTCGTTTCTTCTGCTGCTAACCATAAACTTAAAGTCCCTCCCAAACTATGACCTATTAAGGTGGCTTTTTTTAGGTCTTTGGTTTTTACATAAGATATAACTTCATTTTTTATCGTAGAGAGCCAAGGGGTATCTATTGGAGGAACAGTCCCAAATCCCGCAAAAGTAAAAATGTGACATTCGTTAGTTTTAGAAAGTTCGGCTACGGTCTCCTTCCACACTTCTCCTGTACAACCAAAACCAGGGAATAATAAAACAGGGGCTCCTTTTCCTTTTACTTCTACCTTAAAGGCAGTTTGAGAAAAAACAGTTTTAGAAATAAGAAGCATGCATACGATAAGTAAAATTGATTTAGTTTTCATAATGTTTAGTTTTTTAAAGGTTTTCCTTTTGATGCAGTGCTATAGTATTTGTTACATCGAAAAAGCAGTTTTTTCAAAAAAAGTGACACACTAAAAAACAATTCTTGCAAATCAAGTCCGAATACATGCTTTCTCTTTGAATTTTTTAACCATATAAGTTATGTAAGTCCATTTTAGAGTTGGCTTTGTATTCCTTGTCTTTACTTTGGATTTGAAAAAATGTTAAACTACTAAAAGGAATTTTGGATCAAGTGCAAAAGTTGGGGATTAAATAAAAAGTATACTAAAACCATGTAAGTGATTTAAGTTCATTTTAGATTTACTTTAAACTACTTGCCGAAAAAAGATAAAATCTGGAAGCCGTGGGGAAATAAAAACTTCGCTAAATGCCCGTTTAAATTTCATTTGGAAGAACTTTAAATCCTTTTTAATCCGTGTCTTCGTGATAACGAATCTGTTCAATCCGTGTCTGAAATTAAATTGCAACAGTTGTAGACAACTATTATGTAAAACTGGACGCGGATGATGCGGATTTGCAATAGCAAAAACGCTGACAAAAACGGATCTTTTATAATGAAAAGCAATATGATCGATTAAGATGGAGTGCTTTTATTTTTTACGTTTTTTTTTTGCCCAATCCTTAACTTTTACACCCGATCCGGCTTTTTATCCTAATAAAAAACGCAAAGTCCGCAAAGCTATAACTAAACTTTGCGGACTTTGCGTTTTTCCTTTGCGCCCCTTGCGGTTAAAAAACAGCAAATCTTATATCATGCTCACTAATAAAACTTGTGTAAAACAAAAGAGACTGTCTTTTCAGACAGTCTCTTTAAAATATTTTTAGTGGTGTAAAACTTCTTCACCTTCTTTCATCGGTACATTTTGAGGAACAAAATCTACATCGTGATTCGGGTTACTGTAGTCATATGGCCAACGGTATACATGAGGAATTTCTCCTGGCCAGTTACCGTGGATGTGTTCTACAGGAGTAGTCCACTCTAATGTTGTAGATTTCCAAGGATTCTGAACTGCTTTTTTACCGTAGAAAATACTGCTAAAGAAGTTGTATAAGAATACTAATTGGAATACTCCTCCAACAAGAGCAAATGTTGTAATCAATACATTCACATTTTGCAAATCGTCAAATAATGGGAAGTTTGTATTGGTATAATAACGTCTTGGTAAACCAGCTAATCCAATAAAGTGCATTGGGAAGAATACTCCGTAAGCACAAACTGCTGTAATCCAAAAGTGAATATAACCTAAGTTTTTGTTTAACATTCTTCCGTACATTTTAGGGAACCAGTGGTAAATACCAGCAAACATTCCGTAAAGTGCAGAGATACCCATTACTAAGTGAAAGTGAGCAATTACAAAGTATGTATCGTGAACGTTAATATCTAAAGTACTATCTCCTAAAATAATCCCTGTTAAACCTCCAGTGATGAAAGTAGAAACCATTCCGATAGAGAATAACATTGCAGGGTTGAATTGTAAGTTACCTTTCCATAAAGTCGTAATCCAGTTAAACGCTTTTACAGCAGAAGGAATTGCAATCAATAAAGTAGTAAAAGTAAATACAGATCCTAAGAAAGGATTCATACCTGAAATAAACATGTGGTGACCCCAAACAATTGTAGATAAAAAGGCAATTGCAAGAACTGACATAATCATCGCTCTGTATCCGAAGATTGGTTTACGAGAGTTCGTAGCCATAATTTCAGAAACAAGTCCCATTGCAGGTAAAATTACAATATATACCTCAGGGTGTCCTAAGAACCAGAATAAGTGCTCAAACAAAACCGGAGAACCTCCTTGGTAATGTAAAACCTCTCCTGCGATATAAATATCAGATAAGAAGAATGAAGTTCCGAAACTTCTATCAAAAATCAATAATAATGCTGCAGATAACAATACCGGGAATGAAATAACACCAATAATAGCTGTTACGAAAAATGTCCAGATTGTAAGTGGAAGTCTTGTCATAGACATTCCTTTAGTTCTTAAGTTGATAACCGTTACAATGTAGTTCAAAGATCCCATTAAAGAAGATGCAATGAAGATCGCCATTGAAACTAACCATAAAGTCATACCTGTACCTGATCCAGGGATCGCTTGTGGTAAAGCACTTAAAGGTGGGTAAATTGTCCAACCTGCAGAAGCTGGTCCAGCCTCAACAAATAGAGAAGACAACATTATTACAGCAGATAAGAAAAACAACCAGTATGAAATCATGTTCATAAATCCGGAAGCCATATCTCTTGCTCCAATTTGAAGTGGAATAAGTAAGTTACTAAACGTTCCACTCAAACCTGCCGTCAGTACAAAGAATACCATGATGGTACCGTGAATTGTAACTAAAGCCAGATAAATATCATTAGCCATTACACCGTCCGGTGCAAATTTATCTCCTAATAAAACATTAAATATTTTAAAAGACTCTTCCGGCCAAGCCAATTGCATTCTGAAAAGCAATGACATTGCAATACCGATAATCCCCATAATAATACCTGTAATCAAGTATTGTTTGGCAATCATTTTGTGATCAATACTAAATATATATTTGGTAATGAAAGTGTCCTTATGGTGATGTTCGTGCTCGTGATCGTGTTCGTGTCCGTGATCGTGTGCTTCTGCTGACATATATGTATACTTTAAATTTTCTTAATAAATATTATTTCGTAGCCACTTTAGCAATAACAGCTTTTACAGTATCAATAACTGCTTTTACTGTATCTTTCGCTGTACTATCTGTAGTGTTTGCTTTAGCACCTTCCGCAGGTTTTTCAGCAGCGGCAGCCGCTTTAATATCCTGAGATAAAGTTGTTTTTTCGCTTAACCATTTTTTATAATCTTCAGGAGTATCAACTACCACTTTCATTTGCATGTTGTAGTGTGAAGCTCCACAAATTTTATTACACAATAATAAATAATCAAATGTATAAGGATCTAGAGCGGTACCACCTTTAGCAACTAACTCAAGGCTTTTTTCAGCTCTAAGTTTGTTGATGTGTGCTACTTTTTCAACCATAAATGGCAACTCTCTGTATTCAGCAGTAGTATAAGTAGGAACGAATGCAAATTCAGTAACCATTCCCGGTACACAGTTCATCTGCGCTCTAAAGTGAGGCATGTAAGCAGAGTGTAATACGTCTTGTGAACGCATTTTGAAATGTACTTTTTTACCTTTTGGAATATGCAATTCACTTACAATAATATCATCTTCAGAATTTTTATCTGACATATCAACACCTAAAGTATTAATACCTTCAATCAAACGAACGTTTGCTTTTCCTAAAGTATTATCGTTTCCGGCATATCTTGCTGTCCATTTAAACTGTTGAGCATATAATTCAATTTCAATAACATCTTCATCTTTATCAACAAACATAATGTTGTTCCAAGCATACAATCCGTAAAGAATTAAACAAGCTAAAACTACAGATGGAATAATACTCCACATTGCCTCTAATTTGTTACTGTCAGCAAAAAACAATGCTTTTCTATCTTTATGTCCTCTGTTTTTAAAAGAAAACCAGTATAATAAACCTTGTGTAATAGCCTGAACTATAAAAATTAAAACCCAAGTAATGTTCATTAAACTATCTACTAAAATACCGTGCTCAGAAGCAGGTGTATGAAGTGCTAAATTACCCCATTTTAGTAAACCGTAAATCGTAAATATATAGATGAAAGCTAAAAAGCCAAACATAATATATCCTTGAATATTATTATCATTATCAGATGCAACCTGAGAATCGTCAGAAGAAGCTCCTACCTGAGTAAGATCAAATATTCTGGTCAATTGCCATAATGCAACTGCTAATAAAACTAAAACTATAATTACCAACAAACTTGTCATCTGTTTATCTCTTTAAATATTAATAATGAAAATGTTTACTTTCTTCTATGAAAGGATTTCTTTTTGCTAACAAAGGAGATTTAGTTAATGCAGTAAATACAGCAAAAATAAACAAACCTAAGAAGAAAAGAATAGATGCAATTTCAGAAACTCCAATAAACCATTTATCTCCAACAGTACCAGGCATAATCATATTAAAGAAATCAAGGTAGTGACCTAATAAGATTACAACACCAGCCATTACGATAACCCAGCTTAGACGTTTGAAATCAGTATTAATTAATATTAACAATGGGAAAACAAAGTTCATAACAACAGCTCCAAAGAAAGGAAGGTTGTATAATTGGATTCTTGTTACGAAATACGTTACCTCTTCAGGAATATTAGCGTACCAGATCAACATGAATTGAGAGAACCATAAGTAGGTCCAGAATACACTGATACCAAACATAAATTTAGCTAAATCGTGAATGTGACTTGTATTTACGAATTCTAAGTATCCTTTAGATTTTAAGTATATAGTAACTAAAGCGATTGTAGTAATACCACTTACAAAGAAAGAAGCGAATACATACCAACCAAACAAAGTACTGAACCAGTGTGGGTCAAATGACATAATCCAATCCCAAGACATGATAGACTCAGATACGATAAAGAAAACTAAAAATCCCGCAGAATAGTTGAAATTCTTTTTGTAGTACAAATCATCATTAGCTTCGTCCTGAGCTAAACAGTTTTTTCTAGAATAGTAACGGTATAAGTTCCATCCTAATAAAAAGATAGCTGCTCTAATAATCCAGAAAGGAAAGTTTAAGTAACCTGCTTTACCTGCTATAATAGCATCGTAATTCTCGCTCTTAGGATCTGTTACTCCTTCTCCTAACCATACGAAAATATGATTAAAGTGAAGTCCGCATAAAACTAAAATTATAAAGAAAACTACAGAACCTACAGGTAAGTAAGCTGTTATTCCTTGCATAACTCTGAACAAAACCGGAGACCATCCTGCTTGTGCCACTTGTTGGATAGCATAAAATGCTAAAACTCCCATAGAAAGCAGCAAGAAGAAAATAGCCGCAACATATAATGCTGACCAAGGTTTGTTTTGCAATTGGTGCAATACGTGTTTTAAATGTTTTTCATGCTCACCAGCACCATCAACTTTAGCATGCTCCCCACCTTCGTGTGAATCATGTGAAGCTTTTGCAACTTCAGGAGAAGCTACTGGAGCTTCTGCGTGTGCAGTATCTGCGTGAGCATCATGTGCTGCTTCTGTAGCTTCATGACCTGCAACTTCAGGAGAAGCTGCCGGAGTTTCTGCGTGTGCTGCACCTTCGTGTGAATCATGTGAAGCTGCTGTAGCTTCGTGACCTGCAGCCTCATGAGAAGCTGCCGGAGCTTCTGCATGTGCAGCACCATGAGAACCATGTGCATCTGCAGCTAGTATTTTTTCAACTTCTTGAATATCTTTAGGCGCACTTAAAAAACCATACCCAATCCCTAATAAACCAACGGCCATTAGGATGATAGAAAAAGTTTTTAATTTACTTGAAAATGTATACATATCTATTACGATCAGTTTGTTCAACAATTATAATTGGCTTTTTAGTTTCAGAACATAGTCAGCAACTAACCAACGTTCGTGGGCACTTAATTGATTTGCATGTGAACCCATTGCATTTAAACCATAAGTTTCAACGTGAAAGATACTTCCTTCTGTGATAACTCTGTCTTTATAGCTAGGTACTCCAAGAAATTTTTCTCTTTCAACCAATTTACCTTTACCGTTTCCAGTTGCACCGTGACAACTGATACAGTAAATTTCGAAAAGCTCTTTTCCTTTTTCAGAACTTTTTTCTGCTTCAGTCAAAGGTGATTTTAAATTTGCTTTCGCCAATTCATAACCAGCCGTTGAATTCTCATACTCGTAAGGTTCAAAACCTCTATTGATAGTTCCTTCTACAGGAAGCTGTCCTTCTTTTCCACCTTTAAATATTTTTGCCTCTGTATATGGCTCGTAAGCCACAGACTCATACATATTAGGGAAATACTGATAGTTTGGTGCCGAATTATTGTGGCATGATGAAACTAAAATAGTTATACCAACTAAAAGTGTTATTTTATATATCCTTTTCATAGCTACAATTAATTCTTTTCAATTACTTTAACTTCAACTGCTCCTGTACCTTCGAAAAAAGAAACTAGTTCTGCTTCGTTATCGTTTACAGCAACTTCCATTAAAAAATGGTCATCTGTTGTTCTTACATCAGGATTTTCAGCTTCTTTAAATGGCCATAATCTACTTCTCATATAAAAAGTAATAACCATTAAGTGGGCAGCAAAAAATACAGTCATCTCAAACATAATAGGCACAAATGCCGGCATATTTTGAATGAAACTGAAACTTGGTTTTCCACCAATATCTTGTGGCCAGTCATGAATCATAATATAACTCATCATTGTTGTTGCAACAGAGATACCAACACAACCGTATAAGAAAGCACAAATTGCTAATCTAGTTGGTGCTAATCCCATAGCTTTATCCAATCCGTGAACTGGGAATGGAGTAAAAACTTCTTCAATATGATGATGTGCAGCTCTGGTTTTCTTTACTGCATCCATCAAAATATCATCGTCATTATAAATGGCGTATATTACTTTATTACTCATGATGTGAATCTTTATTTGCTGCTCTTTCTCTAATATAATTATCTCCTGTTCCTTTCAAAATTGTTTTCACCTCTGCCTGAGCAATTACAGGGAATGTTCTAGAGTATAATAAAAACAATACGAAGAAGAAACCAATTGTTCCGATGAAAATTCCAATATCAACAAATGTTGGTGAGAACATTGTCCAAGAAGATGGAAGGTAATCTCTATGTAAAGAAGTAACAATAATTACGAATCTTTCAAACCACATTCCGATGTTTACCACAATCGAAATAATAAATGAAAACATGATACTTGTTCTTAGTTTTTTGAACCACATAAATTGCGGAGAGAAAACGTTACAAGTCATCATTGACCAATATGCCCACCAGTAAGGTCCGGTAGCTCTGTTTAAGAACGCATATTGCTCATATTCTACACCTGAATACCAAGCTACAAATAACTCAGTGATGTAAGCAACCCCAACGATAGAACCTGTAATCATGATTACAATATTCATTAATTCGATATGTTGAAGTGTAATATAAGCTTCCAAGTTTGAAACTTTTCTCATAATGATCAACAAGGTGTTTACCATTGCAAATCCTGAGAATACCGCTCCAGCAACGAAGTATGGAGGGAAAATTGTAGTATGCCATCCTGGAATTACAGAAGTAGCAAAGTCCATAGATACAATAGTGTGTACAGAAAGTACAAGTGGCGTAGCTAATCCTGCAAGTACCAAAGATACTTCTTCAAAACGTTGCCAGTCTTTTGCTCTACCACTCCATCCAAAACTTAGGATAGAATATACTCTTTTATGGAAAGGTGTTATTGCTCTATCACGTAGCATTGCAAAGTCAGGTAACAATCCAGTCCACCAGAATACTAATGATACCGAAAGGTACGTTGAGATTGCAAATACGTCCCAAAGTAGCGGTGAGTTAAAGTTTACCCATAATGATCCAAATTGATTTGGAATAGGTAAAACCCAGTATGCTAACCATGGACGACCCATGTGAATAATTGGAAATAAACCTGCCTGAACTACTGAGAAGATAGTCATAGCTTCTGCAGAACGGTTAATCGCCATTCTCCAACGCTGACGGAAAAGTAATAATACGGCAGAAATCAATGTTCCTGCGTGACCAATACCAACCCACCAAACGAAGTTAGTGATATCCCAGGCCCAACCAACTGTTTTATTTAATCCCCATGTTCCGATACCGGTAGATACAGTGTAAATAATACAACCTAATCCCCAAAGGAAGGCCGTTAATGCGATTGTAAATACAATCCACCAATGTTTATTTGCTTTACCTTCAACAGGTGCAGCTACATCTACTGTTACATCGTGATAAGATTTATCACCTATAACTAAAGGTTTTCTAATGGGTGCTTCGTAATGAGACGACATAATCCTTTATATTGTTTCTAATTAATAATTATTTTTTACTAAACGTTTCTAACTTTAACATGATAGAAAACGTTTGGTTTTGTACCAACATGCTCTAATAAGTGATACATTCTTTCACTTTCAGCAAGTTTAGCAACTTCACTTTCTTTATCATTAACATCTCCAAAAACCATTGCTCCAGAAGAACAAGCAGCTGAACATGCACAAGTATTATTAAATTCATCTTTCGCTACTACTCTTCCTTCACGTTTAGCTTGAAGAATAACCGCTTGTGTACTTTGAATACAGAAAGAACATTTTTCCATTACTCCACGAGAACGAACGTTTACGTCTGGGTTTAATACCATACGACCTAAGTCATCATTCATGTGGTAATCGAATTCACTGTTTTTGTTGTACAAGAACCAGTTGAAACGACGTACTTTATAAGGACAGTTGTTTGCACAGTAACGAGTACCAACACATCTGTTGTAAGCCATATGGTTTTGACCTTGACGACCGTGAGAAGTCGCAGCAACAGGACAAACCGTTTCACATGGTGCGTGGTTACAGTGTTGACACATTACAGGTTGGAAAGCCACTTGCGGGTTATCCCCTGGTTTTTCCATTTCGTTAAATGTAGACAATGAACTAGATAAACCAGCTATATTTTCTTTTCTTTCGTTATCACCTTCAAAAGTACTTTCAGAAGAATAGTATCTGTCAATACGCAACCAGTGCATATCACGACTTCTTCTTACCTCTGCTTTACCTACAACCGGTACATTGTTTTCAGCATGACAAGCAATAACACATGCTCCACATCCTGTACAAGCATTTAAGTCGATAGAAAGATTAAAGTGATGTCCTGTAGAACGATCAAATGACTCCCATAAATCAACTGTTGTAGCTTCAACTTCTTCGTGATCTAAAGATACCATTGGTTGTGGATTCCAATGTTCTGCATCTTTAGAATTAAATACTTCAAGAGTAGTTTCCTTAATAATATCTCCTCTACCCATTAATGTTTTCTGACCTTGAACACAAGCAAACTCATGCTCTCCATTTGCCTTAGCAATAGAGATAGTCTGAACACTATTAAAGTTTTTATATAAAGCGTAAGCGTTTAAACCTACTTGCATTTCTTCTTTTAAAGCTGCTTTACGTCCGTAACCTACAGCCATACCAACTGTACCAACAGCTTGTCCTGGTTGAACAATTACAGGAACATTTTCCAACTTAACACCATCAGCTGTTGTAATTGTAGCATAACTACCATTCAAACCACCATTGGCAACGATTTCATTTGTTAAACCTAATTTCTTAGCATCTGCGTTCGAAACGGTAACATAGTTATCCCAAGAAACTCTTGTGATTGGATCCGGAAACTCTTGCAACCAAGGATTGTTTGCTTGTTGTCCGTCACCCATACCCGTTTTAGTGTACAATACTAATTCGAAGTCACCGGCTGCTTTTGATTTAGAAACTGCGGTTGCAGCTGCATTATAATCAAATGAACCAGCAGCTAAAGCAGATGATCCCATTACAAAAACACCATCATGTAAAACTTTGTTCCAAGAAGAACCTACAACAACACCAGCTGAATTAGCTTTGATATAATCATAGAAAGTTCCAGAAATTCCGTTTAACGATAATAAAACGTCTTGAAATTGTTTTGTATTAAATATAGGACGGATAGTTGGCTGAGTCAAACTATACGTTCCTTTTGTTATCATAACATCACCCCATGCTTCTAAGTAGTGAGCAACAGGAGCAGCAATCTTAACAATAGAAGCTGTTTCGTCTTCTTTTAAAGAAAAAGCAACAGACGTATCTACTTTTTTCAATCCCGAAACAAAAGCAGCAGAATCAGCTAATGTGTAAACCGGGTTAACACCACTCATAATTAAAGTATGAACACTACCTGCATTCATATCTTTGATCAACTGAGCAACAACTGCATTAGAACCTTTTCTAATTTGTCTTGTTCCAGCAGTACTAAAAGCTTCACTAGCCAACACTTGGTTGATAGCTAAAACTAATAACTGAGCATTTTTATCTTCAATTCCAGATACTAAGACTCCTTTTGATCCGGCAGCTTTTAATTGCTGAGCAGCTTTCACTACTTCAGCTTTCACTGTAGGATCTAAAGTAACTCCAATAGAAGTACCTGCAATAACATTATATATTTGAACTAAAGCTTGTTTCTGATTTTCAACAGTCATCGAAATACGCTTATCAGCAGCAGCTCCGGACAATGTCATATTAGATTCGAACTGGAAGTGACGAGACATTTTTCCGTTTTGAGGAATACGTCCTTTTGCATATCCTGAATCGTATCCACCACCTTGCCAATCTCCTAAGAAATCAGCTCCAACAGCAACAATTAAAGAAGCTTTTGAAAAATCATAATCAACTAAAGCTCTTTCACCGTAAACTGTTTCGAATGCATCTAAAGCATCTGATGAAGAAACTGCATCATAAACCACATGCTTAGCATTTGGATTTTTAGCAATAAAATCAGCAATTAATTTTTCAGTAGACGGACTCGCCAAAGTATTTGTCAACAATACCACTTGACCTCCTTTAGCTTTCGCAGCAGCAATCCCTGATTTGATTCTTAAATCAACAGCAGACCAGCTACTATTTTTTCCATCCAATTTAGGTTCTTTCAAACGCATACTGTCATATAATGACAAGATAGACGCGTGAATTCTTGCATTGGCTGAAAACTTAGCTCCGGAAATAGTATTGTTTTCAATTTTAATTGGACGACCTTCACGAGTTTTCACTAAAAGGTTAGCAAAATCAAAACCATCAAAAACAGTAGTTGCATAATAATCTGCAACACCAGGAATGATTTGTTCTGGTTGTAACACATAAGGTATAGACTTGTGAACAGGGCCTTCGCAAGCTGCTAGCGTTACGGCTGCAGTACTAAACCCTACGTACTTTAAAAAGTCACGACGTGAAGTTCCAGATGAAGCTAATGCATCAGCATTACCTAAGAATTCATCTGTTGGAATTTCTTCAACAAATTCGTTATTTCTAAGCGCCTCAACAATAGAACTATTTTCTAGTTCCTCAACACTTTTCCAGTATTTTTTGTTTGATGACATTGTATATAAATATTAAAATCTTAATAATTCGATTAATAGTGGCATTTACCGCATTCTAAACCTCCCATTTGCGCTGCAGTCAATTTCTCTACACCGTATTTTTTAGAAAGTTCAGCATGAATTTTATCATAGTAAGCATTTCCTTCCATCTTAACATCAGTTTTTCTATGGCAATCAACGCACCATCCCATTGTTAATTTAGAGTATTGCTTCATGATTTCAAATTCTTGTACTGGTCCATGACAAGTTTGACACTCAACACCTGCAACAGAAACGTGCTGTGAGTGATTGAAATACACAAAATCAGGTAAATTATGAATACGAACCCATTTTACTGGTTGTGTTTTTCCGGTATAAGCTTGTTTTGCTTTATCCCATCCAACTGCATCATATAATTTTTGAATTTGAGCATCGTAGAAAGCCTTGCTGTACTCAGGAGTAGCAGTAGTTTCAGCAACTTCAGAAATGTTTTTATGACAGTTCATACAAACATTCAAAGAAGGAATACCAGCCGTTTTACTCACACGAGCAGCAGAGTGACAATATTTACAATTGATCTCATTATCACCTGCGTGAATTTTATGAGAATAATGTATTGGTTGAATTGGCTCATAATTCTGATCAACACCCACCTGCATCAGGTAACCGTATACAAAATAACCACTTGCCAATAGCAAAAATATAGAAGTTACTAAAACCAAAAATTGGTTTCTGGCAAATGCTTTCCAGATTGGAGTTCTTGCTTCTTTTGGAGCTACTACAATACCATTATTACTTGCTACTTTAGTTAAGACTTTATTCACCATGAACAACATCACAACCAAGATAGCCATTACAAGAGCAAGAGCACCTAAAATAATATTATTTGAAATTCCGCTTCCACCATCTTGAGGACCTGATGGCAATGCACCAGTAACCTTAACCGGCTCTGGTTTTACTTCAGAAGTATACGCTAAAATATTATCAATATCACCTTCTGATAATTGAGGAAAAGAAGTCATTACAGACTTGTTGTTTTCTTCAAAAAGTTTTACTGCTACAGCATCACCTGACTTAATCATGTCAGAACTGTTGTGCACCCACTTGTAAATCCAAGCTTTATCATGCTTATCGGCAACTCCCCTCAAAGCGGGACCTGTTGATTTGGCATCTAATTTGTGACATGCAGCGCAATTTGCATTAAAAAGTTCTTTCCCTTTTACTGGATCACCACCTGCAGTTGCAGCCGGAGCAGCAGCTTCAGGCGCTGCAGGAGCAGCAGCATCTTGAGCAAATGAAGTTAGGGAGAAAATCAGCGTTAGCGATAAGCTAAGCATTAATTTTCTTGAGATCGAATTATGGTTACCCACCTTTTTCATATAGTATAAAATTATCTACTAATTTTTTGGTATGATTTTTTCTGTAACAAAAACAGCAAAAACCGAACACCTTCTTTTAAAACTTGCACAAAAATACGACTTATGAACTATTCTCAAAACCTTAAAATACCCTTAAATACCAATTTATATCAATTCTAAATAAAATTAAAATTTTCCACACAAACATTAAATACTATTTTTGCATAAAAACTATCACATTATGAGAATTTTAACTCCCTCCAAAAGAGTCTACCTAACACTAACAATGATCACTTTAGCTTATAACATTAATGCTCAAGACCAAAATTTAACCTTAAATCAGGACCCGAAATTTGAGCAATTACTGAATGACAAACGCAAAATTAACACATCAATAAGTACAAACGACACCTATAGAATTCAAATTTTTAGTGGCAAAAGTGATGAGGCTAAAAAAACACTTACAGATTTCAAGAAGGAATACAACACTATTGACGGAACGATAATTTTCAACACGCCAAACTACAAGGTAATCGTTGGGAACTTCAAAACAAAAATTGAAGCCGAACGCAATTTGGCAGAGATCAAAAAACGATACAAAAGTGTCTTTTTAATCAAACCGGGAAGATAGTAACAGCTAAACAGAAAAAACAAAAACCACTTTTTAAGTGGTTTTTTCTTTATAATCAAAAAACGGATCTTATAGGCTATAGAATAGTCTCTTTTATTTCAAATTATTAAGTTCGTCTTGCATTCGATCATACATCACTTCTTTCCGCACACAATCAAATAGAGGCCTTAAATCCATAATTAAATAAAAATCTTTGATAGCTTCCTTTTTATTATATATATCAATGTAATCTGTTTGTACTGGTAAATAAGGAAAAACAACTGCTTCCATATTAAAAGAATTCTTTGGCAGATTTCGGGTCCTGTAAGAGTATTCCCCTTACATTTGTTGTATGAAATTTAAAACAACCATCTGTCGTCTGCGCATTACTTAATGACTTACCTGTTCTTACATCAAAAATATGCCCACGGATTGCAACACTCTTTGCTTCTTTCAGCAAAGTATCAACGGTTTCTCCTTTACTTTCCAATAGACCTTTAGTCACCGTATAAGCATCTTTGTTATTGGTCGACATAGTTTGTTTTTTGAAGAAGAAAATCCAACCAGAACCAAAATAAGCAACCTTAAAATAGTTTTACATTGCTTCATAATAAAAATAATCAACAACCTGCCTTTTTACCCTTTTGAGCTTTTGACTTTCCTTTCATATCTGTACCCTATAACCCGATGTTAACGGCATCGAAAATTCTTTTTCTTTCTACTTCAGGCAATGCCAAAAAAGACTGCCGTTTCTTCAAGACCATCCCAAGCCATACCTTGGCAAAACTGATTCTCTAATTCATATCCTACGAAGACCATAAAGTTTGTAAAGCAGCACCTACTAGACTTACAGCTTTAGTAGTTTCAGCATGTTTCCTTGGTTCAAAGAATGACATTTATCCCATATTTCTATCATTATTGGATAAGTTACATTTCGTATACAAACTATTGTCAAATGGGTGTGAATTGACTCCTGTTGCATTGTTTTTTACCCAAGACAACTCCGTAGCATTAGAAATAAAGAAACACCAAACACTGCTCTAATACCTCTCGTTTCGTTATAGAAACCAGCTAATGTATGTCCGGGAACATCAGGACTTGTCAATCCTTGCTCCATGGTCGAACTATTATTCTGCGATCTTACATATTGATAATTCATCCTTTGGTATAGATCATTTCCAAGAAACTGAACAGGTCTTACGACCGGGTTTGATAACCTCTCTTAATAGTATAGGATCTGTTGCACCAGCCTGCTCCAGATCATAGACTCCGGAAACAGTCCCTTCATCAATTTTAAAACCACTCAGCATCTCACCTTCCAGATTCGTAGTGGCATTGGCAATGTTTAATTTGGTAGTTGTATTCGTTAAATCAATTTGATCTAATAATATCAGATCAATTTTCAAATTACTACACAATAAGTATTTTCTGATAATCAATATATAAACGAGGGACAAAACATTATATGTATCACAAAATCGGCAAAATCAACACAATCATCATACAACATTAAGCAAAAAAAAGTCTCAATTTTCATTGAGACTTTAAAATATAAAAGATGCTTTTAAACCAAAAAACGAAATTAGTTGACTACCCTAATTCCATCAGCCAAAAAACGAATTTCCTCTTTTGGAGCCGTAATAGCATCTATTTCCGATTGTGCTTTTTTAGCATCTTTTGCATAATGTTTCAGTTCTTCCACCGAGGTTATTTTCTTCTCAGCAACACCTTCTAAAACAACATTTTTACCTTTCAGACTGGTTGGCACAAAAAAAGCATACTCTTTCATTTTTACAAAAAAGGGAGAGCCGTCTTCTGTTTTAATGGTCAACCAACATCCTCTTTTTTCGCAGACATCAGTCACCAACCCTTTCACAGCAATATTCTCAACCTTTTTCATATTCTTTAATCCGCTTTCGAGTTTCTCAACCGAGATAGCTTTGCCCTCAGACACTTTAGAAACATTAGCTCCATAATAATCCCCAACTAAAGCATTTCCTGCCGGTGGAGCTTTTTTTTCTACAGCTTCCTGCGAAAAGCACAAACTGGAAAGACACAAAGAAAGTAGTACTGAATATAGTAATGGTTTCATAGTTAAATAATTTTAGTTAAAAATAACACTAAAATCTGACATAAGGCAAGTATTATTTTAACTAAAAACCAACTTCAAAAACCGGATTTCTCTTCGGTAAACGCCAAAAAAAAAGTCCCAACAAAAGTTGGGACTTTAAACTATAAGTATTGAATTTTATTTCAATTTCTTTTTGATTGCTACCTCATGGTAAGCTTCAATAACATCTCTTTCTTCGATATCATTGTATCCTTTAATCTGGATACCACAATCGTAACCTTTAGAAACTTCTCTTACATCATCTTTGAAACGTTTCAATGCTACAAGTTCACCTGTATGCACTACTACACCTTCTCTGATAACTCTAATTTTAGAAGTTCTCATGATCTTACCATCCATCACCATACATCCTGCAATAGAACCAACTTTAGAAATTTTGAAAATCTCACGGATTTCTGCAGTTCCTAAAATCTCTTCTTTCATCTCAGGAGCTAACATTCCTTCCATCGCATCTTTCAAGTCATCGATAGCAGCGTAGATAATAGAGTAGTAACGGATATCGATTTCTTCTTTATCTGCAAGTTGTCTCGCATTTCCAGCAGGACGAACGTTAAATCCAATAATGATCGCATCAGAAGCAGAAGCCAACATAACGTCAGTCTCTGTAATGGCTCCAACACCTTTATGGATAATGTTAATTTGAATTTCTTCTGTAGAAAGTTTAGAGAACGAATCTGATAATGCTTCAACAGATCCATCAACATCTCCTTTAAGGATTACGTTTAATTCTTTAAACTGACCAAGAGCAATACGACGACCAATCTCATCAAGAGTAATATGACGTTGTGTACGTACCGATTGTTCACGCATTAATTGAGAACGTTTAGAGGCAATTTGTTTTGCTTCTTTTTCGTCTTCAAAAACGTTGAATTTATCACCGGCCGTAGCTGCACCATCTAAACCTAAAACAGAAACCGGAGTTGAAGGACCTGCTTGTAAAACAATATGTCCTCTTTCATCATGCATTGCTTTAATCTTACCGTGGTGTTTACCAGCCAACATATAATCTCCTACTTTTAAAGTTCCGTGTTGAACTAAAATGGTAGAAACATATCCTTTTCCTTTATCTAAGAAAGCTTCTACTACAGTTCCCTGCGCTGCTTTGTTAGGATTAGATTTTAAATCTAAAATTTCTGCTTCTAATAAAACTTTTTCTAATAGTTCTTTTACTCCTGTTCCTACTTTTGCAGAAATATCATGTGATTGAATTTTTCCACCCCAGTCTTCAACAAGTAAATTCATACTAGCCAAACGTTCCTTGATCTTCTCAACGTTCGCATTTGGTTTATCAATTTTATTGATTGCAAATATAATTGGTACTCCCGCAGCTTGTGCGTGAGAAATTGCTTCTTTTGTTTGTGGCATGATATCATCATCTGCCGCCACTACGATAATCGCGATATCGGTAACTTGAGCTCCACGTGCACGCATCGCGGTAAACGCCTCGTGACCCGGTGTATCTAAGAATGCGATTTTCTGACCATTATCAAGAGTTACTCCATAAGCTCCAATGTGCTGTGTAATACCTCCCGACTCACCAGCGATAACATTTTCTTTACGGATATAATCCAGTAAAGAGGTTTTACCGTGATCGACGTGACCCATTACTGTAACAATCGGCGCTCTTGTAACTAAATCTTCTTCTTTATCTTCAACAACTTCTATAGCCTCTTCGATATCAACTGTGATAAACTCAACTTCGTAACCGAATTCATCAGCCACAATAGTTAATGTTTCAGCATCCAAACGTTGGTTCATGGTAACCATGATTCCAAGTGACATACAAGTTCCAATTACTTTGGTAATCGGCACATCCATCATGATTGCAATTTCACCTACTGTAACGAATTCTGTAACCTTAATTGTTTTACTTCCTTCGTCGATAGCTCTTTGCTCATCATCAGATTTCTGACGGTGCGTTTCTCTTTTATCTCTTCTGTATTTAGCAGCTTTCGATTTCCCACCTTTCCCTTGAAGTTTTTCAAGAGTCTCTCTAATTTGGTTTTTTACTTCCTCTTCAGTAGGCTCTACTTTAGCTACAATTGCAGGACGGTTTCCTTTTACGAAACCAGGTCTTGCACTTCTGTTAGCATTAAAACCTCCTCCACCGGTATTTGGTGTAATTTTATTAGGATTTGGTGTTCCCGGTGCATTACCTGTTGCAGGTTTTGGTGCTCCCGGTGTACCTGGCTTAGGTGCAATTCTTTTACGCTTATTTTTGTTAGCGTTATTTCCTGCACCCGGAGCTCCCGGTTTATTAGGTGTTATTTTCGGGTCTTCTTTCTTCTTCTTAGGTTTGTTAAATTGAGATAAATCAATTGTCTGACCTGTAAGTGTCGTTCCTGATAACTTTTGATATTGAGTAGTGATTGTCTCTTCTGCAGTAGAAGGATCCGTTGATATAATCGGCTCCTGAGCTACTTTCGGAGCTTCCACTTTCACTTCTTTCACTTCTTTTTTCTCTGTAATAATAGGTTTTTCAACTTTGTTCTCAGAAACTACAGGAGGAGCCACTACTACCGGCTCAGGCTGTACTATTTCTTTTTCTTTCTGAACAGGTTTTTCCTCTTGAGATGGAGTAGCAACAACAACTTTAGGTTCTTCAACTTTCACTGGTTCCTCTGAAGGAGCAGAAACAATTGCAGGTTTCTCAGGTTTTTTTGGATTCAAATCAATTTTACCCACTTGAACAGGTCCTGTCACAACAGCTCTCGCTTTAATGATCTCTTGTTGTTTTTGACGCTCTTCGTCTTGTCTGCGTTTGTCTTCAATTTCTTTCTCACGCTCTACACGTAATGCTTCTTTCTCTTTTCTCTTCTCTTCTCCTACCTCTTTAGAAGCTTCCTTATTCCCCTTATCGCCCGCAAATTGGCTTTGTAGGATATTAAATTCGCTATCAGAAATTTTTGCATTCGGATTTGCGTCAATAGCAATTCCCTTATCTTTTAGATAATCAACAGCTCTTTCTAACGAAATATTTAATTCCCTTAAAACCTTGTTTATTCTTATTACTCTCTCTTCAGACATATAACCTTTTTATTATTACCTTTTTCGTTGTGTTGTTAGAGCAGATAACTAGCTATCAAACTCTTCTTTTAGTATTTTCATAACATCAAGAATAGTTTCCTCTTCAAGATCTGTTCTTCTTACTAAATCTTCTACTTCTTGTTTCAAAATACTTTTTGCAGTATCTAAACCTATTTTAGCAAATTCTTCAATTACCCAGCCTTCGATTTCATCTGAAAATTCTGTTAATTCAACATCATCTTCATCTGCTGTTGCACCTGCAACGTCTCCTTCACGAATAACATCCAATTCGTAACCTGTCAACTGACCCGCTAATTTTATATTATGACCACCTCTACCGATAGCTTTAGAAACTTCTTCTAATTTCAAGAAAACTTCAGCTCTTTTGTTTTCTTCATCAATTTTGATAGAAGAAACTTTTGCAGGGCTTAATGCTCTTGTAATAAACAATTGAATATTGTTTGTATAGTTGATTACGTCAATATTTTCGTTTCCTAATTCACGAACAATTCCGTGAATACGAGATCCTTTCATACCAACACAAGCTCCAACAGGATCGATTCTGTCATCATAAGAATCTACCGCTACTTTTGCTTTTTCACCAGGAATACGAACTACATTCTTAACTGTAATCAAACCGTCGAATACTTCCGGAATTTCTTGTTCAAATAATTTCTCTAAGAACTTTTCAGAAGTTCTTGACATGATAATTTGAGGTTTATTTCCTTTTAATTCAACGCTTTCAATAATTCCACGAACATTATCTCCTTTACGGAAAAAGTCAGATGGAATTTGTTTTTCCTTTGGAAGTACAATCTCATTTCCTTCATCATCCACCAAGATTACAACTCTTGGACGTACGTGATGTACTTCTGCGGTGTAAATATCGCCAATAATATCTTTAAATTGCTTATAAAGATTCGTATTATCGTGTTCGTGAATTTTAGAGATCAAGTTTTGACGCAAAGCCAAAATAGCTCTTCTCCCTAAATCAATCAATTTAACCTCTTCAGAAACTTCTTCACCAATTTCAAAATCCGCTTCGATCATTCTAGCTTCAGTCAAGGTAATTTCTTCGTTCTCAAAGTCCAGATCTTCATCAGCAACGATTACTCTTCTTCTCCAAATCTCCATATCTCCTTTGTCAGGATTAATGATAATATCGAAGTTATCATCAGAACCGTATTTTTTCTTTAATGCATTTCTAAACACGTCCTCTAAAATTGCCATAAGCGTTACACGATCAATAAGTTTATTATCTTTAAACTCTGAGAATGAATCGATTAATGCTAAATTTTCCATGCGAATTCTTTAATTAAAATGTTACTGTAACAATTGCCTCTTTAATTTCTGTATAAGGTATTTGTTGCTCTTTTTGAACTGTTTCTTTTCCTTTTCCTACTTTTTTCGGTTCTCTTGCTTCCCAAGACAAAATTATAAAAACATCGTTAGCTTCCACTAATTCTGCCTCAATTTTTTCATTATTTGTAGTAACAATCAACGTTCTACCAATATTTTTCTTGTATTGTCTTGTCATTTTCAAGGGTGATCCAACACCAACCGATGCTACTTCAAGAGAAAAATCCTGTTCTTCACGATCCAGATTATTCTCGATTGCACGACTAACATCAATACAATCCTGCAACGCTACTCCATTATCCCCGTCTAAACCTACACTAACCTTGAAAGAATCCGAAATAGACAAATCAATCAAAAAGATTGATGGCTTTTCCTGAAGAGCTTCTGAAATTAATGTGTTTACTTTTTCTTTAAATGTCATAATTTTATAAAAAGAGGGGACACTTAGTCCCCTCATTATTTAGATTTTAATAAATAACGGTGCAAATATAGTGTTTTTTTTATAAATCAAAATAAATAGATTGCTCTAAAAATATTTCTTATCTTTATGTAGCATAAAACACAAGAGATTATTCCTACTATCTAACCCAAAAAACTATGAAACGAATTTTAGTACCTACCGACTTCTCAGAACATGCAGAAGACGCTTTAAAAGTCGCTGCACAAATTGCCAAAAAAAACAATTCGGAAATCATTGTATTACACATGCTCGAGCTGCCGCATCAAATGAATGACGCAATTACAGGGGGCGCAAGCATTCCCGAAACCATGCTTTTCATGAAAAAAGCAAATCAAATGCTCGATGAAATCTCCAACAGATCCTACCTTGACGGAGTTAGTGTGACCGAAATTGTAAAAATGGACAGACCCATCCACGGCATCACACAAGTAAGCAAAGATCACGAAATAGACCTAATCATAATGGGATCACACGGCTCTTCAGGTGTCGAAGAATTACTAATAGGATCCAACACCGAAAAAGTAGTACGCAATTCCGAAATCCCTGTTTTAGTCATCAAAAAAGACATTTCAAATTTTAATGCAGCAAACATTGTCTTTGCTTCTGATTTTTCTGAAGAGACCAAAAAACCTTTTGAAAAATTCTTAAATTTCACCAAATTCTTTGACTCAACCATTCATTTAGTCACTATTTGTACTCCAAACAGCTTCAGACCAACTCATGTTATTCAAAAAGCGATGAACGAGTTTATCGCCGAATTTAATATGACCAATTACTCCACAAATATCTACAACGATACCAATATTGAAAAAGGAATTTTAAACTTTTCGAACACCAAAAACGCAGATGTTATTGCAATGTGCACACACGGAAGAACCGGATTTGCTCATTTTTTCAACGGAAGCATCAGCGAAGGACTAGTCAATCACGCTGTCAGACCTGTTATAACTTTCAAAATCTAAACAGCTCAAAAAAACTAAAGCTGACAGGTTTTAAAAACCTGTCAGCTTTGATCCATAATTTCTATTATGATTTATTTCGCCTATTCACTTTCGCTCGAATCTCCTTCATCAAGAGAACAAACGAAGCATCTAATCTTTTTTAAACTTTCCAGCTTTGCGACTTTGCGAGATTTCCACTAAATTTAAACACAACACTAAAAAACTTCTCACTTGAGCGTTTTTTTTTGAATAAAAACTACCTAAACACCTCAAAAACTAAAGCTGACAGGTTTTAAAAACCTGTCAGCTTTGACGTATAAAAATAATAGTAAACAATTTTGCCGTACAATATTATTTTCGGAAAGAGAAATCACACTGACGTCTCGACAAAAACTAGTGCCTTTCTACACAGAATTCCTAGTGTGATTTCTCCTTCGCCGAAAGGACAAACCGGGCGTGTATAGCACAAACAGTGCGTTTTTTTTAAACAGACTAGCCCCCCTCCTATTCCAGACTTGGAATTTGGAATTTGGAATTTCAAAAATTGGAATTTGAGAAAGATTTGGAATTTGGAATTTTGAGACTTGGAATTTTGAGAAATTTTGTTGCATAAAAAAAGCCTCTCAAATTGAGAGGCTTCTTATGTTGGTCTACAAGGACTCGAACCTTGAAAGACTGCACCAAAAACAGTTGTGTTACCATTACACCATAGACCAGCAGTGCTGTTAAGCGAGTGCAAATTTAAAACTTTTTTTAGTTTACACAAACTTTTTTTGAAAAAATTTATTCTATAAAAAAAGCCTCTCGATTGAGAGGCTTTTATGTTGGTCTACAAGGACTCGAACCTTGAAAGACTGCACCAAAAACAGTTGTGTTACCATTACACCATAGACCAGCAGTGCAGTTAAGCGAGTGCAAATTTAGAGCTTTATTTAGTTTGCACAAACTTTTTGGGCAAAAATTTTCATTTTTTTTCGTTTTTTCTCCTTTAAAACCGCTAATGTTTTCGCAAGTATTTCACCAACAACAGATTACTTTAACCAAATAGTTTTCTAGATTTTTTTGTTAATGCTCTATTCTTTACACAAAAAAACATTTTCTTTGTAGGATAGAAAACATCTAAAATTATAACACCTAAATATGGCACAATTCAATTTCAATAAATGGAATACAATTATTGGTTGGTTTGCATTTGCAATCGCTTTAATCACCTACACACTGACTGTCGAACCTACCATGAGTTTTTGGGATTGTGGCGAATATATCGCTACAGCAGCTAAACTAGAAGTTGGTCACCCACCCGGAGCTCCTTTATACCAAATGATGGGTGCATTTTTTGCCATGTTTGCAACAGATAACCAACATGTAGCCTTAATGGTCAATATGATGTCTGTTTTCTCCAGTGCATTCACGATTCTATTTTTATTTTGGTCTTCTTCTATGGTCTTGAAAAAAATCATAGCCCGTTTTTCCGAAATCAATCAAAATAATTCAATTGTTATTCTAGGAAGCTCTTTTATAGGAGCCCTGGCTTTTACTTTTTCAGATAGTTTTTGGTTTAATGCTGTTGAAGCCGAAGTTTATGCAATGGCCTCTTTGTTAATTGCCTTACTTTTTTGGCTTGGTCTGCGTTGGGAACAAGACATGGACAAACCTAAGGGAAACAAATGGTTATTGGTTATCTCTCTTGTTATTGGTCTTTCTTTTGGAGTCCACTTTATGGCTTTATTAACCATTCCGTCAATAGGATTTCTATACTATTTTAAACATTACGAAAAAGTCACCATCAAGAACTTCTTAATTGCCAATGTTGTAGTTATTGGAGTATTGTTGTTTATTTTCAAATTACTCCTTCCGCTAACCATGGCGTTCTTCGGTAAAACCGAAATATTCATGGTAAACAGCATGGGACTTCCTTTTAACTCCGGAACCATTTTTGTTGCTTTACTTTTAATTGCTTTCTTTTATTTTGGGTTAAAATTCACCAAACAAAAAGGCCTGATTTTCTATAACACTATCATTCTTTGCATCTTGTTTATTTTAATAGGATTCTCAACCTGGATGATGTTACCGGTTCGTGCTAACGCAAATACGGTAATCAATGAAAACAAACCATCAGATGCCACCGAAGTTTTGGCATACTACAATCGTGAACAATACGGTGTAAATCCGTTGTTCTACGGACCACAATACACAGAAGTTTTTGCAGGTTTAGACGCTAAAACACCTTATTTAGACAAAAAACCGAACTACGAAAGAGATTATAAAACTGGTAAATATATCATTACCAACAACTATAAAAACGCAGAACAAAATACGGACGATAATCAAAAAACCATACTACCAAGAATGTGGAGTACCGAACCGGGACACATTGAGAATTATATTGGTTTCACGCACCCTCCGGGCTTCAAGATAAACCCAAATTATCCTTACGAAGATGATTTGGCAAAATATGGCATAGACGCCAGTCAATTAAGCGAAGAGGAATACAACAAAGCCACTGCTCAATTGCGCAACGAAGTTGAAAAAACGATTTCTGAATTCAGAAAAGCATATGCTCAAAAACAAATTGACAACGAAGGTTATGTAAAATTCCTGAAAAGCTACGGCGATTACTTAATTATCGAGAAACCAACAGCTTCTGACAACTTCTTTTTTATGTTTGAATATCAATTCGGATATATGTACGGAAGATACCTGATGTGGAATTTTGCCGGACGCCAGAACGATGTTCAGGGGAAATACGACAATCTGGACGGAAACTGGATTAGCGGAATCAAAGCCCTTGACTCCATCCATCTTGGTTCTCAAGACAACTTACCTACAGATGTACTAAACAACAAAGGAAGAAATACGTACTTCTTCCTGCCTTTCATTCTGGGACTTATCGGACTTATGTATCATGCGAACAGAGACCTTAAAAGTTTTTACGTTCTTTTGGCCTTATTCTTATTTACAGGAATCGCATTAAAAATTTACTTAAACGAGAGACCTTTTGAGCCTCGTGAAAGAGATTATGCGCTGGTAGGATCCTTCTATGTGTTTGCCATTTGGATTGGCTTTGGAGTCTATTCGTTGTACGAGACGATTCAGAAATACATAGCTCCAAAAATCGCCGGACCGGTAATTATTGCTGCAACTTTCCTTGCTGCTCCTGTTTTAATGGCTTCTCAAAACTGGGACGATCATGACAGATCAGGTAAATATACTGCTGTAGCAATGGCAAAAGCTTATTTGACTTCCTGCGACAAGAACGCTATTTTATTTACAATTGGAGACAATGACACTTTCCCATTATGGTATGCTCAGGAAATCGAAGGCGTACGAACAGATGTGAAAATTGTCAATACAAGCCTTTTCATGACGGATTGGTACATTGATCAAATGAAAGCCAAATCGTATGAATCTGACCCATTACCAATCTCTTTTACACATGCTGAATATGTAGGTGATAAACTGGATTATGTGGCTCACATTCCAAAAATAGAAACGCGTTGGAATATTAATGACTTCATCAGCTTTATTAAAAATCCAAAATCAACTGTAGGTTTACAAAACGGGCAAACCATTCATTTTTACCCGACTAATAAAATCAGAGTTACTGTTGATAAAGACTTAATTATTAAAAATAAAGTCGTTAATCCAAAATACAATGATTCTATCGTTCCTTATATGGACATTGACATCAAAGGAAGCGCGTTATACAAAAATCGTTTGATGATGTTGGATATCCTGGCTAATAACAACTGGAAAAGACCAATCTACTTTAGCGGTGGTGCTTTTGACAGTGAAGATTACTTATGGCTAAAAGACTATCTACAATTAGACGGAATGGTTTATAAATTAGTTCCGATAAAAAATACTGCTTCAAAAGAAGGCGGACCATTAGACATGGGACAAATTGATGCTGACAAAATGTATGATATTGTAATGAAATGGGATTGGGGCAACAGCGAAAGCGACAAAATCTATCACGATCCTGAAACAAGAAAAAACAGCATCACATACCGCACAAACTTATCTCGTTTAATGAACCAATTGATCGCTGAAGGCAAAATTGACAAAGCGAAAAAAGTCATTAATTTAGCTATGACAAAAATGCCGATCGATAAATTTGGTTATTATTCCTTAGTTGAACCTTTTGCCGGTGGCTATTATAAAGTTGGTGAAACAGCAAAAGCACATGATTTGCTGAATAAGCTAGTACAGAAATACAAAGAAGATCTGAACTATTATGCCACATTAAGCGCTTCTGACCAAACGGACTTAGCTATTGATATTATCACTGATATCGAGCGTTACAGAAGCTTATTGGAGGTTATGAAAAACAACAACGACATCACTTTCTACGAGAAACATAAAGTAACTTTTAACACTTACGTAAATGTTTTCGAACGTTTCGGAAGAGAAAAAGAATAATATACGAAAAATTTAGCAATTAAAAAAATGCAGTGCTGTTTGATAAATAGCACTGCATTTTTTAATTTTACATATCTCTAAATCATTTTACGATGAGCTTTTATTGGGTAAAAACAAATTCATTTATAAAAAGGGTATTTTCTAAATATTGCTGGGACATTCCCAACAACGAAAAGAAGATATACCTCACCTTTGATGACGGCCCTACTCCGGAGATTACGGATTGGGTTTTATCTGAATTGAAAAAGTTTGATGCCAAAGCCACTTTTTTCTGTATCGGAAAAAACATAAAAGCGAATTTGTCGCTATTTGAGAAATTAATCACAGAAGGACACTCCATTGGAAATCACACGATGAACCACGTAAACGGATGGAAAATTCACACGAATGATTATATCGAAAATGTTAAAAATTGTGCACACGTATTAGAAGAACAAGAAAAAACAGGTAGTCGTCTGCTTTTTCGTCCTCCTTACGGGAAAATCAAAAAAGCGCAATCTAAAATTCTACGCAAACTAGGCTATAAAATAGTAATGTGGGATGTTCTGAGTGCTGATTTTGACCGTTCTATTACTCCTCAAAAATGCTTGGAGAATGTTACGAAAAATGTAAAGTCAGGAAGTGTAATTGTATTTCATGACAGCATAAAGGCTTCACCGAATTTAAAATTCGCCTTGCCTAAAACCTTGCATTTTTTAAAAGAAAATGGATATACGTTTGATATTATTCACTAAATAACAGCAAACCGTGTGTAGTATTACATATCGAATTGTTCCTGCACAATACCAATGATAGTATTTGCATCAAGCTCCCCTGACTGCCTCCAAATCATCTGACCTTCTTTATAGATCATCAAAGTCGGAAGTCCCTTTATACGAAGTGCCTCCGCCAGTTCCTGATTTTTATCTACATCAATTTTGATTACTTTGGCCTTATCACCAAGCGCAGCAGCAACATCCTTAATAACAGGATGCATAGAAACTGACGATTCATTCCAATCTGTGTAAAAATCGATTAACACAGGGACCTGAGCATTTATTAGTTCTCCAAATTTTGACATAAAACCAAAAATTTAATTTTTTTAAATCTACTAAAAAGAGATAAATATTTTACAAATGTAGCATTTTTACTTAACTAAGCGACATTGTTACCTTTTTTTAGTTCAATGACCGTTATTTCCGGCATGATACCCACTCTTCCGGGATAAGCATGAAAACCAAAACCGCGGTTCACATAAACATACCTGCCTACCTCTTCATATAAGCCAGCCCATTGTTTATAAATGTACTGTGCTAAACTCCATTTAAAATATCCCGGTATTTCAATACCAAACTGCATGCCATGTGTATGACCTGACAGCGTTAAATGAAAGTTTTTCGGATGATTCTTTATTTCATATTCCCAATGGCTTGGATCATGACTCATCAGGACTTTAAAATCGTTTTGATCTACGTGCTGTGAAGCTTTGTTTAAATCGCCTGCTTTTTTAAAATTCTTTCCCCAATTCTCAACACCAACTAAAGCAATCCTATCTTCCCCTTTCTGAATAAAAGTGTGCTCATTCAGTAAAAGTTTAAATCCGATCTGGTTGTATAATTCTTTTATCGCGTGAAAATTATCCTCCTTTTCTTTTTCGGAAGGCCAAGTCACGTACTCGCCGTAATCATGATTTCCTAAAACCGAAAATTTCCCGTATTTGTAACTTTTTATTTTATTAAAAGTCTCCAGCCACGGATGCATTTCTGTTGCATGGGTGTTCACAATATCACCTGTAAACAAAATCATATCTGCTTCTTGCTCATTGACCAGATCAACCGCATAGCTGATTTTCTCAGGATTGTCAAAACTTCCGCTGTGTACATCTGAAATCTGAGTGATCTTGAAACCATCAAAAGCCTCCGGAAGATCCGGAAAAAAGATCGTCTGTTTGATTACTTTATAATTATACTTTCCTTCGAAAATTCCATAAATCAAAGACAGAAAAGGAACTGCTGCCAGCCCTAAACCAATCTGACTGATGAATTTTCGCCTCGAAGGAAGAATGTTTGTGTCATTTGAATTTTCTACAAAATAATTAACGGCTCCTGCACCTAATCTAAAAACGTCTTCTCCTAATAAAACCAACGTAATTACAATTTTAGGCACATAAATCAACAACATCAGACCTGTTGTAAACATGAATTGCTTCGTTTGTCCAACGGAACGATCTACTTGCGAAAAAGAGTAAATGATAAAAATTAAAAGCAGTAAACTTATAATTTGATAACTAACCAAAACCCATCTTAATTTAATTAAAGTACGGATGGCTTGGTAAGAATAGAACTCAATAAATAAAAAAAGAGCGCAAAGAATTACAAAACGAATGATCATTAGTTATAGTTTTAAGCAAAGTAACAAAGAATGGATTTTTTATTGCTTTTTATTATCAAAAATTTAACTCAAATATAAATCAAAAGGCCGACAAATTTCTTTGTCAGCCTTTTAATCTACTTAAAATTTATCCCTATTAACCATTTCATTAACCAAACCAAAAGCCATGAAACTACAATAAAAACGACTTATTATTATTTCATTTCTGTTTTAGACGCTGCTGGTTTAGCTTCTGTTTTTTTCGCTTTTTTATCTGCTTTTTTGTCTTTTTTAGGCGCTTTTGCTTCTTTTACCGGAGCTGTTTGAGCCGGGGCTGTTTGAGCGTTTACCATTCCTACTGTTCCTAAAACTGCTACTGCTAAAATTGCTAATTTTCTCATGACTTTAAATTTATAGATTATTATTATTTGATTATTTATAGACCAAAGATATAATCACTAAATGAAGTTTAAATGAAGATTTGTAGTGTTAAAAAAAATTAACTTTTAATTAAGTTTTGCAGCCTCAGGCAGTAAAAGCTTAAAAGTTGTTCCGGTATTAATTTCTGAAACAACATCGATTTCTATATGATGAAAAGAAGCAATACTTTTTGCAATAGCAAGCCCCAACCCTTGCCCATCTTGATCTGAACTGATTCGGGTAAATCTGTTAAATACTTTTTCAATCTGAGAAGCATCCATACCAATGCCGGAATCTTTGATGGAGATAAAATACTGCCCATTCAAGAATCCGTCGGAAACAATGATTTCTCCTTTTTCTTTATTGTATTTAATTGCGTTCGTTATTAAATTGTAGATCAGAATATGAATCAGGGTTTTATTTCCTTTAAAACTAAAATCATGCTGCATTTCATTCGAAAAACGAATCTCTTTGTCTTCAATTCTGTCTTGAAGATCTTCCTGCATATCATTTACAATTTCACCAAAATGAATTGCTTCGTCTGTCGCATACTGATTGTTTTCTATTCGGGAAATCAGCAACAGATTATTGATGATTTTTTTGAGCATATCTAAAGTTCTGAGCGAACCCGCAATTTTATCAACCGCCAGATCATCTAAAGACTCATTCTGCAATAGGTTTTCGAACTTATTTTTGAGCAGTGCAATGGGCGTAAGTAACTCGTGGGAAACATTAGAAATAAATTGTTTTTCTTTTTTAAAGAGTTCCGCAATACGATCCATCATTTGATTCAGAACAAAATCAAGCTCTCTGAAATCACGCGAAGTTGCTTTTATCGGGGTATGATCAAAAGCTTCGGGCTCATTGACCCGCCTGATTTTGGTATCTATAATTTTATAAAAAGGCTTCAATAAATATTCAATAAAAAAAGTATCCGCCAAAAAAGTAATTAAAAGAATGATCACAAACACAATAATAATAAAGAACCGGATGATAAAAGTAAGGTCTTTTATTTCGGCAAGACTGCTTCCTATCTCCAGTTTATAATTTTCATTGGCATAAGTAAAATGATGCTGTAGAATTCGATATTCATTTTCTTCGCCTTCGATAACCCTGTAAGCATTGCTAAAAGTCGTTTTCTTTTGATGGGATTTCGTTGTGGTTCTTGAAAGCACCAGAAATTCGCTGTGCAAAGTTGAAAACTGCGAATACGTATCTGTGGTATCGCCCGTATTCTGAATAAAATTATTGATTTCTTCCTTGTCCAAATGATCCAGGAATTTTTTCTCTTTTTCAACTAAACTATTGTTGATATGTCTGTAAACTACTTTCTCGACCAAAATAGGCAACATTAACCACAAAATAAAGATCAGCAATAATCTTGACAGCGCGTTAAAAATAGCCAATTGGTGTTTTATTTTCAAAGTCGTTACTTTTTAAACATTAATTCGATATCCGACATTTCTAACGGTTTCAAACCAGCTAATATCGGTATGTTTGTCTAATTTTTTTCTAAGATTCCGAACATGGACATCAATAAAATTCGAGTCTGAATTTACTTCCAGTATATCTCCCCAAATGTGCTCCGTTAATTGCAATCTGGTAATGACCCGATTTTTATTCAAAACCAAATACTGAAAAATATCAAATTCTTTTTTGGTCAGATTGATCGGAATGGCGTCATAACTTACTTTATAATCCTGCAGTTGCAGTGAGAAACCGTGTACTACTAAATCGTTTAAAGTAAAACCATGCATTCTCCTGATCACCGCATAAAGACGCGCACTCAGTTCTGTTAAAGCAAAAGGTTTGGTCAGATAATCATCGGCACCCAAATGCAAACCATTTATTCTGTCGTCTAATTCTCCACGAGCCGTAATGACGATAACTGCCATTTTGGATTTCGTTTTTCGCACCGCTGTCAGAATTTCGAAGCCATCTCCATCCGGTAAACCAAGATCCAACAGCATCGCATCGTACTCATTACAGCCGATTTCCTCTAATGCATCCGCACAATTATGAACCACTTTACAGACATAACCACCATTGCATAAAAAATCATAGACCTCTACGGCAAGTTCTTTATTATCCTCAACAATTAAAATATTCATAGTTCAAAGTTCTAAAAGCAACTAAATTTAAGCAATTATGAAAAAATTAGCTCCTTATTATTTAAAAAATTATTGAATAAAAAAAGCTGACAAATTTCTTCATCAGCTTTCTCCATAATTATCCTTTCTGTTTTGCCTCCCTTACAATCCTTAAAAAGCAAAACAAAAACAACTTTTATTTTTTCACGTTTGCTGTTTCTGATTTCGGAGCTTCTTTTTTAGTAGATTTCGCTTTTTTATCCGTTTTGTGTTTTGGATGTTTGGTTGCTTTTGTCTCTTTTGTCGGAGTTGCTTTAATTTCTTTAGCGGGTCCCACTTTTACAGGAGGAAAAGCATTTACCATTGCTGTTGTACCTAAAATTGCTACGAGTAACATTAAAAAATTTCTCATGATTTCTATAATTTTGAATTAATAACCTTTTTAATTACAGATCAAATTTACTTCGAGAAAATGAAGAGAAAATGAAGAAACGAGACCACTAAAAAATTTTAACTTTAATTTATAAAAAAGCGGCTGAAATACTCCAGCCGCTTCTTATATATCAATTTTCGCTATCCTTTTAAAAACCTAATCCTAAAGTCATTGAAGTGATGGCCGGAGAAAAATCAACCGTTTTTGTTGCGGCACCGGTTGTCAGGTTTATTTTGTAAATAGATTGCGTAGTACTAACCGTTAATATAGCAAACGCTTCACCGCTATTTCCTCCTATATCAAAACCATTCATTCCTGTAGTCGTTACCCCCAAAGCTCCCACTGGCACCAAAGTCCCATTATTTGGAGGGGTTTGTAGGTACAAATTATTATTTCCTGAATCAATTACAAACAACTGTGTCGAGGAGGCTTGTGCAAAATTATTGGTGTAAGCTGCTGCCGAAACAGAGGGTGTACCCGGATTCAGAAAACTATCTGTACCCACAACTGCTCCTGTATCTGGATGTAAACGAAGATTTTGTCCCAAATTACTCACCAATCTTATTCGGTCTACGGTTGGATTAAAATCAAATCCGAAATTCTGTCCTGACAATATCGGCGATAATACGGAGCCAACCGCTGTTACCTGACCGTTTGAAGTATTAACCGTTAGCAACCTGTTTTGATTGGTCACCGCATAAAGAGCTCCGTTTGAAGGTCTGAAATCCAACCCTACTACTTCCTCACTACTATTCATCCCCATCAAAGCAATCGAATTGGAAGTTCCTGTAACGGGATTTAATCGATACAAGGAATTTGTTGCGCTTGTGGCATAAGCAATAGGTTTTGATTTAAATGCAACTTCAACAATTTGTTGTGTAAAAGTACCAACCCATACAGCTTCTCCATTCGTTAAATTAATCGTATAAAGTCTGGATTCACTGCTTTTATTGTTAACCGCGATTCCTAAATTAGAATCCGGCTGTATATCAAACCCTCCAGTTCCTGAAAAATCTACTTTTAAACTTCCTACTTCCTGAAGTTTCCCATCGTTTGGCGGATTCTGCAGATATAATTTGTCCGTCGTGTAATCAATATCAAATAATTGGGTTGTTGTACTTCCGGAGAAACTATTCGTGTAAGCAATGGCATCAACCTGAGTGCTTGCAACTCCATTGAGATTTCCGTCTGTTGACACAACAGTTCCGAGTTCGGGATGTAATCTCAGATTTTTTCCATTATTAGAAATCAGACGCACACGATCAACCGTTGGATTAAAATCTATAGAAGAGGACGTTCCTTCGATCGCAGGAGAAAAAGAAGCCGCCCCAAGTGGTGTCGCTAATCCTGAATTTTCATTTATACTATACAATCTGCTTGTAGACCCTAAACCATACAACTGTCCCGTTGCCGGTCTGTAGTCAATACTCAGGATACTTTCGCCTGACTGCAATCCTGTTATCGTATAGGAACGAATGGGCATTTTTAAATCTTTAGCATTAAAATAAAAAACTTTATTATCATTGGACAAGGCAGTAAAATCTACCGGAGGTGCTGTACTAGGCATTGGCACGGGTTCTGGTTGCTGCACTGGAGTTCTATCGTCATCATTAGAACAGGCTCCAAAAAATGACATTAATCCCATCAATAAAAAGGATCTCGGCGTAAGTAAGGTATCTTTCATAATGTAGTGTTTTAATTAATTATCTACGACAAAAAAAACCTTTTGGTTTTCAAGCCTTTAAAGTTTTCGAAAACCAACAATCCTTGCTTCAATTATTTTGGATTAACAAATAACAAAGCAATTTCTAACTTAATATTATAGTGATATTCGTAACTTTGAAAATTGAATTGATAAATTGTACTTATGTCGTCACAAAAACGCCTTTTTTTACTTGATGCTTACGCTTTAATATTCCGTGGTTATTATGCCTTCATAAAAAACCCAAGAATCAACTCCAAAGGAATGGATACGTCCGCCATTATGGGCTTCATGAATTCCCTTTTGGATGTTATTAGAAGAGAAAAACCGGACCATCTGGCTGTTGCTTTCGATAAAGGAGGAAGTGCACTTCGTAACGAGATATTTCCGGAATACAAAGCCAATCGCGATGTAACACCGGAAGCTATAAAAATTGCAGTGCCTTATATCTGCGAATTACTAAAAGCCATGCACATTCCTATTATTGAAGTGGCAGGTTTTGAAGCCGATGATTTAATTGGAACGATTGCCAAACAAGCCGAAAAACAGAATTACAAAGTTTTCATGGTAACTCCCGATAAGGATTTTGCTCAATTGGTTTCTGAAAACATCTTCATGTACAAACCGGCCCGAATGGGTAACGGAATTGAAATTTGGGGTGTTCCGGAAGTCTTGGCAAAATTTGAAATCGAAAGACCGGAACAGGTAATTGATTTCCTTGGAATGATGGGTGATGCTGCCGATAACATCCCGGGACTTCCGGGTGTTGGTGAAGTAACGGCTAAAAAGTTTTTAAAAGAATTTGGTACAATGGAAAACCTTTTGGCTAATACCGACAAGCTGAAAGGAAAAATGAAAGAAAACATCGAGGCCAACAAAGAAAAGGGATTACTCTCTAAAACTTTAGCCACTATTTTATTGGATTGCCCGGTTACTTTTGACGAAAATGATTACGAGCTAACACGTCCCGATATCGAAAAAACAGATGCTATTTTTCAGGAATTAGAATTCCGAAGAATGGCGGAACAATTTGATAATTTGTTTAAAACAGGTGGAGCACAAATTACGGAGACAGCCCCTGACGCCAAATTATACAAAAAAGCACAACCTAAAAACGAAGACCAGTTTGATCTTTTCGGAGCCGGTGATACCGCCGAAAATCCGGAAGCTGCAAGAACTTCTTTTTATACTACTTTAGAAAACACACCGCACTCCTATCAGGCAATTGAAGGCGATTTAGGTATTAAATTACTTTTACAAAATTTACAAAAACAGACTGCTGTTTGTTTTGATACTGAAACTACCGGTTTAGATGCTTTGCATGCGGAACTGGTTGGTATTTCGTTTTCTTATGAAAAAGGAAAAGGGCTTTATGTTCCGTTTCCGGAAAATCAGGAAGAAGCAAAAGCTCTGATTGCCAAGTTTATTCCGTTTTTTGAAAATGATAATATTGAAAAAATCGGTCAGAATTTAAAATACGATTTAAAAATTCTTTCTAATTATGGTGTTACGGTAAAAGGAAAACTTTTTGACACGATGATTGCACATTATCTGATCAATCCGGATATGCGTCATAATATGGATATTCTAGCAGAAACATATTTGAAATATTCCCCAAAACCAATTGAAGATTTAATTGGTAAAAAGGGTAAAAATCAAATCTCAATGCGTGATGTTGCTTTGGAAGACATCAAAGAATATGCTGCTGAGGATGCTGATGTAACCTTACAGTTGAAAGAAATCTTCACCACTGAATTAGACAAAACGGAAACCAAAAAACTGTTTGACGAAATCGAAATTCCGTTAGTAAGTGTTTTGGCTGCTATGGAAACAGAAGGTATTCGTCTTGATGTTGAGTTTTTAAAAGCAATGTCTAAAGAAATGGATGTTGAAATTAAAACTTTGGAGCAAAATATTTACGAAACTGCAGGCGAGAAATTCAATTTGGCTTCTCCAAAACAGTTGGGTGATATTTTATTTGATAAAATGAAAATTGGTGGTGCCAAACAAAAGAAAACCAAAACTGGTCAGTACGCTACCGGTGAGGAAGTATTAACTTATTTAGCCAACGACAATCCGATTGTAAAAGAGATTCTGGATTGGCGTCAAATGGTAAAATTACAGAGTACTTATATTCTGGCTTTACCGGAACAAGTAGACAAAAAAACACAAAGAGTTCATACCGATTATATGCAGACTGTTGCTGCAACAGGCCGTTTGAGTTCTAATAATCCAAACTTACAGAATATCCCGATTCGTACCGAAAGAGGTCGTCAGATTCGTAAAGCATTTGTAGCCCGTGACGAAAACCACACTTTGATTTCTGCGGATTATTCTCAAATTGAATTGCGAATTATTGCCGCTCTGAGTGGTGAAGAAAACATGATCAAGGCCTTCCAAAACGGAGAAGACATTCACAAAGCAACAGCTGCTAAAGTTTTTGATGTTCCTTTGGATGAAGTGAGCCGCGAACAAAGAAGTAATGCTAAAACAGTAAATTTCGGAATTATCTACGGTGTTTCTGCTTTTGGATTGAGTAATCAGACTTCCTTATCAAGAAGCGAAAGTGCTGCTTTGATTGAAGCCTATTACAAAACATACCCAAAATTGAGATCTTATATTTCAGAGCAAATTGAATTTGCACGTGAAAAAGGATACGTACAAACCATTTTAGGACGTCGTCGTTACTTAAAAGATATTAATTCTGCCAACGCCGTTGTAAGAAGCGCTGCAGAACGAAATGCCGTGAATGCCCCTATTCAGGGAAGTGCTGCAGATGTGATTAAAATTGCAATGATCAACATTCATAAAAAATTAAAAGAAGAAAACTGGAAATCAAAAATGTTACTTCAGGTACATGATGAGCTTGTGTTCGATGTTCACAATGACGAACTCGAAAAAATCCAGCCTATGATCAAACACGAAATGGAAAACGCTTTTATAATGGCGGTTCCGTTAGAAGTAGAATTAGGATTAGGTAAAGATTGGCTGGAAGCGCACTAAGATTATTGTAGATTTTAGATTAATGATTTTAGATTGTCTGCCGCCTATTACCTAAAGCTGAAACACATAAAAACTAAACAAAAAAAATCCATTCAAACGAATGGATTTTTTTTTGAACTATACTTTGCGGGTTGATTCCCGTTCTTTTAATACTGTTTTGATTACGATGGTTTCATAATCTGACGTTTCTTCTTCGTTTTCTTCGAGTCTTTTGATTAACCTTTTGGCAGCGACTTCACCAATTTCAATACCGTGTTGGCTTACTGTTGTCAAACTTGGCGATAAACGTCTTGAAGCTAAAATTCCATCTGCAAAACCAATAATCGAGATATCTTCCGGAACTCTGTATCCTTTTTTCAATCCTACGCGTAAAGCTGCAACGGAGTCATTTTCATCCAAAGCAAAAATTCCGTCAATTTTTTGTTCAAAAATAGCGTCAATTTTACTTTTCATATCCTCTTCAGAATCGGTTCTGAGGATGATTTTTTCGTTTATCGCAATGTTATTGTTCTCTAAAGCTTTCAAATAACCGTCAGCTCTCAATTTTCCAACACTTAAATTATCAACAGAAGAGATTAAGGCAATATTTTTACAACCTAAATTAATCAAATGTTGTGTCGAGTTTAAAGCAGAATCGTAATCGTCTACAACTACTTTATCACATTCTACACCTTCCGCAATTCGATCAAACATTACGATTGGCGTTCCATCATTTATAATTGCCGAAAAATGGTTGTATTCCTGTAATTTTTGCGCTTCTTCTGAAACTGATAATATAAAACCATCGATGGTTCCGTTACTCAACATTTCCAGTGTATGAATTTCTTTTTCTAAAGATTCATTAGAAATACAGGTAATTACATTATATCCTTTTTTGTCTGCTACTTTTTCGATACCACTAAAAACCTTCGCAAAAAACGAGTTCAATATATTAGGTATAATAACTCCAATTGTTTTTGTTTTACGATTTTTCAAATTCAAACCAATCACATTCGGTTTGTAATTTTTCAATTTCGCGTATTCTTTAATCTTAATTTTTGTTTGCTCACTAATTTCAGGACTATCATTAAGCGCTTTAGAAACTGTTGATACAGAAACATTGAGTTCTTTTGCGATTTGTTTTAAAGTTGCTTTAGCTTTCATTCTATCATGTTTTATGGAATTAATACAAATATAGTAGAATTACTGAAATTACAACAAAAATCATCGCAGACTACATCAAAATCTTATCATGTTTTCCCTTATGTCTTAAGAGAATTATAAAAAAAATAAAAAATAAATCTAATTTCTAAAACTACTCTGTAAGAAAGCCCGTAAGTAACCTAATACGCAAAAATGCAATTCCTATTAATAACCATTTAAAAAAGTAATAATTATGAAAAACGAAGTACGAGTTCAAGAGGTAGACACTTCATTGAACAACAGAAGGAATTTTCTCAAACTAAGCGGACTAACTATTGCCAGTGCCGGATTACTTATGGCCGGATGTAGTGACAACAATGATAATGATGATCCTATAATAGATAATATGTTACCAGGAGTCAAAAACGGAAAATTCGATTTAGGAGCCGGAGATTTTGGCGTTCTGACCTACGCATATGCCTTAGAACAATTAGAGGCTGACTTTTATACCAAAGTGGTAAACGCTTCCAATTTCAACACCACCTTCAATGCTATTGAAAAACAAGTCCTTACCGACTTATATTACCACGAAGTAGTACACAGAGATTTCTTTAAAGCTGCTTTAACTGGTGGACTACCGGATCCGAGTTCTCAACTACTCCCTACATTAGCATTTAATTACGGCGCTTTAAACTTTAATAGTCGCAACGATGTTCTGGCTACAGCCAAAGCACTTGAAGATACCGGTGTAGCCGCATACAACGGGGCAGGAAAACTGATCAAAAATCCGGATTACTTATTGTTGGCCGGGAAAATTGTTTCTGTAGAAGCAAGACACGCCTCTGCCATCAGAAGTTTAATTAATCCGAATTCTAAAGATTTTGCCGGAGATGATATCATCAATATGACAACCGGATTGGATGACGCAAAAGATCCTTCGAAAATTTTAGCCATTGCAGGCGGATTTATCACAACTCAATTTACTGCTAAATATTTACCTTAATAATAACCCAATTTAAAAATTAGAAATTATGAATATACTAAAATTTATAGAGTCTTTTACCAATGAGGGTATTATGACTAGCACAGGTTCAAGAAGAGACAGTTTTACACAATTTGGAAATCTTGGAAAAAATTTAGCATTTGCATCCATTCCATTCGGACTATCCGCATTGGCTAACAAAGCAATGGCAAAAGATATAACCCCTACTCCTGCAACACCAATCGGAGCGTTGCAGTTTGCATTAACTTTAGAATATCTTGAAAATGAATTTTATGCTATGGCATTAGATTCAGGAGTAATTCCCGCATCAGAAAATAGCGGTCGCGATTTGAAAGTATTTCAGCAAATTGCTGATCATGAAGCCGATCACGTAAAATTTCTAATTGCAGGTTTAGGTGGAACAATGAGTCCCAATTTTGTCCCTAAACCTACTTTTGACTTTACAGTTGGAGGCGCTTTTAATCCTTTTGGAGATTATCCGACCTTCTTAGCCTTAGCTCAGGCATTTGAAGATACGGGCGTAAGAGCCTATAAAGGACAGGCTGCAAATCTGATTTCTACACCTGATTTATTAACCGCAGCACTTCAAATCCACTCTGTTGAAGCACGACATGCGTCTGAAGTAAGACGACTGCGTGGTTTAAAAGGATGGATTTCCAATAGTGAAAGAGGTGCAGGAATGCCGGCCGCAACACAAGCTGTCTATGATGGCGAAGGCCTTACGATACAGGCAGGATTTAATACATCAACCTTATTTGGTGCCGCAGCAGGATCTGAAGCTTATGACGAACCACTTACTACACAGCAAGTTGTAGATATAGCCAACCTCTTTATAGTATAATTTACTTTTTTATCTGCCTTACTTGAAACCATCTTTACGTACTTTTGTAAAGATGGTTTTTTTATTGTTTTAGATAAAAAAATAGCTCCTGAAAATCAGGAGTTAAAATAATCTTTTCAGGTATTTGGTTTTAAAATAATTAATTGTACTTTTGCATCCCCTTTATTGGGGATGGAATGTTTAATTAAAATAATATTATGGACGCATTAAGCTACAAAACAGTTTCAGCTAGCAAAGCCACTGTAACTAAAGAGTGGATTGTTGTTGACGCTGAGGGTCATAACTTAGGACGTCTTGCTTCAAAGGTTGCAATGATCTTAAGAGGTAAGTACAAACCAAGTTACACACCGCACGTTGACTGTGGAGATAACGTAATTGTTATCAACTCAGAAAAAATTAACCTTACAGGTACAAAAATGAATGACAAAATTTACATGCGTCATACAGGTTACCCAGGAGGACAAAGAACTTTAACTGCTAAAGTATTGCAATCTAAAAACCCTGCATTATTAGTAGAGAAAGCTGTAAAAGGAATGTTACCTAAGAACAAATTAGGAGCTGAACTTTTTAGAAATCTAAATGTTGTTGTAGGAGCTGAGCACAAACAAGGAGCTCAAAAACCTAGAACTGTTAACCTAAACGATCTTAAGTAATGGGAGTTATTCACAAAATCGGTAGAAGAAAAACCGCTGTTGCACGTGTATATGTTTCTGAAGGAACAGGAAAAATCACTGTAAACAAAAAAGAATTCGCAACTTACTTTCCAACGGCAACTTTACAATACAAAGTTTTACAACCAATGTCTATGACAGAAAATGTAAACAACTTTGATGTAAAAGTAAACGTTTACGGAGGTGGTTCAACTGGTCAGGCAGAAGCTGTAAGAATGGCATTAGCACGCGTTATGTGTGAAGTAAATGCTGAAAACAGAGCTATCCTTAAACCAGAAGGTTTATTAACAAGAGATCCAAGAATGGTTGAACGTAAGAAATTCGGTCAGAAGAAAGCTCGTAAGAGATTCCAATTCTCTAAACGTTAATATTACCTGTCTTGTTCATTTGGGACAAGACATGATCAATTATTTATTGAAATTAAAAAACACAGTTGTTGTTGCTCTCCTACCGAGGTAGGAAATAGTTTAGCATCTAAATGTATAAAGCCTGGGAAACCGCCATTTATGCATTGCTAATCAACAGAACGTAAACTAGTACAAAAATGGCAAACAAAATAGAAGTAAAAGACTTACTAGAAGCAGGTGTTCACTTCGGACACATGACTAGAAAATGGGATCCAAATATGGCTCCTTACATTTATATGGAGCGTAATGGTATTCACATTATCAATCTATATAAAACTGCAGCTAAAATTGAAGAAGCTAACGAAGCTTTGAAAAAAATCGCTGCATCAGGTAGAAAAATCTTATTCGTAGCTACCAAAAAACAAGCAAAAGACATCGTTGCTGAAAAAGCAAAAGCTGCAAACATGCCTTACATCACTGAAAGATGGCCTGGTGGAATGCTAACTAACTTTGTAACTATCAGAAAGGCAGTTAAAAAAATGTCTTCTATTGATAAAATGAAGAAAGACGGTACTTTCATGACACTTTCTAAGAAAGAGCGTTTACAAGTTGATCGTCTACGTGCTAAATTAGAGAAAAACTTAGGTTCAATCGCTGATATGTCTAGACTACCTGCAGCATTGTTCGTAGTAGATATCAAAGCAGAACATATCGCAATAAAAGAAGCACAAAAATTAAACATTCCAGTTTTCGCAATGGTTGATACGAATTCTGACCCAAGAGAGGTTGATTACGTTATTCCTGCAAATGATGATGCTTCTAAATCAATTGACAAAATTTTATCTTTAGTAACTGCTGCTGTAATCGACGGTCTTTCTGACAGAGGTTCTGACAAAGAAACTGAAGCTACAACAGAAGATGCTACTGCTGCACCTGCTGCTGTAGAAGCTGCACCAGCTGTTGAAGCTGCTGCTCCTGCTACTGAAGAATAAATCAAATTTTAAATTCCAAATTTTAAATTCCAAAATCCAAATAAAAATTAAAAACATTATGTTGATAATTTAATAAAATTGGAATTTGGGATTTAAAAGCTGGAATTTTTACTTTTAACATTAAAATTCAAAATATTATGGCAACAATTACTGCTGCAGACGTAAATAAATTAAGACAAACTACAGGTGCCGGAATGATGGACTGTAAAAAAGCTTTAGTTGAAGCTGAAGGAGATTTCGATAAAGCGATACAAAACCTTAGAGAAAAAGGACAAAAAGTTGCTGCTAATCGTTCTGACCGTGAGTCTTCTGAAGGAGCTGCTGTTTCTTTTGTTAATGCTGATAAAACTAAAGGAGCGATCATCACTTTAAACTGCGAAACTGATTTCGTAGGTAAAAATGAAGCTTTCGTAACTTTAGCTAAAGAATTAGTAGAAAGAGCTATTAACTTTTCTTCTAAAGAAGATTTCTTAGCTTCAGATTTCAACGGAATTACTGTTGCTGAAAAACTAATTGAGCAAACTGGTGTTATTGGTGAAAAAATCGAAATCGGTGGTTTTGAAATTTTAGAAGGTGCTTTCGTTGGATCTTATGTTCACGTTAACAAAATTGCTGCATTAACAGCAATCTCTCAATCAGTTGACAACGCTGAAGTTTTAACTAAAGACATCTCTATGCAAGTTGCTTCTATGGGAGCTGATACATTATCTTACAAAGATTTTGATCCTGCTTTCGTTGAATCTGAACTTGCTGCTCGTATTGCTGTAATCGAAAAAGATAATGAAGAAGCAAAACGTTTAGGAAAAACTTTAAAAAATGTTCCTAAATATATTTCTTTCTCTCAATTAACTGAAGAAGTTATTAAACAAGCGGAAGAAGATGCTAAAGCTGAATTAAAAGCTGAAGGTAAACCAGAGCAAATTTGGGACAAAATTATCCCAGGAAAAGTACAACGTTTCATCTCTGACAATACTACTTTAGATCAAGAAAAAGCTTTATTAGATCAAAACTTTATCAAAGACGATAGTAAAAAAGTTAGTGATTATGTTAAAGGATTCAACGTTGAAATCACAGGTTTCAAAAGAGTTACTTTAGGTTAATATATTATTTTTTCAATACAAAAAGCCCGAATATTAATTTATTCGGGCTTTTTTATTGCTTATGCTACTGGTTCTTTTAACCGCAAATATTTTATGTGAATTGTAAAATGTAAAATGCGAAAAATCAAATCTATTTTATCCTTAGACGAACTAAATCATTTCACAATTCGCATTTCACATCTTACTTCTTATCCGTAATCGGAAAATTTCTCGCTCTCATCAAAGCATCTGACTTAGGCGCTCTTCCTCTGAAGTTTTCATATGCTTTTTCCTGATCAATCGTATTTCCGGTACTAAAAACATTGTCATAAAGTCGTTTGGCAACCTCTTTATCGTAAGGTCCTTTTCCCTCTAAGAAAGCCTCATACGCATCTGCATTTATAACATCTGCCCACAAGTAACTGTAATATCCTGCCGCATAACCGTCACTTGAAAAAATATGCCCAAACTGTGGGATTCTGTGACGCATTACAATCTCTGACGGCATATTTAGCGCATCTAAGGTTTCTTTTTCAAATTTATGAGGATCAATAGCCTCTGTTGCTAAGTGAAGCTTCATATCAATCAGTGAACTTGAAATCGTTTCAACTGTTGCAAAACCTTCGCCAAAATCGGCTGCTTTCTCTATTCGATCAACTAATGCCTGAGGCAGTGGCTCATTGGTTTTATAATGTAACGCAAATTTATTTAAGACCTCCGGAGTTGCCAACCAGTGCTCTAACAATTGAGAAGGAAACTCTACATAATCTCTTGCAACACTTGTTCCCGACAAACTTGGATAGGTAACATTTGAACATAAACCATGAAGTGCATGGCCAAATTCATGGAATAACGTAGTCGCATCCGACCACGAAATTAAAACCGGCTCGTTTGCAGTTCCTTTAATAAAATTACAATTATTAGATACGATTGTCAGAACATCTCCGTCTAATTTTTGCTGATCACGGTAAGAATTCATCCACGCACCGGAACGTTTTCCTGCACGCGCATAAGGATCAAAATACCATAATCCCACTACTTTACCTGTTATCTTATTACTCACTTCCCAAACACGTACATCCGGATGATAAACCGGAACATCTGTGATTTGTTTGAATTTTAAATTAAATAATTCCCCGGCAACCCAGAACATTCCTTCACGTAAATTCTCTAATTGCAGATAAGGTTTAACTTCATTTTGATCTAAATCATACTTTGCTTTTCTGACTTTTTCAGCATAATAACGATAATCCCAAGGTTCAATTTTAAATTTTCCACCTTCAGTATCAACAATTTTCTGCATTTCAGCCACATCCTGCTGCACTTTTTCTACCGCAGGTTTCCAAACCGACATCATTAAATCTAATGTTTTCTGTGGGTCTTTTGCCATTTTATTAGACAAACTCCAATGCGCAAAGGATGGAAAACCAAGTATTTTTGCTTTTTCAGTACGCAATTTCAAAATTTCAACTAAAGTCGAATTAGTGTCATTCTCATTTCCGTTATCTCCACGTTTCACAAAAATATCAAATGCTTTTTCTCTTAAATCCCTGCGCGTTGAGAACGTCAAAAAAGGCTCAATCGAAGAACGTGTATTGGCAACGCAGCCCATAACGTCTAATTTTCTTTCTTTTGCTTCTGCTATTGCGGCATTTTTTTCTTCAGCCGGAAGACCATCAAAATCAGCTTCTGTTTTTAAAGCCACGTACTGATTGTTTTCTTCTGCTAATAAATTTTGATTAAATCGGGTAAAAAGTGTCGCTAGTTCTTTATTGATTTTAGCTACTTTTTCTTTGTCGGCATTATTTAATTTTGCTCCTTCACGAACAAAATCAGTGTAATACAACCAAATCAATCTTTGTTGCTCGCTGGTAAGTTTTTTGCTTTCTTTTGAATTATATAGAGCCTCAATTCTTTCGAAAAGCTTTTTATTCTGATTGATTTTATCCGAAAACTCAGAAAATTTTGGAGACATTTCAGTATCCACAACATTAAATTCCGGACTACTTATGTTAGATCTGTAAATTCCATACACAGTAGAAATTCTTGTAATCGTTTTACCGGAGCGCTCTAAAGCCGCAATCGTATTATCAAAAGTTGGCGCTTTTGAATTATTTGCAATAGCATCAACTTCATCCAGTTTCTCCTGAATAGCAAACTGAAGTGCCGGTTTAAAATCTGAAACCTTGTACAGATTAAATGCAGGAACTCCGCCATACGGACCTGTCCATTTTTTAAGCAACGGATTTTCAGTATTGGTTTGTGCGTTCGACGCAAAAAAGGTTGTCCCCATAAGAATAATTCCAATTATTTTTTTTGTTATCATCACTTTGTTGTGGTATAAATGAATTTTGTAATTCCTTCAAAAATAACTAAAAACAGCATTGCAAAGAAAATTTTAACTTCTCGTCCATTTTAATGACCTTGGCCTAATTTAAATTCAAACTATCCCAACTTTTAAAGAAATAACTTAAATTTGACCCATCAATTATAAAAACACATGTTTAAAACCAGAAAAGAAATTGTCTTTGTTGTTCTTGCAGGAATTTTTATTACTAATGCAGTCGTCGCAGAACTAATTGGAGGAAAACTAATCCAGATTGGCCCATTTGTAATGAGTATCGGGATTCTACCTTGGCCAATTGTCTTTCTTACTACCGATTTGATCAATGAATATTTTGGAGAAAAAGGTGTTAAAAAACTTTCTTTTATAACAGCCTGCCTGATCGCTTATGCATTCCTGATCTTATTTATGGCTATTGTGGTTCCGGCCGCAAAAGGCATTAGCCCGGTAAATGACGAACAGTTTCAAGCTGTTTTTGGACAGAGTATGTGGATTATTGTCGGTAGTCTTATCGCTTTTATAATTTCTCAGCTAATTGATGTTTGGATCTTTTGGTTTTTTAAAAACAGAACAGGCGAAGGAAAAATATGGCTTAGAACCACGGGATCAACTGTAATCTCTCAATTATTTGATTCTTTTATTGTTCTTGGAATTGCTTTCTGGTTACCTGGAAAAATTGATTTTGACACCTTTATTTCATCGGGATTAACGGGCTACATTTTTAAACTTTCTGTTGCTATTTTACTGACGCCATTAATTTATCTTGGACATCACTTAATAAAGAAATATCTCGAGCAGGACCCTACTACTGAAGATAAAACCAAGACTATCGAAAAACAATAAGATCATCTTAAAATACTGACTCTTAAAATTTTGATGTGCTAATATTCTAAAAAATAGTTCGAATATCAGAGTTTTGAGAAGCAGAACCATTCCTATTTTATAACCAAAACCAATTAACAAAACCAAAACATGAAATCTAATGAAATTATTACTTTTTTACAAAACCACAATTACACCTACACTTCAAACAATAAAACAATAACAGTTAATCTTGAGCTATCACAAAATGTTCTGATTGATGTTTCAAATCCCGAAAAAATCATACTAAAAGACGAACTTGTCTTCTGGAATTTTTTAACCGGTGCCATCAAAATGAGTTTAAAAAACGCTATCGTATACAATTTTATATTAATTCTCTTTTTTGGCTTTTTATGTCATTATCTGGAATTTACAAATCAAAATTACACCAATTTATTTTTGATCCTTATCAGTTGGATTTTACTGTTCTCTACCTTTTATTTGATCAAATTAGAAAGTTTTAAATTGCAGCTTGCAACAGCGATAAAATAAAAAATCTTTTACAATACTTAAAATCTCAAACCTAAACTGCTTGAGATTTTTTTTTATATTTGAAATAAAAATGGATTTAATAAGATGTGGCTGGTGTACTTCCAGTGATTTATACAAAAAATACCATGATGAAGAATGGGGTGTTCCTGTTTATGACGACGCATCATTATTCGAATTCTTAATCCTTGAAACTTTTCAGGCCGGTTTAAGCTGGATTACTATATTGAATAAAAGAGAAAATTTCAGAGCTGCCTTTGATCATTTCGACTATAAAAAAATCGCCAATTATCCCGAAAATAAAATCGAATCTTTACTTGAAGATACGGGAATTATTCGCAATAAATTAAAAATTCGTTCCGCCGTTACCAATGCACAGGCCTTTATAAAAATACAGGAAGAATTTGGAAGTTTCTCCGATTATATCTGGAAATTCACCAACGGAAAACCTATAGACAATACCCCAAAAACCTTAAAAGACGTTCCTGCGACCACACCTCTATCTGACGAAATCAGCAAAGATTTAAAAAAAAGAGGCTTTAAATTTGTAGGTTCTACCGTGATTTACGCCCACATGCAAGCCACCGGAATGGTCAACGATCACGTCGGAGATTGCTGGACTCGAGCTTAGTTTGCAGTCGCAGTATTCAGTCTCAGTTTGCAGTCGCAGTCATAAAAACCGTGATTGAGAAATGAGACTGAAAACTGAGACCGAAAACTTTTTTCCCCTCCCCAAATAAAAATTTCTTACATTTGCTTCACACTTTAGGGGTGTCTGCAACATTGCAGGCTGAGATTTTACCCTCTGAACCTGATCTAGTTCATACTAGCGTAGGGAAAAGTAAGATGACTTTCTGATGCACTTTCATGTGCAATTGTAGCCATTCCTAGAGTAAAGAAACGCAGCAATGCCTTTCTTCAACACACTAAATCTAGAAGGAATGGAACTAAAAATCAACCAACAAATCAAACATTTCAATGCTGAAACACTTAGCGTTCAGTCATTGCTCGATCTCGAAATTCCGAACAAACAAAACGGAATTGCCATTGCTATAAACAGCACCGTAATTCCAAAACCTGAATGGGACTCTCATTTTATTCGGGAAACTGATGATATTCTGATTATTTCCGCCACCCAAGGGGGGTAGGAATTAAAATTCCAATTTTTATAATTGTTGTGGGGGTAAAATTCAAATTCCAACCTCCGTGGAGACGCACTGCTGTGCGTCTCTACAACACGTCTTTACGACGACAAACGTCTCATCAACAAATCATTTCACAACACACATATTACTAAAAAAATAAAAAAAATGACAAACGAAGAAAAAATATCCAGAACGCCATTTCCAAATTCCAAAAAAATATATGTGAATGGTGAAATACACCCAATAAAAGTCGCCATGCGCGAAGTGGCATTAAGCGACACGCGACTTTCTAATGGCGGAACTGAAAAGAATCCGGCGATAACTATCTATGACACCTCCGGTGCTTATACCGATCCGGATATCACCATTGACATCCGAAAAGGGCTGCCACGACTAAGAGAGGAATGGATTTTAGAACGAAATGATGTTGAAATCTTATCTGAAATAACATCCGATTACGGACAAATGCGATTAAAAGATGAAAACTTAAACCATTTAAGATTCGAATATTTACATCAACCTAAAAGAGCTAAAGAAGGAGCAAACGTAACCCAATTGTATTACGCCAAACAAGGAATCATCACTCCGGAAATGGAATATATTGCGATTCGTGAAAACCAACGTATCGAACTTTTAAACGAACAAACCAAAGCCATGCAATGCCAGCACGCAGGTCATAGTTTTGGAGCAAATACACCGAAAAGTAAAATTACACCGGAATTTGTTCGTAGTGAAGTGGCCATTGGACGCGCCATTATCCCAAACAACATCAACCACCCAGAAAGTGAACCGATGATTGTAGGCCGAAATTTCCTTGTGAAAATAAACGCTAACATCGGAAATAGCGCTGTGACTTCGACTATTGAAGAAGAAGTAGAAAAAGCCGTTTGGGCTTGCCGTTGGGGAGCAGATACGATAATGGACTTATCAACAGGAAAAAACATTCACGAAACCAGAGAATGGATCATTCGTAACTCTCCGGTGCCTATTGGAACGGTGCCTATTTATCAGGCCTTAGAAAAAGTAAAAGGAATTGCTGAAGATCTAACATGGGAAGTTTTCCGTGATACACTAATTGAGCAAGCTGAACAAGGAGTTTCGTATTTTACGATTCATGCCGGAGTTTTACTGCGCTACATTCACTTAACCGCAGAACGTGTGACCGGAATTGTTTCCCGCGGCGGATCTATAATGGCGAAATGGTGTTTGTTTCACCACAAAGAAAACTTTTTATACACCCATTTCGAAGAAATCTGCGAAATCATGAAACAGTATGATGTCGCTTTTTCTTTAGGAGATGGCTTACGTCCCGGTTCTATTGCCGATGCTAATGATGCTGCACAATTTGCCGAGTTAGAAACTTTGGGAGAACTGGCAAAAATAGCCTGGAAACATGATGTACAAGTCTTTATAGAAGGTCCTGGTCACGTGCCGATGCACATGATTAAAGAAAACATGGACAAACAATTAGAGCATTGTAACGAGGCTCCTTTTTATACTCTTGGACCTTTAACAACGGATATTGCACCTGGTTACGACCACATTACATCTGCCATTGGAGCGGCTATGATTGGCTGGTACGGTTGTGCGATGCTGTGTTATGTTACACCAAAAGAACATTTAGGTCTTCCTAATAAAAAAGACGTAAAAGACGGCGTAATTACCTATAAGATTTCAGCTCACGCTGCTGATTTAGCCAAAGGACATCCGGGAGCACAATATCGCGATAATGCCTTGAGTAAAGCCCGTTTTGAATTCCGTTGGGAAGATCAGTTTAATTTATCATTGGATCCGGACACAGCAAGAGAATTTCACGACGAAACACTTCCTGCCGAGGGTGCTAAAATTGCCCATTTCTGCTCGATGTGCGGACCAAAATTCTGCTCAATGAAAATATCACAGGAAATTCGTGATGTAGCTGCCGCAGAAAAAGGGATGCAGGAAAAATCAGAAGAGTTTATTGAACAAGGAAAAGAAATTTACATCTAAATGTTTATAGTGAAATGCAAAATGGGAGATGTAAAATGAGACAAGTTGTCGTCATTCCAAATCTCACAAAAAACATTTTACATTTCACAAAAAGCATCTCACAAAAGAACATTTCACATTTCACACTAATGATCGTTATATCAAATCCAGTTGCGGTAGCAAACGAAATCAGCCTAATCCATTCTCTTTTTGAGGAGGGATTAGCGCTATTTCATATCCGAAAGCCGGATTTTACTGAGATTGAAATGATGCAATTTATTGAGCAAATAAAACCTGAATTCAGGTCAAAATTGATCCTGCATACACAGCATCAAATTGCTGATGCTTTTGGTATTAGTAAAATTCATTTTTCTGAAAGAGAACGAAATCAGACGTTACTATTTCCCTTTAAAAGCAAAACGGTTTCTACTTCTTCCCACTCGATTGCTGATTTTAACGCTTTAGATCCAAACTTTGAATATGCTTTTTTAAGCCCTGTTTTTAAAAGCATTTCGAAAGAAAATTATGCTTCTGAAATTAATCTTTTTGAAGCAGTAAAATCAAGAAAAAACTTTAAGACAAAGATGATTGCTTTGGGCGGAATTTCTCCTGAAAATAGTAAAACAACGTTAGAAAATGGTTTCGATGGTATTGCCCTTCTGGGAGCGATATGGAATCATGAAAACCCTGTAAACCAATTTATATTATGTCAGAAAATCGTCCTTACGTACTCACTATAGCCGGTTTAGACCCCACTGGAGGGGCAGGTATTCTGGCAGATATTAAAACTTTCGAACAACATCAGGTTACGGGTTTTGCTATTTCAACGGCCAATACCATTCAAACCGAAAATCAATTCCATCACATTCAATGGACTGATTTAAGCTTTGTGCTTCGTTCTATTGAAACTTTGTTTGAAAACTATAAAATCAAAACCGTAAAAATCGGAATCACACCAAGCTTACCTTATTTAAATCGCATTCTTTCGACTATAAAACTGCTGTCTCCGACCACAAAAATTGTTTGGGATCCGGTTCTGAAATCAACAACAGCATTCGAGTTTATGAAAGTTACGGCTGATTTGGATTTTCATAAAATTCTATCCAAAATTGATTTGATTACACCTAATTACAATGAAATAGAACTTTTGTTCCCTGGGTTTTTATCAAACAATCTTTGGATAAAAAACGAAATTCCAACAACTATTTTACTCAAAGGAGGACACAACCCCACTAAAATCGGAACAGATTGTTTGTTTTTGAAAAATGAAATAGTTGAATTGTTGCCTTCTGAAAAAAAATGCTTCGAGAAACACGGCTCCGGCTGCATTCTTTCGGCAGCTATAGCCGCAAATCTCGCATTAAACCAAGATGAAAAAGAAGCTTGTATCAATGCCAAAGCCTACATAGAAACATACCTGAGTTCAACTTCAACATTAATCGGATATCATTATGTACAATAAATTACAATACATCTCGCAAGGAAATACAATCTCAAAACAATTGTATAACATTCACGAAGCACTTGATAGTGGTTGTGATTGGGTTCAAATGCGTTTCAAAAATCAAAATACTAAAAACTCTTTTGCACTGGCTGAGGCGGTAAAATTTTTATGCGAAGAATACCTGGCCAATTTTATTGTAAACGACAATGTATATCTGGCACAACAAATTGCTGCCGATGGTGTGCACTTAGGCCTATCAGATACCAAAATTGAAGAAGCAAGAGCCATTTTAGGAGATACTAAAATCATTGGAGCAACCGCTAATACATTTGAAGATATTCAAAATCACATTACAAACGGTTGTGATTATATTGGTTTGGGACCCCTCCGATTCACTACGACAAAGGAAAAATTAAGTCCGGTTCTTGGTTTTGAAGGTTATTCTGAAATTCTTCAAAAATTAAAAGACAACAATTCTGAAATTCCGGTTTATGCTATTGGCGGAGTTATTTCTACCGATATCGACAGATTAATGGAAATTGGTGTTCACGGCATCGCCGTCTCCGGACTCATCACAAAAAGTGATCAAAAAGAAAAACTCATTCAACAATTAAACGAAAAATTATATGCAAACGTCGTTATTTAATATTGGTGATAAAACCTTAACCTCACGCCTGTTTTTAGGAACAGGAAAGTTTGGTTCCAACCTCGAGATGGAACGTGCCATTTTAGCTTCAGAAAGCGAATTAGTAACCGTTGCCTTAAAACGAATTGATTTAGAAACCGATACGGAGACTATTTTAACGCATTTAAAACATCCCGGAATTAATTTGTTACCCAATACATCAGGGGCCAGAAATGCTAAAGAAGCCATATTTGCTGCGCAATTGGCCCGTGAAGCATTAGAAACAAACTGGCTAAAACTCGAAATACATCCGGATCCTAAATACCTGATGCCCGACGCGATTGAAACCTTAAAAGCCACAGAAGAACTGGCAAAATTAGGTTTTATCGTTCTCCCTTACATTCATGCTGATCCCGTTTTGTGCAAACATTTGGAAGATGCCGGAACCGCTGCTGTCATGCCGTTAGGTTCCCCAATTGGAAGCAATAAGGGTTTAAAAACTATAGATTTCTTAGAAATAATTATAGAGCAAAGTACCGTTCCGGTGATTGTAGATGCCGGTATTGGTGCGCCCTCTCATGCCGCAAAAGCAATGGAATTAGGTGCTGATGCTGTTTTAGTGAATACCGCTATTGCAGTCGCCGGAAATCCTGAATTAATGGCACAAGCTTTTAAAGAAGCCGTAATCGCAGGTAGAAAAGCTTTTGAAGCCAAACTCGGAAAACAATACAATCACGCAATTGCTTCCAGTCCTTTGACTTCTTTTTTATATGATTAACAATTATTCTAACCGCAAAGAGGACAAAGACTTAAGCAAGGCACACAAAGCTTAGCGAACCTAGCGTAAACCATTGCGCCCTTTGCGGTTAAAACCTAACAAAATGAAAACATTTAAATCGGTATTTAAAAACTACGATTGGGATACCATTCAATCCAGAATATACCAAACTTCAACTCGTGAAGTCGAACAAGCATTGGCCAAAACCAAACGCAATCTGGACGATTTTCTGGCGTTGATCTCACCCGCCGCATTGCCTTATTTGGAGACCATGGCGCAACAATGTCATGAACTCACCAAAAAACGTTTTGGGAAAACGATTCAGATGTATGCACCTTTGTATTTAAGTAACGAATGCCAAAATATCTGTACTTATTGCGGTTTTAGTTTAGACAACAAAATCAAACGAAAAACACTTTCAGACGCAGAAATTAAACTTGAAGTTGAAGCCTTAAAAAAAACCGGTTTTGATCATGTTTTATTGGTTACCGGTGAAGCCAATTATACGGTGAATATTAACTATTTTCTAAATGCCATCACCCAGATCAAAGAGCAATTTTCGATCATTTCAGCAGAAGTGCAACCACTTTCTACCGAAGAATACGAACGTTTACATGACGCAGGCGTTTACTCGATTTTAGTTTATCAGGAAACCTATCATCAGGAAGTTTATAAAAAATACCATACTAAAGGCAAAAAGTCAAATTTCGATTTCAGATTAGAGACTCCGGACAGAGTTGGAACAGCAGGAATTCATAAAATAGGATTAGGTGTACTATTAGGTTTGGAAGACTGGCGAACCGATAGTTTCTTTAATGCCTTACACATCAATTATCTTCAGAAAAAATACTGGCAGACAAAATACTCGGTTTCCTTCCCGAGATTGCGTCCTGCGGAAGGAATTATTGAACCTAATTTTATAATGGATGACAAAGACCTGACACAGCTGATCTGCGCTTACCGTTTGTGGAATGAGGATCTTGAAATCTCTATTTCAACGCGTGAAAATGAGAAATTCAGAAATAACATCATTCCGATTGGGACAACAAGCATGAGTGCCGGTTCTAAAACCAATCCGGGTGGTTACGTTGTTGATCCGCAATCCCTGGAACAATTTGAAATCAGTGACGAAAGATCAGCAGAAGAAATAGCGCAAGTCATAAAAAAATCAGGCTACGAACCGGTCTGGAAAGACTGGGACAGAACGTTTAGTCAGACGGTCTAAATACATCTCACATTTTACATTTCACACAAAAATAATGAGCATCATACAAGAATTTCTACGCTATAACAGACAAACTATACTCCCTGAAATCGGCGACGAAGGTCAGGAGAAAATCAAAAACGCAAAAGTATTGGTGATCGGTGCGGGTGGTTTAGGCTGTCCAATTTTACAATATATAGCTACCGCAGGAGTGGGAACAATTGGCATTGTCGATTTTGACACCATCGAGATACACAATTTGCATCGTCAGATTTTGTATACCGAAGATCAGGTTGGACAGGGTAAAGCCCTAACCGCTAAAAAGAAACTTGAGCAATTAAATCCCCTAATTACTGTTGTTGCTTTTGAAGAAAAACTTACTGCCGAAAATGTCATTTCACTCCTCTCCGATTTTGACATTATTGTGGATGGCTCCGATAATTTCACTACCCGTTATTTGGTCAACGATACTTGTGTAAGCTTAGGAAAAACATTGGTTTACGGCAGTATTTTAAAATTTGAAGGACAACTTGCCGTATTTAACCATATGGGGAGTAAAAACTTACGCGATTTATTCCCCGAAATGCCTGACCCTAAAGAAGTCCCAAATTGCAACCTGAATGGAGTTCTAGGAACATTACCGGGAATTATTGGTACCAAGATGGCCCACGAAACTTTAAAATTAATAATAGGACTACCTACATTAAAAAACGAATTGGTACTTTTTGATACCCTAAACTGGAACTTTACTAAACTGAGGTTTTGAGCAATATTTCCATAAACTCTTCCCTATCAATTTCCCTACAGCCTAAACTTTCTAAATGCGAATTATAAACCTGACAATCGAGAAGTTTGTAATTCGCTCTTTTTAAATATTCAACCAAAGCAATAAAAGCTACTTTGGATGCATTTGACACTTTCGAGAACATACTTTCTCCACAAAAAACATGGCCTAAATCAATTCCGTATAAACCACCTACCAAAACCTCATCCTGCCAAACCTCAATAGATTTTGCAATTCCCATTTCGTTTAACTTACAATAGGCATCAATCATTTCATTTGAAATCCAGGTTCCATTCTGACCGTCCCGTTTTATTTTCTGGCAGTTTGAAATAACGTCTTTAAAATTTTTATTAACGGTAACTTTAAACTGATTTCTATTCAAAACGTTGCGCATACTTTTAGACACGATCAGTTCATCGAGAAACAAAACCATTCGAGGATCGGGTGACCACCAAATAATAGGTTCTCCTTCATTAAACCAAGGGAAAATTCCACTTTTATAGGCCAATTGCAGGCGTTCCGGGCTTAAATCTCCTCCTATAGCGAGAATTCCTTCTTCGTCGGCTTCTGAAACTGGTGGGAAAAATAAATCTTTAGACATGTAGTACATCTTTTTTTTATAACTAAATATAATACTGAAATTCCAATACTGAAATTCCAAATTCCAAATTCCAAACTTTTGTGATTTTGATGCTTTCTGCGAAAGGCAAATTTTATTCCTTCCAAAATGCTAATTTAAATATTGGAAGTGCTCTTCTTATGTCATTTCGAGCGAAGTCGAGAAATCGCACAAGAAACTCCGTACAGTTTGTCATCCTGAGGAACGAAGGATCTACGTTTGCTGAATCGATACCACTGAACTTCACTTTACGGATTATCTTGTGAAGATACTTCGTTCCTCAGTATGACAAAATTGCTGATAATAGAAACGGAGCAGCTGGTGTGATTTCTCGACTTCGCTCGAAATGACAAAAAATAATAAATAACAATACTGAAATTCCAAATTCCAAACTTTTGTGATTTTGATGCTTTCTGCGAAAGGTCAAGTTTATTCCTGCTTAAATACTGAATTGAATATTGGACGTGCTCTTCTTGTGTGATTTCTCATACTTCGAAATGACAAAAAAAGGCATTTAATTTAAATATCAATACAAAAAACAAATTCCAAATTCCAATTGTACGAACGAATTGGAATTTGGAATTTTTCCCGACAACAATCGGGATTGGAATTTAACCTTTTGGATTAACTCTTAGAAAGGTAAATCGTCCGGTTCGTTTTCGTTTATGCTTGTAGCCGGAGCAAAAGTTTCCGCGCTAGGCATTGGTGGCGCTTGTGAAGGTGCTTCGTTACCTACTCTTTCGATTCTCCAACCTTGAATACTATTGAAATATTTAGCTTCTCCTTGTGGATTAACCCATTCTCTTCCTCTTAAATTGATAGAAACTTTTACTGCCTCTCCTTGCTTATAGCTACTTAACAAATCGCATTTATCTTGCGTAAATTCGATTAAAATATGTTGTGGATATTGTTCATCAGTAGTAACAACTAATTCTCTTTTTTTAAATGAGGCACTAACTTGTTGCTCTGGGTTAACCACTTTTACTTTTCCTGTAACTTCCATCTTCGTTTATATTAATTATTGTTTCTTTTCTTATTTCTTAGCCAAAAGCACTTTCCAGGCAGATGTTATATCATCTTCATTTAGGTATTTTTTAGCTTCTAAATGCACTTTTTCCACATCATCAGAGCTTAAAACTCCTTTCACAGAAAAGTTTTCTTTTACAAATATACTAACTTCTTCTGTTGTAGGCAAGGTTTCTATATTTCCGAGTTTACCCAGATCATTTCCGTCAAAAACATTGCTTTCTTTGATAAAATCCGGAATCATATCTACTCCAATCCCTAGAGTTGTTAGCGGTTTTGGCACTTCAAAAAGTCCTTGGTTTGATCTTGAATACCAATTACTTCCCAATCTTGAAACCAAGTCAATTTTATGTTGATCGATTGCTCCGTTTTCGTCCAAAATAGCTTCGTGAATATGAATTTTCACTACTTCACACAGGATTAGATTTCCCGCCCCACCTTCGGTTCCTAATGGAATAATCTGCGTGACTTTGCACTCAAATTGCACCGGAGATTCTTTTACACGATATGGTTTTACTAAATCTGACGGAATTTGTGTCAATCCGGCCTTTATAAATTCATTTACACCTTCTCCATATTCTGTACTGGACAGTGAAGTTTGTTGCACCAAATCATAATTCACCACATTGATTACCACCTCACGAGTTGCTTCGGCATTGATTAAAGTATGTTTAATCGTATTGTCGCGCACGCGTCTTGAGGGTGAAAAAACCAAAATTGGCGGATTGGCACTAAACACATTAAAGAAACTAAACGGCGACAGATTCGGAATTCCTTTTTCGCTGATAGTACTTGCAAAGGCAATAGGTCTCGGCCCAACGGCACTCTGCAAATAGCCGTGCAATTTTGCTGTTGGAATCTCTTTTGGGTTAATGGTAATCATAATTTTTTGGTTTTAACCGAATCTCTTTTCCGGCGAGTACAAAAGTATAGAAATCGTTTCTGCCAAAGAAATACTTTAGACTTAAAAACAAAAAAACTTTTGAGCACCACAAAATTTAACTGTGTTTATTTCGTTATATTTATACCACAAAAATAAAAATATGTTTTTTTCTGAAAGAAGAAATACTACCCGTTGGGTTATTATCAGCATCTCCTTTTTAATCATTTCTCTGATTCTCTGGAACACTTATACTTTTTTTCAAATTTTTAAAAATGAAGAAAGGATAAAAATGAAACTATTAGCCAATGCTCAGATTGCATTGATTAATGCGGATGAAAATACGGATCTCGAACTTCCGCTTCAGATTTCCAGTAATAATAATTCTATTCCCGTAATTCTTACGATGTATGACAAAATTCTGACTACAAGAAATGTCCCTGAAACAGTCTTGCAGGACGAGAAAAAATCAATGGCTTTTCTGAATGGTTTAAAAAATGAAAATGAGCCTATTGTCTTTGAATATGCTCCGGGAAAATATCAAAAACTCTATTATGGTAATTCGTCTTTACTGAATAAACTTAAATATTATCCGATTGCTTTATTGCTGATTATCTTTCTTTTTGGCGCTCTGATTTATAATTTTTACAGAAGTACCAAAATGGCCATTCAAAATAAATTGTGGGCAGGGATGGCTAAAGAAACAGCACATCAGATTGGTACCCCTTTATCTTCTTTAATTGGCTGGGTTGAAATTTTAAAAACAGAAGAAATAGACCAATCGATCACATCAGAAATCGAGAAAGATGTGGAACGTCTTCAAACCATTACAGATCGTTTTTCAAAAATTGGATCCGTTCCTGTTTTAGAAGTTCACGATATAGTGACAGAAACTTTAAACAGTTACGAATATTTACAATCTCGTTTCTCTAAACAGGTTGCTTTTTCGCATCAGGTACCGAAAGAGCCTATTTTGGTCTCCATAAACCCGATTCTGCACAGTTGGACTATCGAAAATCTGGTAAAAAATGCCATTGATGCCATGAAAGGAAAAGGAACTTTAGAGCTTCAAATTGAGCAGGACGCCCATCATGTAAAAATAAATGTAAAAGATTCCGGAACAGGAATCCAGAAAAAACAATACAAAACCATCTTCGAACCCGGTTATACAACTAAAAAACGCGGCTGGGGATTGGGACTTTCTCTAACGAAAAGAATCGTAGAAGAATATCACAATGGTAAAATAAAAGTTTTACATTCCGAATTAGGAAAAGGAACTACTTTTCAAATTCAATTAAATAAAAAAGTGCAGTAAAATCTAATTTAACTGCACTTTGAATTATTTTTAAGGCTTATTATAAATTCGCCTGAATGCTTTTAGCTAAAGCTTCAAATTCTTCTTTAGAAAGCGATACTTTGTTTTGAAAACGCATCTCATCCATTTCATTCAAAGGAATTAAATGTACGTGGGCATGCGGAACTTCCAAGCCTACAACAGCGATACCGACTCTTTTGCACGGAACTGTTTTTTCTAAGGCAATGGCAATTTTCTTAGAGAACTTCATTAACCCTAAATACAATTCGTCTTCCATCTCAAAAATCTTGTCGATTTCTTGTTTTGGAATACAAAGCGTATGTCCTTTGGCGTTTGGATTTACATCTAAAAAAGCCAAATAATTATCGTCTTCAGCAATTTTATAAGCCGGAATTTCTCCGTTAACTATTTTGGTAAATATTGACATCGTTTAATTGTTTGTATGGTAAATCGTTTAACCGATTGCACGATTAAACCGTTAAACTTAAAAAAATTAGTCTCTTGAAATTTCAAGAATCTCAAATTTCAAAACACCATTAGGCACTGTGATTTCGGCAACTTCTCCAACCGATTTTCCAAGTAAACCTTTTCCAATAGGAGATGTTACTGAAATTTTTCCGGTTTTAAGATCTGCTTCACTTTCTGCAACTAATGTATATTTCATTTCCATTCCATTGCTTTGATTCTTGATTTTAACATTTGAAAGCACCAATGCTTTAGAAACATCTAATTGTGATTCATCTATTAATCTGGCGTTCGAATATACTTCTTCTAATTTGGCAATTCTCATTTCCAACAGTCCTTGCGCCTCTTTAGCGGCATCATATTCTGCGTTTTCAGATAAATCCCCTTTGTCTCTTGCTTCTGCTATATCCTGAGATGCCTTTGGACGCATTACACTTTTTAAGTGCTCCAATTCATCTTTTAGTTTTTTTAATCCTTCTGCTGTATAATAAGATACTTTACTCATAACTTCGTCGTTTATATAAATACAAAAAATCCCATCGGGACGGGATTTCTTATTACAAATATACTATTATTTTTTATAGTACATAATTATATGTTAATCATATGGAATTCAAATCTAAATAATTTATTTTTGTTTCACTAATTCAACTTTAAATAATGAAAAAAATCTGGCTATTAACCCTCTTTGTTTCTGTGCTTTTTTCTTGTAGCGACAGCGGTAAGAGCAACAAAAACCCGAACCTGCCGAATTATTCTGTTAATGCGTACCTGGACACTAATCTGCCTTTATACAGCAATCTGAAATTTATCAGTAATCCTGTATTTGTTCCCAATTTCGGTGCACAAGGATTAATCGTAATAAAAACGGGCGAAGGAACTTACAATGCTTTTGATGCCGCTTGTCCTAACGAAGCTGCAAATGCTTGTGCTCCATTGAAAATTGACGGATTAAATGCAGTTTGCTCCTGTGATAAAAGCGCTTATAATCTTTTCTCGGGACTTGGTAACAAAGAATACCCTTTGAAACAATATCGGGCTCAGTTAACCGGAACTGTACTTCATATATACAATTAAAATAAAAAAGCCTGAAAATGTAAAACTTTCAGGCTTTTTTGTTTTTGAATAACTTATTAGAATTTCAACGTTAATCCTACCAGGCAATTAATTCCCGCCTGAGGATAATAGCCCGGTACATCAAAAGTACTAACAGCAGAAGTAACAGGGTCTTTTATATCATACGTGTAAAAAAAACCATTACTCTCATACTTTAGATCAAAAATATTATTGACTAATGCTGATACTATAATTGATTTAAAAACTTTTTTAGGTTTAATTTCATAAGAAACATTCAAATCATTCACGAAATAACTATCTAGTTTTGAAACATCCGAATCAATATTTCCCATAAATTGCTCTCCTACAAATTTAGAAAGTAATGAAATTTGCAAGTCTTTAATTGGTATAAAAGTCAAACGATTACCTGCAATTACTTCAGGAGAAAAAGCGATATTGGTTGCACCCAGATTCTGTAAAACTCCATCTCTAGTAAAATGATAATCCTTGTTTTTGTTTTGACTCAACGTAATATTAGGTTGAATATACCATTGTTCTGACAACTTAAGCGTTGCGTCAACCTCAATACCTGCTCGGTAACTATCGCCGCTGTTGGCACGCAAAGGAGCACCTACATCATTTAACTGACCGGTTAAAACAAGTTGGTCTTTGTATCCCATAAAATAGAAATTGGTATTCAATTGAACGTTATCTGAATTAAATCTCCAACCCAACTCAAAGTCATTTAACTTCTCCGGTTTTACATTTCCACCTTCATAATCGCTTCTATTTGGTTCACGATTCGCTCTGGCGTATGAAAAGTATAAAATATTCTTATTGTTGATTTCAAAATTCAAACCCGCTTTTGGATTAAAAAAATTAAAATGATCATCAACCAAACCTGTTTCAGCACTATTCGCTTTATAAGTCACTTTTCTGTATTGCAAATCACCATAGAAACTCAATTTATCCGTTAATTGATAATTGGCTTTCGCAAAAATATTTCCGTCCGTTTTTGTCGAAAAATCATCATAGTAACGGTCTCCTAATTCTGTTTGACCGGCATTTCTTGCCCAGATTACTTTTCCGTAATGACTTCCCTCGTACTTATTCCAACCACCACCAAAGATGATATCCAGCTTTTCGTCTTTATACTTTACAGAAAAAGTGGTTCCGTAGAAATCATTATCCAACCATTTTTGGCGAATTAAATCTGTTCCGGGAACTAAATCTCCATTATCATTTTCAACCATTTTTGTAGGCAGTATTCCTCCGTAACCCTCAACAGGCTCATTATATTTGTAATTCTCAAAATAGCCAAGTCCTTTGGTATAATGAAAAGCTAAATTAGTACTCCATTTATCTGAAACCGATTCACTCCAGTGTAATTGATAATGATCTTGTTTGTAATTATCCGTTTCATTGTCATAAAAGCGTGTATTTCCTGCTTCGTCCTCGAACTTTCCGGCAGAATTATACGTACGATGTTCGTCTAATTTTTTCGCACTAATTCCGTTCCATGACTGGTACGTCTTTTCTGTTCCTCCAAAAACTAAGGCTTTGATTAAAGTAGTTTTACCAACATAAGTACCTTGTAAAAAATAAGACTTCAAATCAGAACTTGCTCTGTCTACATATCCGTCAGATTTCAAAGCTGACAAACGTCCGGCGATTTCAAAATGATCATTAAGAAGCCCGGTACTGAATTTTACGGTATGTTTACGGGAATTAAAACTTCCAAAGGAATTTGAAATTTCTCCATTAGCTTTTGAAGCATATTTATCTGTCAACATATTTAAGCTGGCACCAAAAGCTCCCGAACCATTCGTCGAAGTTCCAACACCGCGCTGCAATTGCAAACTCTCAACTGACGAAGCAAAATCGGGCATATTTACCCAAAATGTCCCCTGACTTTCGGCATCATTGTACGGAATTCCGTTAATCGTAACGTTAACTCTTGTAGCATCACTACCACGTACTCTGATTCCGGTATATCCCATACCATTTCCTGCATCAGAAGTGGTCACGACAGAAGGTAAATAATTCATAAGAATTGGAATGTCCTGGCCCAGGTTTCTAAATTGGATTTCCTTTTTACTCATATTACTAAAAGATACCGGTGTTTTTGTGGTCACACGAACGGCCGAAACCAATACATCGTCAAGCTGATTGACTTTGGTCGAATCTTGTTGTTGCGAAAAAGAAACCAGAGAAGAAAATAAAAAAAACAGAATAAGGGAAAATGACTTGTAGTGGGTCATTTTAAAAAACTTTGAACTGCTGCTACTTTGAACCTTTGCAGCTGAAATACTTAAAATAGTTTTCATCCGTAAAAAAATTACGAATAAAAGGGGGAATTATTCTTTTGTTAAATTAATAAAATTGTTTCACGACAAAATAGAGTTTATACGCTAAAATTTGTCGTTTTTTCCCTTAGCGACATTACTCGCTCAGGTTCTTTGGGTATGATCTCAGCTCGTTATTTAGAGCACCCCTTTGAGACGGGGCAAAGGTAGGACTAAAAAGTTAAAATACAATCTTGAAAAATTAAATTCCAAAACTGAAAATTTAAATACCAAATTCCAAACTTAATCTAAATTTGGTTTTCGGCGGGATTGTTTTATTTCTGAGATGTTCTTTTTGTCTTTGATTCTTTTTTTGATAACGGCTTTAGGAATTTTAGTCGCCTTTCTGACTTTAGGAACGAATAATCCTTTTTTAATGATTTCAAAAAAGCGTTTTATAACGATCTCTTTATTCTTAATCTGACTTCGGTCTTCATCACAGTTTAAGATCAGCATCCCTTCTGATGTTAAACGGGAAGCCAGATTGGTCTTTAAAAGCATTTTTTCTTCTTCGGACAAAGAATCGGATGCATTCAAATCAAAAGTCAAAACTACCTTTGAAGATACTTTATTTACATTTTGTCCACCGGCACCACTACTTCTAACGGCTTTAAAATTTAATTCTGATTGTATTTTTTCGAGATTCATTACTGTGGTTGGTGTGCTGGTTTCAATAAATCATTTACGGTCTTTACAGGATTAAAAGTTATTAAGGGTACTGCAACAAAAATAGTCAGCCAATTTGCCATTGCACCATTCCATAAACCCGGTAACTCATAACTTTTTACAGCTTTTCCTTCAACACTTTTTTCAACTATAAAACCGGCTTTTGAGTCTACAAATTCACCCAGATTGAATTTTTCGTTTTTATAATTCTTTATTCCACAAACCAAATCAACCGGATTAAAGTGTGTTGCTTCGGCTAAGATTTCAAGTTGTTTTTTATTGGTTAAATCGACTTGAGATGCTTCAACAATCTGAAGAGAAATCTTCCCTTTACTGTTCATAACCCAAAATGGTCCGCCTCCGGGTTCCCCTTCATTTTTAACCATCCCGCAAACCCTGATGGGTCTGTTTAGCAAACTTTCAATTTTAATGATTTTGTTTTCAAAAGTAAATTTATCAAAATCTTTAGTCATCTGAATGTTGAGCTTTTGAGTTAGAAATACAACCATCTCCTCAAGCTCATTTTCTTTTATTTTCTGACTTTCAATCACTTCTAAATAACCAAAAACTTTCTGCTGAATTTCAATTAAAACTCCCGCCAAAGCCTTTTTATACAAGGTAATTTTATCAATATGGTTTTGAATTACGTTATCTATATTTTTTATAAAGATAATATCTGCATCCAATTCATTTAAATTTTCAATCAAAGCTCCATGCCCACCGGGTCTGAAAACCAGTGCGCCTTTACTGTCCCTGACGATCTTGTTTTTAACATCAACCGTAATAGAATCTGTACTTTTGTTTTGATAACTGTAACCGATCTTAATTTGAACTCCTGATGCCTTTTCTACTTTTTCCTTAACCGAAGCAACCGCTTTTTCAAACTGATTTTGATGGGCTTCCGAAACTGTAAAATGTAAATTTGAAATTTGATTTGCCGTAGCGTAGTGTAAACATTCGTTTAAATGTTCTTCTATCGGATTGGCAATATGGGTGGTATACTGGTGAAATGGCAAAACTGCTTTTGGTTTGTTTGCAAAATCAAAATAATCACTTGACAGTAATAGTTTTATAAAATAATAGTTTTTGTAATCTCTGTCTAAAGTTTCAAAATCCGGATAAATTTCCCGTAATTTTTTATCTAAAGCTTCAAAAAACGGAAACTTGTCCATTGCTACAATAAAAATAGACAGATTGCTGTCTTTTTTTCTATTTATGTAAGCATTTATAGTTTCTGTTTGTATATCAAAATCATTCAGAAAAGCGGTCAAAAATTTAAACATCCTGCTCGCAGCTCCTGAAGCCGGAACAAATTTCTTTAATTTCAGCGCTGCTTTTTGGAGATCAAAAAAATTAGCTTTCTCCTCAAAATCCCTTTCCGTAAGACTTAAAATCCCTTTGTTTACTGTTGCGGGACTTATTAAATTACTCTTTGCAATTCCGTTTTTGAAAATTTTCAGTTGTTTTAAAATCTTCTCAAAAGGAATTCCGTGCTCGTAAATCTCCACAAAATCAGCAGATGAAAAACCTTTTTCTTTAGCAATTGTCAGATTATCAATGATGGCTGTAGCTTTTGCTAAACGACTTTCTTTATCCCCTGAAAGCGTAATAAATGGTTTTTTAGCATCAATTAAGGTTTGTTTAAAAACAGAAAATACCGGTTCTCTTCCCTCGGGAGTATCTCTCAAATCGTCTTTTTCCCACGGAACATCAATATCCGTCAGGAAAAACAAATCGTAATCGTGCTCTAGTGCAGCTTCATTTAAAAGGGCATCACAAAAGCCGTAATACATCTCAGAAAAAACTTTAGTAACCATCAGATTTGTATCGCAAAACAAATATTTTTTAGCCACAGAAAGCTTTTGATTCTCTAGCGCTACCTGTCCGTAGGCAATAGGCATCATATCCTCAGCTACGCAAATATGCTGATTCTCTTCCCATTTTTCCTGCAAATAATCACGTGCAAACTCAGGAACCCACTCTGTTTCATAATACTGAGCAAGTTGTTTTGCCAAGGTTGTTTTTCCTGTACTTTCAGGACCAAACAAAGCAATCTTTATGATAGTTGTTTTTTGCTGTCTAAGATTTTTCTCCATTCTAAATAAGCTGAAATAGCTAAAATTGTAAAAATTAAATATTGAAGTGATAACATCCCTAAACCACGATAAGCGTAAAGAGGCACTACAATAATATCACCTATAATCCAAAGTGTCCAGTTTTCGATTTTTTTTCGGGCCATGTACCACATTCCTGAAAAAAATATTCCTGATGAAATTATATCAATATAGTTGTCATTTTTGATTTCGTAATCGAAATATTTATAAATTCCGAAAACTACAAAAACAGTTACAAAAAACAATATAACTCCTATTATTTTTTCATTAAAATTAGTTCGTGTAATAGGCAGATTATCCTCAACAGTTCCTCCTTTTGCCCAAACATACCAGCCATAAATACTCATCACAGAAAAATAACCGTTAATGATCATATCGCCGATATAACCTGCAATATATAAAAGATAAACAGAAATTACGGTTGCAATTAAACCTGTCGGATAGACCCAAATATTTTCTTTCTTGGCAAACCAAACGCTCAAAATTCCACACACAAAAACTAAAAACTCCAAAGCAATATGCCACTGCGGAACATTTTTATAACTCTCAAGAAAAAAATCAATCATTTTAGCAGGTTGTTTCCGGTTGTTACTTTTTACATTTTAGGCTTCAAAAAAGCGACTGTTATTCTCAAAAGCAGTTCCAATCACTACTAAATCTGCACCAGCGGTATACGCCTTTTGAATTCCTTGCAAATCTACAATTCCTCCGCCAACAATTACCGGAATTTCAACATTTTGAGCAACTAACGTTATCATTTCTAACGGAACAGCTTCTTTTGCTCCGCTTCCTGCTTCCAAATAAACTAATTTATTTCCTAACATTTCGCCAGCCTGTGCCGTTGCCAAAACTAAGTCTAAATCTTGACGATCCAAAGGTTGTGTTTTACTGACTCTTGCTACGGCAGTTTCATTACCACTTTCTATTAAGATATAACCTGTTGAAATAACCTCCAGATTTGTCTTTTTCAGAATTGGTGCGGCCTGAACTTGATACTCGATGAGATAATCCGCATTTCGTCCCGATAATAATGACAAAAACAAAATAGCATCGGCCTGAGAAGAAATCTGAGACGGATCACCCGGAAATATAACAACGGGCAAGTTTGTTTTTTGTTTTAACACTGTCATTAATTCTTCCAAAATAGTTGCCTGAACAATACTACCTCCAACAAAAATATGAGTTGCAGGAGATTGTTTAATTTTAAGTAAAAGGTGGTCCAAATTTTCCCAGACAATTTTATCGGGATCCAAAAGAACGGCAAGCAGTTTTTGCCCATCAATCTTGGCCTGAATAATTTGTTCGTAGATATTGGCTATTTTTTGTTTCATAATCGGGAGTAAAAGTAAAAGTTTTTTAATCCTGAAGAACTATTTTGAATAAATTATATTTGTGTAATCGCTTTTGAAACAAAAGAAACAACTTATGATTGCTAATAGTCTTTTAGAAAAATATGGTGCCTTAAAGAAATTCTACGAAAAAACTGCTACTGTTTTTGAAGAAGGAAAACTACCCACACACTATTATCAAATTGTTTCGGGGGAAATAAAAATGAACAATTACAATGATGATGGACGCGAATTTATTCAGGGTATCTTTTACAAAGACCAGTCTTTTGGTGAACCTCCTTTATTTTTAAATCAAAACTATCCTGCAAGTGCCGTTGCGGTTGCCGATACGGAAATCCTTTGTGTTCCTAAATCCGATTTCATGAAACTTCTGGAAGACAATCCATCCATCAGCCTTAAAATAATCGAGAATTTAGCACAGCGTTTGTATTACAAATCTGTTATGGCGGCAGAAATGTCAACTCAGGAACCCGAGCATCGAATTCTAAAACTAATAGATCACGGAATTGCTTATTTTAATTTTAAAAAAGACACCAATGGGTACTGTATCAATTTTACGAGACAACAGATTGGTGACTTAACAGGACTGCGCGTTGAAACCGTCATCAGAACGATTAAAACTTTAGAAAAAAAGGGACTTTTAAAGATCATTAACAGAAAAGTATACCGCTAAAAAAGTTCTTATTTTATGATTAAAGTCATAAAACCATGGTGTATAGTAGCCGTAAATTTGTTACTATAAAATTATACATCATGACACTTTATAACACAACATTCGAAAATTTCAACAAAAGTTACTTTGGTTCTGCTTCTATGGCAATAATTGGACAAAGCTGTCTTGGAGCAACCGCAGCCATGTTTGTTCTTGCAAACGGGACTTCTGTAACACAAATGATCCAACTGGCGATTATTGTATTTATCAATATATTTGCCAATACTTCTATCTTGGCTCAGATGAGTCACAAAACTGTTTTTAACTTAATTATTACAAGTGTATTCTTTAGCATCTTATTTATAATTATCAACAACATTATAGTATGAGAAAACGAATAGAAAACAGAGCAGATATAGCGATCCTGGTTCATACCTTCTACACTAAAATAAGGGCCGATGCTGAAATTGGTTTTTATTTTAATACAATGATCAAAGACTGGGACGCACATCTGGAGAAGTTGACTGACTTTTGGGAAACAAATCTATTTGCTGTTAAAAAATACAAAGGAAATCCCCATGCCGTACACAATGAAGTTGACACTCACTTTGACGGTAAAATCACTTCAAATGAATTTGGAATCTGGCTCAACTACTGGTTTCAGACTTTAGAAGAACTTTTTGAAGGCGAAAATGCAGAGACCCTGAAAAGACGCGCCAGAAAAATGGGAACGTTTCTTTTTATGAGCATGTTTGAACACCGGAAGAAATTAGCTGAGAATACGATCTACTGCTCAAAAGCATAAACGAGTGTGAATTTTTGCTCCGAAACCTCCGATTGGATCTCTTTATAATGTACTTCAAAATCTTTTATTAAATCATCAAAATGAAGGCTGGCTTGTGTTTGGCTTTCTTTTAAAGAGAAAGAATTAACCCGGATATGATCTTTGAAACTGATCCCTTTTTCGTCTCTGATTTTAAAGATTGCTTCTTTTGCTCCCCAAATTACCGTTAGCTTTTTAATATATTTCAGTGTTGAATCGGGTTTTAAATAACTGCATTCATAATCCGTAAATTTATCTGCAATGCGAAGGATTTTTTCGCGTTGCAGCTCCATATCAATCCCCACCGTTTCTTCGCTGATAATGATGGCAGCGAAGTTGTGCGAATGTGTGATCGAAATATAATTCTGACAATAAAAATAAGGCTTTCCAAATTCATCATAGTGTAAATCATGATCGGTAAAACCCATTTCCTGAATTAACATACGAACACTCAAAAATGCACGTTGATGCATTTGAGATTTCATTCCGTTCAACCTCAACTGTGTTTTTTCTTTTAACACGACTTTATCCAGCAGCTCCTCTAAAGATTCTGTTATTTCCCAAATTAAAATTTTGGTCGTTTCGTTGTGCTGTATGGTCTGAAATAAGGGCATTTTTTTTATTATGAATTATAATTTATAAATGTACGTGTTGCAATATTTTGAAATCACAGGATAAAAATTCATCAAATCTGTTAAAAAATCAAAAGTTTTTATAACCCTCCCGATAAGAACAACATCTTTCTGAGACATCCCGATACGTTATCGGGAGCAACAAAAGATACAATAGACAGCAGGATTAGCTTCTTACTTTGATGATGCTTAACAGGTCAACCAAATATTTATCTAAGGCACAAAAGATTAAGCAATTAAACATTTCACAAATCTTACAGAAATTAGTAAAAATTTAAAGTTATTCCGTAAATTTGCCAAAAATTTACAATTACAAATATACTATAAATGAGTACTACAACTACGCCTTTTGTGGCTTTCAAAGTAAAAGACATTTCTCTAGCGGCTTGGGGAAGAAAAGAAATTGAACTGGCTGAAGCTGAAATGCCAGGTTTAATGGCGCTTCGTGCTGAATATAAAGACGAGCAACCTCTTAAAGGTGCGCGTATTGCAGGATGTCTGCACATGACCATCCAAACTGCAGTTTTGATCGAGACTTTAATTGCTCTTGGTGCTGAAGTTACTTGGAGTTCTTGTAACATTTTCTCTACTCAGGATCAGGCTGCTGCTGCTATTGCTGCTGCCGGAATTCAAGTTTACGCTTGGAAAGGTCTTGACGAAGAGTCTTTTGACTGGTGTATTGAGCAAACTTTATTCTTTGGTGAAGACAGACAACCATTGAACATGATCTTAGATGATGGTGGAGATTTAACTAACATGGTTATTGACCGTTTCCCGGAATTGGTTCCTGGAATCAAAGGTTTATCTGAAGAGACTACAACTGGTGTTCACAGACTTTACGAAAGAGTAAAAGCCGGAACTTTACCAATGCCTGCTATCAACATTAATGACTCTGTTACTAAATCTAAATTTGATAACAAATACGGATGTAAAGAATCTGCTGTAGATGCTGTACGTCGTGCTACTGACTTAATGTTGGCTGGAAAAAGAGTTATCGTTTGTGGATACGGTGATGTTGGAAAAGGAACTGCTGCTTCTTTCAGAGGTGCAGGATCTATTGTAACAGTTACTGAAATTGACCCAATTTGTGCTTTACAAGCTGCAATGGACGGTTATGAAGTTAAAAAATTAAACACTGTAATTGCTAATGCTGATATCATCATTACTACTACAGGAAATAAAGATATCGTTCTTGGAAGTCATTTCGAGCAAATGAAAGACAAAACTGTTGTTTGTAACATTGGACACTTTGATAACGAAATTGACATGGCTTGGTTGAACAAAAACCACGGTGCTTCTAAAATCGAAATCAAACCACAAGTTGACAAATATACTATCGCAGGAAAAGATATCATCATCCTTGCTGAAGGTCGTTTAGTTAACCTTGGTTGTGCTACAGGTCACCCAAGTTTTGTAATGAGTAACTCATTCACAAACCAAACTTTGGCACAAATCGAATTATGGAAAAACAGCGCTGCTTACAACAATGACGTTTATATGTTACCAAAACATTTAGATGAAAAAGTAGCTGCCTTACACTTAGCTAAATTAGGAGTTGAATTGGAAGTTTTACGTGACGACCAAGCGGCTTACATCGGTGTTGAAGTTCAAGGTCCATTCAAACCGGAATACTACAGATACTAGATAATTTTAGATTTCTGAATTTAGATTTCTTTAAATCCTATTTCAAACCCGACAGATTTTAAAAACCTGTTGGGTTTTGTTTTTCAATCTAAAATAATCTGGGCGTGCCACCATTTAAAAAAAGGCCTAAATAAGATCGCGCTTATTAGGCCTTTTCTTAAATGCTGTCGGGCTATTCGGGCTACTTCGGTAGCTTCCTTCTATCCCTCACGCAGGCGGAAATTAAGAGTCGTAACATTAATCAGATATTTAGTATTATTTTAAATTATAAGTATACTTTTGGGAATCTAAACAAACCAAAAAACTAATCTATGAGAACACGCTTGATTATAATGTTAATCTTGATTTTATCTTTTTCTATGAATGCGCAAAGCAACTCTAATATGCAAGCAATGCAGCAAAATAGACAGATGCACCAACAAATAAACGCACAAAATCAAAAGTGGGCAAATGAACGAGCAACTGCAGATCGACAATGGCAGATGAGAACAATGATGAATCAATCAATGAATCAGGCCAGGAAAACAGAAAAAAAAATTGCGAATGAAGAAAAAAATAAAAAGAAATTGGAAGAAAAAACGGCAAAACTAAATTCTGATTTAAAAAAACAGCAAGACCAATTGGCTGCACTTCAAAATTCCGAAAACAGTTCAAATAATGATACTCGAAAAGAAGTAGAAAAAAAGAAAGAACAAATAACAAAATTGGAAGAAAAACTAAATAAATCAAAAAGTGAACTTGAGGAAAGTTCTAAAAAACTTGAAGATTTAAATAAAGAAAAAGAAATTTCTCTGACAGCAACAATAGATCAAAGAAAAAAGGAGCAGGAAGACAAAGAAAGAAAACAAAAACAGGATGAAATAAACCAAGCACTTTTAAAAAATATAAAATCTAACTGATTTAGAAATTCATCTTATAAAAATAAACGGTAGTGTCTCACTAACTGTGTAAGTTAAAAAATGATGGGGTTTTAAAGATTGCTTTACTTCTTCTATAAGTAATGTCGTAAATCATATCTTTTTCTTCTTTACTAAGTTGTTTTTTTTGGGAAAACATAGAAAGGCTAAGACTCATCAAAATCAATACAATTCTGTTCATGCTTTTTTTGGGAAAGTACAATTTTTTCGCACAAAAACTTTCAGAAACCTTACAACAATCCAAAGTTTTATGGTTTAGCCATAAACACCTAACGATCAATCAATGCCTATTGAACATTTCTTCCAAAAAAATTGTCCTTTAACAAATAACTGCTTACTTTTAAGAATCAAAATAAGTTTCTATTTATCAAAGTATCAAACACTATAACCTTGAAAAAAACATCTTATTTATTTGTCTTCTTATTGTTACTAACGCTTCCGCACGTTATTTTTTCTCAGGAGAAGAAACCTAAAGTCGTATTAGTTTTAAGTGGTGGCGGCGCAAAAGGAATTGCACATATTCCGCTTTTGCAAAAACTCGATTCTTTGCACATTGTTCCCGATCTGATTGTCGGAAATAGTATGGGAAGCATCATCGGAGGTTTATATGCAATGGGATATTCGGGAGATAGTATTGAAAAAATCACCAAAAATATTTATTGGGATAAATTACTTGGCGGAGGTCAGTCCTTAAGAACCGCAAGTGCAGAAGAAAAAAGAGAATTTCAGAGGTATTTAGTTGGAATAGGAATCAAAGAGGGAAAACTAAACAGGGTTGGCTCACTCTTAAACGATCAAAATCTACGAGAATACCTTTCCGAGTTGACCTTTCCTGTTTATAATGTCAAAAATTTCGACAGTTTACCGATTCCCTTTAGAGCCATGGCTACTGATTTGGTCGAGGGAAAAGAAGTCATCTTAAGCAAAGGCAGTTTAGCCTATGCTATGAGAGCCAGTATGTCGTTGCCGGCTATCTTTAAGCCAATGGTTTACGAAAAAACAGTATTAGTTGATGGAGGGGTTTTGAATAATTTTCCAACAGACGTTGCGAAACAAATGGGTGCCGACATCATTATTGGCAGCGATGTAGGGGGAGGAATGCAACCCATTGACAAATTAAATAGTCTTGTGACTATATTGATGCAAACCAGTATGTTTCCAAGTAATATTAAAAATCCGGCAAATAGAGCCCTCTGTACGATCTTAGTTGATCATCCGCCAAACTTACGTTTTTCTACCGCTGATTTTGGAAAAAGTAACGAAATCTACAAAGATGGAAAAATTGCAACCGAACAAAACCTACCTGCTTTAATTGCTCTTGCAGATCAATTAAAAGGATATCCTCAACGCATTCACGAGCTGCCGAAAATGCCCCGGGAATTTATTCTTGATACCATTGTTTATAAAAAAATAAGTGCCGAAAACCTTCCTTTAGTGATGGCCCGAGCAAACCTCAAAACACATGTAAAATATACCACCGAAGATTTAATGGCAGGGGTCAACAGAGCCATGGGTACCAATCTTTTTGACGAAATAACGTATCACTACTTCATAAAAAATAAAGACAAACTGGGAATTACAATAATTGGATTTGAACGTGCCAAGAACCAAATCAACATGTCATTACATTATGACACTTATAGAGGTGTCGGGCTTATTTTTAATTACACCGCCAGAAATGTCATTGCTGAATCCTCTCGTCTTCTTGTAACATTAGATATTGCCGAGCAACCCAAAGCGAGAGTCAATTTTCAGAAAAATTTTGGAAAAAACAAAGACTGGTGGTGGGCAACTGAACTTTATACCTCGTTTTTAAACCAGGAAATTTTTATAGATGGAAAATCCGCAGACAATGTGCTTTTTAATACTTTCGAGTTTAAAAATGAAGCCAATAAAAATTTAAATTCCCTTAAGAGTTACGTCGGTTTTGGTTTAAATTACCAGTACGTACTATTAAAACCAAAATACAATACCGACTATAATCCTAGTATAACGTCTATTGATAATTACAATTTTAATACGATAGAGTTAAACATGCATTATTCTTACAATGACATGGACAAAGTTTTTTTTGCAAACAACGGCACTATAATAAAAGCCAATCTAAGCAGATCGCTACTTTCAGATATCGATGTTTCCTTCAGCGACTCAAACATAACAGCTGTTTCCGGTCCAACAAATGCTTATACCAGATTTGGATTGGGGTTTGAAAAAAGAATATTTTTAACAAAAAGAATAACAGGGATAATAGGGCTTGATGCAAATTTTACATTCCTGGACAAACTTAAAAGCAATCAAGAATCCTTTACTGATTTAGGTTATGCCGTAAAGTATTTTTTAGGAGGTGTCACCCCTTCTTCCGGTAGTAATCGTTTTTGCTTTCCGGGACTCCATGAAGACGAAGTCAATCTTACGCAATTTATAGGAATGAATCTTGGTGCTCAAGTAAACCTAATGGGAAAAATATACCTGACGCCTCACTTTAATGTTGCCACTATTGGTTTTGAAGATTTTAACAATTACATCGATAAAGCCTTGACTCCAAAAGGAAATTGGGCTCTAAATGAGGAACCTAGTCTTGTCCTTTCCGGAGGAGCCACTATCTCCTACCAATCCATTTTAGGCCCTATTCATCTTGATACTTCGTGGATAAATAACATCGACAAAGTGAGGTTGTTTTTTAGTGTTGGCTTGTCACTCAATCCGTAAAATTTACAAATCCAACAATAAATCCGATAGATTCTAAAAGCTGTCGGGTTTTCTTAACTTTGTAAAAAACAGGAATTATGAAAAACTTTTTATTTTTAGGCATTGCTATTATCTTCGAAATCATTGCAACTTCTGCATTAAAAAAATCGGAAGAATTCAGCAAATTAATACCGAGTATCATTACGGTTATGGGGTATTGTGGTGCCTTTTATTTTTTGAGTTTTGCCATTAGAACTATCCCTGTCGGAATTGCTTATGCCATCTGGTCCGGAGTCGGAATTGTTTTAATCACGATTATCGGAGCTGTTTTTTTCAAACAAATACCAGATTTACCTGCGATTATTGGCTTACTGTTGATCCTTATCGGAGTCCTTGTAATTAATGTTTTTTCTAAAACTGTGGCGCATTAATTAAAATTTTTACTGTGAAAAAACCGCAACAAAGTATGCTTAAATACCATCCATGAATTTCAGAAAAGCAACGCTCGCAGACTTAAAAGAAATGCAGGAACTATTTGTTGCTACCATTAAATCTGTCTGTCAAAAAGAATATAACGAACAACAAATCGAGGTCTGGACTTCAGGAGTGAACAACACAGAGCGTTGGATTGAAGTTATTGAAAAGCAATTTGTTTTATTAGCCCTTATCGAAAATAAAATAGTCGGCTACGGAACGCTGAAAGACACCAATTATATAGATTTCTTTTACATCCATAAAGATTTCCAAAGACAAGGAATCGCTAATAACCTCTTAACCCGTTTAGAACTCGAAGCCAAAAAAAGAAGTTCAAAAACCATAACCTCCGATATCAGTATAACCGCAAAACCTTTTTTCGAAAAGAAAGGATTTGTAGTAAAAGCCAAACGAAAAAACATCAGATCAGGAGTTGAACTTATCAACTACAAGATGGAAAAGAGCCTCGAGTAGAGAAAAGTTGTTTCAGGTTTCAAGTTTCAAGTTTCAAGTTACGCAAAACCTGAAACTTGAAACTTGAAACTTGAAACAAAAAGAACAAACCAATAAATCGAGAAAACTTGCGCAAGTTTCGGATTTTATAACCGCAAAACCCGACCGATATTTGTATTATAAAATTGAACAAGATGAACACACAGGAAAACATCAATTATAATCGCATTGCAGAAGCAATAGACTATATCAAAACCAACTTTCGGGAGCAACCGAATCTTGATGTCGTTGCCGAAAAAGTACATTTAAGTCCGTTTCATTTTCAGCGTTTGTTTACCGAATGGGCAGGAACAAGTCCGAAGAAATTTTTACAATATATAAGTCTCGAACACGCCAAGAAAATCCTGAAAGAAGACAATCAGGCCACACTATTTGATACTGCTTACGACACAGGGCTTTCGGGCACCAGTCGTTTGCACGATTTATTTGTAAACATCGAAGGAATGACTCCGGCAGAATACAAAAACGGTGGAAAAAATCTCTTTATAAACTACAGTTTTGCCGAAAGCCCGTTTGGGAATATCATGGTCGCTTCGACTCCAAAAGGGGTTTGTTTTATGGCTTTCGCCGAAAGTGAAACAATGGGTTTTGAAGATTTAAAACACAAATTCCCCAATGCAACATTCTCCCGAAAACTAGATTTAGCACAGCAAAATGCTTTGTTTATTTTTCAAAATGACTGGAGTAAACTATCTGAAATAAAACTGCATTTAAAAGGTACCGATTTCCAGTTAAAAGTTTGGGAAACACTGCTAAAAATTCCAATGGGGCAACTTTCAACGTATGGTTCGATTGCAAAACAAATCGAAAAACCAAATGCCTCACGAGCTGTTGGAACTGCAATTGGTCATAATCCTGTGGCCTTTTTAATTCCTTGTCACCGCGTGATTCAATCTACAGGAACATTTGGTGGTTATATGTGGGGAAATACCCGAAAAACGGCCATTATTGGCTGGGAAGGTGTGCAAACCAATCCGGATCTTAACCAAAACACACCGTAGAGACGCACTGCTGTGCGTCTTTACATATGCGTCTTTACTTTTTAATTCCTTGTCACCGCGTGATTCAATCTACAGGAACATTTGGTGGTTATATGTGGGGGAATACCCGAAAAACGGCCATTATTGGCTGGGAAGGTGTACAATCCAATCCGGATCTTATCAGGACGCACAATAAAAACACACAACCGTAGAGACGCACAGCAGTGCGTCTCTACTACAATATAAAAATCATTTCCATGAAAAATTTACATTCCAAAATTGCATCTCTTAACTGGGACAGCATCACCGAATCTATGCATGAAAGAGGCTTTGCTTTAATTCCAAAGCTTCTTGAAGACGAACAATGCGAAACTTTAAAAACCGCTTATTCCAACCCTGCTTTGTATCGCAAAACAGTTGTGATGGAGCGCTATCGGTTTGGTTTGGGTGAATACAAATATTTCAATTATCCGCTTCCGGAATTAATTCAAACGATTCGAACTTCTGTTTATCCGAAACTGGCCCCAATTGCAAATGCCTGGATGAAAGCACTAAATATCGATACCGTCTTCCCCAAAACACATGAAGAACTTTTAGAACAATGTCATCAAAACGAACAACTAAAAGCTACGGTTCTAATCTTAAAATACGGAAAAGGCGGACACAATACTTTGCATCAGGATTTATATGGCGATGTCTATTTTCCGATTCAGACGGTGCTTTTCCTAAACGAACCCGACGAAGATTTTAAGGGAGGCGAATTTGTTCTCACACAACAAACGCCAAGAGCACAATCTAAAGCAATTGTTCTTCAACCCAGAAAAGGCGACATGCTTGTTTTTACAACCAATTTCCGTCCAATAAAAGGGACAAAAGGATATTATCGGGTAAATATGAAACATGGTGTAAGCGAGATTCATGAAGGGGAGCGACATACCTTGGGGATTATTTTTCATGATGCATTGTCGTAAATTTAAAATTGTGGTTGTAAAAACATAATTAACCCAAAACACACAATCATGACACAACACCATAAAATTTCCGATCGCGATCTGCGGAATAAAATTAAAAATGGCGAAATTTGCTTTGGTGGGAACCAAAAACTAAAAATTTACGGAACGCTGAAATGTTCTTCCGGTAAACGAATGAAACGCGAAAATCGGGTTTTCTTCCTTTCCGAAAAAGAAGCCATACAAAAGGGTTTCAGACCTTGTGGACATTGCATGAAAACCGAATATCAAAAATGGAAAAATGGACTTATTTAATCCCGAAACAGACGAAAAAACCAATTTATTACCTAAAGATGGTACTGTAAATTATTACGGAAGATTGTTTTTAAGAGAAAAAGCCAACTTCTATCGTGACAATCTCCTGGAAACCATCGAATGGAAAAATGATCAGGCCATTATCTTCGGAAAATTGATTTTAACCAAACGAAAGGTAGCCTGGTATGGCGATCAGGAATTTGAATACACCTACTCTAACACGACCAAAAAAGCCAAACCGTGGACCAAAGAATTACTGGAACTCAAAGCAGCAATTGAAGAAAAAACCGGCGAAACCTTTAATTCGTGTCTGTTAAATTTATATCATAACGGCGACGAAGGAATGGCATGGCACAGTGATGCCGAAAAAGATTTGAAAAAAAATGGAGCAATCGCTTCTGTAAGTTTTGGCGCTGAACGCAAATTTGCTTTCAAACATAAAGAAACCAAAGAAGTTGTTTCTTTAATTCTCGAACATGGTAGTTTATTAGTGATGAAAGATACGACCCAAACAAATTGGTTGCATCGTTTACCGCCAACAAAAACAACGTCAAAACCCAGAGTGAATCTTACTTTCAGAACTATTGTTTTGTAAATTATACCAATAGTATATTTAGAAAATCAGCCAATAAAAATTATTTCAAATACCATTTATCACCGCTAAAAATTAGTCTTTTTAATTGAAAATAATCAATCTAGATTTCAATAGCCGTTGGTTTTAACCAACGGTCACGTAGGTTTCAATTAATAGGCTTTAGCCAAAATCTTGCGCTCAAAATTTTGGCTAAAGCCCGCATCGATGCCCTTTTAGATCCGTTGGTTAAAACCAACGGCTATTGAAAAAAACAATATTTACTAAATGTACTTTTACTAAATATACTATGGCTAAATTATCTTTTTTTAGGCGCTACAGTAGCATAGAAAATTGACAACACATCTTGAGACATTTCGGTTGGAACTTTAGCAAGATCTACGATTCCAAATACGATTTATCATCGTTAAAATTAGTCATTTCAATTGAAAATAATTTATCTAGATTTCAATAGCCGTTGGTTTTAATCAACGGTCACATATATTTCAATTAATAGGCTTTAGCCAAAATATTGCGCTCAAGATTTTGGCTAAAGCCCGCATCGATGACTTTTTAGATCCGTTGGTTAAAACCAACGGCTACTAAAAAAAACACTTATTAAATGTCTTTTACTAAATGTACTATGGGTAAATTATCTTTTTTTAGGTGCTACAGTATTATAGGAAATCGACAAAGCATCCTCAAACATTTCGGTTGGAACTCTGGCAAGATCTACAAATGTCCAACCTTGCTTTCCCCATTTGTTGGGAATGGGGTAAAAAATCAGTTCACTTGAGGCACAAAAAACAGATTGGTCTATTTCATTGAATTTAAAAACACCCAGGTTCTTTTTCTCATCAATGGTAGCAAATATTTTTTTCTTTATTCGGAAAGAGATTTTCTCAAAATGAGGCTCTTCTGTTGCTTCGGGAAGTGCCAAAGCTAAAGTCCTAAATGCTTCAATAGTTATCATAATCGTTTATTTTAAAATTAAACTTTTATTCTTACCAACCCTGATTCAATCCGTTTTTAAGGACTTCTTCGTATTTGTCTTTATCAAAAGTATACAAATTTGGGGCTTTGTGCGCTACATTACTTTTCTTTTCGTCGAGTTTCTTGAGGATTCCGATATGGGTTATTTTCCGTAAAAAATTTCTTCTGTCGAGCTTTTTATCCAAAATGGTTTCATACAACTTCTGAAGTTCCGGAATCGTAAATTTTTCGGGCAATAAATTATAGCCAATTGGCATCAAATTCAATTCTATCCGAAGTGTATTCAGCGCTTTATCGAGAATTTCTTTATGATCTAAAATCAGTTCCGGAACTTCTTTGTGGTCAATCCATTCTATAATTTCGTGATTGTTGTCTTTTTGAGGAATAGCTTTTAGAAAATCGACTAATGCATAATATCCGATTGTTACGAACCTTTGTGTAAACCATTGGCCGGCGTCTTTTGGAATTTCAAAATAATCCAGCACTGTACTATCAAAATTAGGATCTTTTCGTTTTATGCTGCCAAAAGTGGCAAATTGTCTTAAAAAAATCCCCTGCATTCCCGTGCGATCATTCAAAACGGTAACGGCAGCAGTATCGATATCTTCCTTAATTGGTACAAATCCACCCGGCAATGACCATTTGTTATCGTAGGATGTTTTAATCAATAAAACTTTAAGCTGATTGTCATGAAACCCAAAAATAACACAGTCGATCGAGAGACCCGGCTGGTAATTTTCGCTATTTAATAGTATCTCTTTCAATATGTGTTTTCTTAAATCAATACGCTCTTCTTCAAACGAACGTGCAATTTAAACCATTTTTACAAAAGAAAATATTTTTTTACAAATCAGCCCCTAATAACCTCTATTTTCTTAGAAAAACGGAACAAACTAAATGACTCATAATTTTTACTTAAAATTAAAATCGAATTAAAAAAAGAAGTACATTGCGTCATAATAACACATTTGATAAATAAATTGTTATTATTTGATGTAAAAAAGAATACAACTACAAATTGTGTTTGTGTTTGTTGCTTTTACAAGAAGATAAAAAATCAAAAATTAACGCAAGAGTTATGATTACCAATCCGTTAAAAAACATAAATAAAACGATCCAAACTAAAATCTGGACTTCTTTTGGTTTTGTCTCTAAAACTTATCTTTTAGAGGCCTCTTTAAAATATAGTGAAGAACAAGAGCGAATTTTCAACCAAATGATTGTTGAAACGGAAACCAAAAACAAAAAAGAGAAACGCGAAGCTTTTGATAAAGCCTTATATGCATCCTATAAAGGAATTGGCGCTATGGATTTTATAAACACGGTTTTGAAATAATTCAAAAAAGTGGATAATAATCCATAACCCCAATTTTAATTGACTTTAATATACTAATTCAAAGCCAAATTTCAATTTAATATCTGCTGATGAAGCTCCGATCATAACCTCGAAATCTCCCGGTTCAGCAATCCATTCTAATTTATCATTGTAAAAAGAAAGCTTCTCTTTGTCAATTGTAAATTCTATATTTTTAGATTCTCCCGCATTTAATTTTACTTTTTGAAAATCTCTTAGTTCTAAAACAGGTCTTACCACAGATCCAAATTTGTCTTTTATATACAGTTGAACCACTTCTTCCCCGTTAACTTTTCCAACATTTGACAGCTGAAAAGAAACTTTAATTGTTTCGTTATTCTTCATTTTTAAAGACGAAAATTTCAAATCCGAATAATTGAATTTTGTATAACTCAATCCATATCCAAAAGGAAACTTTGGTGAATTTTTTAAATCGATATAGGAAGAAACATAACCTGTCGCATTTTCATTCGGAGCCGGTCTTCCGGTGCTAAAGTGATTGTAATAAATTGGAATTTGCCCTACTTCTCTTGGGAAAGTCATTGGCAATTTTCCTGAAGGATTGTAATCGCCAAACAAAACATCGGCAATAGCATTTCCGGCCTCTGTTCCCAGCCACCAGGTATATACAATAGCAGGAACATTGTCTGCTGTCCAGTTAAAAATAAGCGGCCTGCCTGCATTTACCAAAACAACAACCGGTTTCCCCGTAGCCTGAATTGCTTTTACTAAATCTTCCTGAACTCCAGGTAGGTGGAGATCACTTCGACTTTTGGCTTCTCCGCTCATGTCACGTCTTTCACCAATACTCAGAATAACGACATCGGCTTGTTGCGCTGTGGCAACCGCCTCCGCAAAACTGTCTTTATTGTCTCCGTCCACTTCACAACCTTTAGCGTAAAGCAATTTGGTGTTTTTGCCGACTTTATTTTGCAATCCATCCCATTGGGACACTACCCATTTATTGTAATCAACATCCGGTAATTCAACCGACCAGAAACCCATATTGGCTTTGTATTCTTTGACCATTGGGCCAATAAATGCAATTGTTTTCAAGTTTTTAGAAAGCGGTAACGTTTCGTTATCATTCTTTAATAAAACAATACTTTTCTGCGCTACTTCTCTGGCTGCTTTTCTGTTCTCCGGATTATTTAATACTTTTTCGGCTCTTTTTTCATCTGAATATCGGTAGGGGTCTTCAAATAATCCCAGTTCAAATTTCTTGCGCAGGATCCTTTTTACGGCATCATCGATTAAGTCAACAGCTACCTTTCCTTCTTTTACTAACTCCGCTAAATGATAACGGTATGCATTACTTTCCATATCCATATCACTTCCTGCTGTGATGGCAGAAAGCGCAGCGGCTTTAAGATCTTTTGAATAACCGTGGGCTACCATTTCTCCGATAGAACCCCAGTCAGAAACTACAAATCCCTGAAAATTCCATTTTCCTTTTAAAATGTCGCGCTGTAAGTGAACATTTCCTGTAGCCGGAATTCCATTTAAATCATTAAAGGAATTCATAAATGTTGCTGCTCCTGCATCTAGTGCTGCTTTAAAAGGAGGTAAATAAGTTTCAAACAACATTCTTTCGCTCATGTCTACCGAGTTGTAATCTCTTCCACCGGTAGCGGCTCCATAAGCTGCAAAGTGTTTCACACAAGCCATAACAGAATTTAGATCTCCCAATTTGTTGCCCTGAAATCCTTTTACTCTCGCATAAGCAATTTTAGAACCCAGATAAGTATCTTCTCCTGCTCCTTCCATAACTCTTCCCCAGCGTGGGTCACGCCCAATATCAACCATGGGGGCAAATGTCCAATGAATTCCGCTTGCAGCTGCTTCGGTAGCGGCAACTCTGGCGGCTAATTCTATAGCCGCCAAATCCCAACTTGCAGCTTCCGCCAGCGGAATAGGAAAGGTCGTTTTGTATCCGTGAATAACATCCTGACCAAATAACAACGGAATTTTTAAACGGGATTGCATCGCCAATTCCTGATATTGTCGGGTATATTTTGTTCCGACAACATTTAGCATTGAACCTACAATTCCTGCTTTTATTTCGGCTTGTTTGTTTGCGTTGATCGTAATTGGCCCAGTTGCAGCATTATCGCCTGTGTACTGATTAAGCTGGCCAATTTTTTCCTCCAGAGTCATTTTTTTCAATAAATCATTTACTTTCTGATCTATTGACTGTTGTTGCGCTATCGCGAAAAAGGAAACCATCAACAAAGTAATTGTCGTTATTCTCTTCATATTAATTTAATTATCTTCTATTAAAACCGATAAATGATCTGATGCGTATTTTAAGTTTTTGGAATCAATTAGCACTACCTGTTTGTTAATTTTTAAATTCTCTCCACAAAATAAACCGCTGACAAAAAACAGTATTTGTATTGAAACAATAGTGTTTATTTTTTCCCTATTAAAAATCTAATTTCTCAAAACTTGTCTTTGTAAGTGCTTTGAGGAAAAAAAATAATTAAAAAATAAATGTCAATTATAAATTTCACATCCCTTTTTAGTTACTTTTTGAGCGCTTTTTTTCTGCTGGCGGCAAACTCTAAATAATTCAAATTGAAATTTCCTTTGTCAAAAACTACTTTGATTTTATTGGTTCCTTTATTCAAATCCACATCAGACAAAACAATTGTTTTCCAATTGTTGTTTCCTCCCGTTGAAGGAAGTGAAATACTTTCTGTTTTCTTTCCGTTATCCATTTCCAAATGAAGCTTTCCTTCTTCATTTTCAGATGAATAGCGAATCGAAACCTTATAACTGTTTTGTTTTGCAACTTCGACTGTATACTGCAACCATTCGTCGTTTTCTATAAACGAAACCTGATAACCATTTGAACCTGAATCGTTGCAAGGCAGAATGTCAACACCATCATTTCGCATGGTATTTCCTTTGTTCCATTCGTCAAATTTCCCTGTTTCAATTCTGTAATTTACAAAATCTTTATCGTAATATGCAAACCCTGTGGTTCCTAAGTCGTAATGTGTTGCCGCAATCTTGCCCGGAATTGCGTTTTTTTTGTAAGGCTTTGTAGCGTTGGTTTGTACCTGTCTGAACATGGCATCAATTACATCCGGCTTCACCGTTAAGCTCTCCATTTTGTAATTATCTGCTATTTTCATCAACGTTTTTTTCGCAAAATCGGCCGACGGTTTTTCGCCTCCGTCTTTCCAGTATTTTAATAAAACATCGTACTCCGGAATCTTGGTTACTGAAGTTACTCCGGCAATATTTTCGATTTTTTTCATTGGCCAAAAAGCCCATCCAATATTATTTCCTTCCATCAATGTAAGGACATCTTTGAACCATACATTTGAATTTTCACCACTTTCACCCAACCAAATCGGAACATTGTATTGTGTTCGGTAGTTTAGCATTTTCTGAATCGATTCTGTGGTGTTGTAATTCCAATATTTATGAAAGCTCAACGCCATGTTTTCGTCCCATAAAGGAAAAATTCCGTTGTAGTTATTCCCCCAGCAATTTCCTTCAATGAAAATTAAATGGTTTGTATCTACTTCACGAATCGCTTTAGTAACGGCTACCATTAAATCTCTCAATGGTCCGTTTCCGTTTTCATCACAACCGTTTTTATTGGTTCCTGTGAAATTCCAGTTGGGTTCATTGATAATATCATAAGCCCCGATCCATACATTGTCTCTGTAGCGGGCGGCTAACTTTTTCCATAAAGCAATCATTTTTTTCTGATTTGCTTCGCTTTGCCATAAAGATGGTTTGGTAGTGTCATAGTCCGAGATGGCGGCATCATTTCCTTGTCCGCCCGGAGCTGCATGCAAGTCTAAAATAAGGTACATTTTGTTTTCGGCACACCATTTCAGTAAGTTGTCGGTCATGGTAAAACCTTCTTCAATCCAGGTAATTTCACCATTTTTCTCAGCTTCAATTGGTGGTGTATATAAATTATAGTGCATGGGCAAACGAATAGAATTAAATCCCCAGGCTGCTAACGAATCAACGTCTCTTTTTGTAATTCCGTTTGCTTTATAGGCGGCATAAAATTCCTTTGTTCCCTCTTCGCCAATTACATCCTGAATTTTCTGTTTAATAACATATTGCGGACTGGCAAAGGGCTGCGTTTGTAACATATACCCTTCCTGCACCATCCAGCCTCCGGTCCCTAGTCCACGTAATAGTATATTTTTTCCGCTGCCGTCAACAATTTTCTGTCCGTCCCGGTGTAAAAATCCTTGTGCGAATGAAGTGACGGAAAGCAATAATTGTAGTAGTAAAATTATTTTTTTCATATTATATCGTTAAAAAAAACTGCATTTGACTGGTTTTGAAATTAAACCTACAAGGTTTGGGAAACTTTGCAGGTTTAGGTCCTTTTTGGTTATTTAAGTAGAAAATCCTTTTTTAGATTTGAGATTTGAATTGTGAACGTTCCTTTCTCGGAAATCCATTTCAGGTCTTCATTTACAAATTGCAAGTCTTTTTGATTTAAAGTAAACTTTACTGTTTTGGTTTCGTTTGGCTCCAGGCTAATTTTCTCAAATCTTTTTAGTGCTTTGACTTCTGGTGTTATCGAAGCAAAATTATCAGACAGATAGAGCAAAACGGCTTCTTTTCCGGCTCTTTTACCTGTATTCGTTACCTCGGCAGAAACATTTACTTCCTCTGTATTGTTAATTTCTGTTTTGTCAATTTTTAAATTTGAATAGGTAAAAGTGGTATAGGATAATCCGGTTCCAAATTCGAATTGCGGGGAATAGCTTTTCTCGTATTTAGCATCGTTATTTTGCTCTTCGTCGGCTAAGCTCTCGGTGTATTTTCGGTTGTATTTTTCTAATGAATTCGGGTATTTCGGGTAATTGTAAGGTAGTCTTCCACTTGGATTTACCTCTCCGTATAAAATATCGACTAACGCTCTTCCTCCTTCATTTCCGGGTAAATAACATTGTATCACGGCGCTCATTTTATCTTCAAAATCACTGATTAATCGTGGTCGACCTTCATTTAAAACTAAAATAATGGGTTTGTTTACTTTTGCTAATGCCAAGGCTAATTTTATCTGAGACTTACTCATAAAGATATTGCTGATGTCTCCGGGAGTTTCGGTGTAATTTTTCTCTCCAAGACACAAGACAATTTTTGAAGCACTTTTCGCCAACTCTACTGCTTTTTGAATTTCGCCATCGTCTTCTTTTTCAATATCCGCACCAGCGGTGTACAACACATTTTCTTTCCCCAGTTTGGCTTGAAAAGCTTCTAAGATGGTTAATTTTTCGGCTGCGTAGGTATCTGCATTTTCTCCTTGCCAGTTATAAGACCAGCCTCCATTCAGGTTTTTCATGCTGTTGGCAGTTGCTCCTGTTACAAGGATTTTTTCGTTTTTATTTAATGGTAAAACCGCGTTGTTGTTTTTTAATAAAGTAATCGATTCGGCTGCTGTTTTATAGGCTTCCTCAATGTGTTCGGCAGAACCAAATTTTGGATACTCTTTTAGATTTGCTACTGTATTTTGAAACAGATTCAATTCGAATTTCATTCTTAAAATTCTCGTTACCGCATCGTCGATACGAGACATTGGTACCTCTCCTTTTTTAACTAAATCAACCAAATCCGTATAAAAGGTAAATTCTTCGGGTACCATGCTCATATCTATTCCGGCCATAACAGCTATACGAACGGCGTCTCTTTTTGTTTCTGCTACTTTATGTCTTGTATTGAGATAGATAATATCTTTCCAATCTGTCACTACAACACCTTCAAAACCCAGTTCGTTTTTAAGAATATCTGTGATTAAATGTTTGCTTGAATGCACCGGAGTTCCGTTGATTTCTCCGGAACTTACCATCACACTTTTTGCTCCGGCTTTTATAGCAGCCTCATAGATTGTTAGGTCGTATTGTCTTAAAATACGTTCGGGAATAATACTTGGTGTACGGTCTTTTCCGGTTGTGGTACTTCCGTAACCAATGTAGTGTTTCATGCAGGATGCAACACTGTATTTAGAACCTACATTGTTTCTTTCAAAACCATTTACCAAAGCCACAGCCATTTTGGAAGATAAATAGGCATCTTCTCCAAATGACTCCCACATTCTGGACCAGGCCGGATTTCGTGGGAAATCTAAATCGGGAGAAAAAACCCACGGAATTGAAGAGGCTCTGGTTTCGTAAGCCGAAATCTCAGCACCGCGTTGCACTAAATCGGTATTAAAAGTGGCTGCCAAACCAATTTGTTGTGGAAATAAGGTAGCTCCGGCCGTATAACTTGCTCCGTGGATGGCATCAATACCATACAATATTGGAATTTTAAGTCTTGATTTATTGGCTTCATTTGTAATAGCCGTCATCGTTTCCTGCCATCTTTGTAGTGTTGGCGCTCCGGGATTTGGCACATTCAAAATAGAACCGATGTGGTATTCCTGAATTCCTTGCTTTAACTTGGCAGCATCAAAATATCCCGGTTTTTTTACATCTTCAAAAACAGTAACCGTAATTTGAGTCATTTGACCCACTTTTTCTTCCAAGGTCATTTTAGACAATAACTCAGAAACTTTAGCATCTATTTCAGCTCTCGTCTTTTTGACTTCCTGACTCCATGTTGCTCCACAAAAAAGGAAGGCAATTACTAGAAACTTTGTATTTTTCATTTGATCTTATTAAATTAATATCTCATTAAAAAATGGGACTAATAGGGATGATTCAAATTAGCCCCTAACTAACTTACAAAATATTAATACACCAGCGTTTGTATAGCATGTGCAGGAATCTTTACAATTGCTTGTTGGGTTGCAATAATAAAGTTGTAGGTAATCTCATTGTCTGTATTGTTCATTACTACCGTCGCCATTTTACCGTCCGTATTCAAAAAAGAAGTACTTGACAGGTAACTACGACTTACCGAAGTACTCACTCTAACCGCATTTGGACGAATAAATTTAGAAAAATGTCCAATGTAATAGTACGAAGGGGTGTAAATTAATTCTCCTGTAGTGGTGTCTGCATGTATCGGTGCGAAGCAAAAATTGCCTACATGATTGGGTCCTCCAAACTGGTCTAAAAGAATGTTCCAGTCTGTCCAGCCCACGGTACCGTTGTTAAAATCATTAATCATCGACAAACCGTATTTTTCTGCATTTGGCCAGAATTGATATTTTGTCGCGTCAAATTTCTCTACACAACCTTCTGTAAAAATTAATTTTTTATCGGGATAAGCTTCGTGTACTTTCGCTACATTATCAAACATCGGTTTTGCTCCTGTCCAGGTTTCGTACCAGTGAAAACCCATTCCCCAAACATATTTAGAGGCTTCGGGATCAGAGAAAATTACATTTGCTCTTTGTACCATTAAATCACGGTTATGATCCCAGGCGATTAGTTTTACATCCCCTAATCCGTCTTTTTTTAATGTTGGTCCAAGAAAATTCTTCAGGAAATCTCTTTCTTCCTCGGCGGTATACAAACAAGATTCCCATGTTTGGGTTGCCATTGGCTCATTTTGAACCGAAGTTGCCCAAATTGGAATTCCTTCTTTGTTGTATTCCTTTATAAATTTCACATAAAAATTAGCCCATGACTGAAAATATTCGGGTAATAACTTCCCTCCTTTTAATACATTTTTATTACTTTTCATGAAAGCATTTGGCGACCATGGTGCTACATAGGTTATCAATTTTCCTCCAGCCGTTTTGATGGCTTCTTTGATCATGGGTATGCGGTATTTGCGATCATGATCAATCGAAAACGTTTTTAAATCTTTATCTCCTTCTTCGATATAAGAATAACTTCCGCTGCTAAAATCAGAACTTTGAATAGTTGTTCTTAGCAATGAATATCCGATTCCTTTTTGAGTATCGTAGTAAGCGTTTAAAAATTCAGCTTGCTTTTCTTTTGATAATTTGGCAAAAATCTCGGCACTGGCATCTGTAATTGCCCCTCCAATTCCAAGAAAATGCTGAAATTGTTTTGAAGGTTCCACAAAAACAGACAACTCGGTTTCTACGGGTTGTTTTGATGCTGTAAAATCTAAATTAGCTGTAGGAGTTAATCTTAATTCTGTATTTGATGCCGTGGTATAAACTGTAATTTTTTTATTTGTAGTTGTAAATTTCTGTTGCTTTTTTTGATCTTTCTGCTGTGGAAAAACAGTTAAAGAAAAACACAAAAACGCAATAATAAAGCCCATTTTTTTCATTGAGTATGTTTTAATCGGTAAGACTTTTATAAAATTCATTCGCCAAATCAGCTCTCATTTGATTTAAAAATAGCCCATACTCATAACGATTATGGGCCATTTCAACAACCGAACTTAAACTAACTTATAGGAGATTGCTTTGAAAAAACAGCTGTCAGACAGCTGTTTCTACTATCAATTCTCAACAGTACTATTATTGTGGATATCCTGTATTCTGAACTATTTTAGTGTTATTGAATTCACTATAAGGAATTGGGAAAGCTTCATTTTTATTCGCCTGAAATCCTTTGAAAGCCAATTTAGCAGCGGCTTCACCCGTTCTAACTAAATCAAACCAACGATGTCCTTCACCTGCCAGTTCTAATCTTCTTTCTGCTAAAATAGCAGGGATAGAAACGGGTACAGCTGTTAATCCCGCTCTTAATCTAACCGCATCCAAAAGTGCCTGAGCTCTTGCTCCTGTTCCTCCTAAAGCTTCGGCTTCTAATAGATAAGTATCTGCTAAACGAATGATATAAGTATTGATCCCAAAATTCAGGAAAGGATTACCCGGTTTGATATCTGCATTAAAAGCGGCATACTTAATAAAATGATAGCCTGTTTCCTGATAACTGTCTTTGTATGTTATAAGCCCATTTACGTCATCATTATCAACACCTCTTGCAGCAGCGGCATTAAAAATAGTAGAAGCATAACGAGGGTCATCTTTCAAAACAGCAACCAACTGAGGTGTCACTACCATGAAACCCCAACCGTTAATATAATTCGGCAAAAGTGCGTCTATCCCTTTAGGTTTTCTAGAATAATCTCTGATTCCCATTAACTGAGCGGCAACATTTCCTTCATCATCACCTCTTTCAAAATTACCCCAGTCCGCATTCGATTTATCGGTATAGGTAATTTCAAAAATAGATTCTGTATTAAATTTATTGGCGTGGTTCCATAAATCTGCAAAAGCAGGCATTAATTTATATCCGTAGCTGCTTGTTCCGCCCGGAGTACCGTTAACCTTCGCTAATTCAACAGCGGCTTGTGTTTTTTTGTTATCGTATAAATATACTTTCCCTAAAAGTGCCGTTGCTGCTCCCTTAGTAAATCTTCCTAATTCAGCCGGAGGCAATGTCATTGGTAAATCTGGAATTGCTTCGTTCAAATCTTTTTCGATTTGTAGATATACATCTTCCGGTTTGGCTTGCATAACTAACGGAATTTCATCTTTAGTTAGTTGTGTCAATATCAAAGGAATGTTTTTAAACATTCTAACCAGATCAAAATAATAGTAAGCACGTAATGCTTTTACTTCTGCTGCGAATCTTATTTTCTTGGCAGCGTCCATTGGAATACCCGGAAGTTTGATCAACATAATGTTACATCTTGCTACCCCTTTGTAATAATCTGCCCAAATTGCGGGTGGAATATTTGCCGGACTTACAGTGTAGTTAGAAGCAACCTGAAGTCCGGGTTGATCGTCTGAACCACCTCCTCCTGCAAAGAAATCATCAGAGGCAGAATTTAAGAATAAGAGCGGCGCATTTTCCATGGCTCCTGCGAACTTTCCTAATTTATCATAAGCGGCAACCAAACCTGAATAGGCTTCGGTTTCATTTCTGTAAAAATTATCTTCATACACTACACCATCACCTTTCACTTCTAATTTTTCATCGGTATCGCAAGCTCCGAGTGTAAGTAGCACTCCGAAAGCAATAAATGATTGTTTAAAACGTATAAGTTTCATAATATTTTCTTTTTTAATTAAAATTGCAAATTAACTCCCAACATGTACGATTTTGCCTGAGGATAATACCCTCTGTCTACTCCTTGTACATTGTTCATACCGGCTGTAGTAGGGCCTCCGATTTCAGGATCGTAACCCGTGTACTTTGTAATTGTCCATAGATTTTCTCCTGTTACATACAATCTCACCTTTTGCAATGAAATGCTTTCGATCCATTCTTTTGGAAATGAATACCCCAATTGAATTGTTTTGAATCTGAAGAAATCTCCTTTTTCTAAATTGAAGTCAGACGGGTTAGTAAAGTTTTTATTGCTATCAGTTGTAGTGACTCTTGGGTAACTGTTTGTTGATCCCGGTCCTGTCCAACGACCTAAAACGTCTGTTTGGTAATTTGCAGTTGCAATATCAAGTCTTCTTAGTCCCTGATAGATCATATTTCCACCGGCACCCTGACCGAATACTAACAAATCGAATCCTTTGTAATCTAAATTTATCGTTAATCCATAAGTGAATTTAGGTAGTGATGTTCCTAAAAAAGTTCTGTCGTTTGCTCCGATTACACCATCTCCGTCTAAATCCTGCCAACGGAAATCTCCCGGTTTTGCATTAGGTTGAATCACTTTTCCGGCAGCATTTTTATAAGAATCAACTTCTGCCTGAGTTTGGAAAATACCATTTGTTTTAAATCCGTAGAAGGAGTTATAAGCATGACCTACTTGTGTTCTATTGATTTCATAAGAGCTCGATTGTACGGTCTCATCTCCAACAATGAAATTAACTCCTTTATCAATATAGGTAATCTCATTTTTGATGTAAGAGAAGTTTCCATTCACAGAAAGATTTAATGCTCCGAATTTTTTGCGGTATCCTAATTCAATGTCGATACCTCTATTTTCCATATCTGCTAAGTTCGCATAGGTGTTACCTGTTGCTCCAACATATCCGGGAATTGGCACCTTCATTAAGATTCCTTCCGTTTTTTTGTTGAATAAATCTACACTCAAATTGAAATCACGCAAAAGTGTAGTCTCAAAACCAATGTTAAGTTGTTTGGTTTCTTCCCATTTTAAATCAGGATTTGGAATTGCATTTGGACTTTGTCCATTCGCTATTTCCCCGCCAATAGTATAATTTCTTTGAATTCCAACCGTAGAAATGTATAAGAAATCAGGAGATGAATCGTTACCGGTCACCCCGTAACCCCCTCTTATTTTTAACGTATTTACTACATTATTATCTTTCCAGAAACCTTCTTTTGAAGGCACCCATCCTAAAGATACAGAAGGGAAAGTTCCATATTTATGGTTGGGTCCAAAACGTGTAGAACCGTCACGACGAAGAATACCAGTAAAAATATATTTCTCTTTGTAATCATAGTTTAATCTGGAAAACAAGGACTCTACTCGGTGTTCCATCGCTTGTCCATTATAAGCATTGGCTATTTTATCTTTAATTGGAATATCAACATTAAAGGAAGCTTCGGCATGCGTTGTTGCCGGAACACCTCTGTACGTGATGTCATTACCGGATGTAATATTATCTACATAAGTTCCTTTACCCAATAAAATACCGAAGTGGTGATTTCCAATTTTCTTATCATAGTTCAACGTATTCTCCCAATTCCAGCTAAACGATTTTTTGTACGATCGGAACAATTCGTTGACATCTTTTTTGGTAGCTCCATTTAAATAATAAACCGGAGTAAAGTTATCTGAACCGTAATACGCTAATTTTCCACCTGCAGTAGATTTAAATTTTAAACCAGGTAAAATTTCCGCTTCAATAAAAATATTTCCAACAAAATTATCAGCGAAATCATTATTTCCCAGTCTTGTTTGCGTGTACGCTAATGGGTTTGAAGTTTCCTGAGTTACATTTGTAGAAATACCATAGTAATTTCCGTTTGCATCTCTAAGCGCATTTTTATTTTCGTAAGGAGTACCTGCTCCCGTTAAAGGACCCGGCGCAACAAGTACCGGAGTTAACGGATCTAAATTGATCGCAGATGATAAAGGGCCTCCAAATTCATCATTTGTATTACCGATACCTACCGTTTTTTCGTTCGAATATCCTAAAGTCTGACCAATTTTAATATACTTACCCAATTTATGGTTAGAGTTTAAACGAATGTTTTTTCTGGTATAATTTGAAATGTCAGATGTGATAATCCCCTCTTGATCGGTTAAACCAAAAGACATATAAAAGGTAGAAACATCATTACCACCACTAAAACTTAACTCATGAGAATAACGTTGTGCATGATCATTAAAAATAACATCCTGCCAGTTCGTTCCCTTTCCGTAATCAATTGGAGATCCTAATGGATTCCCCGGAGTCGGTGCAGTACGTGTTGGAAATAACGCCGGTTTACCACCATTTATATGCGCTTCATTCATGATCGTTACATATTGACTGGCATCTAATAAATCTAATTTTTTTGCCGCCTGTGAAGTTCCTGAAAAACCCGTATAACTTACCGAAATCCTGCCTGCTTTACCTTTTTTAGTTGTTACAAGAATAACCCCTGCAGCAGCACGAGAACCGTAAATAGCACCCGAAGCACCATCTTTCAATACCTCAATAGATTCGATATCAGATTGGTTTAAATAGCCTATTCCGCCATTATCAACGATTACACCATCAACTACCCATAAAGGATCATTATTGTTTAAAGTAGTAAAACCACGTATACGGATCGTAGAAGCAGATCCCGGTTGCCCTGCATTTGCAGCAATAGAAACTCCCGAAACTCTACCTTGCAAGGCTTGTTCTACCCTTGTTATAGGAAGACTTTCCAAATCTTTTGCTTTGACACTGGAGATAGAACCTGTTACTACACTTTTCTTTTGTGTACCATATCCTACTACTACAACTTCATTTAAGTTTTGAGATTCAGGTTTTAACCTAATTTCAATTTTACTTCGTCCGTTTACAGTTTCCTGTACGGTCATATAACCTACAAAACTAATTGTCAGAATACCATTTGAAGGAACACTAATTTGAAACTTACCGTCAAAATCAGAGGCAGTTGCCTTAGTAGTGCCTTTAAGTAAGATAGTTGCCCCCGGGACGGGTAACCCACTTTCATCGTTTATAACTCCATTTACCGTCACATCCTGTGCCATTGCGATAACTGAAAACAATAAAGATGAAATACAAAAAATAAGTAATTTTGTTAATTTCATTTTTCTAAAAATTTTGGTTAATTAATTAGTAATTTGATGCAATAATAAAGTTAAATTTCTACTATTTGCATTTTATACTCCCTACAAAAACACATCAAAAGATAAATTACCATATTACAAAAACACATCAAATATTTTTTAAAATACTAATATTAAGCATTTTAAAATATTTTTTATATTGTTATAGAATTGTTAACTAACTAAAATAAACACTACATTTACTTTAAATGAATTATTTTCACTTTTATTAAAAAAATATCCAAAAAACGACACTATCACAATTACTATAATCAGAAAAAAAGTAGATTATAAAACATTACTATTAAAAATACCGTTTTTAAATTATGAAATTCATAAACCACTATATTTCAATTTTCATTCTTTTCATCCTGCCTTTTGCCCTTTTTTCCCAAGTAAAAAACATCGGATTACCGGCAATTAAAAATTATAAACGTTCCGAGTATAAAGGAGGTACTCAAAACTGGAATATTGATCAGGATAAAAATGGTAATATCTACTTTGCAAACAATAGTGGGTTGATTCAATTTGACGGTTCTATCTGGAATAAATATGCGCTTCCAAATAATACCGCAATCAGAAGTTTAAAAATCGATCCGTCAGGAAGAATTTATGTTGGAGGAAATAATGAATTTGGTTTTTTTAAAAGTGATCAGAAAGGTAAACTAAAATACTATTCATTAACGCACTTAATTAGTAAAAACGATAGCAAAAATATCAATTTAATCTGGCGCATACACCTCTATAAAGATGAGGTTGTATTTCAGTCTTTCACCAAAGTGTTTTTTTATAAAAACAACAAATTGAAAGTTATAAATGCACCCAAAAAGTTTCAATTTTCTTTTCTTATACATAACCATCTCTATTTTCAAGACAAGGAGTTGGGTATTTTAGAATACCGTAACCATAAATTGATTGCTCTCAAAGGTACTACAGACTTAAACGATAAAGAAATATGGGCCATGTTTCCGCTGCCCAATAACAAAATACTTCTTGCAACACTGGAAAAAGGGCTTTTTGTCTATGACTATAACAGCGTCAAATCCTGGGAGACAGAAGCCAATGCCTTTATCAAAAAAAATACCTCGTTAGGCGGATCTATTATAAAAAACAAATTTATCGTTTTGAACTCCGTTCTCAGCGGTGTTATAATCTGTGATTTGAACGGGAAAATAATCCAGCATTTAAACAGACAAAAAGGATTACAAAACAACACCGTACTAACCTCTTATGTAGACAATAAAAACAATCTGTGGTTGGGTTTGGATAATGGAATCACATTTGTGAATCAAAACTCACCCTTTACCTTTTTCGATTACAGTTATAATATAGGTACCGTTTATGCTTCGGTTATTTTCAACAAAAATCTATACGTAGCAACCAATCAGGGCCTTTTTTATCATTCCTGGTCCGCTCCTTTTAAAGACGAACCCTTTAATCGGGTTGAGGGAACGATTGCTCAAGCCTGGAACATTCAGGTCATTAACAATATTCTGCTGTGCGCCAGTAATAGCGGGGCTTTGGTAATAGATCAAAATCGGGTATCCAAAACTTTAGACAAAAGAGGGTACTTTGGTTTTAAAACAATTCCAAGTCATCCGGGCTATATTATTGGAGAAAGTTACGATGGGTTTTCTATATTTAAGAATACCAATAATGAAATCCATTACGTGAATCAGATCGGTGGATTTTACGAGACAACTAACACTTTCGAAATGGAGTTAGACAACAATTTTTTGTGGCTAAAAAAAGATCCCTACCTCTATCAAATGAAACTGTCTGAAGATTTAAAAAGATTCGATTACATAAAAAAACACTCTAACGTTTCCAATTCCAATAAAGGAATTGGAAGTTTACAATCGATTCACAACAAGGTCTACTTTCAGTCTAAAAATCACTTTTATCGATATAGCAATGAACAGGAAGGTTTTTTTGAAGACAAAAAAATAACGGCATTGTTTCATGGAATCCCAACCATCAACACCTTAATAGAAGATCGCGATCATAATTTATGGTATTCTTATAAGGAGTCTCTGGGCGTTTTAGTAAAAACAGCAAATGGCAAGTACCAACGCAAAGAAGCCTTGTTTTCAAACCTGACAGGCAATTTGGTAAACAATTACCTCTCTATAAACACCATTGACCCAGGCAACATTTTTATTGGCTTAACGGATGGGTTAGCGCATTATGATTCTAAAATTTCAAACAAATTCATAACCAAACCGAAAGTCTTTTTTGAAAGCTTTTCTTCCTCAACCGACACCATCATAACCGGCAATCTCGAAAAACCAATTACAGAACTTAGAATCCCTTACAACTCGAATCATGTAAAATTTACTTTCTCCTCTCCTACTTACGAAAATCAAGAAAATATAACGTATTCGTACAAACTAGATCCCTTTGAAGACAACTGGCGCAGTTGGTCCACCGTTTCAGTCAAAGAATACACCAATCTGAGAGAAGGAAATTATAAAATGCAGATCAAAGCAAAGAACAGCTACGGGATCGAATCTGACGTATCGCAGATTGATTTTAGAATAGCACCGCCTTGGTACAGGCACTTTTTAGCCTATCTAACCTACTTCTTTTTAATTCTTGCCGGAGTTTATATCATTTCGAACAGAATCAAACTTAAGATTAGAAGAAACAAGTATTATGAAACCATAGAACAAAGAAGATTGTATCTCGAAAAAGAATCCAAAATCAGACACGATCAACACGAGTTAGAGAAAGAAATCGAAAGATTAAAAAGCGATAAACTTCAAATAAAAATCCTTGCCAAAGACAAGGAATTGGTCAGCAATTCGCTTCAGGTCGTGAAGAAAAATAAAGTTCTAAATGGTATTATCCAAAAAATAAAAGACATCGACACCAATACTTTAGACGATTCAACAAAATTTGAATTCAACAAATTACACAAAAGCATTGTCAAAGAAGTAAATACCGACAAAAGCTGGAAAGATCTGGAGAAGCACATTAAAAATGTACACTTTGAGTTTTTGAAAAGACTAAAAGAAAAGTACCCCACCATTTCACCACGAGAACTGGATTTATCTACCTATTTATTAATGAATATGTCCACCAAAGAGATCGCCGAAATCATGAACATCTCAACGGGAGGAGTAGAACTCGCCCGATACCGTTTAAGAAAAAAATTGGAACTGAATAAAAAAGAAAATCTGATTGGCTTTTTAATGAGTGTGTAAACCTGAGCTCGCTTAATATAAAGACTACTAGTTGGTTCATTTTAATAATTTCACATTTTAGGAAGGCAAACATAGAGCTGTTCTTAATGGCTGTATGAAATAAGAATGAAATTAACGGAGAGGTACTTATTATATTTTTAGAGAATTTACAAAATCTTATTACAGAAAAACCGATGTAGAATTAAAGATCACGACCCAAGCCACAATTTTCAGTGTTCATTAAATTTAAATGTATGACCTTTTTTATTCCCGCCAATAGTCACTATAAAAATTAGCAGTTTCAATTAATTCTTTATGACTTCCTTTAACTAAAACCGTTTTGTTTTCAAGTACATAAATTTCATCAGCTATTTTTTTCAATGTGTTCAAACGATGCGATATAAAGAAAATAGCACAAGTGGGTTTTATTTTTGCTAATAAATTCATCGAGAAATTTTCTGTATTTCTATCCATTGCTGAAGTAGCTTCATCAAGAATTAAAAACTGCGGTTTCTTATACAATACTCTGGCTAAAGCTATAATCTGCTTTTGCCCTCCTGATAAATTAATACCTTCTTCGCCTACAATAGTTGACAATCCTTGTGGTAATTGATTAAAATAAGCTTCAAAACCATACTCTGCTAGAAAAGAAACTATATTTTCCGGGGTTTCAGTTGTTCCCAGTAAAATATTATCGATAACATTTCCATTAAAAATACTAATTTCTTGCGGTACTACTCCTATCAGGCTTCGATAGTTTTGCAAGTTAATATCTGACAAATGGTATTGATTGTTAATGATAATATCTCCTTTTTCAAAATTATAAAAACGTTGCAGTATTTGACCGATTGTACTTTTACCACCCCCACTTTCTCCCACAATGGCAGTTAGCTTCCCTTTTTCTAAAACTATATTTACATTCGAAAATAATTCACTCCGTCCCGCAAAACGAAAAGAAAGATTGTTAAGGGAAATTGTTTGAATTTCATCGATTGAGACACCTTCTTCTTTTTCCTTTTCCATAGAAGCAAATTCAAACATTCGGTTGAACGCAATTTTTGCTTCGTTTATTGGTATTGCTATCAATGCCAAATTTGTAATTGACGGCAATAAAGAACTTACAATTCCTAATATGGCCATTAATTCTCCCAGTTTAATTTCTTTGTTAAAAACCTGAATCGAAGTGTAAATTAATACTCCTGTCAAAAAGAAAACACTGGCTAAACCAGATTGCCACGAAAGACTAATATTGATTTTCCCCAAGTTGAATAATTTATCTTGGAGGTTTCCGAAAACTAATTCATTGGCTTTACTAAAGACGGCTTGCTTGTTGTCATTTTTTATGGTTGAAATACCTTGAATTGTGTTAATATAATTACTTTCATTTATGGCATAACTTTGCATTACTCCTTTTTGGGATTCAATAATAACTTTGTTGATCCTGTAAATAATACAAAAGTAAATAGGTAGTATTAAAAGAGAAATTAAACCTAGTTCCCAGGAATATCCAAATAAGAAAACTAATGAAATTAGAACAACTAAAACATCAATAACTAAGCTGCTGGCCAGCATTTTGATTACTCTTTGTACCCTTTGTGCATCATTTAGTCGGGCTACCAATTCTCCTATTTTTCGAGTATCAAAAAAGGATTTAGGAAGACTGAGTAAAGAAGAATAAAACTGATTATTAATGCGGTTGTTGAAGTCTTTAGATTGTTGCAATAAAAAAAATTCCCGTAAAACTGAAAGTCCAACCCTAGCCAAAAGTAATATAGTCAATAAAACAATTGCGGAGATTAGTTTGTTGATATTATGTGAAGGTAAAATATTATCAATTAATTTTTGAGAAAACAATGACATTACCATTCCTAAGCCCGCCACAAAAACACCAAGTATAACACTGATAAATAGCGCTTTATAATCCGACTCCAGTAAGTTCACAAACCACTTTTGCCTGGCATTTTTAAGTTGGGCTTCTTTGATGAAATTTTCATTGGGTTTCAAGGTTAGACAACTTTTAGAAACCCAAATTTTATCTAATGCAGCAACAGATAAATAGTAAATCCCTCGACCTGGATCACCAATCAGAAAGCCTTTTTGAATATCATACTGATAGCAAACCACATAATGTTGTTGTTTCTCTTCCATTAAAACATGAAGAATAACTGGCTCTTTGTGGTCAATTAGTGCTTGTACATCAGCTTGACAACCTTCGGCGTCGAAACCTAATTGGTTCGCTCCTTGATATAAACCAAGCAGTGTAGTACCTTGTTTGTTGGTACCGCTCAACTCACGGAGTTTATCTATAGATTGTAAACCGCCATATAATTTTATAACAGATAGTAAACAAGCTACACCACAATCAGACTGATCCAGCTGTAGCGTGTGGGTTTTCTTAATGTGTTTTTGATTCATAATCCTCTCCCTCGAGGCCTCTCAAACGAAGAAGGTCTCAATACAGGGGTATTTTAAGTTAATATCTTTTATTGTAATTAAAATTGGTTCATTTCAATTGCCTATATTTCTTTCCTTTCCAAGTTTGCGTTATTCCTGTTTAGGCTAAGGGGTCAATTTCTTTAGTATTGTCGCTACTTGAGTTTGTCCTTTTATCTTCTCAATAAGTTGTTGGTTTTTATTATATAAAACTAAGCAGGGCAAAGATTTTACGTCAAAGCTAGTAGCGAAAGTAACATTAGTGTCAGATACAAAATGAATGTTGTCATGGTTTAAAAGACTGTGTTTTTGAGCAAAAGATTTTATTTGTTTTACTTGTTCGAATGAGACAAAAACAACTTGAATTAAACTCAACTTTTCAATGTTTTCTTGAATCATTTGAGCCTCTTCGTTGCAAAATTCGCAGTCGCTGTTAAAATAAACAAAGAGTACAGCAATATCTGTTTTTAAATTTTTATTAGTAAATGCAACACCGTTTAAATCTTGATAATTAAAAGCCGGAATGGTTTTAATATGTTCTGCTAATTCCTTTTTGTGGTTGATTTTGGAAATTATATTATAAACCATAAATGAAAGAAAACTTACAAGTAAAAGAAGGAGTATAATTTTCGAATATTTTCTCATAATGTTTTTATGAATAATTTAAAGTAAGAAACATCGTTACAGTTACCCAGAGTAGCAATGCACTACCATAGCTAGACGCTACAATTAGTAATCCTCGTTTACTATTAGTTTCAGTGATTTTACCAATATAACAGGCAAGAACCAACCAGTAGATCAATTCAAACAGATTAAGTGTCTGCAAGGGATAGAAAAACCAATTCTCTACATTTTTATAACCAATTGCATTTAAAACTGATAGTGAAGAAAAGTTTTGAATGTCTGAATAAGTATGATTAGTTTGAATGAACTTAAAATAAATAATTTCATATAAAACCGGCAACAGAAATATAAATTCTGCTTTGATACAAAAAGTTAATATCTGCTTAAATTTAACTTTTAAATCAACCAAAAAACAGCCAAAAAACAAGAACAAAGCAATTATAGTAACTTTTGTAATGATATTGATTGGAACGAAAATATAATTTAAATACTCTTTTGACTGAGAAGAAGTAATAAATTTGTCTATCTGTTTTTGAGATATAGATTTTGAAAGTGATTGAATTTCCAAAGCCTTTAAGTCAAGGATATTTTGATGAAATGTTGTAAACAGGATAGCAGCTATGCATAAAACAACAAAAAGTATAATTGGATTTCTCATTAATCATTAAATACTTCGATCCCGAAGGACGCGTTTGGATAGTTTTTAAATTTGTCAAAGCTCTCAAAATCCTTTTTTAAATTTTCTGTATTACTCCAGGTGTTTTTTTTCAGTCGGCTTTTTATAAAAGTTAAAGGCTCGTTTATTGCATCGTTGTATTCTATACTTGTGTCACTCCAATTTTCTTTGTTTTCAATAAATTCTCCGGTTTTTTCATCAAGAATACCCAACCACTCGACTCCTACAAAAGCGCCCTCTGCAGGCAATTCTATCCCATACATTGAAATGTCGACTTCAACAATTCCTTTGGTCTTTCCATTGAGATACTTTATAATGTTTTCTGTAAGTATTTCTTCTCCGGGATATATTTTATCCGTTGCCTTTTTATAAAAATGAATTCTTATTGCTGTTTTATATTTTTCACTTCGTTTAATTTTAAACAAAAATGATTTTATAAATTTTTCTTTCTCGCTGGGATTTTCAACAAAGGCGCACACTTGCATTCCCTTTGCTCCAGAAATGCCGATTTTCTTTTTGAATTTTGAATATCCATATAATAGAACATCCTTTTTCTTAGGTATCACAACTTCGTCAAGACTAATTATCTTTTTTGTTAAATAAATGGTGTCTTTTATTGATTCCATACTTATTGATTTATTTTCATAACCAATACACGATACTTCAATACGATCGAATGAATTAGTATCTTTTATATCAATAAGTCCACTTTCATTTGAATAATTAGAATTAATAATATTGTCAGCTTTAAAATAATTTATATTGGCAAAAGAGATAGGTTTACTACTGTCTCTGTCAAAAATATAAACTCTTTGAGCATGTACATTATGTAGACTGAAATAGAGCAAGAAATAAAAAATGTATTTTTTCATTTAAGGGATTGTATTAAAACTAAAAAAAATGCAAAAGTTGATATTTAAGAATGTAAGAAAGGATGCCAATTGATTTTTGGCACCCCTATTGAAACTTTTATCTTAACACGCAACTATATTGTATTCAACTTCAACAACCATCCAAAATATGTAATGTGAATTAGATATTGTTTGGAATCCTTCACTACAACCTCCTACACTGTGCCATCCTCCTTCACCCCAAAATTTTCCGCCCTCTAAAGTTTCCATTTGATTTAACTGTAATTTTTTCATAATCGTAATTTTAATAATTAATAATGATTTTATCTTGCTTTTTTTGGTTGGTTGGTTCTAAACATGGCTACTTAACCAACACTTCAAAAAAGTAACCTGTTTTTTGCTTGCAAGCGATTTATTTAAAAAATTGTTCCTTCGCAATTGGCCTTTTTAACAAAGTACTAAAGTATTAAATACTAATTTTAATTGATTTTATTCTCGGTTCGAAAAGAGACATTCGAAATAAAAGAGAAGTTGTATTACTTCTTGTTTATTTTGTTGTAGCAAATGTAGAATGTGGTTTTGAGTTGCACAAATTTTGTATATATCAATTCAGGAATTGGTAGTTTCAATTTAGGAATTGACCTATCTCACCTATACAAATACACTGATTTACAGAAGATTAATTATTTTTATTACATTAAAAAGAAACACTTTATAGTTCTAAATATTATAAATGAGACGATTATTTAAATAAGTACATTTACGATTCAAAAAAAATGTAGTTATATGTGCAACAAAAAATTGTTCCTGGTTATTCATTTACTTTTATACAATATTATTATAGCTCAAAATTTAACACAGATACCTGATTCCTTAAAAAAAACCAGTTACGATACTTTTAGAGAAAAAATTTATACCGATCCTAATAGCCGTTTTACCCGTAATTATATTTATGCTAAATCATATTTATTAAAAGCAAAAAGCGAAAAAAATACAAGAGAGACTATTTATGGTTATGATTTACTTGCAGAAATTTTTGAAGATTTCGATCAATCAATTAAGTATTCTGACACTTCCATAGCTTTAGCTAACAAAAAATATCCCAAAGCACTTCCCTATCTTTATTCAACAAGAGGCTACATTTTCTATAATAAGAAAAGATTAAAAGAATCTTTAAATTGCTTTTTAATTGCTATAAAGGATACTGCTAATCTTTCTCCGAAGCTAGTTAATGATATGAATTATTCAATCGGTCTTATAAAGAAAACACAGGGTCATTATAGCGAAGCAATTCCTATATATCAAAAATGTGTGGAGAAGGCCTATCAGAATAAAGAGGATAATTATTTAAGATATGTTTTAGGACTTGCAGAACTATATAATAGAATAGGCAAAACTGATGAGTCTGAAAATCTCACAAAAAAAGGTATTAATGCTTGTCGGGATTATGATTTTGGAAATTTTTATTTGCCTTATTTTATTTCAAATAGGGGGAAAAATTATTTGCAACGAAAAAAATACAATACTGCCATACTAGATTTAAAAATTGCTTTAAGAACTTTTGAAAAAAATAATGATTTTTCTAATTATGCTGAAAATTGTTTTTATATAGGAGAGTCTTACACAAAACTGAATCAAAGTAATGATGCCGTACTATTTTATAAAAAAGTAGATTCAATATTTAAAGTAAAAAATGACATTTCATTACTTACTATTCCTGCATATAAAGAAATTATTGCATACTACAAGGGTAAAAACAATTATAAGAAAGTTATTTATTATTCCGATCAATTTATAAAAGCAGATAAACTGTTGGATGATGATTATAAATATATTACTTCCACAATTGCAAAGAAATATGATATTATTGAAGTAATATCTCTTAAGCAAAAGATGATTTCGTCTTTAAATAAAGAAAAGTTTTCCTTACAAACTATAATATTATTCTTGTTTTCAGGAATTATGATGCTTTTTATTCTCTTATATCTAAATAATAAAAAAAGGAAAAAAGAAGTTGAAAAACAAAAGCAATTGTTTGAATCCTATAGAAGAGATAGGGAACAACAAATGATTATTAACAAAGAGTCCTTACTACCTGTTACTAAAAAAGCATCAATAACAAATATGGATGAAAGTATGATCGCTTATATATTAGATTGTCTTCAAAAATTTGAATTAGAACTAAAATATATAGAAAAAGAATACACAATTGAAATACTTGCATCTGAGTTCAAAACAAATTCTAAATATTTATCTCAAGTTATTAATTCAATAAAAGAGATTCCTTTTACGAGGTATATTAACAATTTAAGAATAGAGTACATCCTTGATAAATTAGAAAATGACAAAAAAACTTTAGAGTACACAATACAGGCTCTATCTGAAATATGCGGTTATAACAGTGTTCAAACTTTCACAAGAGCTTTTACAACCTATACAAAAATGAAGCCTTCCAACTTTATTAAACAGCTCAAAATCAACAACAATTAAAGAAAACATTCTATCAATTCCTGAATTGATAAAACAAGTTTTTTGATTAATTGTTTTGAACTTATAGATTTGCTTAAATTTAATAATAATAATAATAATAATGAGAAAAGTAACAAACAATTTATCTTCGTTTGAAGAGTTCAAACTAGAAAATCTAAAATCTATTATTGGAGGTAATTCAGAAAACAATGAGGGTGGAGGTGGACCAATTGATCCAATAAAAAGACCAACAAATGGAGGAGGTGGCCGTGATGACCGTCCAGAATCTTAAACAATGGTTCTCCTAAGGAGAACCTATTTTTCAAACGCAATTATAAAGCTATTTATGAATAATTATCTTTTTATCTTTTATTTTTTATTAATATCTTCTAATGTTTTTTCACAACAAGAAAGCAGGTTTATAATAGCTCCTAGTGTTATTTATAAAAACGCCTTACCTATTAAGGTTAGAGATTGCTGGCATAATCTCGACATAGAAAAAGATACGTTAGCAGGGACAAGTCTTATTAGAACCTATGAGGAGCTAATCAAGGGTAGAACAGGAAAAGAAGTTATCGTAGCAGTAATAGATACGGATATAGATATCAATCATGAAGATTTGAAATCTGCTATTTGGATTAATAAAAATGAGATTCCAAATAATGGAATTGATGATGACAAAAATGGATATATAGATGATGTTAACGGCTGGAATTTTTTAGGCAATAAAAATGGGAAAAGTATTTCATATGCTAATACAGAACCAACAAGAGTATTGAAGATGCTAAAAAAGAGATATGGTTCGTTTAATAATTTTAAAAGAAACAAAAAAGATTCACTACTCTATATAAAAGCAACAAATTTTTACAAGGAAGATTTGGCACAAATTGATACTTTGAAAAAATATGCTTCCCTAAATTTAATAGAATTTAGAGAAAGCTCAAAAAAGTTAACAGAATTCTTTGGCAAGAGTACATTCACCTATCCTCAAGTTGATAGTATATATAAAACAAACAGAAAAGAGAACCCGCAACTGGTACCAAGTTTGTTGTCTATGAGAAATTTTCTTCGTTTAGGATTATCCTATGAAGTTCTAAAAAGCGATAGTTTAAAAGTGGTTGAGAAATACAGAACCACTTATAACCCTCAGTATTATGACAGGGCTATAATTGGAGACAATGAGTTAGATTTAAACGACAATAGTTATGGTAATAATAATGTTTCAAAAAATGCAAAATTAACCTATCATGGGACTATTGTAAGTGGAATTTTAGGAGCAACCAGATCAAATAATATCGGAATAGGGGGCTTTAGCGATCAAATCAAAATCATGCCCATATTAGCGGTACCAACAGGAGGATATGAAAATGATAAGGATATTGCACTAGCCATAAAATATGCTGTTGACAATGGCGCTAAAATTATTAATATGAGTTTTGGCAAAACATTTAGTGCAAATCCTAAGTGGATTAAAAATGCTTTTTTATACGCCCAAAAAAATGATGTATTACTAATTGCCGGTTCAGGAAATGACGCCAGTGATAATGATCTAAAACCTTTTTATCCTATTGATTACGATGAAAATACAGGAAAAGAATTTTGCCAAAATTTCATTAAAGTTGGAGGTATTACTTTTAACGGTGATAAAAAATTCGTGGCAAGTTTTTCAAATTATGGAAAAAAAACAGTAGATCTTTTTGCTCCCGGTTTTTTTCTAAAAACGACCGATGCTAATACTGGCTATTCCTATCGAGACGGAACCTCAATGGCAAGTCCCATTACAAGCGGGGTAGCAGCTTTAGTTCGCTCTTATTATCCTAAATTAACTGCCATTCAAGTCAAACAGATTTTATTGGATTCTGCCGTACAGTACGATTTAAAAGTATTGGTGCCAGGCGAAAATGAAGAAACGCTAAGATCTTTTAATGAACTTTCAAAGTCGGGTGGAGTTGTAAATGCTTATAATGCCATACAGCTTGCTGACAAAATGAGCAAAAAAACTAAATAAAAAATATCGAATTACTACCAAGCGAAAGGTGGATTAACAATAAAGAAACAAGCTTGTAAACTATTAATTTTGCTCTTTGTTCAATATTTTATACCAAATTACTAATCGGGTTAAGTAATAAAAGAGAATGCCATCATTAACTGATGGCATTCTCTTTTATTTATTTAAATATAATCCAAAGTACGCTCCAATGCCATTCCTCTGGAGCCTTTGATCAAAATAGTGTGATCTTCCAGTTTAACCGATTTTAAAAAGTCTGCAAAAGCATCAAAGGTTTCAAAAAAACGAACCTTCTCATTTGAAATTTTATGCAGATAAAAAGCTTTTCCGATCAAATAACAGACAGATTGATCTTGACCGACCACAGCATCCACAATAATTTTATGTTCTTGCTCACTTTCGTTTCCAAGCTCAAACATATCTCCCAAAATCATTATTTTGTTCTGATTGTCCAGTTGTATGAAATTGGCAATTGCAACGGCCATACTACTTGGATTCGCATTGTAAGCATCTAATATAATCTGATTGGATCCTTTTTTTAATAGTTGCGATCTGTTATTGTCAGGTGTATAGGCTTCGATAGCCGATTTTATATCACTATCAGCCACTTTAAAATAAATACCGATCGCCACTGCAGCATTGATATTATTAGCATTATACAGTCCAATCAAATTCGATTGGACAGCAAATCCGTCATAACGAATCGCTACAAAAGGATTCGCCTCTACACTCCTGATTTTAATGTCAGCCTGTTCTTTGTTAAGACCAAAAGTAAACGATTGAATGGCTTTAGACTTATCGACCTGAATAGGGTCTTCCAGATTTATAAAAGCTGTTTTTTTATTCTTAACGAGATATTCATACATCTCACTTTTACCTTGTATCACGCCTTCAACTCCACCGAAACCTTCTAAATGCGCTTTCCCAAAATTGGTTATGTAGCCATAATCCGGTTGTGCGATTTCACACAAAAAGGCAATTTCCTTTTTATGATTAGCTCCCATTTCGACAATCCCGAGTTCTGTTTCCTTTGTAAAGGACAAAATCGTTAACGGAACCCCAATATGATTATTCAGATTTCCGATTGTCGCTTTTGTTTTGAATTTTTTAGACAAAACTACATTTATAAGCTCTTTTGTGGTCGTTTTACCATTACTACCTGTTAAAGCAATAACAGGCAAACCCAAATAAGTACGGTGAAATTTCGCTAATTCCTGCAAGGTTTCCAAGCTATTCTCAACCAGTATTGTTCTTTCATCAATAAAATAAGAAGCATTGTCAATAACAACAAACAAAGCCCCTAAATCAAGAGCCTGTTGCGTAAACGTATTGGCATCAAAATTCTCTCCTTTGATGGCAAAAAACATAGAATTTGCTTCAATTTTTCTTGTATCAATTGAAACAGATTTACATTGTAAAAACAAATTATGAATGTCCTGAATATTCATATATAAAATTTTAAGGGTCATAAAAATAGAAAAAAAACATAAAAAAATTCCAAATTCCATACTGAAATATTCAGCATTTGGAATTTGGAACTTTTTATATTGAAATTTCTAAAACTTAGTTTCTAGGCGATTTTCTTTTTTCGGCTTTTGAACCTACTCTAGACATTGCACATCTAAATCCGATGTAATCAGTTGCCATATCCTGAGGGAAATATCTTCTTTGAGCAGGATCTAACCAATACGCTCTATCTCTCCAAGAACCACCTTTGTAAACTCTCACTTTATCATCGATTAAAGTAGTACGTTTACTGGTGTTGTCATATTTTCTAATCATTTTACCTAAACTATCAGTAGTGATATTATGTTTTGGTGAATTGTACATTGCTTGATCTGCTTTTGCACCAGATTCAGAATCTCCAAAGTCAAAATATTTAGATGATTGTTTATCACCATCTCTGTAGTTGATATTGTCGCTTGTACTGAAATTAGTTCTCAAATACGTTTCGTTTTCATCAACTGGTACTTGAGCAATTTCACCAGGAAGGTTTCTTGCTACAACTTTACCATTACTTAAAGTATCGTATTTGATATTCTCTTTCGTAATAATTTCAAGTTTACCGTCTTTACCAATTTTGTTTTTAGCATATTGATTTCCTCTATAGTAGTTAAAATCATTCGCCTCATTATCAATAATAGGTCTGTAAACGTCAGCTACCCATTCTGCAACGTTACCTGCCATGTCGTACAATCCGAAATCATTTGCAGCATAACTTTTTACAGAATTTGTAATATCTGCACCATCATCTGACCAACCAGCAATTCCACCGTAATCACCGTTTCCTTGTTTAAAGTTAGCCAATTGATCTCCTTTATTTTTACGTTTAGAAGAACGTGTATAATCTCCGGACCAAGGATATTTCTTTTGTCCTTTATATATATTGTATTCTCTTTGTCCAACATCAGCTGCAGCAGCGTATTCCCACTCTGCTTCTGTAGGAAGTCTGTACTCCGGTAAAATAACACCTGAAGAACGTTGTGCGTATACATTTTTAGCATCCGGAACTACACCGTCTTTCCCTGCTTTTAATTTTCTACCGCTTGGATTTTTCTTCAACACCAATTCTTCATTACCACCGTAAGTAGTAGATGGTGATGCAAGGTAAGCTTCTGTATTAAACAAACTCTCAGCACTTACATCCTGAGTTTTAGCTCCTTTTTTAAGATATCCGTCTTTTTCTAAAACAGCTTCGTTTACACGGTCTGTTCTCCATTTACTAAATTCAACAGCCTGAATCCAGTTCACACCAACTACTGGGTAGTTTGCATAAGATGGGTGTCTTAAATAGTTATTCGTCATCGTTTCGTTGTATCCTAAACGATTTCTCCATACTAAAGTATCAGGAGATGCTCCTTCGTAAATGTTTTTGTAATTTTCTTCTGTTGGTGGGAAAACTTTCTTAAGCCATTCCAGGTACTCTAAATACATACCGTTGGTAACTTCTGTTTCATCCATATAGAATGACTGAACGTGTTGTTGAGTTGGTGTGTTATTCCAATCGTGCATAACATCATCCTGTACTTTACCCATAGTAAATGTACCTCCTTCAACAAAAACCAAACCAGGACCTGCCTGTTGTTTTTTGCCTGCGTTTCTGGCTGCAGTTCCATTCTGACTATCTACATCCCAACCAGTAGCTCTGGAAGCGTGACTGGAACTCGATTTTTTGCTACAACTAGCCGTGCCTAACATCAATACCATTGACATCATTAATTGCAAGGCTACAATTTTGTTTACTTTCATACTCATTCTTAGGTGATAAATTTAGGTGCTGCAATATAATAATTAACATTTAATTAGCAACATCTGTTCTAATAATTTTATTTAGCTGTTTTTTACCAGAAAATAACCTATAGTTACGAACGCAAAAATATACTTTTTATTATTTACTATAACATGAAATACTATATTTTTACTTACTAAAATATTTTAAAAATAATCACGTTTTTTCAGTCTATGAAACAAGTCTTATTTCTATACCTGCTACTCCTATCATTTGCCTCATTTTCCCAGACAAACGGGAGCTTTACACTAGATTGGAAAAGCAAAAAAGAGACGGGCATTGGCGACAATAAAATTGTTATTCCTTTCTTTTCGGGAGCGGCATTCCGGTTTGATACTACTAAAAAAAACATAACATTACTTCTTAGTTTAGGAGAATCCAACTACTCAAACACCAATTCGCTTCAGGTTACGAATGTGGTATACGAACCAATTTCGATTTCGGAACTGGGAGATTTAACACTCGAAAACATCCCTGCCAAGCTAAACGAAACGCTGGAAATCGCTTCGGCACGTGATAAAAAGCAAGCTTTCATCGCACTTTATCCAATTATAAAAGAAGGAAACAGCTTCAAACGTGTCCGCTCTTTTTCGTATTCAATAAACAACACTACATCCAGAAATAGTAACCCTTCCTCTTTTCAAAAATCAAGCGGAATACAAAATTCGGTTTTAGCTACAGGGGACTGGTATCGCTTTTATATCGAAAAATCAGGCATTTACAGCATATCCAAATCGTTTTTACAAAGCTTAGGTTTTGATGCCGGAAAAGTCGACCCGAGGCGAATCAAAATCTACGGAAACGGGGGCAGAATGCTTCCTCTTGCCAACAACATTTACTATCCTGATGATTTAACCGAAAATGCAATTCTGGTTATTGGAGAAAATGATGGTACTTTCGACAATGATGATCACATTCTTTTTTATGGTGAAGGAGTAGACAACTGGAACACGGAAAGCCAAACAAATTCGAATGTCTTTGACACAAAATCGTACTATTATATTACCATCAGCGGTGGAGACGGGAAGCGAATTCCAACTGCCAATCAACCAACAAATAACAGCACCTTAGAATTAAGCACCTATGACGACTATCAATACCATGAAATTGACAAAATAAACATTGCCCACACCGGTCGTCAATGGTACGGAGAAGCATTCGACATCGACACCGAGCAGGAATTCAATTTTAACTTCCCCAATCTTGAAACGGCAACTCCTATAAAAATACAGCTAAACGCAGCTTCAGCAGCCTATACAGCCACTTCATTTAAAATTTCTGCAAATGAACAAAACATCGGCACTCTTAACTTTAACAGCTTAGGATCGGATCCTGATTTAAAATTTTTCAGCGCTCAACTTCCGCAAAACAGCTCCTTTTTAGGCAGTGAAAATGTAAAAATAAAACTAACGTACATCAATAATGGTGTGCCCGGATCAAAAGGATACCTGGATTACATCAACTTAGTAGCCAAAAGAAAACTACTGGGAACCGGAAAACAATTTAGATTTCAATATGACTTAGCCGGTTCAACAGCAGGAATCGTAAATTACACTATTGGCAATGCCGCAGGAATCGCACAAATTTGGGATATTACAGACCTATATAATGTATCGAAAATTGAAAACCCAAATCTGACCAATTTTAGTTTCAAAGCTTCACTGGGAGAAATACGAAAATACATCACACTTGTCCCTGCCGATTATTACAGTCCATCAAAAGAAAACCAATCAAAAATCGGCAATCAAAATTTAAAAGGAACTCTTTTAAAGAACAATCAAAATGTTTTCCAGGACATCGATTATGTCATCGTTACGCCGAGGTTTTTACTTTCACAAGCTGAAAATCTGGCCAACTTTCACCGCAACAATTCCAATCTAAGTGTAAAAGTAATCGCATTAGAAAACATCTATCAGGAATTCTCTTCCGGAAAACAGGACATTGCAGCGATCAGAAACTGCATTAAATACATTTACGATAATGCTTCTTCACCTGAAAAAAAGATAAAATACCTGAATTTATTTGGAGACGCTTCTTTTGATTATAAAAACCGCACCCGAAACAACAACAATATTGTACCTATATATCAATCTTTAATAAGCAACACAACCGGAGAAGCCTCCTTTGCATCTGATGATTTTTTTGGACTAATGGATTCCAACGAAGGAAACCTGACTTCTTTTGCTAAAGGGATCGATATAGCCGTTGGACGAATGTTGGTTTCCGACAATGGTCAGGCGCAGGAAATGGTTAACAAAGTTCTCGACTATCACAACATTAAATCTTTTGGAAACTGGAGAAATAACTTTGTACTAATCAGCGATGATGCAGACAAAAGTTCAGATGCCTCTTTACAATCCAGGCAAAACAGTCTAGCAGATGTTATTGCAACTGAAAAACCATTTTTTAACATTGACAAAATCTTCCTTGACTCCTATACACAGGAAGCTTCTTCGGGTGGATCGAGATATCCCAAAGCAAGAACAGATTTTTTTAATGCTTTCGAAAAAGGAGCTTTGGTATTTAATTATCTGGGGCATGGTGGAGAAGATGGTCTGGCAAGTGAACGCATTTGGGAAAAAGCAGACGGACAAAACCTAAACAATCAATACAAATACCCCTTATTTATCACCATCACCTGTGACTTCTCCCGATTTGACGACCCTACCAAACCAACGGCAGGAGAATACGTTTTCTGGAATCCCAGAGGAGGTGCCATTTCGATGCTTACCACTATTCGCGCCATTGGTCAATTTAATGCTGAAAACTTCAATGACAATCTGAGCAGAAACTTACTTGCTTACGGATCCAATCAATATACAACCATTGCCGAAACACTGCGAATTTCTAAAAACGACACCCCTAGTTCCTCCAGTAACGTAATTTTGTACTTAGGCGACCCAGCTTTGATGTTAGCTATTCCAAAACCTAAAATTAATTTAACAAAAGTAAACGATATTGTTATCTCACAACCGATTCCTGATTTAAAGTCCCTTTCAAAAATCAAACTTACGGGTGAAATAACCGATGAAAACAACAATCTGTTAAGCAATTATAACGGAGAATTATCTACCGCTATTTTTGACAAACTAATCACAACAACCACCTTAAACAACGATGGCTTCAGCCCTCCCATGTCGTTTAAAATCCTTGGCGAAACGATTTTCAGAGGAAATGCCTCTGTTAAAAACGGACAATTCGAATTTAGCTTTATCGTACCCCGAGACATCAGAATCCCTGTTGACAATGGCCGAATTAGCTTTTATTCCAAAAAAGAAGGCCTTCCGGAAAACCAAACCGGCTTTAACAATACCATTAAAATTGGCGGTGTAAATGAAAATGCACCACAGGACAATATAAGTCCAAAAGTTAAGTTATATATGAACGATGAAACATTTGTTTCGGGTGGAATTACAAATAGTTCTCCTTTTCTATTGGCGTTTCTGGAGGACGAAAATGGTATAAATACCGCGAGCGGAATTGGTCATGACATTATAGCCATTTTAGATGGTGATGTTAGCAATCCGTTCGTATTAAATGATTACTATCAAACCAAATTAGACGATTATACAAATGGAAACCTGCGTTTCCCTTTACGAAATTTAGCTGCCGGAATGCACACTATAAGCTTTACGGCATGGGACGTTTACAACAATCCCATAACAAGCGAAATACAATTTATAGTAGTTGGAGACGAATCTCTGACACTGTCACACGTTCTTAATTACCCCAATCCATTTTCGACCTACACTCAATTTTGGTTTTCACACAACAGACCTTACGAGCCTTTAGAAGCTCAGGTTCAGGTAATGACTATTACCGGAAAAGTTGTTTGGACAAAAAATCAAATCATCACCACTGAAGGATTTTTATCAAGAGAAATAACCTGGGACGGAAAAGATGATTTTGGCGACAAAATCGGAAAAGGTGTTTACATTTACAAACTGACCGTAAAATCTACCTTAACAAATAAAAAGGCAGAAAAATATGAAAAGCTTGTCATTTTGTAAAAATTTCTATATTTGTATCGTAATCATATTTTAGTTCAATAAATGAAAAAAATAGCGCTCTTCTTAATTTGTTTTTTAGTTCTTTCACAGGTAAAAGCTCAGGAAATTGTTCCAATTACAACTGGAGTTCCATTTTTATTAGTTGCAGCAGATGCCAGAGCAGCCGGTCTGGCAGATCAGGGTGTTGCTACATCAGCTGATGTTTTCTCACAACAATGGAATCCTGCCAAGTATGCCTTTTCAGAAGACAAACAAGGCTTCTCTATCAGTTACACTCCTTATTTAACAGATTTAGCCAACGATATTTCCCTTGGGCAAGTAACGTACTACAACAAAATTAACGAACGAAGTGCTTTTGCCGGTAGTTTGCGTTATTTTGGTTTTGGAGATATTGAGCTAAGAGCTAATCCAAACGATGATCCAAATATTGTATCCCCAAATGAATTTGCTTTAGACGGGTCTTATTCCTTAAAACTAAGCGATGAATTTTCAATGGCGGTTGCAGCAAGATACATACGCTCTAACTTAAAAATTGCTTCAGAAAATATCGATGCATCAGCAGCAGGTTCATTCGCTGTAGACGTTGCCGGATTTTATCAGTCAGAGGAAATTGCTTACAACACTTTTAACGGAAGATGGAGAGGTGGTTTTAACATGCAAAACATAGGTCCAAAAATAAGCTACGACCATGACAACATAAGCTCTAACTTTTTACCTGCCAACCTGCGTCTGGGTGGTGGTTTCGATTTTATCCTTGACGATTACAATAAAATTGGCGTTAGTGTCGAATTTACAAAACTTTTAGTTCCAACTCCTCCGGGACCCGGAACTCCATTTGACGCTAATGGTGACGGAGACTTTACCGATCCTGGAGACATTGACCAAGCTGAAGCAAACGCTATAAACTATAAAAACTACAACGACATTGGTTGGGTTTCGGGAATCTTTAAATCTTTTGGAGATGCACCGGGTGGCTTTAGCGAAGAATTAAAAGAAATCACCTATAGTATAGCTGGAGAATACCTGTATCAGGATTCGTTCGCCATACGAACAGGTTACTTTCACGAAAGCCCTGAAAAAGGAGGCCGTCAGTTCTTCTCTTTGGGAGCAGGTTTTAAGTATAGCGCCGTAAAAGTTGACGTCTCTTACTTATTTTCAGCTTCAAAAGTTAAAAATCCGTTAGAAAATACACTTCGTTTCTCTTTAACCTTTAACTTTGGTGACAAATACGAAGTATACTAAACGAAAATAAATTAAAAGAATAACAACAATCCAAATTTCTACTTTTAGGAATTTGGATTTTTTTTCCCATAAAAAGAATGAAAGAAATAAACTTTACCTCCTCATTTTTATCTTATGATTCATTTGAAGAACTTCCAACAGACATTCAGGAATTAATGAATCAGGCAGTCGAAATTCGCAAAAATGCGTATGCCCCTTACTCTCAATTTAAAGTTGGAGCCGCCTTATTACTGGATAATGGAAAAATAGTTCTGGGATCTAACCAGGAAAACGCCGCATATCCGTCAGGATTATGTGCAGAACGTGTGGCTATATTTCATGCGGGGAGTGTTTATCCTGAAGCCAAAATTTTGAAGATAGCAATCTCAGCTGCGTCCGATACGAATCAGACAAAAGCGCCAATTCCTCCTTGTGGGTCTTGCAGGCAATCAATTGCCGAATATGAAATCAAACAAGACACTCCAATCGAGATTTATTTCATGGGTGAAATTGGAGCGATTTACAGATCGGCATCCCTAAAAAACTTACTCCCTTTTATGTTCGATAAAAAGTTCTTGTAAAAAAAGCCCAAAAAGTGCCTTTTAAATTTTAGTTCTTAAACGGAATGTCTTATTTTTGCATCCCGACCTTTTCGGGCGCAAATTTGTGGGAGGAAACTATTTTGCGTTACAGGCACAATCGATAACACAAACAACTTTAGCAAAAGAGAGAATTCAAATGAAAGAAGTTACAAAAGAGGTATATTTAAAGTGGTACGAAGACATGCTGCTTTGGAGAAAGTTTGAGGACAAACTTGCAGCATTATACATTCAACAAAAAGTTAGAGGTTTTCTACACCTATATAATGGTCAGGAAGCTGTATTAGCAGGTGCTTTACACGCTATGGACCTAACCAAAGACAAAATGATCACGGCTTACAGAAACCACGTTCAACCAATTGGTATGGGAGTGGATCCAAGACGTGTAATGGCTGAACTTTTAGGAAAAGCAACAGGAACTTCTAAAGGTATGGGAGGTTCTATGCACATTTTCTCTAAAGAACACCGTTTTTACGGAGGTCACGGAATCGTTGGTGGACAAATTCCTGTTGGAGCAGGTTTAGCTTTCGCAGACAAATATTTTGAAACCGGAGGAGTAACTATGACTTACTTTGGTGACGGAGCTGCAAGACAAGGTTCTTTACACGAAGCATTCAATATGGCTATGTTATGGAAACTACCGGTTGTATTTATCGTTGAAAACAACGGTTATGCAATGGGAACTTCTGTAGAAAGAACTGCCAACCATACGGATATCTGGAAACTTGGTTTAGGGTACGAAATGCCTTGCGGACCAGTTGACGGAATGAACCCGGTAAAAGTGGCTGAAGCAATGACAGAAGCTATTGACAGAGCTCGTCGTGGTGACGGACCAACTTTCCTTGAAATGAAAACGTACCGTTACAGAGGACACTCAATGTCTGATGCACAATTGTACCGTTCAAAAGAAGAAGTTGAAGAGTACAAAAAAATTGACCCTATTACACAAGTTTTAGATGTAATTATGGATCAAAAATATGCTACAGAAGAAGAAATTGAAACAATTGACCAAAGAGTTAAAGATTTGGTTGAAGAGTGTGTGAAATTCGCTGAAGAGTCTCCATATCCTGAATTACAACAATTGTACGATGTAGTTTACGCACAAGAAGACTATCCATTTACACCTCATAAACTATAAAATATTATGGCGATAAAAGTAACAATGCCTCGTTTGAGCGATACTATGACGGAAGGAACGGTAGCAACTTGGCTAAAAAAAGTAGGTGACAAAATTAGCGAAGGAGACATCTTAGCTGAAATTGAAACAGACAAAGCAACAATGGAGTTCGAATCTTTTAACGAAGGAACTCTTTTACATATTGGAATCCCTGCCGGAGAAACTGCTCCAGTAGACTCTTTATTAGCGATCATTGGAAATGAAGGAGAAGATATTTCTGTTCTTTTAGCCGGTGGTGACGCCCCTGCTGCTGAAGCTCCAAAAGCGGAAGCTGCTACTGAAACAAAAACAGAAGCTGCTCCAGCAAAAGCTGCAACTGAATTACCAAAAGGCGTTATCGTTGTAACTATGCCTCGTTTGAGTGATACTATGACAGAAGGAACTGTAGCTACCTGGTTGAAAAAAGTAGGTGATGCGGTTGCTGAAGGAGATATTTTGGCAGAAATTGAAACAGACAAAGCTACTATGGAGTTTGAGTCTTTCAATGCCGGAACATTATTATACATCGGAATTCAAGAAGGAAACACAGCTCCTGTTGACAGCTTACTAGCGATTATCGGGCCTGCGGGAACTGATATTTCAGGAATTTCTGAAAATTATACTGCCGGAGGTACTGCAAGTGCTCCAGCAACTGAAGAAACAAAAACAGCTCCTGCTGCTGAAAAAGCACCGGAAGCAGTTGTTGAAACTTCAAACGGAAGAATCTTAGCTTCACCATTAGCAAAGAAAATTGCTTCTGACAAAGGAATTCAATTAAACCAGGTTAAAGGTTCAGGAGAAAACGGACGTATCGTAAAAAGCGATATCGAAAACTTTACTCCAGCTGCTCAACAAGCTACTACTTCAGCACCAGCCGCTAAAGCACAGGAAACTGCTGCACCAGCTGCACCGAAAGTATTTGTTCCTGCCGGAGAAGTTTTCACAGAAGAGATCAAAAACTCTCAGATGCGTAAAATTATCGCAAAACGTTTGGCAGAATCTTTATTTACAGCACCTCACTACAACTTAGTGATCGAAGTAAGCATGGACGACGCTATGCAAGCAAGAGCAACAATCAATTCGGTACCGGATACAAAAGTATCTTTCAACGATATGGTAATTAAAGCTTGTGCTTTAGCCTTGAAAAAACACCCAAAAATCAACTCTCAGTGGAAAGAAGATGCCATTATCATCAACCACCACGTAAATATTGGAGTTGCTGTTGCGGTTGAAGACGGATTGGTAGTTCCTGTATTGAAATTTACAGATGCTATGAGTTTATCTCAAATCGGAGGTAGCGTAAGAGATCTTGCCGGAAGAGCTAAAAACAAAAAGCTTGGACCACAAGAAATGGAAGGAAGCACTTTTACAGTTTCTAACCTTGGAATGTTTGGTATTACTGAATTCAATTCAATTATCAACCAACCTAACTCTGCGATCCTTTCAGTAGGTGCAATTGTAGAAAAACCGGTTGTTAAAAACGGTCAGATTGTAGTAGGAAACACCATGATGTTATCATTGGCTTGTGACCATAGAACAATTGACGGTGCTACCGGAGCTCAATTTTTACAAACATTAAAACAATACATCGAAAGTCCGGTAACTATGTTGGCCTAATTTTGTCAGCCTGAACCGAGTCTAAGGTTATTTATATTAAAATCCCGTTTTGAACTTTCAAAACGGGATTTTTTATTTAATTTAGTTTCCTAATTTAATCATCAAACTATGAAAAAAATACTCCTCCTCACTTTATTTTTGACTGCTATTGCGTGTCAAAAAAAAGAAACCACCAAAGAAACGGATAAAGAATCCACCACCATAAAAGACGAACATACTTTTTCCAAACCGGATCTGGCAGTTGTAAAACATTTAGATCTTGATATTAAAGTTGACTTTGACACACAGACCATTTCAGGAAAAGCCTCTTGGCAAATTGCCAATATCAGCAAAGGAACCGAAATTATTTTCGACGAAAACACATTAGACATTACCAAAGTAACTTTAGGTGATGACGAAAAAGAAACCAAATTCGAACTTGGGAAAGAAGTAGAATTTCACGGAAAACCACTTCATGTTACTATTGAACCTAACACTACCAAAGTTACGATTTACTATACCACAAGTAAGGAAGCTATTGCATTACAGTGGCTAACCCCGCAACAAACAGCGGATAAAAAGAAACCATTCCTTTTTTCTCAGGGAGAAAGCATCTGGTCGCGTACTTGGATTCCCTGTCAGGATTCTCCGGGCGTTCGTTTTACTTACAACGCAAAAGTTACTGTTCCTAAAGATTTATTAGCGGTAATGAGTGCTGTAAATCCACAGCAAAAAAATGACACCGGAGTTTATACTTTTAAACAAGACAAGGCAATACCGTCTTATTTAATGGCAATTGCCGTTGGAGATCTTCAATTTCAGTCTATAGACAACAGAACCGGTGTTTATGCAGAACCTTCTGTTCTTAAAAAAGCAGCTTGGGAATTTGCCGAACTAGGAAAAATGGTTGTTGCCGCCGAAAAATTATACGGCCCATATCGTTGGGGACGTTATGACGTATTGGTTTTACCACCAAGCTTTCCTTACGGGGGAATGGAAAATCCAAACCTGACTTTCTTAACTCCGGGTGTTATCGCAGGAGATCGTTCCCTAACAAGCTTATTAGCACATGAACTAGGACACAGCTGGAGCGGAAACTTAGTAACCAATGCTACCTGGGATGATATTTGGTTGAACGAAGGTTTCACCACCTATGTAGAGCACCGCATTGGCGAAGCCATTTTTGGTAAAAAAGAATTCGAGATGCAAAATGTTATCACTCGTAAAGAATTAACAGATAACGTAGCAGAATATGGCGATACAAATCCGGACACCAGACTTAAAGTTAGTTTAACGGGAAGAAATCCTGATGATGGAATTAACCAAATTCCATATGTAAAAGGATATGCTTTTTTAAGAGTAATCGAAAATGCGGTTGGACGCGAAAAATTCGATGTCTTTATTAAAAATTATTTCGACGCACACGCTTTTAAATCCATTACAACAGAAGATTTTGTAAAATATTTAAATGAAAATTTAATCAAAGGCGATAAAGCTTTGGCCGATAAAATACAACTGGAAGACTGGATTTATAAGCCTGGAATCCCTGCTAATATTACACCGGTAAGCTCTCCTGAATTTGATGCAATTGATCAAATCCAAAAAACCTGGAGACAAACAGGAGTAAAAGGATTAAGTCAAAAAATCACAAGTACGCCAGAAAAACAACATTTTATAGACAACCTTCCAACTGATATCACTCCAAAAGAAATGCAGGAGCTTGACACTGAATTTAACTTCACAAAAGGAGGTAATTTCATCATCAAGCGTCAATGGTTCGTTCCTTCTATTCGCTATAAATACACTGCAGCTTATCCTGCAATTGAGCAATTTTTACTAACAAGCAGCAGAACAGGATCTGTAATGATGCTTTACAAAGAAATGGCAAAAACTCCGGAAGGAAAAAAATGGGCACAACAGATTTTCGATAAAGCAAAATCCGGTTATCACGCCACGACTATTCAAAGTGTTGAAGACTTACTGAAATAAAGTTTACAGTAACAGTATACAGTTTACATCTTACAAATCCCCGATTACTTCTTGTAATTCGGGGATTTTTTTATTCAAAAACACCAAAAGAAAAATTGTCCATCACATAGCGTAAATTCTCCATGTTCTAAAATCTGCCGCCAACGCATCTTTGTAATGTCAAAAGACAACAACTCATAAAACAAATTAAAATGGCACGATTAACTGCATTAAACCCGGAAGAAGCAACAGGAAAAACAAAAGATTTATTCAATGCTGTACAAGCTAAATTAGGGGTCATTCCTAATATGATGCGAACAATGGGAAATTCTCCCGCCCTATTAGAAGGTTACTTAAACTTCAGTGGTGCTTTGGGTCAAGGGAAATTGAGTTCAAAAACCGGCGGACTTATCGCTATGGCTGTTTCTGAAAAGAACGCTTGTAATTATTGTTTAGCCGCTCATACTTTTATTGGAGAAAACCTGGCAAAAACAGATCCGGAACTTTTACATGCTGCCAGATCAGGAAATTCAGCTGATCCCAAAACGGCTGCTATTTTGCAATTTGCCACTACTTTAACGAACAAAAGAGGCTCAATAAATGATGAAGATGTAAATCTGGCAAAAAACGCAGGTGTTTCTGAAGCAGAATTAGCTGAAATTATAGGACATGTAGCCTTAAATATCTTAACCAACTATTTCAACAATGCTGTCAACACAGAAATTGACTTCCCTGCAGTACAACCTTTAGAACTGCAAAACTAATTGCTAAAAAAAGAATCTCTAACGATAGTCATGATGGCTTTCATGACTATCTTAGTATAAAAAAAATCATTATGGAACCACAAAGACATTCTTTACCCCCATTCACAATGGAAACCGCCTTGCAAAAAGTGCAAATAGCAGAAGATGCCTGGAACACAAAAGATCCTGAAAAAGTTTCTCTGGCGTATACTATTGATACCGAATGGAGAAATCGAACTGATTTTATCAACGGTCGTGAGGAAGCAAAAGAATTTTTAACCAAAAAATGGCAAAAGGAATTAAACTACAAACTCAAAAAAGAATTGTGGGGATTTAAAGACAACAGAATGGCCGTAAGATTTGAATACGAATGGCACGATCATGCCGGACAATGGTTTCGCAGCTACGGAAATGAACTTTGGGAATTTGATGAAAATGGCTATATGCAAAAACGATTCGCCAGTATCAATGATTTGGCTATTGATGAAGCTGATCGCAAACTTTAACGCTTCCAAATAATGTCCAACCAAAGTGTTTCTACCTTAATAAATCCACAAAATGGCAATCTGGCCTTCAAACTACTTTCGTTTGAAGACAACAGCCATTTTGACCACATTCAACGCAATAATTATTTTTCTTTAATTTGGATTACAAAAGGAAAAGGCACCATAAAGGCTGATTTTGCAGAACATCATTTCAACGCGGATTCGCTGCTCGCTTTTTCACCCTATCAACCTTTCATGATTGGCACAAAAGACGACATTCAAGGAATTGCGATTCATTTTCATCCGGACTTTTACTGTATACTTAAACATCAGAAAGAAGTTTCGTGCAATGGCGTTTTGTTCAATAATGTATATCAACCTCCTTTTACTGCCGTTACCGATCAGGCAAAAGCCACTTTTCAAATGGTCATTGACCAAATAAAAACAGAGCTTCAAAATACCGCAATCGCACAATACGAATTGCTTATTTCTTATTTGAAAATTTTCCTGATTACTGCTACCCGATTAAAAACAGATCAATCAGAAGAACCAAAGCCACTACCCGATTCTAAAGAACCTTTTATACTTCAAAATCTTAAAGACGCAATCGAAGATAATTTCAAAACCAAACATTCCGCCGGACATTATGCCGAGTTACTGAATATTTCCCCTAAGGCTTTGGCTAAATTATCCAAAAACTATTTCAACAAAACACTTACAGACCTCATTGCCGAAAGAATAATCATTGAAGCAAAAAGAGAATTGTATATGACCAACAAAACGGTAAAAGAAATTGCCTACGAATTGGGTTATGATGACGAACATTATTTCAGTCGCTTTTTCAAAACCAATGCGGATGTCTCACCCCAACTGTATCGCGAAACGATAGGATTTGGAAGGATGGTTTAATTTTTATTCTTAGCCTCAATCCACTTTGACATGTATTTGGTGCTTTTTAAGGTATGATGTTGCAACAGACTTCCCATAAAATTATGCAGACGATGGTTTTCTGAATCCACCAGTAAGGCGCTAATTATGTCCACTAATGCCGAAGAAAAGGCCCTTTTTTGGTAACAGTGGTTTATAATTGTAACTCCGTTTTTTTGAGATTGCTTCCACAAATTTTCATCCTGATATAAGGCAATGGCTTGTTTTGCAAAAATTTCCATATCATTTGTAATAGATCCGTTCCAAGGTAAATCAGCATGCATGGCCTCTGCCCCGATTTCTGATGTTACACTCGGTGTTCCGCATTGCATGGCTTCCAACAACTTTCCTTTTAAACCTGCTCCAAAACGAATTGGAGCCAAAACTACTTTGGCTTTTTTGACAATTTCAGTTGCATCGGCAGCTCTTCCCATAATAAGAAAACCATCTCTTGACTGATGTAATTGCAATGCTTTCTGTGACGGATAAGCACCGTAAACCTTCAAAATTGCTTCAGGAAATTGTTTTCTGATTAAAGGCCAGATGGCTTCCTTTAAATATTGAACAGTATTCCAATTGGGCTCATGAAGAAAATTTCCAATAAAAACAAAATTTTCACGGTCTTCAAATAAAGGCAGCTCCAAAAGGTCCTCTTCTTTCATTTCATCAACCAAAAAAGGCAAGTAAAACAAGAGTCTCGAGTCAATTTTAAAGATATCATTGAGGATCTTCATTTCAAATTGTGAAATAATGAATGACAAATCACATCTCAAAATACTGGCGATTTCGCGCTTTGCCACTTCCTCAGAAAACAAATCAAACGGTCCGAAAGTTCTGTTTTCTCTAAAGGCTTTTTGCCTGGCCGTTCTCAAACTATGTAAATCTTCGGTATCTAATATTCGAATCGCTTTGGGGCAATTTTCAGAAACGCGCCATCCAAACTGCTCTTCGATCATAAAACGATCAAACAAAACGACATCAGGATTTAATTCCTTTATAAAAACATCAAAACTCGGATTATTCAATTCAATGGCTTTTTTCTCAACTCCAAAAGCGGTCAGATCGACCATGAAATCACTGTCTAAAGCAGGGCTTGCAAAGGTAATTTCAAATCCATTTTCTTTAAAAATAGAAATCAATTGCATCATTCTGCCACCTGCTGCTGAGGAATTTGGTTCGGGCCATACGAAACCAATAATTAAAAGTTTTTTTATTTTATTCATTTTAGTTCTTTGAAGCTACAAAATAATGCTTTTTTGAGCGTAATTACGCAATAATTACTCATTTTCGGTTATAAAAAGACTAATTTTGCAGGAAACAATTCTCTTGTAAATTATGTTGGGATTAAAATTAGCCACGGACCCTCGCTGGGTAAATATAGTCGAATCAAATATCGAAGAAATTCTGACGGATCATGCCTGGTGCGAGCAGAAAGCGGCTTCAAATGCCATTAGCTTAGTTACTTATAACTCTGAATTAGAGGAATTAGTAACCGAAATGCTGGTGATTGCCAGAGAAGAGCTGGAGCATTTGCAAATGGTTCATGACTTAATCAAAAAAAGAGGTTTGACTTTGGGACGCGAAAGAAAAGATCATTATGTGAATGAACTTTTTAAATTTATGAAGAAAGACGGAAGCCGAAAAGACGCACTTTGTGACCGCCTGCTGTTTTCTGCCATGATTGAGGCCAGAAGCTGTGAACGATTTAAAGTTTTATCAGAAAATATTCAAGATCCGGAATTAGCCAAATTCTATCGCGATCTGATGATTTCTGAAGCCGGACATTATACTACTTTTTTAGGTTTTGCCAGAAAATATACTGATAATATAGATATCGATAAACGCTGGAAAGAATGGATTGAATTCGAAGGTTCTATCATTACAAATTATGGAAAAAAAGAAACTGTACACGGATAGTCTACAGTTTCTTTTTCTTTAAATAGTCGCCATTTATAATACCACACCGTCTAACTCTTTTGTTATGTCAAAAAGCAAATTAAAATCCGTCTTACTAAAAATCGCAAAATACACCGGAATAACTTTTGTAGTTATTTTAGGGTTGTTATTTTTAACTCCTATTGTTTTTGCAGATCAGATTAAAGATCAAATCAAGAAAACCGCTAATGAAAAATTAAGTGCAGAGCTTAATTATTCGGATGTTTCGATTTCGTTTTTTCATCATTTTCCATCGTTAACCTTAACTTTAAATGATTTAAAGCTTAACGGTTCGGCACCTTACAAAAACGAAAAATTCATCACGGCAAAAGAGGTTTCTTTTGGAATCAATGTCGCAAGTTTGATTTTTAGCAAATCGGTAAAAATTGACCAGATCTATTTGTCCGACTCTTTTATTAACGTGAAAGTAAATGAGAAAGGGGAAGCCAACTACAACATCTACAAATCGTCACCGAAGGCCTCAAACCCAAAGGACAGTTCTGAAACAGCCTTAAAATTAGAACATATTGAAATTCAAAACAGTAAGATTGTTTATGATGATAAATCCACTAAAATTCATTTTGACGCTCTGGGCTTTGATTATCTTGGAAAAGGAGATTTGAATAAAGCGGTATTTGATTTGTATTCTAAAGCAAAAATTGAAAAGCTGAATATTGTTTATGAAAATGAACCGTATTTAATGAATAAAAAGATAAATGCTGATCTGATTACCAAGGTAAATGTGAACTCTTTGTCTTTCTATTTCCAACAAAATGATTTAAAAATCAATGATCTTTTGGTTGATTTTAAAGGGAAATTTGATTTCCTGAAAGACGGTTACAACATGGATTTCGTTATTAAATCAAACAATAGCGATCTGCACGATGTATTTACTGCCTTCCCTCCAAAATACATTACCTGGCTTTCTAAAACAGACATAAAAGGAAACACCAATTTACTTTTAACGCTAAAAGGAGATTATATTGCCTCACAACACGTCGCTCCTGATTTAAATTTAGATTTAAAAATAGACAGCGGTTTGGTGAATTATAACAAAAGTGCTTTCCCGGTTTCCAACTTAAACTTGCAATTAAAAACAACCGTTCCTTCTTTAAATCCGGATCTTCTGATTGTTGATGCGCAAAATTTATCTTTAAACATCAATCAGGATTATCTGAAGTCAAAATTTTATATAAAAGGCATCAATACGCCGGATATAAAAGGTGACTTTAAAGCCAAAATCGACCTTGAAAAACTAACTAAAGCGCTCGGAATACCTGATTTAACACTAAAAGGAACTTTAGCAGGTGACGTGAAAGCAAACGGTAAATTTGATCAGAAAAACAGAATTTTCCCTGTAACTAGTGGTTTTATCAATCTGGATAACGGGTATTTGAAAACCAAATATTACCCCAATCCGATCACTAATATTATTGTCAAATCGAAAATAGAAAACAACAAAGGAACCTTTGATGACTTAAAAGTAAGCCTAAAACCAACGCAGTTTACCTTTGAAGGAAAACCTGTTTTTGTCGAGGCCGAACTAAGTAATTTTGATGATTTAACATATGACATCAAAGCGAAAGGAGAACTTGATATCAGCAAAATATACAATGTTTTTTCTCAGAAAGGACTTGATTTAGACGGTTCTGTAAAAGCAGATTTAGCCCTAAAAGGAAAACAAAGCGATGCCGAAAAAGGAAATTACAGCAGACTGCACAACAAAGGAACTCTTGAACTTAGAAATATTGCGATTACGTCTGAGTATCTTCCGCAGCGCTTCATTATTAAAGAAGGTATTTTTAAAATCAATCAGGATAAAATGTCCTTTAATAACTTTCTGGCTGCATACGGCCAATCTGATTTTAGGATGAATGGGTATTTACAAAACGTTTTTAACTACGCAACGACCACTACAGGAATTTTAAAAGGATCGTTTAAAGTTACTTCCCGATACATTAATGTGGATGAATTCATGTCGAGTACGGCTGCAAATTCAACAGCAACACCAACGGAAGACCCAAATAAAGCACCTCAAACACAAGCTGCACAAACAGGAGTAATTATTATACCTACTAATTTGAATCTGCAATTACTGGCAAATGCACAAAAAGTATATTTTGACAAATTAAATCTGCTGAATGCAACAGGTAATCTAAAAATGAACAAGGGCAAACTGAGCATGCAAAACACCGGTTTCAACTTAATCGGCTGTAATGTTACCATGAATGCAAATTATCAGGCGATTACACCGAAAAAAGCAAATTTTGATTACGCTATCAAAGCAACTGATTTTGATATTAAAAGAGCTTATAACGAAATTGATGTTTTCAGAAAAATGGCCAGTGCGGCAGAGAAAGCGCAAGGAATTGTTTCTTTAGACTATCAATTAAAAGGAAGATTAAACAGCAGCATGAGCCCTGTCTACCCTTCTCTTGTTGGTGGCGGAACACTTTCTGTAAAAGATGTAAAAATAAGAGGCTTAAAAATGTTTACTGCCGTAAGTAAAGAAACAAGTTCTGAAGCTATCAAAAATCCCGATGTTTCCAAAGTTGACATTAAAACCACCATCAAGAATAATATTATGACGGTGGAACGTTTTAAATTTAAATTTGCAGGCTTCAGACCCCGAATTGAAGGAACAACAAGCTTGGACGGAAAACTAAACTTAAAAATGCGTTTAGGCCTTCCTCCGCTAGGCATCTTCGGAATTCCACTGACCGTAACCGGAACTCAGGATAATCCAAAAATAAAACTGGGAAGAAAATCTGACGATCTGGAAGAAACTAAAGATTCTGAATAACATGAAGTAAAATTCCAAATTTTTGAAATTCCAAATTCCAATACTGGAATGAAAGTATTTGAAAACCTGTTCTTAAATGAGCAGGTTTTTTTGTTTAAATTGTGATGTATAAATTTCGAATAACAAATTATACGGAGACTTTTTATTATCATGCATTTGTAACTAATATGGAAGGAGACGCACAGCAGTGCGTCTCTACGGAAGTTTCTTGTTGACTTTTATTTTCCTTTTCACGCCATTTGTGTCATTTCGAGGCACGAGAAATCGCACCCAATATTCGACAACAGCGCGGTCCTTAACTTGTATAATTCTCGTACCTATAAATGACAACTTCGCTCTTTTCAGAACGGGTTTTGTAATATGGAAGGAGACGCACTGCTGTGCGTCTCTACGGAAGATTCTTGTTCACTTTTATTTTCCTTTTCACGCCATTTGTGTCATTTCGAGGAACGAGAAATCGCACCCAATATTCGACAACAGCGCGTCCTTAACTTGTATAATTCTCGTACCTATAAATGACAACTTCGCTCTTTTCAGAACGGGTTTTGTAATATGGAAGGAGACGCACTGCTGTGCGTCTCTACGGAAGTTTCTTGTCGACTTTTATTTTCCTTTTCACGCCATTTGTGTCATTTCGAGGCACGAGAAATCGCACCCAATATTCCATACAGTGTGTACTCAGCGTGTGTGATTTCTCGTTCCTCGAAATGACACAAATTCGCATCAAAACCTGAAACCTGAAACCTGAAACTTGAAACTCGAAACCCTCCCAAAAACAAAAAACCCGCTCTTTTCAGAACGGGTTTTGTAATAAGTAGTCTAATGAATTATGCTTCGAATGGAAGGATAGATACATAAGATTTGTTATCTCTTTTCTTTTGGAACTTTACAACTCCAGCTACTCTTGCGTGTAGGGTGTGATCTTTACTGATGTAAACGTTTTCACCTGGATTATGTTTTGAACCTCTTTGTCTAACGATGATGTTCCCAGCAATAGCAGCTTGTCCACCAAAAATCTTAACGCCTAGACGTTTTGATTCTGATTCTCTACCATTCTTCGAACTACCGACACCTTTCTTGTGAGCCATGACGTATGAGTTTAAATATTGTTATTATTCTTTAGTAGCTTCTTTTTTTGCTTTTGGAGCTGCTTTTTTCGCTTTTGGAGCTTCTACTTCTTCAGTAGCTGCATCTTCTGCTACAACCGCTTTTTTAGCTGCTGCTTTTTTAGTTCCTCCAGCTGCAGTAATACCTTCAATTACAATTTGAGTAAGATATTGTCTGTGACCATTTCTCTTTTTGTATCCTTTTCTTCTTTTCTTTTTGAAAACGATAACTTTGTCTCCTTTTAAGTGTTGTAACACTTTAGCTTCTACTGAAGCACCTTCTATAGCTGGGGCGCCTAAAGTTACGTTTCCATTATCGTCTAATAAAAGAACTTTGTCAAAAGAAACTTTTGAACCTTCTTCATTAGTCAAACGGTGAACATAAACCTTTAAGTCTTTGCTTACTTTGAATTGTTGCCCTGCTATCTCTACGATTGCATACATACCAAATTGATTTATTGATTTTTAAGGTTGCAAATATACAATTAATAATTTAGTATGCAATCCCTTATTTCAAAAATATTTTCAATGATAGAAGAGCTGTCTTTCAGGGGTTTTTATTCTAATAAATATCATTTTATAAGTTAATTATTACTAAAATCATAATTATTGCAATCTGGTAATTAAAAAAAAGTTATTTTTGATGTAACTAAATCTTAGCTGCCTACACTATTAGGTATATAAAATTATTAATCTTTATGAAAAATGCAATAATGATGTTAAGCGCGGCACTAATGCTTGGCGGAGTAGCTCATGCTCAAAAAGTAGCTTTTGAAGAATACAACTTAGACAACGGCATGCATGTCATTCTGCATAACGATCCTTCGGCTCCTGTTGTCATTACTTCTGTAATGTACCATGTCGGCTCTAAGGACGAGCGTCCGGATCGAACGGGTTTTGCCCATTTCTTTGAACATTTATTATTTGAAGGAACTCAAAATATAAAACGTGGTGAATGGATGAAAATCGTCACGGCCAATGGCGGTGTAAACAACGCCAACACTTCTGATGACCGAACGTATTACTACGAGGTTTTCCCATCAAACAACTTAGAACTTGGTTTATGGCTGGAATCGGAGCGATTAATGCATCCTATTATTAATAAAATAGGAGTTGACACGCAAAACGAGGTAGTCAAAGAGGAAAAAAGAACGCGTTACGACAATCAGCCTTACGGAAATATCCTTCCTGAGGTAAAGAAAAACATATTCAAAAACCACCCGTATCGCTGGACTACTATTGGTTCTATGAAAGATCTTGATGCTGCTACTTTAGAAGAATTTCAAGCTTTCAATAAAAAATTCTACACCCCAAACAATGCTGTTCTGGTTGTTGCCGGAGATTTCGACAAAGCAAAAACCAAAGAGTGGATTCAGAAATATTTTGGACCAATTCCAAAAGGAGAAGACGTAAAAAAACAAACTTTTACCGAGGCTCCTATTACTGAGACTATAAAAGCCACTTACGAAGATCCCAACATTCAGATTCCGATGGTGGTGGCAGCTTACAGAACCCCTTCAATGAAAACAAGAGATGCCAGAGTTCTGGATCTAATCTCTTCTTATCTGAGCGACGGAAAAAGTTCCAAATTGTATAAAAAAATTGTTGACGATAAAAAAATGGCGCTTCAAATTGGCGCTGTAGGATTCAGCCAGGAAGATTACGGAACCTATATTTTGTACGGCTTACCAATGGGAATCTACAAAACGACAGATCTTTTAAAAGAAATCGATGAAGAAATCGTAAAAATCCAAACCGATTTGATCTCTGAAAAAGATTATGAAAAATTACAAAACAAATTCGATAACAATTTTGTCAACGCAAATGCAAGCGTTGAAGGAATTGCAGAAAATTTGGCTTCTTACTATTTACTTTATGGAGATGTCAATCTGATCAATACCGAAATCGACCTCTATCACTCTATCACCAGAGAAGAAATCAGAGAGGTTGCTAAAAAGTATTTAAACCCTAACCAGCGTTTAATTTTAGATTATGTTCCTTCAACAAAAGTTCAAAACTAAGAATCGAATCATGAAAAAAATACATACCGTTTTAATCCTTTTATTCCTCACCGGAATTATGCAAGCACAAGATCGTCCACAACCGAAACCAGGAAACTCTCCTGTCGTCAATATCAAAAAACCACAAACCTTTGTTTTGGCAAACGGAATGAAAGTTTTGGTAGTTGAAAACCATAAGCTACCCCGAGTAAGCTTCAACCTAAGCCTGGACAACGCTCCTTTCATTGAAGGAAACAAAAAAGGCGTAGATGAACTTACCAGCAGCCTGATTGGAAACGGAACTAAAAAAACAGCTAAAGAAGCTTTTAATGAAGAGATCGACTTTTACGGAGCACAGATCAATTTCAACTCACAAGGAGCCTATGCCAGTTCACTTTCAAAATATTCCGGACGTATTTTAGAGCTTTTAGCTGAAGGTGCGTTACAACCCAATTTCACACAAACCGAATTCGACAAGGAAAAAGCAAAATTATCTGAAGGACTTAAAGCCGACGAAAAAAGCGTTCCCGCAATTGCAAATCGTGTTGTTGATGTTTTGGCTTTTGGAAAAAACCACCCTGCGGGAGAGTACATTTCTGAAGAAACCTTAAAAAACGTAACTCTTCCTGATGTGCAGGCAAACTACGCTACCTATTTTGTTCCCGAAAATGCCTATTTAATTATAATTGGCGATGTAAAATTCAAAGAAACAAAAGCGGCAGTTGAAAAACTTTTTGGTGGATGGAAAAAGCAAACTGCTCCAAAAAACACGTATCCGGATCCGGAAAATGTTTCTAAACTCCAAATTGATTTTGTAGATGTGCCAAATGCGGTTCAATCTGAAATTTCATTAGTTAATACGCTGAATTTAAAAATGAGCGACCCTGATTTCTTCTCTGCTGTAATAGCAAATCAGATTCTGGGCGGCGATTTCAACAGTTACCTGAACATGAACTTACGCGAGCAACACGCCTGGACCTATGGAGCAAGCTCAAACATTGGAAGCGGAAAATACATTACCAAATTCAGAGCTTCATCTGCTGTACGAAATGCCGTTACCGATAGTGCAGTTGTTGAATTTGTAAAAGAAATAAAAAGAATCCGAACTGAAAAAGTGGCTGATGATGTTTTAAAAAATGTAAAAGCGGGTTATATCGGAAGATTTGTAATGCAGGTTGAAAAACCACAAACAGTCGCACGTTATGCCCTAAACATTGAAACAGAAAAACTTCCTGCAGATTTCTACGAAAAATACATTCAAACGATTAACAATGTTACTCCTGATGATATTTATCGTGTAGCCAACAAATATTTCTTACTGGATCATATGCGTATTGTAATTGCCGGAAAAGGCTCTGAAGTGCTTGCTGGTCTTGAAAAACTTCAGATCCCTATTTACTATTTTGACAAGTACGGAAATCCAATTGACAAACCTGTTTCTAAAAAAGAAGCTCCAGCCGGAGTTACTGCACAAACGGTTTTTCAAAATTACATTAAAGCAATTGGTGGCGAAAAAGCGGTTTCTACAGCTAAAACACTTTTCATGACCGGGACTACTACAATTCCACAAGCCCCATCTCCTTTGAGTTTTACTTCGAAATTAGATTCACAAGGCAAAATGATGGTTTCGCTAAACCTTGGTAGCATGCCTTTAATGAAACAAGTTGTAAATGCAAATGGCGCTTACGTAGAACAACAAGGGCAACGCAAAAACTTAGAAGGCCATGATTTAGCCGAAATGAAAGCAAGCGCTACTCCATTTGAAGAATTACGCCTAAGCAAAAGAACCGATCTAAAAGTGGATGGAATTGAATCTATAAACGGACAGGAGTCTTACGCTATAAAAGACGGCAAAACTGTTTACTACTATGATGTAAAATCGGGTTTAAAAGTAGCTAAACTTAAAGTAAAAGAACAAAGTGGCCAATCGACCACACAAACCACTTACTTTAATGACTATAAAGAAGTAAAGGGTATAAAAGTTCCTTTCAATATCATTCAAAATGCAGGTTTTGAACTGGATATTAAAATGTCTGATATTAAAATCAATGAAGGCGTTTCTGAAGCGGATTTCAAATAACTCTCAAAAAAAAAGAAAGACTGTCAATATTGATAGTCTTTCTTTTTTTAGTTTCAAAGGTTCTGAGGTTCTGAGGTTCTGAGATTCTGAGATTCTGAGATTTTTTTAGCAATTGAAATCTTCGATTTTTATTGCTCTACGTTTCACATCTTACATTCCTTATTCTGCATTTCACATTTTACACTTCACAAAAAAAACCTTTTCACTTGCGAAATTATTTTTTTGCCGAGAGATAGACTCCAATCAATATGATAAACGCTCCAAAAAACTGGATTGGTGTCAGCATTTCATTATCTAATAATCCCCAGAAGAAAGCTACTATCGGAATCAGATAAGTTACTGAAGTTGCAAATACAGGTGATGACATTTGGATCAGTTTAAAGAAAACAACATTTGCAATTCCCGTTCCCAAAACTCCTAAAATCAACACAAATAAAATAGAGTGTTGTGATACTTCAAGACTTACTCTTTGTGTAAAATCGGTTGTACTTAGAATGATTAATGCCGGCACAAGCAAAACAGCAAAATTCCCCGTTGTAATACTTAACGAATTCAAATCAGACAAATATCTCTTGATTAAATTTACATTTATAGCGTAACAAATCGTTGCAATGACTACCAAAACCACATAATAGTAATCTTGCCCGGAATGTGTCATAGCATCGCTTAAAACCAGCAGCAAACAACCCACAAAGCCTACAAAAACTCCCAGAATTTGCCTTTTTTGAAATTGGATTCCAAACGCAATCGCACCAAGAATTAAGGTATTTAATGGCGTAAGCGAATTCATAATAGCAACAATCGAACTGTCAACACGGGTTTCTGCAATCGCAAAAAAGAAAGCCGGAATAAAAGTCCCAAAAACAGATGTCAGTGCAATAAATTTCCATTGACGACGCGAAATTTTCTTTAAACTGGAAAATCCGATAATCAGCAAAAATACAGCTGCAAAAATAATTCGGAGGGAACCTACCTGAATTGCCGTCAAACCAATTAAGCCAATTTTGATTAAAATAAAAGAACTTCCCCAGATAAGAGAAAGTAACAGCAAATAAAACCACTTCAATCGTTTTGCATCCATAAATCTTGTTTTTATTACAAATTTGTACTATTTTTATGAATTGACCTTCGCTTTTTTATTAATTTTGCAAAGAATATCAATAATAAACTTAAAACATATATAGGATGAAATTTACACAAATCATAGCCACTTTAGCACTAACAGGTTTAGTATTCGTTGGATGCAAAAAAACAGAAACCGAAACTTTAACAACAGCAACAACTGAGACAAAAGAAGCACCTAAAAAACAAGTTGCCATTGCCGCTGAGAATGTACAAACAGCAAGTTTCACTATCGACGGAATGACTTGCGCTGTAGGTTGTGCAAAAACCATCGAAGAAGAATTGTCGAACCTGGAAGGCGTTGAGAAAGCGGCTGTAGATTTTGACAAAAAAACAGCTACCGTAACCTTTGACAAAACAATCCAAAACCCTGAAAACCTAACCAAAGTAGTTCAGGCAACCGGAGACGGAAAAACCTACAAGGTTTCAAACGTAAAATCATAATCACAAAGATTTCAAATAAAAAAAGCATCCTTTGGATGCTTTTTTTATAAAATCTAAAATCTAAAATCTAAAATCTAAAATCTAAAATCTTTATTTCCAATTCAATGTTTCCATCAATTCGCGCATGTCATTTTTAATATAACTGGCCGCTGGCATTATAGAATCAAAATTAGGTTTTGCGTAAAAATAAACCGATCCTGTAATAAAATGCTTCGTGCTGTCTGTCACATAAAACTGTGAGTTTGTGGCCGCATTTCCATCCACCTGATAAAACATACCGTACACCTTTTTTTCGGGATTCAAATAAGGTTGTTCTAAAATATCATCAGCCTTAATTACGTGCTCATAAGTAAGCTTTTGCGCATCTTTTAGCAATTTATCGATATTGTTATTTACCGGTTTATACGTCAGATAGATTGTCGCTTTCATCTTAGGATACGTAATGGCAAACCCGCAATTTTTCTCTCCTTTAATAATTGCACCTTCATTCATTTCAAAAGTAAATGGGCAATTATTTTCAAATTTCACATATTTCGCTTCCGGGTAATCTAAACGTAAATAACTTGACGGCTTAGGTAATGTTTCATTTTTACAACTTACCATTGTAAAAACCAGCAAAATTATAGTTACTGAAAATATCTTTTTAAGCATTTTAATCTAATGTTACTTTTATTTGTTTTACACGTTTTTTATCTACTGTTTCGATAGTAAAGACACAGTTTTCAAACGCAATTTTCTGATCCTTTTTAGGGAAATTACCCAGAATTTCCAAAATAAAACCGGCCAGCGTTTCTGCTTCTCCTTTACGAGATTCAAAAGCATCTTCGTTTACTTCTACAATTCTGTAAAAATCTTTCATATTAATCTTTCCTTCAAAGAGAAAATTCTTTTCGTCAATTTGCGAAAAATTCAAATTCTCGTCATCGAATTCATCACTAATATCACCCACAATTTCTTCGATAACATCTTCTAAAGAAACCAATCCGGAGGTTCCTCCATATTCATCGACCACAATTGCCAAATGGCTTTTAAGGCTTTGGAAATCTTTTAGCAAGTTGTCCAGCTTTTTATTTTCAGGAACAAAAAAGGGTTCTCTAATTAAAGACACCCAATCAAATTCTTTTTTATCAAGGTGAGGCAATAAATCCTTAACAAACAAAACACCTTCGATCTGATCAATATTATCTCTGTAAACCGGAATTCTCGAAAATCCTTTTTCTACTATTCTCGAATAAATAGCTTCAAATGATTCTGAAATTTCTAAAGCAAAAATATCAATTCTCGGACTCATTACCTGCTTGGTATCCGTGTTACCAAAAGAGACAATTCCTTCTAATATTTTTTGCTCCTCACTTGATGTTCCTTCAGAATCTGTAAGTTCTAAAGCTTGTGACAATTGATTTACCGAGAAATTGTTTTTCTGCTTCCCTAATTTATTTTGCAAATATAGGGTAACACTGCGCATGGGCAAACTTATTGGGGAAAGTAATTTATCTAAAACGACTACGGGATAGGCTACCCATTTCGCAAATTTTATATTGTTCCGACTGGCATACACTTTTGGCAAAACTTCACCAAACAATAAAATAAAGAAAGTAACCAGAATAACCTCCAGAATAAATTTTAAGACTGGTGAATCTACATCGGCAAAAATGTTCTTCCCTACAAAGGAGAACAGAATTACAACTCCAATATTTAAAAAGTTATTGGCTACCAGTAATGTTGCTAAAAGCTTTTTGGGGCGGTCTAAAAGAGTGGAAATAATTTTTCCTTTTGGTGAATTTTCCTGTAATGCCTCGTCAATATCCTTTTGCGACAATGAAAAAAGTGCGACTTCTGCACCTGAAACAATTGCCGACAAAAACAGCAAAATAAATATTCCGACAAATCCAATTATTAAATTGACGTCTAAATTTGCATTAAAAAGTAAACTGGGCTCCGGGTCCAAACTGAAAAAAATTAGTTAAACAATCAAAAAGGCAGGTCATTTACAGGCAAGCCTTCGTTAGTCGCGTCAAAGTTAGCATTTTTTGCGGATTCTGACTCGGAATTCGGTTTATGTCCTGTAGTTTCTTTTTTGGTTGTCAGGAAAGTAAACTCCGTCACCTGAATTTCGGTCGTATACTTTGTTGTACCGTCTTCCGCTTGCCACTGGCGTGACTTGATGCGTCCTTCGATATATATTTTATCTCCTTTAGAAAGGTATTTTTCGCAAATCTCAGCTGCCTTATTGCGCACAACCAAATTGTGCCATTCTGTCGAAGTTATTTTTTCGTTCGTAGTTTTATTAATGTAAACTTCGTTTGTTGCCAACTGAAAACGTCCGATGCAGTTTCCTCCATCAAAATAATGCATCTTTACATCATCGCCCAAATGGCCAATGAGCATCACTTTATTTAATGTTCCGTTCATGGTTTAATTGTGGTATTTATCCCAAAGATACATTATTTTAGCAATTTATTTCCTGCTTTTCGATAAAATTATAAATGGCAATTGGGAAAGGAAACGTTTTCAAATTGTTAGCTTCTATACCGTTTTCAATTCTGTCTTTTATTTTAATTTTCCAGAACTGAATATGCAAATGCTGGTGCGAAAGTTTATGAATAACGGTCGCATCACTACACTCCTCTATACCTATAATAGTATAGGCAGGAAAAATATCATTCGCAGCTGCTTTTGAGACAAAATCAAAACCAACAATCTCCTGCGTTTCTAAAAGCGGAAATTCATACAGATTGTGCCAGATTCCTTTTAAAGTCCTTTTTTGAATTAAAGTATTCCCTAAATCATCCTCCAGAATCAAGTAATTAAAAAACCGATTCGTCACTTTTATCTTTTTGGATTTAACGGGCAGAACATCGACTTTCTTTTTTTGCAGCGCCGCACAACTATCAGTAAAGACACAAACAGGGCAATTGGGACTTTTAGGAACACATTGCAAGGCTCCAAATTCCATAATAGCCTGATTAAAGATAGCCGGATTGTCTTTCGGCATTAATTCATGTGCCAGTGCTGTAAATTCTTTCTTAGTCGCAGGCAATGCAATATCGGATTCAACATCGAAGTAACGAGAAAGCACCCGAAATACATTTCCATCTACAACAGGCACTACTTCATTATAAGAAAAAGAGGCTATTGCAGCGGCTGTATATTCTCCAACTCCTTTTAATTTTAGTAAGTCTTTATAGGAAGGAGGAAAAACACCATTCAACTCATTGGCGACGTACTGAGCCGTTTTATGCAGATTTCGGGCACGAGAATAGTACCCTAACCCCTGCCAAAGTTTCAAAACCTGCTCTTCATCGGCATTTGCTAAATCAAAAACAGTAGGAAATTCCTTTGTAAAAGAAAAAAAATAGGGCATTCCTTGCGCAACTCTGGTCTGTTGCAACATAATTTCTGAGAGCCAAATTAGGTATGGATTGGTCGTTTTTCGCCATGGCAGATCACGTTTGTTCTGTAAATACCAATTTATCAATATGTTATAAAAATTCATTGCAAAATACTTAGATTACAAAAGTAAATGTTTATGTAATTAAAATTTAACGATTTAGCTTGATTAATTATTTTTTTAATTCCTATATTTGCAAACTCAAAAAATAGTACACCATTTATAAAATAAAATAGGAAAGAAAATGACGAAAGCAGATATCGTAGCGAAAATTTCAGAGAAACTTGGTCTTGAAAAAGGAGATGTTCAAGCAACAGTAGAAACTTTTATGGAAGAAGTTAAAACTTCACTAGAGACTGGAGATAATGTTTACCTAAGAGGTTTCGGTAGTTTTATTGTAAAAACTAGAGCTGAAAAAACTGGTAGAAACATTTCTAAAAACACCACTATCAAAATTCCAGCACACAACATTCCTGCTTTTAAACCTGCAAAAGTATTTGTAGAAGGGGTTAAAACAAACAACGAAGCTAAATAACATTATTAATTAATCATAAAATCGATACGATATGCCAAGTGGTAAAAAAAGAAAGAGACATAAGGTAGCTACTCACAAAAGAAAAAAAAGAGCGAGAGCTAACCGTCACAAGAAGAAAAAGTAGTTTTAAACTACTTTTTTCTTTTTAAACGTTCATTGAAATTTGGGAAATTTCAAAAATTCCAAAAAATAAAATCCAAAATCCAAAAAAAGAGGAATCTCTATAGATTTCAATTGGAATTTGGAGATTTAAAACTTGAGATTTAACTTTTCCCTCCCGGGTTCAATACCTGTTAAAAAAATATTGTTTAATCCATCTGTAAATAAGATTTTAGACCTGAGATTTTAGACTTTAGATTTCTTTAAAAAAATCCATTTTCTTTTCTCTTTCTTCTATTTTCTGAAAAAACAGATAAAAATTTACAGTGTGAATAAAGAATTAATCATTAGATCTAGTTCTGAAGCCGTAGATTTTGCCTTATTAAAAGATGGAAAACTAATTGAATTACACAAAGAAGAAGAGAAAAGCAATTTTCAGGTTGGTGATATATTTATTGCCAAAATACGAAAACCAGTTGCTGGACTTAATGCTGCTTTTGTAAATGTAGGCTTCGAAAAAGATGCCTTTTTACATTATCATGATTTAGGACCTAACTTAGCTTCCCAACTGAAATTCATAAAACTTGTAAGCGCAGGTAAAATAAAAGATTTCTCCCTAAAAACCTTTCAGTTTGAAAAAGAGATTGACAAAGATGGCATCATTACTGATATTTTAAGTGCCAATCAATCTGTTTTAGTACAAGTTGTAAAAGAACCTATATCTACCAAAGGTCCAAGAATAAGCGCTGAGCTTTCCTTGGCAGGAAGATTTATTGTTCTCGTTCCGTTTTCTGACCGTGTTTCTATTTCACAAAAAATAGAAGACAAAAAGGAAAAGGATCGTCTAAAAAAACTTGTATTATCGATCAAACCTAAAGGATTTGGTGTTATTGTTCGCACAGTAGCCGAAGGCAAAAACGTAGCCGAATTAGAAAAAGATTTGCAGAACCTGCTTAGCAGATGGACTGCAATGTGTAAAAAATTACCAACTGCTCATCATCCATCAAAAGTATTAGGAGAGCTTAACAGAGCTTCTTCAATATTAAGAGATGTATTCAATGATACCTTCAGCGGTATTCAGATAGATGATGAAGAGTTGTACCATCAAACAAAGGAATACTTGCAAGAAATTGCACCTTCCAAACAATCGATTGTTAAGTTTTATCAATCAAATGACACTCCAATTTTTGAGAAATACAATATAGAAAGACAAATCAAAACTTCATTTGGAAGAACGGTCTCAATGAGCAAAGGCGCTTATCTGATAATCGAACATACGGAAGCTCTACACGTCATTGACGTAAACAGTGGAAATCGTTCGAATAAAGCAACTAATCAGGAAGACACTGCCATGGAAGTGAATATGATTGCTGCCGCCGAAATTGCCAGACAACTTCGTTTGCGTGATATGGGTGGAATAATCGTAGTTGATTTTATTGATATGTCTAATCCTGAAAACAGGAAGGTCCTGTTCGACTTCTTGCGAGAAGAAATGAGCGACGATAAAGCAAAGCATAAAATCTTACCACCGAGTAAATTTGGGCTAGTCCAGATTACAAGACAACGCGTAAGACCAGAAGTTAACATTAAAACTAGAGAAGAAGATCCAAACAATGAGCATGGTGAAATTGAAGCACCAATTTTAATCATTGATAAAATCACCTCTGATTTAGAAAGAATTTTAAAAACCCACAATAAAGTTGTGCTTAATACACATCCGTTTGTGGCTGCATACCTCAGTAAAGGTTTTCCATCATTACGTTCAAAATGGTTTTTTGAACATAAGAAATGGGTGAAAATCATACCTCGTGACGCTTACACGTACTTAGAATACCATTTCTATGATAAAAAAGGAAATGTTATTTCAGAATAAACAAAAACCGCTTTTCGAAAGATTAGCGGTTTTTTTGTGTCTTTTTTTGATTGTTTTGCCACGAATTTCGCGAATTGGCACGAATTATTTTTGAAGTGCTTTGTTGAAAAATAGTGCCACAGATTAAACGGATTAGAAAGATTCGCACAGATTATTTTTATTGCTTTTGTGAAAATCTGCTACCCGAGCGATAGCGAACTGGCGAAGCAAATCTGCGTGCTATTTTATTTTGACCCTCTTTATCATTTTGCCACGAATTTCACGAATTGGCACGAATTATTTTTCTGAAGTGCTTTGTTAAAAATATTGCCACAGATTAAACGGATTAGAAAGATTTGCACAGATTATTTTAATTGCTTTTGCGAAAATCTGCTACTCGAGCGATAGCGAACTGGCGAAGCAAATCCGAGTGCTATTTTATTTTGACCAACTTTATTATTTTGCCACGAATTTCACGAATTGGCACGAATTATTTTTGAAGTGCTTTGTTGAAAAATAGTGCCACAGATTAAACGGATTAGAAAGATTTACACAGATTATTTAATCTTTTTAATCCTTTAATCTGTGGCTTTTTCTTTGCTCATAGGTTAAGCAACTTTTAGTCTTGATCTGATACTATTCTCTTATTACCTCAACTCTTCTGTTAATTTCATTTCCGGATTCGTCAACTACAGTGATGTAATGAAACCCTGCGCTCATTATAATTGGTTTTTCGTGAAAAACTTTAGTGACGCCTTTATAAACGTGGTCGACGTACCAAAACAATTGTTTTTCTCTTTGAGAATAGGCCACTTTAAAAATCACGGGCTGTACTTCACTATTAAAATCCTTCGTTAAATAAATTTTACTGTTCGCTTTGGGATAAATAAAGTCCATCGAACCCGTTTGTGTACCGATACAATTTTCTTTAAAAGGAGGGAGTGGGACATACTCAATATGCTTGCTTTTGTAATACCAGGCCATAACGGGAGGCAATACAAACCAGTTCTTAGTAATCATTTTATCGACACTTTCGCAACTGCTGTTGACCTGAAATTGTTCGGTTTGGTCTAAATGAATTGTTTTATGATAGGAACAAACTGTTGTTGTCTTTCCCTTTTTTGTAACTAATTGTTTTATTTTCGGACAACCTTCTTTAGCCAAATGCCCGCTTAAACGACAAACTTCTACTTCATTTAAATCCTCATAAGGGATTTCAAACCATCGCTGCCTCGATAGCAAATTAAATACATCAAATAAGATTGGTGCAGCACTTGTAACTCCGGTCAAAGTTGGTCTTCCCTCTCCTGTTGCATTTCCGACCCATACTCCCACAACGTATCTGGAATTGGTTCCGATTGCCCAGGCATCACGATTACCGAAACTAGTTCCTGTTTTCCACGCAATTTTAAGTGAGCTGTCATAAAATTTCCACGCCTCATCTCCTTCCGGTCGATTTACTTCTTCCATGGCATTATACGTCAACCAAATTGATCCCGCGCCTAATATGTTCTTCTGTTCACTTTCTGATCCAAAATCGGGCTTAAAATCGGTGTCGTAATTCAATTCTGCGAATTCTTGGGTTCTATATTTACCGTGGCTTTTATTAAAATAATTTACTGTTGAAGACAAATTGGAATAGGTTCGGCACAAATCCCATAAATTACTTTCGGCGCCTCCCAGAATAAGAGACAAACCATAATGATCCGGCGATTTATTAATGTCTTTTAACTTAAACTTTTGCAGCTCCTCATAAAATTTATTGACTCCAAAATCCTGCAACATCAATACCGACGGAATATTTAAAGAACGCGACAAAGCCCGATGTGCCGGAACAGCTCCGTCAAATGTCAGATTAAAATTCTGAGGTGTGTAACCTGCAATCTGGGTAGGAACATCGGCAACCAACGTGTTCGGTAACAGCTCTCCATCGTCGAGCATTGCGGCGTACAACAAAGGTTTAAGTATACTTCCTGTACTTCTTGGTGCTCCAATAATATCAACGTCTTTTTGGTGGTCACGATCTGTTGGCGAATTCCCAACGTAACTTATGATACTGCGGTCCTGAACATCAATTACCATAATTGCCAGGTTGTTGACTTCATTTTGCTTGTATTGATTATAATAATATTTCGCAATCTGATTGACCCTGTTTTGCAGTGCAACATCTACAGTTGTCTTAACCCGCGTACCTTCTCCGTTCTTTGCCACTCGCTGTAATAAATGTGGGGCAATCTGCGGCAAATCATATGGTTTTTGAGGCAAGGGTTCTTCAATAGAAAGTTCGTAGGTCTGCTTGTCAATACTCCCTTCTTTGTGAAGTTTTAGCAATAACCGATTGCGCTTTTCTAATAGTTTTATCTGATTTTTTCCCGGGTAAATCAAACTCGGAGCATTGGGTAAAACCGCCAAAGTAGCGTTTTCTGCCCATGACAATTGATTGGACTGCACTCCGAAATAACGCCACGAGGCCATTTCGAGCCCCACAACATTTCCTCCAAACGGGGCATGTGCGGCATATAATTCGAGGATTTCGTTTTTTGAATACCCTAATTCCAATCGGGTTGCCAGAATGATTTCTATTGCTTTTTCAAAATAAGTTCTCTTTTTTCCTTTTCTGGACAATCGGATCACTTGTTGTGTAAGTGTACTTCCTCCACGGACTACTTTTCCCGCTTTTCTATTCTGCTTAATGGCATTTACCATTGCAACCGGATTAAAACCAGGATGTTTGTAGAAATACTCGTCTTCAAAATAAACGATGCACTTTTTAAACTTATCCGGAACACTGTCCTGTGCCGGAAAACGCCATTGTCCGTCACGAGCAATTTTAGCTCCTAATAATTCCCCTTCTTTACTTTCTATAATAGTAGAGTAAGGCTCTTTAAATAAAGTCCCGGGTAACGAAAAATAATAAATCACTAACAGCAAAAACGCAATTAGTGATTTAATTTTATTTCTTTTTATCCAATTGACACAGCGCTGAAAAAGCGCTTTAAATTTATTTTTCAATTTTATACTTTTAATATTCTAATCCATTTTTTCAAACCTGACAGGTTTGAAAAACCTGTCAGGTTTGAAAAAATAATCAATTATTTTACAACTGCTACCCAGAATCCTTTTGTTCTAGCTAGGAACGTGTGATCGTACATCGCTTCACATTGTAATCCCGGTAAATAATAACTTCCCAAATAAGAGGCATTAAGTAAAATTTTGAATGTTTTGGTTTCTCCGGCTTTTAAACCAAAATAGAAATTCGTTCTGTCGTCACGAATGTCAATATAATCAGCCGTATTACTTGTTGCTTCACCGTAATCTGTAAAACGCGTGTTTACAATCTCAAATCCGGATGGCAAAATCTGTGACAAGGCTACATTCTGCACATATTCATTTTTCTGGTTTTTAATTGTTACCTCAGCTACAAACTCCGTTCCCTGTGTAATTCTGGAAACATTAATGACACCGCCTTTTCTGTTTTTAAAAACTATTCCGGCAGAAAGATTACTTTGAATCACATTTTCCTGACCGATTGGTAAAATTCCCGTATTTAACACCCGAACATAAATCGTATTCTTTTTGTTGTTTTTTAAAGTAATACTATTGCTTCCGGATTTCACTACCAAACTTCTATCAGCAACTGTTTTAGTAGTTTTTATTTGCTGCGCTTTTCCATCCTTGCTAAACTGAATATCAATTCCTTTCGGACCATTATTCAATGAAAATTTAGACATGGCATACAAACAATAGGCCGTCGTTTGTGTACTCATCCACTGGTCACTTGCCATACTTTTTGCCAATTTTGTTGCCATTAAGAAAGCATTCTCTTTTTGGTTTAACAACAATAAAGTCTCCAGTGCCATTGCTCTGTTTCGATCACCTGATCCATAATAGTAATAGCTGTACTCCCCTGAATTATCGTCAATTTTACTGTGCAACAACAACGTTAATCCTGCACTTTTCTGACCTGCTAAAACATAAGCCGCAGCCAATCGCAATTTACTTTCGTTAGATATTCCGGTTGTTTCACGCAGCCTGTTCATAGAAGACAAATCAGGAGAACCGGCCAAGGCTAAGGTATACAAACGGTACGCTTGTGCCATATCATTTCCGTAACGTTGTTCAAAACGCCATTTTTTGGCTTCTTTTTGTTGGTAGGAAATCCATTTTGATTTAAAGTTAATCGGTAAAACATACCCTTTTTTCTCTGCTTCAATTATAAAATGTCCGGCATAAGAAGTTCCCCAATCATCTGCAATTGTATTTCCTTGCCAGTACGAAAGTCCTCCGTTTGGCAATTGAAAACTTCCTAATCTTGTAATCCCCGCTGCTACATTCTTCTGAATAAGCTGTTGACGGGTTGCATCAATATCCGCAACATCAGTCAAAAACAATTGTGGGAAAACAGATGAAGTCGTTTGCTCTACACAACCGTGTGGATACTGAATCAGATATTGCAATCTTCCATTTAGATTAATCGTTGGCATGGAAGAAACCTCCAGTTTGGCTTTATTACTTCCCGAAACTCCGAAGGTTTTCCAGGCGATAACCTTAGAACTGTTCGGAGGCAAAATCACATCGGTATAGGTATTGGTCACCGGATTCGGGTTTGTCATATCAATCTCTACCTCATAGGATGATTTTTCTCTGCCCGAAGTAGCTATAATCTGCACTTTTGCAATTCCGGTCTGACTGCCTACTGCCAGATTAAAATACGCCATTTTTTCATCCGGCTGTGCAAAGGCTACATTTTGAACGGTACTTCCGATCACCTGCAAGCCATTGCTGGTTTTAATCTGAACTCTTACATTCTTAATAATTTTTTCTGTTGCAAAAACCGTAACCGGAATCGTTACTTTTTCTGACGGAGAAATTTTTCTCGGCAACGAAGCCAACACCATCAACGGACTGCGAACTGGAGTTGCTTTCTCTGCACTTCCGTAGGCACTTGTTGTTGCATCTCCCGCCACAACCATCGTTCGTACAGAACCAATATATTTTGGTAATGTAACCTGATGTGTTTTTGTTTGTCCTTTCTCTAATTTGAATGGTCCCAGATAAATTACAACCGGTTTAAAACGATTGGCTTTTTTAGCTTTTCCTCCACCTAAATCCTGATCTCCACCAATACTGAAAATCTGATTTACTTTTCCGCCGTAAGCACCAATCACATCGTCATATACGTCCCAGGTTTTTACACCCAAAGCTTCCCGTACATAGAAACTATCCCAGGCATTTGGGGTTTTGAATCGGGTTAAATCCAATAAACCTTCGTCTACAATAGCAATGGTATAGGTCATTTCTTTACCTGATTTCTCACTGACTTTTACAGGAAAGGATTGTTCCGGTCTTAAAACATCGGGCATGGTAAGTGTCGGCTCTAATTTGGTATTTTTATCAACAACCCCAATCGGAACAATTCCGTACATGCGAATCGGAGAATCGTTTTTGGTCGATGCGTGAGGTTGTAAAAGCGTGATATTAAAATAGACATTGGGAGCCATTGCCGCCGTAATGGGCACCTCAACTTTAGTTTCTCCTTTTTGCGTTTTTACCCAAAGTGTCTGTACTACTCTTGAACCATTTTCGATAGAAACCAAAGCACGTCCACCCTCACTTGAAGGGAAAGAAATCTGCGCTTTTTCTCCTACTGCATACTCTTTTTTATCGGTCGAAAAGACAAGCATATTGGCTGTTGAAGCATCCGTATTTCTGGTTTTTCCGGACCAAATTGGCCAATCTATATTTACGGTTAAGGCTGTTGCATGTCCACCCGTTTCATCTGAAACCCGAATCATATAACGTCCCCATTCTTCGTCTTCCAAAGCAAATTGTATGCTTGCTTTTCCGCTTGCATTTGTACTTACTTTGAATGTCTTGTAGGAAGTGGTTGCTTCTGAAGAATTGTAATTGGATAAATTATCGCTTGAAGCATCCCACCACCAGCGCCATTCTACTTTATACACTTTTACTTCCAGATCCCTAACCGCTTTTGGTCTTCCGTTTTCATCAACGGTTACAATATCAAAACGATTGTTGGTTCTCGTTTCGAGCATTCCATATCGATTTACTTCCGGTGCTTTTACACCCACATAGGTTTTGTATGGCGAATAGGTTGTCGCCATTGCATCCATACTGAAATCCCCGCCTTCTTCGTATACTTTGGTAATAAAGGAAGCTCGCAACATTCCCGGAGCCTGACCTTGTAATTTCGGGTTGATACTTACCGACGCTCTTCCGTTAGCATCTAATTTTCCTGAAAATATATTAACCTCTTCTGTACTGAATTTACGTACTAAGTCATCAAAAGTATATTTATCGTAGCCTTTAAAAGTAGTTTTTTGCTCTGAGAATTTGGCTTGCATTTCTACATTCAAATTCTTTGCGATTGCACCATGAAGCCAGGCCACCTCCAGATTACTTGAGTTAGGGTAAGATGACGATAATATGGTTCTTTGAAAGCTGTTTTTAATCTTTAAACGATTTGGTTTTATCGTTTCAATTTTAATGCTTTTATAATATTTAGCTCCTCCAACACTTACCATTGCCTCCCAACTTCCTGTTGGCGCGTCGGGATCTGTTGGCACAATAAAAGCATAATGATTCAATTCATTTGATTTCTGAACGGTTTGGTAGGTTACCTTTCCATTTGGATCTGTTAATCTGAATTTTATCGGATGTGCTTTTGGCAGTTTATTGGCAGCATCATTCAAAATAAAAGACAAATACAGATTATCTCCGGGACGCCAAACACCACGCTCCCCATAAATAAATCCTTTCAGTCCTTTTTGAAGCGTTTCTCCAGCAACATCAAAATTACTTACGGATAACGAGTTTCCGTCATCAAGCTTTACATAAGTCGACTGATCTCCCAACGTAACGATTGCAAAATAAGCAAATCGATCGATTTGGAAGGATGCTATTCCCTCACTACTCGTGGCCGTTGTAGCGATTTTTTGCTGTTGAAAGTTGTACAAATCTACTCTCGCATTCGAAACCGGATCTGTTGTAAGGATATTGTTTACGACAAACAAATACGATTTATTCTCTCCTCTTTTGGCTATTACTCCTAAATCTGAAGCCAGAATATTGGTCGCAATTCTTGCATTGTAATAATACGATCCTGTACATGGATCTTGACTTTCTCTCCATTCGTAATCATCATAGTAATAATCATCGTAGGAGTTTCCACTATAATTCACATCCTTTTCATCAACTTCTTCCTCTTCATTTTCTTCTGCATCACTCTCGGTCGTTTCGCATTTGTATAAAGAATATTTCTTTTTATACGAGAATTCTACTCTGTAAATAGCACCCGGTTCTGGTTTAATAATCTTCGATAAATCTAAGGCAAAAGTGTTCCATTTGCTTAAATTAACCAACGTGTTTTCTTTAAGGTTTATCGTCGTTTTGGCGACGGGCTGAGAAACACGTTTTAAATTTTGCACTCCGTTTAATTCATTATTTTGAAGAAATTGCAGTATGTTATTTTTATAGATTTTATAAACTTTTACATCTACTGCACTCAGGTTTGCCGTTTCAAAATTGAGTTTTAGATTATTGGAACTTGGTAAAATCGTTCCGTTTTTCACAAAACGTACATTTGGTTTTATCTGGTCAAAAGAGATTTTCTGAGAATAACTTTGTTCCATTTTTTTACCGTACTGACTTTCTATTCCCTGAAAAACTTCCAGCAATAGCTCTCCGGTTATATTTTGGTCTGATTCGGGCTCTTCTCCTACCACTTCCGGTTCTGCCTCAACAGTTACTTCCGACACGGCTACAGCTGCACTATCTACAACAACACTTGCAGAATCTACGGCAACGGCTGCCGCAATTGTATCTGCTACTACAGCTTCATGAACTACTTTTGGCGCTGCTTTTTCATTACTGAAATATACTTTTAGTACATTCCCTTGTGTTGCAAATTTTAAATTATTCGTATTTTGAATGGCTACCAAACCTGCAAAATCCTGCCCTTTTTCAAGAGGTTCAGAAAAATTGATAGAAACCGACTGATTGTTTTCATCCGGAATTTCAACCTTTATCACTTTGAATTCATTTATTCCTGTAATCGGAAAGTCTATTTTTCCTTTCTGATCTATATCGAAATCATTTCCGTCGTAAGCGATTTCAAGTTCACTTGGCTCAGAAAAGCGCTGAATGCTGTCAATGATAAATTTGAATTCTTTGCCTGATTTTACTGAATTATCGAACTTAATCTTTAATTTATTTCCTTTTTGATTGGCTTCAACCAGCTTTTGAGCGGTTTCCAGATCAATATCATCTGCGGTTTTCAATACACAATTCAGATATTGGTATTCTTTACTGTGCGATTGAATGTCCAGCGTATTTATCGTAAAATCCTGTTTAATGGTTTTAACGGTAAAATTGAATTTAGAAAGTTCCTTTTCTTCTTCCTTAGGCAATGTAATTAGTTTATCTAAGTTTAAAGTAACTTGATATTCTGTTCCAGGTTTTAGTTTTTTCTCAGGGATAAAAGCAATCGTATTACTCGAAAGCGCTACAACTTTACCATGTACATTTGGCGAGATATCAAATAAATCATCATCCAATTCCTCATTTACCTTCCATTCTTTTTTCTCGAAAGCCAAAACCACGCGTATGTCCGACTGCGACGGGACAATTCCTCCCGTAAAACTAGTGATGTACGCTCTGAATAATGAAAAATCAGAATTGAAATCTGCAGCTGATTTTCTGCCACACGCCTGAAGAATAAAAAACACAAGAAATACGTAAACTAATCTTTTTGCCTTCACTTGAAATAGAATTAATGGTTAGAAATTTAAGATTCGATATAAGGTCGTAACACTTCACACAACTTAAAGTATAACTGAAGAAATGTTAATTATATTATAGTAAAAGTAGCGTATTTTTATTTTACAATTAAGCAGAAAATTCATTAGAAATAACAATTATCTGAAATTAATGTGAAGATGAAATGGATTTGCTAATGCAAGGACACAGATAGAAAACTCCCTTTTTAATCCTGTTACGGATACAGACGCAGATGAAAGGGATTCGCTGGTGCGAAGACGCGGATAGAAACGGATTTTTTTTTATAGGCTCTGCTTAAAATTACTTTACAACACTGTTACGGATACGGACGCAGATGAAACGAATTCGCTGGCGCGAAGATGCAGATAGAAACGGATTTTTTTTATAAATTCAGCTTAAAATTACTTTATAACACTGTTGCGAATCTGGACGCAGATGAAACGGATTCGCTGACGCGAAGACACGGATAGAAACGGATTTTTTTATAGGGCATGCTTAAAGTTGCTTTGTCTTTATCATTTTGATAGACATTGATAAGATTGTTTTACAAAAGTTAAAATAAGTACTAAAGACACTCTTTCCGTAAAATATAGAAAAAAATAAAATCTGCGTTTATCCGCGTCTTCGCGCCAGCGAATCCGCATAATCCGTGTCCAATCACACTAAATGACTTGTATTATTTTCTCCTTAAAGCAAAAAAACGTTTCATTAAATCGGCTGCTTCATTGGCCATAATTCCTGAAACTACAGTGGTTTTTGGATGTAATTTTGTACCCATTGTCATAAAACCGCGTTGTTCGTCACGGGCTCCAAAAACAATTTTTGTAATCTGACTCCAATACAAAGCCCCGGCACACATCTGGCAAGGCTCCAGTGTTACGTACAAGGTGCAATCTTTTAAATATTTTCCACCCAGAAAATTTGCCGCCGCGGTAATGGCCTGCATTTCGGCATGGGCGGTAACATCATTAAGCAATTCAGTCAGGTTATGACTTCTTGCTATAACTTTATCGGCTACAACAATTATAGCTCCAACAGGGATTTCACCTTTATCAAAAGCCATTTCTGCCTCTTGTAAAGCTTTTTTCATGAAGTATTCGTCGGTAAAAGGGTTTATCATAAAATTTTTATGCTATAAGTAATTTACAAATTAGTTTCAAAACTATAATCTGTAATTTTTAGGGTTTTGAGATACAGAAAAAATATCCAGAATATAAATTCTGCTTTTTTCAATTCTGTAGACTATTTTAAAATTCCATTTAGGAAAAAATCGGATGTCTTTTGAATTGAACAACGGTTCTATTGGATTTTTCTCCGGAAACAAATTGAGTTTTTCACCCAAATCAAATAAAGTTTCTACTACCAAATCCGCATTTTTCGGACTTTGAGAATAAATATAATCATAACTGTTCTGAATCGATTGTATCGCATTTACAGACCAGACAACCGGCTTCATTTCTTTATGATCTTTTTTCTTGCTTCTTCGGTGCTATAGCCCTGTTCGCCAGCATCGGAAAGGTTCATAATTTCATTCAAATGATTTTCATACTCTTTTACTGTTAATGGTTTTCCATTGGTTGAATGGGTATAAATAGCATTATTTAGTAAATCTTCAATCTGATTCAATAATTGCACATTATCAGTATCCAGGATTCTGTGTACAATGTTCCTACGTTGCGCTTCTACATTCATATCATTCAGGATTTACTTCAAAGTTATACAATTTTTCTAACTATAAAATTCAATCGTTCTTACCCTTTTCATCAGAACTCGTCGGTAAAAGGGTTTATCATAGCGCAAAAATACATCTTTACTCCTTATTTTTATTATATTTAGTCCTTTGTAATTTAAATAATGGAAACAAAATATAAAATCTCTATTCCAGAACCCTGTACAGAAAACTGGGACAAAATGACACCAAAAGACAACGGCAGATTCTGTTTGAGTTGTACTAAAACTGTGGTTGATTTCACTACCATGTTACCCGAAGAGGTTCAGCATTATTTTATTTCAAATCAGAATAAAAGCATTTGCGGCAGGTTTAAAAACACGCAATTGGACGAAATCATTATTCAGATTCCGAATCGCGTATTGTACTCGCAAACTCAATATCACAAAATGTTCTTATTGGCACTATTTATTGCTATGGGGACTACTTTGTTTAGCTGTTCGGATAGAAATGGGAACAAAAAGAAAATAGATAAGGTAGAGGTCACAAAAAATGAATCAATGCAAGAGCATAATACTCTTGGAATGCCTGCTCGGCCCGCAAAAGATTCTTTAGAATACGAACTTCCACCGCCACCGCCACCAAAAGTACATTATCAAAAATTCATAAAACCTATCGTAAGGCAAGCTGACATAAAACCCAATGGCAATAGCGAAATGACTGAAATAATACAGGAAGAAGACACAGCAATCTATAGCGGAATGGTTGCTCTTGAAACGCGGCCGGAATATCCGGGAGGAATGGAAAATTTTCATCAATTTCTCCTCTCAGAATTAAATTTACCAACTGAAGCTGAACCTCAAAAGACCGGTATAAAAATTTCTTTTACTATAGAAAAAGACGGGTCTCTATCTTCATTTGAATTTCCCAAAAATACAAACCCTAAAATAACCGAAGAAATTACAAGAGTTTTAAAGTTATCTCCCAAATGGAAGCCTGCAGAATCTAATGGAAAAAAAATAAGATTCAAATATGGCTTTCCTTTACAATTTTAAAAAAAGAACCGCATTCATACTAATAAGTGAAGTAATTACGAACAGGAGAAAAATTAAATTTAAAAACGTAAATTTGTTTTTTATAGAAAAATGAAAAGCAATCTACTCTCCAACATAAACAATCCGGCCGATTTACGTTTACTCGACGAAACTCAATTACCCCAATTGGCTAAGGAATTACGTGATTTTATTATTGATATTGTTTCGGTAAAAGAGGGGCACTTAGGCGCCAGTTTAGGCGTTATTGAGCTTACAATTGCTTTGCATTATGTTTTTAATACACCTGAGGATTTACTGGTTTGGGATGTTGGACATCAGGCTTACGGACACAAAATCCTTACCGAAAGAAAAGAGAACTTCGATACCAACAGACAACTTGGCGGCATTTCCGGATTTCCTAAAAGAAGCGAAAGCATTTACGATACTTTTGGCGTAGGACATTCCTCTACTTCCATTTCGGCAGCACTCGGAATGGCCATTGCTTCTCACTTAAAAGGAGAAACCGACAAACAACATATTGCTGTAATTGGTGATGCTTCTATCGCATCGGGAATGGCTTTTGAAGGGTTAAATCACGCCGGAGTAACAGACGCTAATCTATTGGTCATTCTAAATGATAATGCGATCGGAATTGATCCCAGTGTTGGTGCTTTAAAAAAATACCTCACTGCCGTAAAAGAGGGAAAGAATCCGAAGAAGAATAACATGATTAAATCACTGAATTTTGACTATTCAGGACCCATCGACGGTCACGATTTAATTGGATTGATAAAAGAATTAAATCGTTTAAAGAAAATAAAAGGACCCAAATTTCTTCACATTGTTACAACAAAAGGCAAAGGCCTGCAACAAGCCGAAGAGAATCAGGTAAAATACCATGCACCCGGAAAATTTGATGCTTCAACAGGAGAAATTCTTTTAAAATCGGAAGAAAACCAGCCTCCAAAATACCAGGATGTTTTTGGTCTAACCCTTTTAGATTTAGCCAAAAAGAATCCGAAGATTATCGGAATCACACCGGCAATGCCATCGGGAAGTTCGCTAAAATTTATGATGGATGAAATTCCGGAACGTGCTTTTGATGTTGGAATTGCAGAACAACATGCCGTAACCCTTGCTGCCGGAATGGCTACACAAGGGATGATCGTGTATTGTAATATTTACTCCACGTTTCTACAACGTGCTTACGACCAGGTGATTCACGACGTAGCTTTACAGAATTTACCTGTAATCTTTTGTTTAGACCGGGCAGGTTTGGTTGGCGAAGATGGGGCAACACATCACGGTGTTTTTGATATTGCCTATCTGCGATCCATTCCGAACCTGATTATTTATGCTCCAATTAATGAAATTGCGTTGCAAGACATTCTTTACACCGCACAATTGGGACTGGATCACCCCATTGCAATCCGATATCCACGAGGAAAAGGGGTTTTACCCAATTGGAAAGTAGAAAATTTCGGACACTACAAAAATATTGTAATCGGCGCAGCAAATTGCCTTAAAAAAGGAACCAAAAAAGCTGTTTTATCTACCGGAACTATTGGTAATAATGTAATCGCAGCATTAAATGAATGTTCTAATGCCAGTGAAATAGCTCATTTTGACTTTTCATTCATTAAACCACTAGACTACAATACCTTACAAGAAATATTCAATACTTACGAGACTATTTTCACAATTGAAGACGGTACTATAAACGGCGGTTTCGGAAGTGCCATTTTAGAGTTTGCTGCTGCAAATAATTTCACCAATTCAGTGAAAATTTTAGGTATTCCTGACACATTTATAGAACATGGAACTGTTCTTGAATTACAACAGTTGTGTAAAATTGACGTTAAAAATTTGACAAAACTTTTTTCAAATCATTGAAAAGAATTATTTTGCAAGGCCAATACAACCAAAAGTTACGCCTGATGAAATTATTTCGATTCTCCTTATTGTTTTTACTTTTCACTTTCACCACTACAATTTCTGCTCAAAGTATTATCAAAACGACCTTAGAGCCCAATCAAATTCCGGAGGCTCCTTCCAACTGGACTAAAAAAAATCAGCTTGGTTTTGACATTTCCGAAATTGCTTTCGTGAACTGGAGTGCGGGGGGAACGAGTTCTATTTCAGGATTATTTAAAGGTGAATTTGCCAGAACTTATGCAAAAGGAAACCACAAATGGTTTAACGAGTTAATTGTTAAGTACGGTTTAAACAAACAAGACGGTACGGAACTTAGAAAAACAGACGATGCTCTTTTGCTTAACTCAACTTACGGTTTTAGACAAGACACCTTATCAAATTGGTATTATTCGGCTAAGTTTAATTTTAATACTCAATTTACCAACGGTTACAATTATCCGAACAAAGACATTACTATTTCCAAACCTTTTGCACCGGCCTATGTATTCTTAGGAGCTGGAGCGGAAAATTCAAATAAAGCAAAAAACAGAACCTTCTATTTCTCACCAATCACGTTAAAGACAACGTTGGTATTGGATCAATATTTAGCCGATCAAGGATCTTTTGGTGTTAAAAAAGCCGTCTATGCTCCTGACCCTCTTGATCCAAACAGTAAGATTTTAGTTGAAAGAGGTCAAAAAGTAAAAGCCGAATTTGGTATTTTACTTACCGGATACATGAAAAATGAAATCTTCAAAAACATTTTTTACGAGAACAGACTCAGTTTATATACAGACTATCTGAACCGATTTGGGAATGTCGATGTCGATTACGATACCCGTTTAGATCTTGTTGTAAATGCTTATGTAAAAGCGAATATTGGTATTCACTTAGTTTATGACGATGATATTAAAACCAAAAAAGACTTTGTAGACCCAACAACCGGCACAACAAGTCAGGTTAACGATGGCCCTAGAGCGCAGCTGAGACAAGTTTTAGGTGTGGGTCTGGTATATGCCTTTCAGTAGTTAATTCGGTTTTCTTCCGTTAATCATTTCAAATAATTCTAACGCATTTCCGTCTGTTAAAAGAGAAACATAATGGCAAATGTGAAGCAAACGATCGTATAAGCTGGTTTTCTCTAAACGGTGTTTTTCAGGAAGCATTTTCAGCAATAATTTATCGTAATTGGATGCTTTTCCTTCATAGTCGTTATTGAAAGCCGTAATAAACTTATCAAGTAAGGTCTGGATAATCTGATATCCCACAATTTCTTTCTCGATAACTTCTCTGCTCTGATAGATTTTTTCAACACTTAAGTTGATAATGTCCGTCATTTGAGCTTTGTATTTACTTTTATCCGTTAAAGCAAAAGGAAATTTTCCGGCCAGAATTGCTTCTTCATTTTCAATAAAAACATTTACGGCATCGTTAATTAAAGTACCGATGGCCAATGCTCTCAAATAACTGATTCTGTCTTCTTTTGTGGTTAAAGTTTTGTATTTGGCAACTCCAATATTATCCTTTACCAATTTGATTAAATATTCTAAAGCATAATCTTCCGAAACCAAACCAAGATTTATTCCGTCTTCAAAATCTATAATGGTGTAGCAAATATCATCTGCCGCTTCTACCAAATAGGCCAATGGATGTCTTTCGAAACCAACATCCTCACCGGTTTTATTGGCGATCATTCCCATATCCTCCGCTACTTCTTCAAAAAATGCTTTATCGGACTGGAAGAAACCGTATTTTTTATCGGCAATGTTTTGAGTTGGTTTTTTAGGCAAACTTTCTTTTGGGTATTTCATAAAAGCGCCTAAAGTGGCATACGAAATTCTCAAACCACCTTCGATCCCCGGACGACTTGCTGTCAATACCGAAAATCCGTTGGCATTTCCTTCGAAATCAATTAAATCCTGCCATTCTTTAGCAGTCAATTGCTCCTTATATTGTTTTCCGTTTCCGATAGAAAAGTATTCCCCAATTGCTTTTTCTCCCGAATGTCCAAAGGGAGGATTCCCAATGTCATGCGCCAGAGAAGCTGCGGCCACAATAGCCCCAAAATCGTTCATATGATACCCATGAACTTCTTTCAGATACGGATATTTTTCTATGATTTTTTTTCCAACCAAACGCCCTAATGAACGTCCGACAACGGAAACCTCTAAGCTGTGTGTTAATCTGGTGTGGACAAAATCGGTTTTAGAAAGCGGAATGACCTGCGTTTTATCCTGCAACGATCTAAAGGCTGCCGAAAAGATAATTCGGTCATAATCCACCTCAAAACCTAAGCGGGTATCATCTTGTTCTATACGTAATCTTTTACTTGTGTCGCCTTGTTTCTTAAGAGATAAAAGTTGTTCCCAGTTCATTATAATTATAGATTGGTGATTTTAGATTTTAGATTGAATGCCAAAAATACGCTAATTTTAGGACTTTCTTGGAGTGGTTAACAGCTATTAAAACTTCAATGCCGTACTGTGTTTTATTTCACCCATTACAAAAATACTGTTGGTGTTCCCGATATTCTCGATAGTCGACAGTTTGTTCATTACAAAATCCTGATAACTAGTCATATCCTGAACTAAAATTTTCAACATAAAATCATAGTCGCCGGCAATGTTGTAACACTCGATAATTTCAGGAAGCGCCACAATATCTTTCACAAAATTACTTCCCACGTTTCTGGCGTGTTCTTTTAGACGGACATTACAAAAAAAGGGTCATCCCACAATTAATTTTTTTCCGGTCTAACAGTGCTACATATTTTGTAATATATCCGTCACGTTCCAATCTTTTTATACGTTCATAAACGGGTTTAACTGTAAGAAATAACTTCGCAGCGAGGTCTTTTGTATTGATATTCGAGTCTTCCTGAAGGTGTCTGAGGATCTGTAAATCGGTTTTATCTAAGTTTTCCATAGTAATTTTTACGGCTAAAGGTTCGCTTCAAACAATTCATCAGTAATAAAATCTTTTAGCCATACCAAACAAGTTGAAACAAAAAAAGCACTCCGATTGGAGTGCTTTTTAAGATTGAAAACTAATTTAATATTAGAAATTCTTAGAAATTCCAATACTAGCTGTTTTACCAAAGTTGAAGTTAAATGAACTAACATCTGCTCCGTTGTTATCGTAGCTTAATGTTTCGTATCCTAAACCACCAATACTGAAGTTTAAACCGAAACCTTTTTTCATATTGATAAAAAGAGCTGGAGTTACACCAACATACACACCATCCGCTTTAGTTTTAGTATAAACTCCATTAGAAGTATATCCTTTTTCAGTTTGATTTTGAAAACCTGCTCCTAAATCAGCAAAAACAGAAAAAGTTTGATTCAATGGCACAGAATAACGTACAAATGCTCCAAATCTAGAACCACTTGTTTTCCCCTCTTCGAACCTTGCATTTGAATCATTTTTTGATGAAGATATAGTAAATTCACCTCCAACAGTCCAGTTGTCATTAAATTGGTATCCTACTCTAGGAGAAAAACTAAATTTATTGCTTTTAAATTCGTCTGTTCTGTAATCTACAGTTGTTGAAGAATAATCAATGTTTCCACCTACTAATACAGTTCCTTTTTGCGCGCTTACAAAACTAGTCATCGCCAAAGCAGCGATAATTAAAAATTTTTTCATAATTTGGGTTTTAATTTAAATTGTATTGTCCCTTAAGCAAGAACGATGCCGTCATTGCTGGGTTTTATATTTATTTTAAGAATTCTTTGAATGCTAATTTTTAGCAATCAAAGTTATTTCTGTTTACTTTTGTAGCAAATAAAAAGTTATGTCGATAGAAGTAAACAGTATATCAAAAAGTTACGGAACGCAAAAAGCGCTTAATGAAGTTTCATTTAAGATTGAAAAGGGTGAAATCGTTGGATTTCTTGGTCCAAACGGAGCCGGAAAATCTACTCTGATGAAAATTTTGACTACTTATTTACTTGCCGATAGTGGCTCAGCCCTTGTAAATGGTCATGATGTCATGACAAACACTAAGGCGGTACAACTTTCTATTGGCTACTTACCGGAACACAATCCCTTATATTTGGATTTGTATGTTCGTGAGTATTTGGCTTTTAACGCTGATGTTTATCAGGTAGAAAAAGCAAGAATCGAAGAAGTAATACAACTGACAGGACTGTCAGTCGAAAGTCATAAAAAAATAGGACAGTTGTCAAAAGGATACCGCCAGCGTGTGGGACTTGCCAATGCTTTACTACACAATCCTGATGTTTTGATTTTGGACGAACCAACTACCGGTCTGGATCCTAACCAGTTAATGGAAATCCGAAATGTAATTAAAAATGTAGGGAAAAATAAAACCGTTTTTCTATCAACGCACATCATGCAAGAGGTCGAAGCCATCTGTGATCGTGTCATAATTATTGACAAAGGACAAATTGTAGCGGATAAAAAATTAGACAAATTAATTTCTGAAGACAAACAACAGGTAATCGAAGTAGAATTTGATTATCAGGTAGAGCCACAATTACTAGCCAAACTCGAAAATATCAGCTCTTACGTTAATACGCATGATATGATCTGGGAACTTACTTTTATTACTGAAAAAGACATGCGCCCTGCCCTTTTTGACTTCGCCAATGAAAATGGGTTAAAAACGTTACAACTAAATCAGAAAAACAAAAACCTGGAGGCTGTGTTTAGAGAGATTACTAAATAAGTTTTCAGTCTCGGTTTTCAGTCTCAGGTTGCACCTTATATATCTTGCTTTGCAAGTTCACAAAATCGCTCTATTGTACTATAGGGCGATTTTTTTGTTTTGAAATCTATTCTTTCCTTTTTAAAAACAACTAACCTTCAGCACTTTGTTATTTTAACAGTCACTTTTACTTTGTTTTTATTTAGACTTGATACAAATAGTGTTATATTTGAAGATTGAAACTCCAAAAAAACATCCAATGCCTCCTTCCTTTAGCTTTATCAAAAATTTACTTCAGCAGTTACTAGAACAAACTTCTCGTTTTCAGCAAAAAATAACGAATCAACTGGAAGAAATTATCCTGCAGTAAAACATCCCTTTTACTTTTCATCGGTATTCGATTGTCTCCGTTTTCGAGCTCCCTGAGTTTACGAAACTATTTATTATGCTCTAATTTAAAATAAATAATATGAAAAATATTATAACCTCCCTTATGCTTGTCTTTTCGGTGTACAGTTATTCGCAAACCGAAAAAGAAACCGATAGTGTTGTCGAAACCACTATTAATGCTTTAGAAGAAATTGTAATCACCAAAAAGAAGGTTTTATATACTCAAAAATCAGATCGACTTGTATTTAATGTCGAAAACAGTATTATTTCTGAAGGAGGAACTGCCTTAGACGTTTTGTCTCGTGCTCCGGGCGTTGTTGTCTCTCAGGATGGCGATTTATCGATAAGAGGACAACAGGGGGTTGCTGTGATGATAAATGGTAAACTGACGCAGCTTTCTCAAAAAGAGCTTGCCAATTATTTAAAATCTACGGCCTCCTCTAATATCAAACAAATTGAAGTTATTACGAATCCTTCTTCAAAATACGACGCTACAGGAAAGGCCGGAATCATCAATATTGTCTTAAAAAAACCAAATTCATCCGGTCTTAAGGGAACAGCTTTTACCAGTTATGCCAGAGGGAGAAAAAACCGAACCAATTCCGGATTTAATTTAAACTACAACAAAGATAAGTGGGGTGTTTATGGTAATTACAGTTACACTTTCAGGGGAGAAGAGGAACGCAAAAAATTCAATCAGCTGCAATATACTGATGAAACCCGACAAACGGTTTCTTCCAAAAACTATCAAACTTCTGTGACTGACGAACCGCTTACGTCAAACAATTTCAAAATTGGAACGCAATACGAAATCTCTCCGAAAACAAATTTAGAGGTCTACGTTGATGCTAAAATCGGTCGCTATCAAAATATAGCTGACGGTAGAAATACGTTGTTTAATGCAATGAATCAATTACAATTTGATGCTGCCACTTACAATGACAGCAAAGAAAAATGGAACGATTACACCTATGCATTTTCGGGAGTTCATAAATTCGATACGGAAGGCAAAACAATGTCGTTTGATTTTGAATATGAAACGTCGAAATTCAGATCCAATCAGTTTCAGAGTGCCAAAAATATAGACCCTGCCAGTATGGTTGAAATCGATGACCGCAGGGGTTTTATTCCTTCTCAGTTGCGAGTCTTTACAGGAAAAGTTGATTTTGTCAATCCTTTAAAAGAAAAACAAAGCATAGAATGGGGTTTTAAAGGGAGTGTAAAAAACAACGACAACCCTTCGATTTATGAATATTCACAGAATAATGAGTGGATAACCGATCTTAAATCCACCAATCACTTTGAATATAAAGAGCAAATTTACGCCGCATACGTTAACTATAAATATCAATTAGAAAAACTAAATATCCAAGGAGGTATCAGAACCGAATATACGGCTATAAATATTCTGCAAAAAACCATGAATGAGGAACATAAAGACGATTATTTGAAATGGTTTCCAAGTCTTTCATTAAAATATGAATTCACCGAAAACCATGCGATGCACGCTTCTTACAGCAAAAGAATCAACAGACCAAGCCAGTTTGATCTGAATCCATTCCGATTTTATGATGATTCGTTCAATTATTCACAAGGAAATCCAAATTTAATTCCTGAAATAACGCATGCAGCAGAAATAGGTTATGCCTGGAAAAGCGCTTTTATGGCTACTGTATATTTCAACAAAACCAAAGACGTTTTTACAGAAGTTTACGTCTATAATCCGGCAGATAATACTACCGTGACTTCGCAGATTAACGTTGACAAATCGTATAATTATGGAGTAAATATCACCAATACGGCCGAAATCTACAAATGGTGGTCCGTGAATACGCTTCTTAATGTTTTCGAAAATAAGTTTATGGGGAAAGTCGTAAACACAGAAAAAATTGACCCTATAGTAACGCTAAACATGAACGTTCAGAATTCATTCACCATTACAGAAACCTGGAAAGCGGAAGCAAATGCACAATATCAATCGAAATCAAATCTTGGTATTTACGAGCGCGACAATTTCTTTGACTTCAGTATCGGAATTTCTAAACAGGTTTTAGCCAATAAAGGAAGCATCAAACTTAATGTTACCGATATTTTCAACACCAATAACTTTTATATCAATTCGGTTATCAGACAAACAAGTATCGATAAAAGATACGATCTTGATAATCGCATTGCAACACTAGCATTCACCTACAGAATCTAAAATTGCCTTTTTTGCCCCCGTAAGAACCCCCATAAAATACTAATTTTATGGGGGTTCTTTATTTTGCATCGATCAGAAATCTGCTTTTACAACTATCACCTCAACTTCAATTGAGTACATAATATCAAATTACTTTTCACATACCACTTATTACTTTTCACTAAAAAAAGCCTTTCGAAAAGAGTTTTACTTCTTTCAAAAGACTTTTTACAACTAACACAAAACAGATCAAAAAATGATTTAAGGCTTACTGGCCACAGGCTTTTTTTTCTTTCTTCCCCACCAGATATAAAATCCGGTAATTGGTAAACTGGCACAAATTAAACTGCCAATAAAATAGATAATTTTGGTTGACAATCCTCCGATCGCCCCTATGTGAAGACTGTAATTGGAACGCATTAACCAATCTGAGAAACGTTCGTTACTAATATATTTTTCTGATTTTGGAAGCAGCTCTAAGGTTTTTGAATCAAAATATAAATCTCTCCAAATTCCCTTATGCATATCGGTACAGGCATAAAAATCTTCTTTTGGATCATCGGGAAAATGAATAATCACGGCTTCTTTATTCTCTTTGGCGATTTCGGTACGTACTTTTTTCCAAATAAAATCGGCAGCAGCCAGTTTTGTCATTTGTTGCCCGGATAATGTATCTTTTTTTATTGGTACAGGTTGTTCTTTCTTATCTTTTACATCGGCCCAGCCACCACTGATCCAATACGTACTTTCTCTGAGCCAGTGAAAACTCATCAGCATGCCCGTAAAAGAGATAAGGACAGCTAAAACAATCACATAAAACCCCATTACATTATGAAGATCATAATTTAAACGTTTGAGCTTTGCATCCCATTTTATCTTAAAACTATTGTTTACAGTGGTTTTATTCCATTTTTTTGGCAACCAAAGGATAAGTCCGCTGATTAACAAAAAGAAAAAAATAAAGGTTGCCCAAGCTGTGATCTGTGCTCCAATTTCACGCTCTAACCAGAGATTACGATGTCCTTCGTCTACGAAATGGAAAAAGTCTTCATGATGTACAATTCCGGTAATTTTACCATTGTATGGATTTACATAAAGCAATGAATCCGATTCGATATCGACTTTTATTGATTTATCCAAACCATTGTACCATAAACCATGTATTTCTTTTTCCGGTACCGCTTTCTGAACTATACTGTAAACCTTAGAAGGAGGTAATAATTGCTCTGATTCTTGAGCTTCAACATACAACCACGGTGAAGTAAATTGCCTGATTTCTTCTTCAAAAACCAATATGCAACCCGTAATTCCCATTATAAAAACAATAATTCCGGAAGCAAGTCCCAACCATAAATGCAACCAGGCATTGACTTTACTGAAACGGGATTTTCCTTTTTTTTGTGGTTTAGAAGTTTGTTGTTTGATAATACTCATTATAGAATTGTCTATCTGTCAGTAATTTTAATTATTTTAAAAAACCATATAATCAATTCTTGTAAAAAAATTGATTATATGGTTAAAAATCAAAGCAAAAAAGTCTAATTTATTTAGTCCCTTTTGTTGTATGTGTTAATTTAGTAATAGCAGAGATATCAGTTCCTCCTCCGGTTACTTTTGCACCTGCAGTAGCTAAACCTGTTTCCGTATTAATTTTGTAAACACGAACCTCTGTATTAGTTACAAAAGCCTTATAAGCATTTCCATTTTCATAATACAAGCTTCCAACACCAAAGTAACTATCACCCGCATGTCCAGGCAATCCTGTTACCGGAGTTATTTTTTTAGATGGTAAATCTACAATTGCCGATTTAAATTTATAAGAAGAATGATTAAGGAATCCCCAAAGTACTGTGTCATCTGCTGTAGGTATGTAAACGATATAGGCTTTTTCTCCTCCAAGTGGATACGCTGCTAACACTTTACCGTTAATTGAGCTTGCCTCAAGATCAAAGAAATAAGAAGCGTCAAATTCTGTTTGACCTTTGTTGATGCGAAGAATTCCGGAACCAATTGTTGTAGAAGGTGCCTTGTAACCTCCAGCCTTAGCATTTGAAGAAAAAGTATATACGTTACCAGACTCCGTACGTACAATACCTGTGTTTGTATAGTACATACCAGCTGCTGTAGTACGAGGATCTTCAATTCTTTTCACAAATGTTAAAGAAGGATAATCATAAACTCTGATGTATGCTTTTGTTTGATCAATATTCCAATCTTCACTTGCATCTCTGTTGAAAACAGAAACAAATACTTTATCTCCAACAACTGTTACTCCAGTAGGAAAATCAAAGCGTCCGGTAGTTGTTGCAAAATTATCAAACTTACGACCTGTAATATATTGTTTTGTAGGATCATAAACAATCAATTCATTATTTGAAGATGCACCTTCCCATGAAGCACCAATAATTAATAATTTATTGTCGTCTGTAACACCATATGCAAAAGGCGATTCTATAAAAACACGACTTCCGGCAATTAACTGACCCGCAGCGTTTAAAGCATAAGGAGCAGCACCTTCCGCTTCACTATCCAATGCAAACATCGTATTCGCAAGAGGAATATAAGAACCTCCTTGTTCAATTCCTTTTCCAGTCATATCAATTGTTCCGGTCATTAATTCATCTAATGAATTAAAGCTCCACATGTAATTTTCATTCCATGTTCCGGTTTGGTAACCTATTGCATATTTACTTATTACAACTGGTTCCGGTGTAACAACTACAGGTTCTTCATTTGTTGGAGAATCGTCACTGCTACAAGAAAATATAGTAACTGACATTAGCATAAGAGCTAATAGATTTTTAATTTTAATTGTTTTCATAATTATTGAATTTTTAATTAATTGGATCCTGTAATTAAAATACAGGCTTGGAGAATAAGAATTTATTATTGTTTTGAATTGTGGACTACATGAAGAAATATCGAAGTTTTATCGTAAAGGATCTTCCTGGTTTCTGCACATTAAAATAATCGTACAAATTAACATCAGTAATATCATAACATTCCAACGCAATATTATAACGGCCATTTTTAAGTGAATAGGCTACAGATGCTGAATAAAAAAGTTGTTCAGGAATCTCTTTTTTACCAGTCTCTCCTAATTTAGGATTCCTCAAGTAATAACTATCGGAATAACTGGCTAATAAGTTTACAGAAAAAAGATCATCTGCATATTTAATATGTTTGAAAGAGAATCCTAAATTCGCATTTCCGTATAAAATTGGAATATTAGGCATTTGTTTATTGTACAAGTAATTAATTTGATCAGAGCCAACTGAGACGCTGTTATCCTTATTTAAAGTTTTTTGATAAGTAGCATTCAAATCCAAACTAAGCCATTGTTTATAACCATAATGTACAATTCCATCAAATCCTGTTACCTGAACATTTTTAGTGTTTTGATATTGACTCTTATTCTGATAAGGAACAGAATTTATAAAGTTTTTTGCCTCTCGATAAAGAAAGTTTCCTTCTATGGCAAATGAATGTTTCTCAAAAGTTTTTTTATAAGACAATCCAATATTCATATTATCACTAGACTCCGGCATAAGATAAGGATTAGGGATAATATTAATTCCTCCATCTCCTAACAGTTCTACCGCAGCCGGAAGTCTATATGCATGTTCAAAAGAAGCTTTAACCTGCAATTGTTCCGGAATTAAAAAATAGGCTGCCGCTGTACCATAACCCGTAAAATTATAAGATGGCTTTATTACTTTCTCATTTACAGTTTTTGGGTTCTCTACTATTTTGCCTTGCAAATCCAGCATTTTGACAAATGCGGTATAAGACAATCTTTTTTGAAGCGCAGATAAACTATACGAAAAACCAATTATATTTTTATTGACTACCGGTTCCTTTGGTACATCCTTGGTTGTATACTCATTATCTTCTTTACGTCGATAACCCAAATGAGTATAGTTTAAGAGTAGACTATTATTTTCATTTATATTGTATTTAAAATTTGTATTACTTTGAAAAGACTTTACTTTAAATACATTTAATACTTTTTCCGAATTAAGCTCCCCACTACTACTATATCCGGGTACATCAGTTCGAGGGCCTCTCCATGTAAATCTTCTTGATGAAGTATCTACCGTTCTTTCTTCTGCAATATTGTAAGATGCCGCCAAAGTTGCCGTTAAATCTTTAGTAAATAAATTTGTTTTTTTATACTTTAAAGAGGGTACAAAATTCTGGCTATCTTCAAAAGCATCACCAACTACCCTAAACATTGTTCTTCCCTGTTGTGTTTCTTTTTTGTTAGCGCTTACTGCGATCCCAACCAATAAATAATCTGCATATTTTTTATCTTTCACCCCTACTTCGGCGATAATTGCACCTTGTTTGTATCCGTCATGAAAATGTTTTAATTCTTCTTTTGGACCAAAAAGTCCTGTAAAAGGATCTGGAACCTCAGCCTCAACTTTATAGCTGTTATCAGAATAATTAAGAAAGGCATTAAAATTAGTCACCAAACCATTCTTACTTGTAAAACGTGTATTTAATGCTGCTTTATGAGTATTAAAAGACCCAAAACTATAAGATGCATCAATATATCTCTTAACACTTTTATTGGTCACAATATTTACTGCTCCACCTAAAGCGTCTCCACCTAATTCAATCGGTACAACTCCTTTATATACATCAATTCGTTCCGCCATATTGGTTGGAATATTATTCAATGTAAACGAAGGTCCATAATTATCCAAAGGAATTCCGTCCATAAAAAACTTAACCTGATCGCCTGAAAACCCATTTAAGGAGAAATTAAATTGCGATCCCATCCCTCCGGTTTCGCGAACACGCACACCAGTCGTTCTATTCAAAACCTGATTCAAATCAGCTGAAGTATTGTACAATTGTTTTAAATCTACTGCTGTAATATTAAAAGCTTCTTCTTTAACGCGCTGCACCTTCGTTTTACCTACTACCTGAACTTCATCCAAAGCAGCGGTATCTTCTTCTATTGTTATACTTGGAGCCTCTTTATTGGATTCTTCCAAGCTTATTTTTGTTAGTTTAGGTTTATATCCAACAAAATTTATTGATAATGTATAATTCCCCGGTTCGGCAGCAATTTCATATTCCCCTTTTTCATTGGTTAAAGTAGCATAACGCGTTCCCTTTAATGCAACTGAAACACCTTCTGCCGGCTGACCACTTTGTGTTAGAACAATACCCGTTAAGTTTACTTTGTTTTTTTGTGAGAAACCTTGTATTGAAGTCAGGAAAACCAATATCAAGATTACTATTCTATTTATTTGCATCAGTTAAAATTTGTGGTGAATGTTAAAATTTGGCACAAAATTAACTTCAGAAAATGCTATTTCCAAATTATTTTTAATTATTCTAAATAAGGATAGTATTTAACGTTTAAAATGAGAAATTCTTAAAAATTAATCCAATCTTAAGGCAACATTAATCTAAAATTAGAATATTCTTAAAAATAAATATCAAAAACCGTTAAATTCAAACAAGCTGTTTTATTAAAAAACTTACAAAAAACCAATAAAAAATCCCGTTTACATAACTAAACGGGATTTTTAAAAAGTTAAAAAAATAATACTCTTATATTTCTGACAGCGTAACTCTCATTTCTTCAATTACAATCTTAATATCATTTTCAGTTGTTCTCCAATTGACAAAGGAAGCACGAATTCCTTTTCGGTTTTGGTATACGGTTGGGGTCATAAATACTTTTCCTCCATCATTTAGCAGTGTCAAAAACGACGCTACTTTTTCCTGATTGTGATCTCCTTTCAAAGTAAAACAAACATTATTAAGTCGGATTGGTGCCAAAAGTTCAAAACTATCATCTTCGATAAGCGCATTTCCAAAGTGCAGGGCCAATGACGCGCTACTTTCCACAATATCACAGAAACCTTCCTTTCCATAGGCCAATAAAGAAAACCAAACCGGAAGCGCTCTTAAACGTCGTGAATTTTCAGGCAACACATTCAAATAATTAAAATTCTCCAACGGATTTCCCAAATAAGGCGCATTAGAATTCTGAAAAGTTTCAATTTGTAAATTCACATGGTCTTTCTTAATCAAATAAAAAGCACTTTCATAAGGTACATTTAGCCATTTATGACAGTCTATGGTAATACTATCCGCATTTTCCCAACCGTCAACTAAAGGTTTAAACTTATCTGAAACAGCTGCAAAAGCACCAAAGGCAGCATCAATATGCCACCAAAAGTTGTATTTTTCTTTCAGTTCAGCAATAGCCACAAAATCATCAAAATCAGCTGTATTGACTGTTCCTGCACTTGAAATTAAGATAAACGGTTTTCCGTTTAAGGCTTTAATTTTATCTTCCAGATCAGCAACATCAATGGCTTCACGGTTGTCTTCCAGCGTTTTTACAACACTATAATTCTGGCTTCCGATTCCGAGCATTGCTAATGACTTCACAGCAGAAGAATGTGGCGTTGCAGTAAAGATATTTATAGTTTCTGTAATTCCGTTTTTAGCAAAATCTTTCCCAAATTGAGCTCCAAACCATTGTCTTGCCACTCCTAAAGAGGTAAAATTAGACATGGTTGCTCCTGTTACAAATCCGCCCATAAAGGATTTTGGCAATCCCAATAACTGCAATAACAAATTTATAGTTTCAAACTCTATTAAAGCTGAAGCGCCTCCTTGTGCTTTTATCGATTGTGCATTTTGATCGTAAACCGAAGCCAGCCAATCGCCAACAATAGAAGCCGGAGTAGATCCTCCCGTCACAAATCCCCAATATCTGGGTCCCGGCGAAGCAACCATTAGTGGAGCCATTCGCTCATTGAATTCTTTTAATGCTTCTAAAGAACCTAAACCTAATTCGTTTAAGGTACGATCCGGTTCAATTGTCGCTTTAGTAGATGTCGGGATATTTTCAAGATTATTCAAAAAACCAATCCCGTGTTGTTTTGCTTTTTCAAGTATATTTTCAAAATTGTTTAGATCATGCTGAAGTACTGAATTCATGCTATTGTTATTTATGTCCTCATCTGAAAAAACAGCGCGCAGCATTTACAGATGGAGCGAATTAATAAAAGATTTTAAACTAAAAATAAGTAGGTTACCATTTGGTTTTTTCGGAAAAACGGGAAATCATCATCGAACAGATTAAATCACCGTTGACATTGAGCAGCGTCGCAATCGGGTCCACAAGTGTCCCTAAAATCATCGCTACCGGTAAGGCCTGCTCCATTGGAAGTCCATAAACGGTTATGGCTAAAACCTCGCCTATATAACCTCCGTTTGGGATTCCGCCTTCAACAATCGAAACGATTACTGTAATTCCCAATGCTAAAAGAATAGTAGAAGGTTCTGTGAAGTCTTTTCCAAACATGGCAAAAAGAACCGTGATCTTAAGTATAGAAGACATACTCGATCCGTCTTTGTGCAAGGGCGCACCAAGCGGAATGACCAGGTTCCGGACATGATTTGGGATGTTCATTTTTTCTGCCGCTTCCAGATTTGCGGGAATCGTCGCAATACTGCTGCAAGTTCCCACTGCTGTCAAAGCCGGCGTTATATTATTACTCCAAAATACCACAAATGCTCTTTTTCCTCCGGCAATAAAGGCGTATAAGCTAAAGAATGTAAAGAAATAAAAAATACATGCTCCGTAATAAATCCCCAAAGGTTTTGCATAAACACCAAATAGCTGCGGACCAAAAACACCAACCTGATAGGCAAAATATGCCCCCAAACCAATTGGAGCCAGTTTCATAATCAGATTCAATAACTGTTTCATCACTTCGTTACCTGAATCTAAAAAGCTTCTGAAACTACTTCCCTTCTCACCGGACTGCAAACTTGCAAAACCTATTAAAAAAGAGAAAATTATTAGCGCCAGCATGCTTTTTCGGGACAATAATTCGAAGAAATCATTTACCGTAACCAATTGCGCTATTTGCTCGCCAATACTACCGGATTTTATGTTTTCTAATGGAACTTTGGAAATAATTATATCTTGATGAATCGGAAAAATATATACGGCTACAATCATTACAATAGCCGAAATCAAAAGGGTTCCGAGGAAAACAAGGACCATAATAACAAATAGTCTCCCTAGTTTTTCTGTTTTTTCTAAATTGGCAATTGAAGAAGCGATCGTAAAGAAAATAAGCGGAATAATTGCCGTGAAAAGCAAATTAAGAAAAATGTCTCCCAGTGGTTTGATTACCTCAACATCCTTACCAAACAACAACCCTAAAATACTTCCTGCAATGATACCTCCTAAAAGCAATAGAATACTACTGTAGCTTTTTAGGAAATTGATTTTTTTAACCTCCATAATTTTAAAAAAGTATTAGGATTCAGAAATAGAAACTCAAAATAGAAAAGCAATTAAAGTACTCAAAAAAAGAGCGCCAAAAGCAATCGCCTTCTTTTTTGTTATTTTTCTAACACAATAGTGGTAAAAGCTCTGTCGACTAATTCGCCTGTTTTGCTTTTTATTTTTTCGGTCAGCGTTTCTTTGTAGACCATTTTAAAAGCTGTTTTTTCGATTAACTCCTGCGCTTTTTCAGTGCTGTACAGTGTAAATTCATACTCTGTAAACGGAAGTTGTTTCATGAAACTTTCTTCTGCAAAGGTTAAACAGAATGTTCCGTTTGGTTTTAGAACTCTGTAAATTTCTAAAAGTAATTCTTCCGGTTTTTGCCAGAAATAAATCGTATTTACAGTGAAGATTTTATCAAAAAAGGAGTCTGTAGCCGGGATTACACCTCCATCGTAAAGCAAAAAGAAGGCTTGTTTTTGAGAAACATAATTCCTGTTGATTTGTCTGGCTTCCTGAAACATTAACTCAGACATTTCGAGTCCATAATACACCAGGCTCTCCGCTTGATCCATTAGAAATTCTAAGTGTCCCGCATTTCCGTGACCCAATTCCAGAATTTTATTTTCTTTAGAAACATTCAGATTTTGAATAGAATGGTACGTCATGTTGATGTTGGTTTCATGCATCATGTTGGCCATTTCAATTCCTTTTTCTCCTGTTGGATGTTTTAACTGAGCGGCTATCGCCTGTAATTCTTCTTGTTTCATAATGTTTAAAATTAAATTCCAAAAATTAAAAATTCCAAATTCCAAACTGGGTTGTTATTTTAACGAAGGAGACTCAAGTTCCATAGCATCCGATTTACTTCTTCTATTCGCTGTCGCTCGGGTTTCCTTCGTTCAAATTGAAAAGAATATAACAAAATATACTTTTTCTAAAAAATATGACTCGCTATTTGGCGAATATTTTCTGATTTTCCCATTGAATAATAATGCAATACAGGTACTCCAGCCGCTTTTAACTCTAAGGATTGTTGGATCGCCCACTCTACTCCTACTTGTTTGATTTCGGCATTGTTTTTACATTGATCTACGGCATGAATTAAATCTTCCGGAAGATCAATACGAAAAATCTGTGGCAAAATCTGCAAATGCTTTTGTACGGCAATTGGTTTTATCCCCGGAATAATAGGAACTGTAATTCCCATTTCTCTGGCTTTTGCTACAAATTCGAAGTATTTTGCATTGTCAAAAAACATCTGCGTTACCACGTAATCTGCTCCTGCATCTACTTTTTCTTTTAATCTTCTTAAATCAGATTGTAAGGAAGGAGATTCTAAATGTTTCTCCGGATACCCAGCAACACCAATACAAAAATCAGCTTTGTTGTCAATATCCATTACTTCATGCAGGTATTTCCCTTGATTTAACTCATTGATTTGTTTTACTAAATCTATAGCAAAACTATTCCCTCCTGCTTTTGGTACAAAGGATTGTTCGTCCTTCATCGCATCACCACGAAGCGCCATTAAATTATTGATTCCTAAATAATGACAATCTACCAGCATGTATTCTGTTTCTTCCTGTGTAAATCCGCCACAAAGCAAGTGCGGTACAGTATCAACATTATATTTATGTTTTATAGAAGCGCAAATTCCAAGTGTACCCGGACGCATACGAGTCAGTTTTTTGTCTAAAAGCCCATTCCCTTTATCGATATAAATGTACTCTTCGCGTGAAGTAGTCACATCAATAAACGGCGGATTAAACTCCATCAACGGATCGATATTATCATACAAATCCTGAATACTTTTTCCTTTTTGAGGCGGAATAATTTCAAATGAAAATAATGTTTTTCCCTTAGCGTTTTCTATATGTTCTGTTACTTTCATTTTAAAAATTATGAGTTATGAATTATGAATTTTGAGTAAAATCTAAATCAAAAAACGTAAATCAATTGGCTGCGTTGGTTCTAGGTTTCGTTTGTTTCAGGTTTCAAGTTTCAGGTTTCAAGTTATAGGCGAACCTGAAACTTGAAACCTGAAACAAAAAATAACTCCCCCCTAATCTGCTATGTTTGGATTAAGCCACTTCATGGCATAATCGGTTGGTACACTTCTTCTTTTGGCGTAATCAATAACCTGATCTTCTTTTATTTTTCCTAGTCCAAAATATTTACTTTTTGGGTTTCCGAAATAATATCCTGATACAGACGAAGCCGGCCACATCGCCATACTTTCTGTTAAGGTTACTCCAATTTCTTCGGCTACATTTAGAAGTTTCCAAATTGTTGGTTTCTCTAAGTGATCCGGACATGCTGGATATCCCGGAGCCGGACGAATTCCTTTATAGTTTTCTTCGATCAAATCTTCTTTTGATAAGGTTTCACCGGGATCATAACCCCAATAAGCCATACGAACCTGCTCGTGTAAATATTCGGCGAAAGCTTCAGCAAAACGATCGGCCAATGCTTTTACCATAATCGAGTTGTAATCGTCTAAATCTCTCTCGAATTCGGCAGCCCACTCGTCTACTCCAAAACCTGTTGTCACACAGAAAGCGCCCATATAATCGGTAACTCCTGAATCTTTTGGTAAAATAAAATCCGACAAAGCAATGTTTGGTGCTCCTTTTGTTTTTTGCGACTGCTGACGAAGTGTTAAGAATTTCTCCAACACTTTTCCGTTTTCATCACGCAATTCAATATCATCATCATCTACCTGGTTACATGGAAAAATTCCGTAAATCCCTTTTGCAGATAATTTTTTCTCTTCTAAAATTACTTTCAACATCGCCTGAGCATCTGCAAAAACAGATGTTGCTTCTTTTCCAACTACCTCATCGGTTAAAATCGCCGGATATTTTCCGAACAATTCCCAAGTTCTAAAAAACGGTGTCCAGTCAATGTAGGGTACCAAAACGTCCAGTTCTACCTCGACAATTTGTTTACCAATTACTTTTGGCGTTACGGGTTTGTATTCTTCCCAATCCAATTGTAATTTATTTTTACGGGCTTGCTCAATCGTTAAGAAATTTTTGTCTCTTGAACGGTTTAAGAACGTTTCTCTAAAAGAATCGTATTCTGCACGAATATCGCTCGCGTATATTTTTCGGTTATGATCTAACAGATTTCCGGCAACAGTTACGGCTCTTGAAGCATCGTTTACGTGAATTACGGTTTCTCTGTATTGTGGCGCAATTTTCACCGCGGTATGCGCACGTGAAGTCGTTGCTCCCCCGATCATAATCGGAATTTTAATACCTTGTTTGTCTAATTCCTTTGCCAGATAAACCATCTCGTCAAGCGAAGGCGTAATCAGTCCGCTCAATCCGATAATATCTACATTGTGTTCGATTGCTGCGGCAATGATTTTTTCCGGAGGCACCATTACTCCTAAATCAACAATTTCGTAATTGTTACAAGCTAATACGACCGATACAATGTTTTTACCTATATCGTGAACGTCTCCTTTTACGGTCGCCATTAGGATTTTTCCGTTTCCTGATTTGTCCCCGGCTTGTTTACTGGCTTCAATATAAGGCAATAAATAAGCAACGGCTTTTTTCATTACACGTGCCGATTTCACTACCTGTGGCAGGAACATTTTTCCGCTTCCGAATAAATCTCCTACGACGTTCATTCCTGTCATCAAATTGATTTCGATAACTTCAATTGGTTTTACGGCTGCTAAACGGGCTTCTTCTACATCTTCTTCAATAAAAGCATCAACTCCTTTTACCAACGAATGTGTAATACGTTCCTGAACGGTTCCTAAACGCCATTCCTGAATTGCTTTTTCGTCGCTTTTTACTTCTCCTTTTACATTTTCCGCAAAATCTAAAAGTCTTTCAGTAGCATCATCTCGTCTGTCTAAAATTACATCTTCTACGTGTTCTAGCAGGTCTTTTGGAATATCATCGTAAATCGAAAGCATTTCAGGATTTACGATTCCCATTGTCATTCCGTTTTTAATGGCATGATATAAAAACACCGAGTGCATGGCTTCTCGAACATGATCGTTCCCTCTAAAAGAGAATGAAACGTTACTAACTCCACCACTGATATGTGCGTGAGGCAAATTATCACGAACCCATTTTGTTCCTCTGAAAAAGTCCAAAGCATTTAAGCGATGTTCTTCCATTCCGGTTGCAACGGGGAAAATATTTAAATCGAAAATGATATCTTGCGGAGGGAAATTGACTTTATTAACTAAAATATCGTACGAACGCTGACAAATTTCGACTCTACGATCAAAATTATCGGCCTGACCCACTTCGTCAAAAGCCATGATGATTGCCGCCGCTCCGTAACGTTTGATTAATTTAGCATGGTGAATAAACGCTTCTTCTCCTTCTTTTAATGAAATGGAGTTGACCACACTTTTTCCTTGTACTACTTTAAGACCCGCCTCAATGATTTCCCATTTCGAACTGTCGATCATAATTGGAACTCTCGAAATGTCCGGTTCTGATGCTATTAAATTCAGGAATTTTGTCATTGCCTGAACACCATCAAGCATTCCTTCATCCATATTAATATCGATGATTTGTGCTCCACCTTCTACTTGTTGTCTTGCAATATCAAGTGCCTCGTCATATTTCTCTTCCTTGATCAGACGAAGGAATTTTCTTGAACCGGTTACATTCGTACGTTCTCCAATGTTTACAAAAACACTTTGAGGTGTAATAATCAACGGTTCTAATCCTGCTAATACAAGGTCTCTTCTATTTTCTGCCATTTTCTTTTTAAGTTACTGAGGTCCTAAGGTTCTTAGGTCCTGAGTTTTTATTCTTTATTTGTGTTCTGCAAGGTTTCCAAAACCTTGTAGGTATCTGTGTTCTAATTATTTTATTTTGGGCGTGTTTCGCCGCGGCGAACCGGGCTATCCGTTCCAAGTCCTCGCTCTTCCTTCGTCAGGCTGTGGGCTATCCACTTCTATCCCTCACGCAATCTCGGTTTTATAAGAACTTTATGTTTCCACGATTTCAATTATCGTTTTTCAAATCTTTGAACCTAATTATATATTTTGTTCCTCCTGAACTTATTATACCTTTTTATATTCAATCTGCCAGTTCAGGCTACCTTTTTATCTCTTTTCATTTAACGTTCCAATTGTCATTATAAGAAACGAAGTAATCTCGTCCAACATTTCATACGATCGACTCCTCATTTTTGTCATTCCGACGAAGGAGGAATCTTCGTTAGTTGCTCACATTGCGGAGATTCCTCCTTCGTCGGAATGACAGCCCGCGTTTTATGTCTTTTCTGGCACAAACAATACGCTTATGTTGGCAAGAAAAATTTATGCTTGTTAATTACGCAATAACCGGTGCCACTCTCGGCTTATACCCCTTCGCAACCTCAGCAATTAATCGAATATGATCCGGAGTTGTTCCGCAACAACCTCCTATTATATTGATCAAATTATCGTCTAAATATTCTTTGATTAGTGCTTGCGTCTGTTCCGGTGTTTCGTCGTATTCTCCAAATGCGTTTGGCAAGCCAGCATTTGGATGTGCTGAAACATTAAACTGTGTATGTTGTGATAATGTTTTTAAATACGGTTTCAACAAATCGGCTCCTAAGGCGCAATTGAATCCTACACTTAATAACGGTATATGTGATACTGAAATCAAAAAGGCTTCTACAGTTTGTCCCGAAAGTGTTCTTCCTGAAGCATCTGTAATCGTTCCCGAAACCATGATCGGAATATCAAGATTGCGTTCGTCTTTTACTTCTTCAATAGCAAAAAGTGCTGCTTTTGCGTTTAGTGTATCGAAAATCGTTTCTACTAAAAGCAAATCGCATCCGCCATCCATTAAGGCTTCTACTTGTTGTTTGTAAGCTATTCTCAGATCATCAAAAGTTACGGCTCTGTATCCCGGGTCATTTACATCGGGTGACATACTTGCCGTTCTGTTTGTCGGCCCGATTGAACCGGCTACAAAACGAGGCTTGTCCGGATTTTTAGCGGTAAATTCATCCGCTACTTCTTTGGCAATTTTTGCTGATTCGTAGTTTAATTCGTAAACCAAATCTTCCAGAAAATAATCGGCCATACCAATTGTGGTTCCCGAGAAAGTGTTTGTCTCGACGATGTCCGCGCCTGCTTCATAATAAGCGGCGTGAACATCTCGAATTGCTTGTGGTTGTGTTATGGATAGTAAATCGTTGTTTCCTTTTAAGGGATGTGGAAAATCCTTGAAACGCTCTCCGCGAAAATCTTCTTCCGAGAAATTATAGCGTTGTAACATGGTTCCCATTGCTCCATCAAGGATTAGGATATTTTTTTTTATTGCTTCTTGTATTGTTGACATATCGTATTTTATTTAAACCTGACGGGTTTTTAAAACCTTTCAGGCTTAGCTTCTTATTAATAATTCCAAAAGTTCACTATTGTGACTCTTTAGCCCCGATTGAAGTGGAAATCCTTTCGTTTTTTTCTTTAAAAACAAAAGATTGCAACAGAAAGCGGGAATTCATGACGGCAAAAAAGACGTCAATGATTCGCTCATGATACCAAAATGAATTCGGTAAAATAATATTATAAGGTTGTCAGGAAAAGTTTTGAGAAATACTTTATGTATTTGTGTTATCTATCTTAAATACCGTGTTTGTTGGTATTAAGTAGAATGTAGCACCTTCTTTATGATAAAGGGTTGCTAAGGTTTCATTGGGTCTTTCCCTCCGCCTTTCGTGATAACTGTCAATAAAATTATGAACAGTGCAAAGTAAAGACATAACCTTAATACTTGCAAGTATTAACGCTATTTTTTTATTTAAGTTTCTAAGGGTCTGAGGAACTAAGATTCTAAGGCTCTTCGGGGCTAAAACACTACGCTGGAAATTTATTTTTAGTCTTTAGGGTTCTGTTTTGTTCCTCTAAAATTAATAATTTCAATACGATTAAATTCTTTACTTATTTTGTAAACTAAGTGCCTAATTAAATTTCATTAGAAAGAATTTTAAATCCGTTTTATCCGTGTCTTCGTGATAACGAATCTGTTCAATCCGCGTGTGAAATTAAGTTGCAATCACCATATGCAAAGATTATGTAGAATTGGACGCGGATTATACGGATTTGAAATAGTAAAAATGCTGACAAAAACGGATTCCTTATGTTGAAATATTGATCGATTAAGATGAAGTACTTTTAATTTTACATGTAAAAATTCAGTGTACTTCTTTCTTCTTTTGCATAATTTAAAAGAGTTTAAAATTTATTCAAAAAAAGATGTTGCTTATTATGTAATGTGTTGCTTTTTATCTCCTGTAAGGTCTTTTTTGACCTTGTAGGTGTAAAATTTAAATCGTGATACCTACAAGGTCAAAAAAGACCTTATAGGAAAACGAAAATATATAAAAATCAGTAACTTAATAATCAAAATCAAGTTACAAACAAAAAAAGCTCAAACTATAATTACAAGTTTGAGCTTTACAAATTAAAATCTAAAAATCTCTATCCCACAGCTATCGGGAGAGAAAATCAGTATCATAAACTACACGATTGCCTTAACAACTGCTTTCGGGGCCTCTTTACGAGTTCCGTCAAAGCCGTCAACACCGGAAACGGTAGTGTATTTTAAAACGTATTTTTTACCTGGATTAATGATTGCATAAGCCGCTTGACACATTAAAGTCGCTTCGTGGAATCCGCAAAGAATTAATTTTAATTTCCCCGGGTACGTATTAACGTCTCCGATAGCGAAAATTCCGGGAATATTGGTTTGGTAATCTAATGCATTATTTACTTTAATCGCATTTTTTTCAATTTCTAATCCCCAGTCTGCGATTGGTCCCAATTTTGGAGTCAATCCGAAAAGTGGAATAAAATAATCTGTTTCAATTTTACGGTGTGCTCCGTTTTCTTCGATGTCCAAAGATTCAACATGCTCCGCACCATTGATTCCGATTACTTCTGCCGGAGTAATTAATTTAATTTTTCCTGCTGTTTTTAATTCCTGTACTTTTTCTACAGAATCTAAAGCTCCTCGAAATTCATTTCTACGGTGAATTAAAGTTACTTCTGAAGCTACATTGGCCAAGAAAATACTCCAGTCTAATGCTGAATCTCCTCCTCCTGCAATGACAACTTTTTTATCTCTGAATTTTTCCGGATTTTTAATGAAGTATTTTACTCCTTTATCTTCATAAAACTCGATATCTTCTATAAGTGGTTTACGAGGCTCGAAACTTCCTAATCCTCCTGCGATGGCAATTACCGGCGCATGAAATCTGGTTCCTTTGTTTGAAGTAACGATAAAACTTCCGTCTTCTTGTTTTTCGATGGTCTCAGCACGCTCTCCTAAAGTATAACCTGGCTCAAACTGCTTAATTTGCTCCTGTAGGTTATCAATTAAATCCCCTGCTAATACTTCCGGGAATCCTGGAATGTCATAAATAGGTTTTTTTGGATACAATTCTGAAAGTTGTCCTCCTGCCTGTGGCAGTGCATCTAAAATGTGGCATTTTAATTTTAGTAATCCTGCCTCAAAAACGGCAAATAAACCTGTTGGTCCTGCTCCAATAATTAGTATATCTGTTTTAATCATTACACTGTTGTTTATAATCATTCTTAATAATGCAAAGAAACGAATAATTTATTCTATTTTCAATGATTTATATCATTCATTTCTTCTGTTTTTTTTACTCTTTATTTTTTAATGAAGCGGTAATTTCGTTCATTTTTTTAACTTTATCTTCAAAGTTGCCTTTCAGCGTTTTCCTGTATTCATTTAGGTTTTCAACCATCTTATTGATATCGTCCGGAATCACTTCTTCAAAAAACTCCCTTAGCCTTTTGGCTGTGGTAGGAGATTTTCCGTTGGTCGAAATGGCAATTTTTACATTTCCTTTGGTTACGATTCCACCTAAATAATAATCACACAAATCCGGAGTATCGGCAATATTGCAAATCAAATAGCGCTTTCTGGATAAATCATATACTCTTTTATTGACTTTTAAATCATCGGTACAGGCGATCACCATATTGCGTTTTTTGAGCATCTTTTTTTTGAACTTCGCTTGGGTCAATTTAAGCGAAGGATGATTTTCTGCCAAAACTTTAATCTCAAGATGAAAGTGTTTTGCCACCACCTCAACATTGGCATTTGGACTCGATTTCAATAAAAAAGAAAGCTTTTCCAGTCCAACATTTCCACCGCCCACAATAAGAACATTCAGATTGTGTAATTTTAAAAATATTGGATATAATTCGTTTTGTTCCATTTTAATTCCTTTACATCGCATGAAAGTACGATGTTTTCTCTTTATTGTGCAATTTCTTTTGGCTTATTGCTCATTTTTGTCGGGTTGAAATCCGACGGTATAAATTTATTTCTTTTTTATTTATTGCCTTTCATACGTAGGGTTGAAACCCTACGTTACAAATTAATTCTTTTAATCTTTTTATTTTTTGTCGGGTTGAAACCCTACGCTACATAATGATTTCTTTTGATAGAAATTCTTCGTAGCATCCTTTTAGTTTATTGCTTTCGCGAACGACTTCTCCGAGAACGATAATGGCAGGCGAACTTAATCCTTTTTCTTTTACAATATTCAAAATAGAATCTACCGTTCCTACGCCTACTTTTTCATCGGCAGTGGTTCCGTTTTGAATAATCGCAACCGGCAAATTTCCTTTATCTTCTTTTTGAAACAAATGAATAATCTGAGACAATTTGTGCATTCCCATCAAAATCACTACGGTTGCAGAAGATTGCGCCGCCAATGCTACATCTGAAGATAATTTCCTGTCTGATGTTGTTCCTGTAATGGCCCAAAAACTTTCGGAAACACCTCTTTTAGTAATCGAAATTCCCTGACTGGCAGGCACCGCAACTACCGATGAGATTCCCGGAACAACAAAAGTTGGGATTCCAAAACTTTCTACAAATTCAATTTCCTCACTTCCGCGTCCGAAAACAAAGGGATCTCCACCTTTTAGACGTACTACATTTCCATACGTTAAAGCATTATCTACAATCAACTGATTGATTTGATCTTGCGTATAGGCATGGTTCCCCATTTTTTTTCCGACAAAAATCGTAATCGCGTCTTTTGAAGCGTGAGAAAGAATTTCCTCGTTTGCCAATGCATCATACAAAACCACATTCGCTTCAGCAAGTGCTTTAACGGCTTTTAGCGTAAGCAGATCCGGATCTCCTGGACCGGCGCCTACTAAAGTTACTTTGGGTTTGACTGTATTAAGCATTTTCTAATTCTTGAGCTCTATATTTTTCTATGGTATCAAAAAAAGCAATTCCTTCCTGAATGTATTGTTTTGCAAAAGCTTCTGAAGGCTCTGTCTGATTGATTTGATATACTAATTCTTTGAATGTTGTTGCCAATTCGATTTTAGCCGTTACAACAAATACATTGTCAAACAAATCAACAATTCCTGCGTGATTGTTTGTTTTTTCATTTTCGGAAAGTAATAAGGCTTTTGCCCCATTTACGAATCCTGCATAAGCATGATAAATAGCATCAGACCATTTTCCTTCGTCGAATGATTCTTGTGCGAACGTTAATTTGTCTTTTGCTTCTAATAACAAAGTAGCAACCAAATCTATCACAACACCGGCACATTCTCCAACTCCAACTGCTTTTACATAATTATCTGCATTACCCCAATCTACAAAATCACCTTCTGTTAAATTGGTTACATCTGCTAAAGGTTTTAATATTTCGTAGAAGTATTTTTCTCCTTTTTCATCGTAATAATTTAGAAATTTCTGTCCGTTTGCATGGGCATCAAAATCGTTTAAAATAGTACGCAAGGCATCTGGTCCTCTACGACTTGGAATTTTGATTACTTTATCAGCAAAACGTCCTTCTCCATTTCCTAATCTTCCGCCGCCCAATAAAACCTGTAAGGCCGGCGCTACCAATTTACCGGAGTTAATCGACATTCCCTGAAAACCAATAGCTGACATATTATGTTGTCCACAAGCATTCATACAACCACTGATTTTTATTTCAATTTCGCGGTTGTTTCTGTATTGTGGATATTCTGCATTAATCACTCTTTCTAATTCTTCTGCTATCCCGGTACTGCTCGCAATCCCCAAATTACAAGTGTCAGTACCTGGACACGCAGTAATATCCGCCGTAGAATTATAGCCTAAATGAACAAAGTCCAATTTGGCTAATTCCTGATAAAAGAAAGGTAAATTCTCTTCTTTTATATGGCGAAGTACTATATTTTGGCGTAATGAAAATCGCAATTCATTTGCTGCATAATTTTTAATTAAATCGGCTAGTAATCTTGCTTTATCTGTGTAAAAATCACCTAATAAAACTTTGATTCCAATCGAATAATATCCTTTTTGTTTTTGTGCAATTACATTTGATTCTTTCCACAATTCATAACCAGCCGTATCAGCAATAGTAACTTGCGGAACTTCTAACAAAGGTTCTGGAATTGGACCATCAAAAGCTGTAGTATCAATTTCATAGGTTTGAAAAGCAAGTGCTTTTTTCTCTTTTTCGACTAAATCCAAAAAGACATCTCTACCCATTTCTTTGATCAAAAACTTCATACGTGCTTTCATTCTTTTGGCACGTTCACCGTATCGGTCAAAAATACGAATGATCCCTTCTGCTGTTGGAATGATTTGGTTTGCCGGTACAAAATCTGAAAGCAATTCAGCGTGAGCCGGTTGTGAACCTAATCCACCACCAAAAACGATTTTAAAACCGCGTTGTCCGTCAACGATTTTTGGAATAAACCCTAAATCATGCAGGTAACTCAAAGCCGTATCTTCATCAGAAGAAGAGAACGAAATTTTAAATTTACGTCCCATTTCCTGACCAATAGGATTTCTTAAAAGGTATTGAAATAAGGCATGTGCGTAAGGCGAAACATCAAATGGTTCGTTTACATCTACACCTGCTAATTCGCTTCCTGTAATATTTCTAACGGTATTACCACAAGCTTCACGCAACGTAATATCATCTTTAGCCAGATTTGCCCAAAGTTCCGGAGTTCGGTCCAGACTTACATAGTGAATCTGAATGTCCTGACGCGTTGTAATATGCAAACGCCCTGTAGAATATTCATCTGAAACTTTAGTAATACGTACCAACTGTTCGCTCGTTACTTTACCGTAAGGCAATTTAATACGAATCATTTGAACACCTTCCTGACGTTGTCCGTAAATTCCTCGTGCTAAACGAAGACTACGAAAACGCTCATCATCAATTTTTCCTCCACGGAATAAGTGAATCTTTTTTTCAAGATCGATAATTTCTTTCTGAACTATCGGATTTTCTATTTCTGTTCTAAAACTTTCCATTTTCTTTTTTGCTTTAGGCTTTAGGCTATGCGCTTTGAGCTTTTTTAACTTTGTTTTTTTCGCTTAAGGCTTATTGCTTAAAGCCTAACGCATTTATCGAATAAATCCTACTCCTGCAGTTGTGTTGGTTGCGGTATCAATTAAGATAAAAGCACCGTTTGATTTATTATCATTATAGGCATCAAAATATAAAGGCTTGCTTAATTTAATGCTTACTTCTCCAATTTCATTTATCGCTAACTGTGTCGCCGGAGTGGTTCCTGAATAATCGGTTGCGATTGTATTTTTGATACTTTCTACCTTTGCCAGAACTCGGTTTGTGTTGTGTTGCACAATGTATTTTGTTCCCGCAACCAGTTTTTTACTGTCCATCCAACAAACGGTTGTGTTGATGTCTTTTTCAATTTTTGGAAGTTCTGATGATTTTACAATCATATCCCCTCTTGTCACATTGATATCATTTTCTAATTCGATTGTAACCGAAGAACCTGCAACGGCTTCGTCAAATTGTTTATCGAAAAAGTGAATTTTACTCACTTTTGATTCTGTTAGTGAAGGCAAAACAGTTACTGCATCCCCAACTTTAATTGAGTTTCCGTATAATTTTCCGGCATAACCTCTAAAATCGTGGTACTCTTCTGTTTTAGGACGAATCACAGTCTGAACCGGAAAACGTGCTTTTCCAGCTTCGTAAACATCATGAGAATGCAATCCTTCTAAATGCTCCAAAACCGTTTGTCCGTCGTACCAAGTCATATTCTCTGATTTATCCACTACGTTTCCGCCATTGATTGCACTTAATGGAATATAACTTACATTTTGTTCTTTGAAAGTACTTTTAGCATTTAAGGCTTGAAAATCGGTTTTGATTTTATTGAAAACTTCTTCCGAATAATCCACTAAATCCATTTTGTTGATGGCTACGATTACCTCTTTTACACGCAATAAATTATTGATAAAAAAGTGACGGTATGTTTGCTCGATAACCCCTTTTCTTGCATCAATCAAAATGATAGAAACTTGTGAAGTTGAAGCTCCCGTAACCATGTTTCTGGTATATTCTACGTGCCCCGGAGTATCGGCAATAATGTAACTTTTCTTAGCAGTCGAAAAATAAATATGCGCTACATCAATCGTGATTCCTTGCTCTCTTTCTGCCACCAAACCATCTGTTGCTAACGAAAAATCAAGATAATCGTATCCTTTTTGTTTGCTGCTTTTTTCGATTGCTTCGATTTTATCTGTTGTCAATGATTTTGTATCGTACAATAACCTTCCGATCAAAGTACTTTTTCCGTCATCTACACTTCCTGCTGTTGCTATTTTTAAAACGTCCATTCTGTATTGTTTTGTTTCAGGTTTCAAGTTTCAGGTTCTTCTGAAAACTTATAAATCTGTCTGTTTTTTTGAATTTTACTTTTCTCTACTTTTAATTTTTAATTGAATTAAAAGTATCCCTGTTGTTTTCTTTTCTCCATTGCCGCTTCAGAACGTTTGTCATCGATTCTGGCACCTCTTTCAGAAATAGTAGAAGTTCTGATTTCTCCCACTACTTGTTCAATGGTCTCTGCATAAGATTCAACAGCAGCAGTACAACTCATATCTCCAACGGTTCTAAAACGAACAATTCGTTCTTCGATTTGTTCGTCTTCTTCCTGGTACACAAAAGGAGAATGTGACCAGATCAAACCGTCTCTCAAAAAAACCTTTCTTTTATGTGAGAAATAGATTGATGGGATCTCGATGTGTTCTTTCTCGATATAACTCCAAACATCTAATTCCGTCCAGTTTGAAATTGGGAAAACGCGAACGTTTTGACCATTTTCTATTTTTCCATTCAAAATATCAAATAATTCAGGACGTTGATTCTTCTCGTCCCATTGACCGAAATCATCACGTACCGAAAAAATACGTTCTTTTGCTCTTGCTTTTTCCTCATCACGACGTGCTCCACCAATACAAGCATCAAACTTAAATTCTTCGATTGCATCTAAAAGTGTCGTAGTCTGTAAGCTGTTTCTACTGGAATATTTTCCGGTTTCTTCTACTACTTTTCCTTCGTCAATAGCATCCTGAACATTACGAACAATTAATTCTAATCCTAATTCTTCAACCAATTTATCTCTGAAAGCAATTGTTTCAGGAAAATTATGTCCTGTATCAACATGCAAAAGAGGAAACGGAATTTTAGCAGGGAAAAATGCCTTTTGCGCTAAACGTACTAAGGTTATAGAATCTTTTCCTCCAGAAAAAAGCAAAACCGGTTTATCAAACTGTGAAATTACTTCTCTGAAAATGTATATTGCTTCGCTCTCTAAAGCGTTTGTTTTTAATACTGAACTCATTGTATTTTGTTTAATGTTTCAAGTTTCAGGTCTCTTATTCCTCCTAAAATCTAGTAAACTATTACTATCTATTCTCTTTATTCTTTATTCTTTGCTCTATTCTCTTTACTCTTTCTTAGCCCCATGCAAACCACATTCTTTATGGCTTGATTCCCACCACCATCTTCCGGCTCTGATATCCTCTCCGGGGAAAATGGCTCTTGTACAAGGCGCGCATCCAATACTTACGAAACCTTCTTTGTGCAGGGCATTTTGTGGGACATTAAATTCTTTCAGATGATTCTCTACTTCTTCTAAAGTCCATTTTAACAGGGGATTGAATTTTATAATTTCGAAACCTCCATCGTATTCAAACAGATTTAAGTCGTGTCTGTTTTCTGACTGCTCAGCTCTTAAACCTGTAATCCAAACTGAATTTCCTGCTAAAGCTTTTCGCAACGGAACCACTTTTCTAATAAAACAGCATTCTTTTCTATTTTCAACCGAATCATAAAAACTGTTTGGTCCTTTTGTCTGAAGTAAATTTTCTACTGCTCCTGCTTCCGGAAAATAAACTTCGATCTGTTTTTTGTATTTTTTTAATGTCCTGTGAAAAACATCGTACGTTTCCTGAAACAATCTTCCGGTATCTAAAGTAAACACCTTGATTGCCACATCATTTTTGAAGATAAAATCAGTTATTACTTGATCCTCCTGTCCAAATGAAGTTGAAAAAATAACTTTCTCCGGATATTCCTCAGCCAGAAAAGCTAATGTTTCATCCAGTGAAAAATCTTTTGTTTTTGCTTCTAATGACGCTATAATTGCTGTGCTCATATTCTCTTTCCCTTTCTAAAATATTTTACAATAATTTAGACAATGTTTTTAAACTCAATAAAATGATTAGTATTCCCACTGCGATCATCATTGGTTTTCTTTTAATTTTATTGACCAAATAAGCCGCTAATGGAGCAGAAATTACCCCACCTAAAATTAGTCCTATAATAACCTGCCATCCGTGGATTCCTCCAAAAAGCATAAAAGTAATACCACTTGCAAATGAAACCGCAAATTCGGCAGCATTTACAGATCCAATCGTGTATCTCGGGTTTCTACCTCTTCCTAATAAGGTAGAAGTTACAATTGGTCCCCAGCCTCCGCCACCTACTGCATCCATGAATCCTCCAAAAGTGGCCAAAAAACCTAATTTTTTAGTTTTCTTTTTAATGATGTTTTTCAACAATGCTTTTCTAATAATAATTATTGCCAAAACAATCATGTAAACGGCAATAAATGGTTTTATAACTTCTCCGTCAATTACATCTGACAATAAATACGCTCCTATAGCTGAACCCAAAACACCCGGGATTAATAAATTCTTTACCAGTTTTTTATTAATGTTCCCAAAACGGTGATGCGAAATGGCTGATGCTCCTGTTGTAAACATTTCAGCGACATGAACTCCTGTACTACTAATTACCGGCGGTACTCCGTAGGCCAATAGAAAAGAAGTCGAGGTCGCTCCGTATCCCATTCCTAAAGTTCCGTCTACCAACTGGGCAAAAACACCAATTAGAAAAAAAACTAAAAGCTCCTGATTAAGACCATCTACAAATCCATTCCAGGAAAACTCAGCATAGTGATTGTAACCAAGTGTTAGCAGCAGACCTACTAACAATACAACCGGTACAAGCACCCATAATCTTTCTTTTAAAGACACTTCGGCTTTTAATGCAACTGTACGTACTTCTATTCCTTTTTCCATATTTCTTTTAAAAAATCCATTACCCTATCGGCTTACTAGATTAGTATGCAAAATTAGTATTTATTTGTAAATAACAAAACAATATTTTGATTTTTTACTTTAATTAACAACCGCATCCCAAACAATTAAAACAAAACTTACTTATTTTGACAAAATAAAGGTAAATTTAAAAACTGTAAAACACGCAAACAATTACAAAACAAAGATTTAACAAGCACTTCTAAAATAGTCTACCACATCGATAGGATTATTATAAATTACTTCTTATTTTTGGCAAAATTTTTTATTTATGGATTTTCAGATAGGTCTTGTAGTGGCAGGTTTATTCGTTGGTTTTGTGGTAGGAATGACTGGTGTCGGCGGCGGTTCGCTTATGACTCCTATTTTATTATGGTTTGGCATTCCACCAACAACCGCTGTAGGTACCGATTTATTGTATGCCGCTTTTACCAAAATGGGAGGGGTATATGTTCACAATAAAAAGAAAAACATCAACTGGAAAATCACAGGTTGGCTTTCTTTAGGTAGTGTACCGGCGGCTTTATTAACCTTATGGATATTAGAAAGCATCAAAACCGATGTTACCGCTTTAAATGCCTTAATCAAATATAGCTTGGGCTGGGCTTTGCTTTTTACTTCGATAGCGATTTTGTTTAAAAAGAAGATCATGCAATTTTCTCAAAAACATGCCGGAGATAAATTTCACTATGAAAGCACTACTCAGAATATTTTAACGGTTGCTATTGGTGTATTATTAGGTGCCACTGTTACGCTTACATCGATTGGTGCCGGCGCTCTGGGAACTGTAACTTTATTTTTTCTATACCCGCTTTTACCAACTCCAAAATTGGTCGGAACTGAAATCGCCCACGCCGTTCCCTTAACTCTTGTTGCCGGAATCGGACATGCCTCAATGGGGAATTTAGATCTGGGACTACTGGGTCAATTGCTACTAGGATCCCTTCCCGGAATTTACATGGGAAGCATGTTAAGCGGAAAAGTACCTGATTTATTCCTTAGAAACGCCATTGCCATAATGCTGTTTATGGTAGGCTACAAATTAGTTTTTTAAGTCTTTTACTATTTCATTTTCCTAAAAACAATAGAAAAAAGTTCTCTATACCCAAAAAACCATTTCAGTGAGTCCGCTCAAGGAAATGGTTTTTTTATTGATTCATACTTGGCGATATTAAACCATATAAGTCATATAAGTTCATTTAAACTAAACTTATATGGTCTTACATGACTTATATAGTTTAAAAAAATTATATGTTCCAAACTAGTTTCCTTCGTTTTTTTATAAATTAAACCTAACAGGTTTTAAAAACCTGTTAGGTTTGGAATTGATCGAAAATAAGTCCTATAAGTTCATTCAAGCTAAACTTATATTGACTTACATCACTTATATGGTTGAAAAAATTTATACGTTCCAAACTAGTTTCTTCCGTTTTTATAAATTAAACCTGACAGGTTTTAAAAACCTGTTAGGTTTGGAATTCATCGGAAATAAGTCATATAAGCCCATTCAATCTAAACTTATATTAACTTACATCACTTATATGGTTTAAGAAATTATGCGTTCCAAACTAGTTTCCTCCGTTTTTAAAAATTAAAGCTGACAGGTTTTAAAACCTGTCAGCTTTAGAATTGATCGAAAATAAGTCATATAAGCCCATTCAAACTAAACTTATATTAACTTACATCACTTATATGGTTTAAAAAATTATACGTTCCAAACAAACTAGTTTCCTCCGTTTTTAAAAATTAAAGCTGACAGGTTTTAAAAACCTGTCAGCTTTAGAATTGATCGAAAATAAGTCATATAAGTCCATTCAAACTAAACTTATATTAACTTACATAACTTATATGGTTTAAAAAAAATTATGTGTTCTAAAAAGCGATATCTGCCAACGAATTACTTTCTAATATCTTTAATGTATTATCTCTCACTTCCGTCATTAAACGACGGGCTGCACAGGTAGATTCATCATCACAGTCATCGCATTTTTCGTAGAAATTGTGACTCGCGCACGGAAGTAGTGCAATCGGTCCCTCCAAAATTCGGTATACTTTGGCCATGCTAATATCTTTCGGATCTTTGATCAGATAGTAACCGCCTCCTTTTCCTTTTTTCGCTCCCAAGAAACCGGAATTCCTTAAAAGCAACAATATACTCTCCAGGAACTTAATCGAAATATGTTCGCTTTTTGCAATTTCAGCAATTTGCACAGGATCATTATTCTCGCGTCTTGCTAAAAACGTCAAAGCTTTAATTCCGTATTTTGTTTTCTTTGAAAGCACTTATTAAGATTTTAGAATGTTGATTTTAGATTTTTTGTGCTAAAATGACAGCATATTTTTCAACAGCAAAAATAGGCTATTGCTATAAGAATAACAAAAGAATAAAAAGTATGACGCTGACGAACTTATTATTCGTTTTCCTTAACTCCGATTAATTCAAATTCTTTAAATGTTTTTATGCTTTCTTTTAAAGCCTTATTACCGACTACATAAGTATCTGAAAAAGAATCATGCCAACCTCTGCTGCCTAAAAAAGAAAAAGCATCAAAAGGGATTAAGCGAGATAGACTTCTTTTAAAAATTGCTCCAAAACCCGGTTTTTCACCATTTTCATCAACGACAACAGTTCCCGTGATAAATTTCCCTATTGATCTTCCGAAAAGACCTTCTGTAAACACATAATAAAGTATCGATATTATTACAAAAACAAGTTGTGACTCCAGATCGCTCATGTTAATCAACCATTCATTCAGGCCATCCCATTCTAACAGATTGGACAAAATCGCAAAGATAAAAGTTAAGATAAATGCAGAAAGCATAATAACAATGATATCTAAAATGTAATTTAAGAAACGACTTCCATTAGAAGCTATTAAATTGTCATCAAGAATATAAGTAGTGTTACTCATGTTATAATTGGTTTTAATTAAGGTTATGTTTTGTTCGCGACAAAAATATACTTTTTGTATAAACAATTATGAAAAAGAAAGAAAAATCAACTTAAAGTTCACTGCAAATGACAACCGTATTCTTTTCTATTAAATACAACTGATGCTCTTGATTTTCGAAAACATAATTTGAAACATTCAAATCCGAAAACCATTCAGAATTCGGTTTATTCCGGTCATTCTCTCCAAAATACAACTTGATTTTGCAATTAGGAATCTCCGTTTCAAAACGCAATCTAGTTGACGAAACCGCCACCAACTGCTTTACTTTTAAACCAAGCAACGAAGCTTTCCAGCCAATTGTTCCTCCTATGCTAAAACCTAAAATAGTCACTTCTTCTTTTTCAAAATCCAATAAAGTTTTAACCGCCTTATCAATTCCTCCCTTTAAAAATTGACTGTGAATACCACTTTCATCGCAATCAGAAACATTTATTCCGCCCAATTTCAGAACATCATAATAGTGAACATCAAATTTAGATGCTAAGGTTTTACTATACGATTTTATCCATTCCGGGCTTTCTCCTCCAAATAAATCAGACAAGAGCAACAATCTTGGTTTTACCATAATCATGTTTTAAAAACTAAATTTAAGATACTAAAAAAGGCTATTCATTTTTAAAACAGATAGCCTTTTAGATTTTTAAAATTACAATACTTTTAAGAAAGTGCTTGCTCTAAATCTGCAATTACATCTTTTACGGTTTCTAAACCTACAGAAACACGCACTAAACCTTGTGTGATACCAACTGCCAATTGATCTTCTTCAGACAATTTACTATGCGTTGTTGAAGCCGGATGCGTTACAATTGATCTGGTATCGCCAATATTAGCGGAAAGAGAGCAAAGTTTAATTTTATCCAGAAATTTTCTTCCGGCCTCGATTCCTCCTTTGATTTCAAATGCAATAATATTACCTCCTAAAAGCATCTGTTTTTTGGCGATTTCGTATTGTGGATGTGATTTCAAAAACGGGTATTTCACACTATTCACATTTGGATGTGCTTCTAAAAACTCCGCTACTTTTAATGCATTTTCACAATGTTTTTCTACACGGATTGCAAGCGTTTCTAAACTTTTTGACAAAATCCAGGCATTAAACGGAGATAAAGCAGGACCGGTATTTCTTGAAAACAAATAAATCTGTCTGATTAAATCTTCACTTCCAACGGTCACTCCTCCTAAAACACGACCTTGACCGTCGATTAATTTCGTTGCCGAATGCACTACCAAATGTGCTCCAAACTTAATGGGCTGCTGAAGGTATGGCGTTGCAAAACAGTTATCAATGATTAAAATTAAATTGTGTTTTTTAGCGATGTCACCCAACAACTGCAGATCAATTACATCTACTCCTGGATTTGTAGGCGACTCTGCATATAATATTTTAGTATTCGGTTTAATGAAACTTTCAATTGTTTCCGGTTTATTAATGTCAAAATAAGAAGTTTCAATATTCCATTTCGGGAAATAAGTCATAAATAACGCATGCGTTGAACCAAAAACACTGCTTGCCGACACAATATGATCCCCCGCATTTAATAAAGCTGCAAAAGTAGAATACACTGCTGCCATTCCGGTTGCAAAAGCATAACCGGCTTCTGCCCCTTCCATTTTACACACTTTATCTACAAATTCAGTTGTATTTGGATTACTGAAACGGCTGTAAATATTTCTTTCTTTTTCTTCTGTAAAAGAAGCACGCATGTCCTCTGCGTCTTCAAATACAAAACTTGACGACAGGTACAAAGGTACCGAATGTTCTAAATACTGAGATCTCTCTAATTGTGTTCTAATGGCTTGTGTTTCGAAACCAAATTCTTGTTCGTTCATTTTTTTTTTGTTTTTCAGAGGACTATTTCACAGCGTTACACAAAGCAAACACTGAGTTGCACCAAAGATTTTAAAATATCTTTCAATAGCCTTTCAATTATTTAATAGCTAGTCAAAATTTTCTAATTCTCTAATTGACTAATTTTCTAATTCTTTGTCGTTTAAAACAACTTTGTATTTTATAGTTGCAGTTGGTTCAACCGTTTTGGCAACGGAGCAATATTTCTCAAAAGAGAGTTGTGCAGCACGATAGGCCTTTTCCGGATTGATGTCTCCTTTTAAATAAAAAACCACATTGATTTCTTTAAAAGGTTTTGCTTCGTCTATCTGAACGCGAAGTCCTTCTACCTCAGCATCAAAAGAAGTTATTTCCTGACGTTGTTTTTTTAAAATCGAAATCATATCGATAGCACTGCATCCTGCAACACCCATTAAAACAAGCTCCATTGGACTTGCGCCTAAATCACTTCCTCCAAATTCTGCCCTGCTGTCTACATCGATTACATGACCGCGTTCATTTTTTATTTTAAAATGAAATGCGTCATTTACTCTGTTTAAGGTTACTTTCATTTTTTTTTATTTTAATCTTTACTTTAATTATTTTGCTTTCGAAAAGGCCATTTTAATTGCCATTGACGTTAAAACTCCTGCCATAAACCATTTCTGAACCTTTAGCCACATTGGTTTTTTAGCGAAAAAAGAAGCTATTTTTGCTGCCGTTAGTACGATTATAAAATTAACCGTAAAACTCACCAAAACCTGTGTTACACCAAGTTCCAAACTCTGTGTCATAATCGATCCGTAGGCCGGTTTGATAAACTGAGGAAAAAACGATAAATAAAACACAGCAATCTTAGGATTTAATACACTTGTTAAAAATCCGATACTAAATAGCTTTTTCGGTTTATCTATAGAAAGGTTTTCATTCGGTTGAAAGAGATTCTTTCCGTTTGGTCTCACCGCCTGAAACGCCAAGTATAACAAATAGAGAACTCCTGTAATTTTAAGAATATTATACGCCATCGGAACAGCAAAAAGTAGCGCTGTAATTCCAAAAGAGACCATGATAATATGAACAAAAAAACCAAAAACAATTCCTGCCAACGATAGCATTCCCGCCTTTTTGCCTTGAGTAATAGAGCGCGAAATCAAATACATCATATTCGGTCCCGGTGTAATTACAAGTAATAAAGCCGCCAGGATAAAAATAACAAGTTCGTTTAATGGTATCATTTTTTTCTTTTTTATTTAAATATGTAGTCTAGTTTGTCTTTTCAAAAGAAGTTCAGAACTTAACTCAAACCGCGAAGCAATTCGCAGCTGTTTTTCAGATCCGTTTTCTACAAACCATCATAATTCTCTATCATAGAAATCGCAACAACTTTCAAAAAATCTAAAGCCTTCAATCTAAAATCAAAAACCTCCGTACTTATTTCTTTTTAGTCTTTGCTTTTGCTTTTGTCTCCTGTACTTTGGCTACTTCTTTTTTATTACAATTATTCGTCTCGTAAAGTTCAATTATACGACCGGCCAAAGTATTCTTTTTGAAATTTTCTTTATTAACCGCTTCCAAAAAAGCAGGACAATCTTTAAACTGAATACCTGCGATATTCCTCACAGCCTTATCCATCCCTACATTCACAGACATCATTGCTGACAACATATAAACATAAAATACACCATCTTCCTTCTCTTTTCCCATGTACAGCATTGTACCGCCACCTGAGCCTGTTGAAGTTCCTGTCGCCGCATTGTATCTAAGAGTCGATTGAAGCGCATCTACCGTAAGTTTAATTCCTTTCGAATAAATCACGTACAGCCAATATTTATCGGAGCTTTTTTTCACTCCTTTTTCTCCTTTATCCTGAAGCACAAACAATCTTTCTGCTTCATACTTATTTCCGTCTTTGTCAACGTACTCCACTTTTTTGAGTTCTTCACTCAAAATTTTCTCCGTATCTCCTTTTTCAGTAAGTCTGAATTTAACTTTAGAACTGTTTATTTCAACAAGTTCGGCGAACCCTTTTTTAACGGTTCCGTTTTCAAAAGTCAGAACAGCTTCATAATATTTTGCCTGCATCGTAAAAGAGATCAGGCAAAAAAGGAAATAGATTTTTTTCATTTGTATAGGTTAATTCATTTGGGGGCAATCAGAATCTGTAATGTTCAGATTCTTTCTATTCTTTGGCCCGTCGAATGTTATTTAACACATAGAAACATAGATTTAAAATTACTAACTATGTCTCTATGTGTTCCAATTAATTCCAGACAACGGGTTATTTTTATATTTTTTATGTTTAATTTTTCTTCTTTGTCGAAATAACAAGTTAGCGAATAAATCTAAAATCTCTTACTCTTTATCTGACAATCTCAAAATATCACCAAAAACGCCTCTTGCGGTAACGGCAGAACCTGCACCGGCTCCTTGTATTACGATTGGTCGGTCTCCGTAAGATTCTGTATAAATTTCAAAGAAAGAATCAGAACCTTTTAATCCGCCTAAAGCAGTATCTGAAGGCACAGAAACTAATTTTACTTCCAAAATTCCTTTGTCATTTTGTAAATCTCCGGACAATTCTCCGATATATCGCAACACATGATTCGGTTTTTGATCGGCTTTAATCTTCTCATAAATCGGATCAAATTCTTTTAGTTTGGTTAAGAAATCAGAAACATTTCCTTCACGTAAATGTTCCGGTATTAGATTTTGAATTGAAATTTCTTCAAACTCATTTTGCAAATCCAATTCTCTTGCCAGAATCAATAATTTTCTACCTACATCATTTCCGCATAAATCCTCACGCGGGTCCGGTTCTGTGTAACCATTATCAATTGCCTCTTGCAAAATCTCACTAAACGGAGCTTCTTTTGCAGAAAAATTATTAAACAAATAACTCAAAGTTCCCGAGAATACTCCTTTTATTTTAGTGATATTTTCACCCGAAAGGTGCAATAATTTTATCGTATCAATTAATGGCAATCCTGCACCAACATTGGTTTCATACAAATAATTCTTCTGATTATCTGCCAGTGATTTTCTCAATTCTTTATAGAAACCATAACTTAACGTATTGGCCACTTTATTAGACGAAATCAAATCAAAACTGCTCTCAATCAACGAAATATAGTTTTCAACAAAGGTAGCACTCGCCGTGTTATCAATCGCAATTAAGTTCTCTAAATGATGCTTATCTGCATAGGCAATAATGTCATTAATAGTATACGCAACTCCTTTATCCTGAATGTCATTTTTCCAATCTGATGTTACTCCATTTTTATTTAAAAGTACCTTTTTAGAATTGGCAATTGCAAAAACATTCAGTTTAATGTCTTTGCGTTTTTCAATAGCAGCAGTAGATTCCAAGATTTGATTGATCAAAGTTCCCCCAACCAATCCATGACCAAAAACGGCAATATTGATTTTTTTGGAAACTCCGAAAATCTCTCCGTGAATTACGTTTAAGGCTTTATGCAATTCTGATTTTTTAACTACCAAACTCACGTTTTTACCCGTAACCGTGTTGTTAAACAAAATCGGAACAATTTTATTTTTGATTAAAGCGGTGTAAGGCTTATGAAAAGTACTCAGATCCTGACCAATAATAGAAATAACCGAAACATTGTCTGTAACTGTAATTTGGTTTACGTCTTTAGAATAAAAATCATTCTCAAACTCTTTTTCCAGTTCGATCATGGCAGTAGTAGCTTTATCCGTTGCAACTACCAAACCAATTCCTCTTTCGGAAGATCCCTGAGAAATAATACTCACACTGATATTGTGATCGCCCATTACTTTAAAAATACGGGCATCAACTCCTGATTTTCCAAGTAATCCACGACCTTCAAGGTTTACTAAAGATAAGTTCTCTAAAACAGAAAGTGTTTTAATTCCTTCTTTTGCAGACTCTGAAGTGATTAAAGTTCCGCGATTTTCATGGTTAAATGTATTCAAAATACGAAGTGGAATACTCTTTTCCAACAACGGAATTATTGTTTTGGCATGCAAAATAGTAGCTCCGAAATTGGCCAATTCGTTTGCTTCATTAAACGATAAATATTCGATTTTTTTAGCATCGGCAACCAAATCAGGATTTGCAGTATAAATTCCGTCAACATGCGTAAAGTTTTGAAGCTCTTCTGCATTTAAATAATTTGCTAATAACGAAGCGGTATAATTACTTCCGTTTCTTCCTAAAGTTGTCGTGTCATTATTGTTGTTTGAACCGATAAAACCGGTTACAATATTCACTGTTGATCCGTTATGTTCTTTGAAATAATTGATGACATTTTTCTTAGAAAGCTGTTCCAAAGGCTGAGCATCACCAAATTTCGAATCCGTTTTCAGTAAATCTCTTGTGTCCACAAAATTAGCCGGAACTCCTTTTTCAATCAAAATTGCCGTCAATAATTTAGCCGAAAGCAATTCACCTTTAGACAAAATCTGGTCTTTGATTTTATTACTGTAATCTCCAATCAGACTTACGCCTTCAAAAAGTTTATCCAAAATACTGAATTCTTCAGACAGATCAACTTGTGGGTAATCTGAAACCTGGTACGTTTTAAAACTTTCTAATAACGGTTTATAGTTGCCGTTTTTAGAAGCAATACTTAAAATATCTTCTAATTCATCAGTAGCATTTCCGCGGGCAGAAACGACAACGGCAATTTTTTCACCCTGATTGATTTTATCTGTAATAATGGAAACTACTTTGTTAAGTCCTTCTCCGTTTGATAACGATTTACCGCCAAATTTTAATATTTTCATTTTATTTTTTTATTGTTTCTGCCTTAAAAATATCGGCAAGTAAATAATCTAGTTGTTTGTACTCTATTAAAAAAGCGTCATGTCCGTGTACTGAATCTATTTCGCTATAAAAAACATTGTCTTTGAATTTTATTAATTCCTGATACGTTTCCTTGTTTTCTTTTGCTGTGAAAAACAAATCTGAATTGATTCCGATAATATGAATCGCCGCAGTTGTTTTAGATAACAACGTTTCAAAATCGGCGCTGTTTCTGGTAATATCTATCGTTTTCAACAATTGATTCATCAATTTATACGAAGACAATTGGTATCTTTTTTGCAATCTTTCTCCGTGATGTGCCAGCCAGCTTTCAATATTAAAAATAGAAAGGTCTGAATTGATTGTACGTTGAAATTTTTCTTTGAATGATTCGGGAGAGCGGTAACACAACATAGCGTGAATTCTGGCATCTTCTATTGGTTTTGAAGAATTGTTCAGGATTTGCTCTTGTAAGTAACAATTTGCAATCATCCAGTCTGTCGATTTCCAGTCTGTTGCAATTGGTATTAAATTTTGTGTGATAGCGGGTTCTAAAGCCAGTATTTCCCATGCGATTCCACCTCCTACAGAGCCTCCTATTATGGTATGAAGCTGCTCTATCTTTAAGAAATCGAGTCCTTTTATAAAAATCCTCGCAATATCACGGGCTGTAAAATCCTGGTAATTTTCTATTAAGAAAGAATCATTCCCATTGCCGGGAACATTAAACGCTAATACCGTATAGACATTAGTATCAATTGTTTTTCCTTGTCCGATCAGATCATTCCACCAACCGTTTTCACCTGTTACCTCAGCATTTCCTGTCAGGGCATGATTGACCAAAACAATAGGCGCGCTATAGAGTGGTAAGCCCGAAATTGTAAAACTTAAGGGTAACGAATGATAAACTGCACCATTTTCGGTGGTGAAATTTTGTATGCTAATAAGGGTTGGTATATTTTCCAATTTCAAATCTGTTGTATTATTGATTTGTATGAGGAAATATTAGAAAGAAAGTCTAGACGAAACTAGAAAAATTCTTATTGTTATCTTTCCACGTTTGGGCGTGGTAGAATGCAGCACCTTCTTCGAATTAACGAAGGGTTGCTAAGGATTCATCGGGTCTAATCCCTCGTCCTTTCTTTATAACATTTCAATACGTTTTTGAACTTAACGGTGCAAATTAACTACTATTTTCTTAAACAAGCAAATTTATCTGAACTGAATCTTTTATTTTATGAAAATAGTTTAATCTGAAACTATTATACGCAAAAAATTACCGAACAATATGCCCAGTAAAATTAAGCCGGTTTCACCCTATTTTATGACTCTTTTCGATTTAGATGAAAAGGGTTTCATTCTCTTTAGAATACATTAAAAACAACAATGAATTTGGTGCTTTTTTTTCTGCATTTTTATCCGTTTCGGTAATTCCAAAACTTGGGTGGATCAATTCGTTTGTTGGTGGCGGGTTGTTTCTTTTTGTCCTGCCGTTTTTCAATCTAGAAAATGTTCTTGCTAAGTAGTTTGTTGCACTCATGATATTTAAGTTTTAGTTCAGTTGTGTATTATTATGTTTATTAATCTTTTACTATTTTGTTAAGGCAACCCAATGGAATAAAAAAACCCTTTTGGTTTCAGATGCCAAAAGGGTTATAAGTTTTACAAACTTGTATTTACTTTTGGAATCAACAGACGTATGCGCAAATACTTGCGACATTAAACATCTTATTCATCTGTAACGATTGATTCATCTGTGATTTATTTGTTATCTTAAAAAAATTCTGCATTTCGTATAAATTTAAAAAGCCTCTCAAAAAATTCTGGGAGGCTTTGCTATATTTTTTATTGTATTACAATATTAAGCAAAAGACATCCCCACGGTTTTAACCGAAATGACACAAAACATTTTGTAGGCATTTAAATTCATGTGATTAGTAGCTTTTTGGGTTTTACAAATATCAGAATAATAATTTTATTACACAAATGGAAATGAAGAATTTAATTACTAAAAATGTTAAAAAACATTATTTAAATGTTAAAAAATAGCTTCTAAAAGCAAAATTTCTTAAAAAAGCCATAAAGGGCCTTAAAAAATAGGTTTACACACTCCATATCAACTCTGCAAATCAGTTTATCAAAGAACATTTTTCAGTGTTTTAGTTCTTATACTTACAACCAAACAGCTTCTTTATTTCTGATTTTTTCAGCCACTTTCAGGATGTCGGTGATAATGCCGCGCGAAATGGCCTGCTTACAAGCCGAAGCACTTTTAATCACAATTGGCACAGCCGCATAAGATTGAGTGTAAATTTCAAAAATCGTATCGGAACCTTTCAATTGCCCGATAGCAGAAGTAATGGGTTCAGAAACCAATTTGACTTCCAATGTATTTTTCTGAACATCAAATTCTCCTATATAACGAAGCACATGATTGTCTGACTGGGTAATTTTTGCAATTTTGAAATACCGGTCCACCGCTTCTTTATTAAGTGTACCGTTTTTCTCCAGATGCGCCTCTTCGATCAACGGATTGATTTTTATATCCGAAAGTTCAAAGTCTTGCCCTATTTCCCTTGTTAGAATCAATAGTTTCCGTGCTGTATCATTTCCTGATAAATCCTCCTTAAAAGTAGAACGCATTAATCCTAAAAGACTGGCATCTTTTAAAATAGAAGAAAAAGTCACCTCCTCTGAAGAGAATTGATTAAAAACATAACTCAGATTATCGGAGAAAACACCGCGAATTTTAGTGATTTTTTCTCCTGAGTAATACAAATCTCTTAAAGTCTGCAAAACCGGAACTCCTGTATCTACCGAGGTTTCATACAAAAACTCTTTATCGTACTTTTTAAGATTCTCTCTTATTTCTTTATAAAGCTCAATAGGCAACGTATTGGCTTTTTTATTTACCGCGACAATATTAAATCCGTTTTGAATTAAGGTATTGTAATGGCCTATCAGTTCCTCACTCGCGGTTGCATCAACAGCGATCAGATTTTCAAATTCATTTTCTTTTGCAAATTCAATAATATCTTCCACTCTAAAAGGCACTGCCAATTCTACAAAATTGGTTTCCCACGCATACCCGACACCTTCTTTTTCAAAAAAAGCTACGGTAGAATTGGTGATAATCGGAAAATGAAAGTCAACATTTTTGTTTTGCAGAAAAAACTCCTGGCTTTCGATAATCTGATTGATTAAGGTACTTCCGATATTACCGATCCCGAAAAGGACAATGTTTATTTTAAGCTTTGACATAATTTTTAATTTTAAAATGACTCAAAAACAGAATTGTTTTTAATTAATTTAACCATATAAGACATTTAAGTTCCTTTTACTACTCGACCTTAGCTTACCTGAACTTATCGTACTTATATGGTTTAAACTTTATATTAAATTTTGTTTTTATAAAAAATCACCTCTAGCAAAAATCATATTGCTAAAGGCAATTTTTCAAACAAAAAACAAAAAAACCTTAATTTTTATTGATGCTGTATGCCTCTTTTTTAACCGTTGCGAAAACGGTTTGCAAATCAGCAATCAAATCCTCAATATCCTCAATTCCAACAGAAAGACGAACCAAGTCTTTAGAAACTCCTGTTTCTGCTTGCTCCTCCTCTGTCAATTGTTGGTGTGTTGTACTTGCCGGATGAATGATTAGTGACTTTGTGTCTCCAATATTGGCCAGAAGAGAAAACAATTTTGTTTCGTCAACTACTTTTTTAGCTGCTTCAAAACCGCCATTCAGTCCAAAAGTGATGATTCCGCTTTGTCCTTCAGGCAGGTATTTTTTGGCTAAATCAAAATATTTACTGGACTCTAATCCCGGATAATTTATCCAGGCCACCTCATCTTGTTTCTCGAGCCATTTGGCCAAAGCCAAAGCATTTTCGCTATGTTTTTTGATTCGGATTGGCAATGTCTCTAATCCCTGAATAATCTGGAAAGCATTAAAAGGACTCAAAGCTGAACCAAAATCCCGCAACCCTTCAATTCTCGCTTTTGTGATAAAGGCAGCATTTCCAAGCGCTTCATGATACACCAAACCATGGTAACCCGGAGAAGGTTCTGTAAATTCAGGGAATTTTCCGTTTGCCCAATCAAAAGTTCCGGCATCAATAATAGCGCCTCCTAGCGAAGTTCCGTTTCCGGCAATATATTTGGTCAAAGAGTGAATTACAATATTTGCTCCGTATTCAATTGGTTTTAGCAAATAAGAAGTGGCTACCGTATTATCTACAATAAAAGGCACTTTGAAGTTTTTAGCTTCTTTCGAAATGGCGCCCAAATCCAATACATCTAATTTTGGATTCCCTAAAGATTCTACAAAAAAGGCTCTTGTATTTTCTTTTGCCGCTTTGGAGAAATTTTCTGCTTTTGACGGATCAACAAACGTCGTTGTTATGCCTAATCGGGGTAAAGTTACTTTCAACAAATTGTAAGTTCCTCCATACAAACTGTTTGATGCTACTATATGATCTCCGGATTTTAACAAAGTTAGGAACGTTGTTGCGATTGCAGCGGTTCCCGATGCGGTAACGACTGCTCCAATTCCACCTTCGAGCGCCGCTAGTCTTTGCTCTAAAATGTCGTTTGTCGGATTGTTTAATCTGGTGTAAATAAATCCGGCTTCTGCAAGACCGAATAAATTGGCTGCGTGATCTGAATTGTTAAAAACATACGATGATGTCTGGTAAATAGGCACGGCTCTTGTTCCTGCATTTTTAGTAACATCGTGTCCAGCGTGTAGTGCGTTTGTTGCAAATTTTTGTGTGCTCATAATTTCTTAGTTTTTAGTGTTGTTAATAGTATTTTAGTTTGTTATTGATTTGTTTTTAAAAATAAAGGTCTTCTTCTTCTACTGCATACATTTGAAATAGTAATGATTTGTGTCCTTCCAGGCTCAACTCTTCTTTTACTTGAGTTACTTCCTCTATAATGTTGCTGTTGATTTTAAAATCTGTTTCTATTGCTTTCGAACTTTTAGCTGTGGTTTTCATACTTGTAATTTTTTAAAATGATGAAATAAAAAAAGCCCTTTTGGCTGGCTTACCAAAAGGGCTTATAGTTTAACTATAACAAAGATTTTATCTTTCACTTTTGGCAACAACAGACCGGAACGCATTTACGCATCATACAACACATTATCATTTTGTCTGCTATTGTTTTCATTTTATAAAATTGTATTAATTAAAAACTTTTAGATTTTTTTTAGTTCTACTAGTTTGATAGAGTAAATATAGTAACTATTTTTTAACTACCAAAAAAAAATGTATAATTTAACATTTAAAAAGAATTAAGCTACATAAATTTCACTCCAATTCTCTGTAAACCCCTTTCAAATCAAGCTTAAAGCTGTTTTGGACCTGAAAGGGATTTTTTTATTTTTTATTTAAAACTTGAACCCTAATCGTGCAAAAACAAATCTTCCGTTTAATCCAAATTGCGAAACGGCTCTTGAATAAGCAAATTGATTTGCGTTACTTAAGTCGGTACTCGGTGCAGGAGACAAAGTTGGGGTTGTATTGGTAAAGGCAGGTGTTGAAGGATTGTTTCGGTCCGGATACACATCACCTATATTATTAACTCCAAGCGTAATTCTGAACTTCTCATTAATCTGATATCCTAAAGACAAATCGGTCACAATTTTTGCGCTGTATTCCGGATGTTCGTACACAGAAGAAAATCCGTCTAAGTTTACATCTGTTGCTCCCGGATCTGTTACCTTTCCGAAATAGCTGTTTCTTAAATAAATATCCAATTTCTTGATATTAAAAGTGGTGGTCAAATTTGCCTTCAACTTTGGAATTGCTTCTTCCAAATAAACTCTGCTTGACTCGGGAAAAAACGAATATTTAAAAGGTTCTCCTCCTGCATCAATAATAGACTGAGGAACATTTAAATCTCCTACTCTTTTGGTTTCATTATAACTGATCGCAAAATCATTTCTGATTGTGAAGTCGGCTACTACATTATACTTCTGAGAAATCACTACATCTATTCCTTTTGTCTCAGAATTGATTCCGTTTGTCCAGAATGAGGCCCTTTCTACTCCTTTTAAATCAAATGCTTCCTGAAACAAAGTCAATGCTTCTGCTTGTTCCGGTGAGGTAGCGCCCGTAATTTGCGCGTCTGTTGGTCTTGCATATTGCCCTGTTAAAACAATTCGGTCATCGATTCTTGTAAAATAGGCATCGGTAGAAATGGTGATATTGGCTTCCGGAATTTTAAACGTAAAACCGGTGCTGATACTTTTAGATTTCTCCGGTTTTAAATTTGCTACACCAATGCTTTTTGCCGCATCGGAGTCATTTGTAAAATACCCCACCTGATATGGAGCACCATTGATAAATTGAGTAGAGCTGGTTTCAAAATATTTTTGTTGCAATGAAGGTGCTCTAAAACCTGTTTGTCCCGAAATTCTCCAATTGATGAAATCATTTAATTTCAAAAGTGAAGCCAATTTAAACGTAACCGTATTTCCAAAATCAGAATAATTTTCGAAACGTGCTGCTCCGTTTAAAAGCCAGTTTTCTGTTGGGTTTAATTCTAAATCTACATAAGCTGCCACACTTTTTCTGTCTTTCTCTTTTGCATCGGTAGCTTGAAATCCTGAGAATCCCTGCGCTCCTGCTCCACGTTTGTTCCCGAAGAAATCAGTCACAATTAATGGTGAAGTTGTTGGCAATGTACCGGAAACAAAATTCCCGTTTACATCATATAATCCATAAGAGGCTTGTTCTCCGGCTTTAATCTGATAGTTTTCATATCTGAATTCTCCACCAAAAGCAACATTCAGTCCTTCTAAAACATCGAGTTTTTTACTAAAATCTAAATTGGTTGTACTTTGTAAAAACGAAACTTTCCCTGCATCAAAACTAGATGGAGATTGTGTTCCCAAAGTTGCATTTATCGTATTATTTGCTCCGTATTTAAAAGAGTTTGTTCCCAGATTTGAACTGAAATCAGTGTCAAAACCAAACAATTGCGTTGTAATTCCCGCAGCAGCAGAAGCGTCTACGATATCTGATTCTATTTCCGGCAAAAATCCATTTGAATATACCTGAGTAAAAGCTCCCGAAGCATTTGGAAGTCTGTTAAAGGCGTATGATTTTCCGTTTCTGTAAGACAGTCCTCCAAAGGAATATAAGGAAGTAATCTCAGTCAAAGGGTATTTAGCATTGAAATACAACTGTCCTGTTGCCAATTCTGACTGACCTACACTCATATTATAGTCACTTCTTTGCTGTCCTCTGTAATTCAATTCATTATTCGTTACATCAAAATTTAAGGCAGTTTGCATCTGAGCAATCGTGCTCGCAGAAGAAATCGCGGTTTGCTGTGCCGGTGTAAAATAACTTACTTGTGGCGCATATTGCTGTAATGTACTGATGATTTGTCCCGAATTTGGCGTTGCATTAATATTACTGAACAACGAATTGACCTGAACGCCATCTTGAGCCGCTCTGTTTTCGACCGCGTTATAGGCATTAAAAATAGGGTTACTTCTAATTCCCGCACGACTGGTAGCCTGTCTTGTTACGGCACTTCCTGTAACATTTAGGTAACTTCCCTGTTTTCCTAAAGAGGTACCGTAGTTTAAATCTAATTGCAAAGATTGTCCGTCACTTCCTCCTTTAAAATTATTGGAGCCCGAAGATACATTTGCCCCGTACTGAATATCTCCAGAAACGTATTTTGCATTCTTTTTCAATACAATATTGATTACTCCGGCGATGGCATCCGAACCATATTGCGCGGCAGCTCCATCTCTCAATACTTCTATTCGCTCGATCGCGTAAGACGGAATTGCATTTAAATCGGTTCCGACAGAACCTCTTCCCGGTGATCCATTTATGTTTACCAAAGCACTTGTATGTCTTCGTTTGCCATTCACCAGAATCAAAACCTGATCGGGGCCTAAACCTCTTAATTGTGCCGGATCAACGTGATCTGTTCCATCTGCAGTAGAGGTTGGGTTACTGGTAAAGGATGGTGCAACATAATTTAATATTTGGGTTACACTGGTTTGTGGAGCCCCTTTTGTTATTTCAGATATATTAAATACATCAACAGGAACAGGTACGTCTGTTTTTACTCTGTTTTTACTTCTTGACCCCACTATTGTGATTTCTGACAGTTCATTGTTTTGTAAAGTATCTTTTTCTTTTTTGTTCTCCTGAGCATACAATCCCGAGATGGTAGCCAAGCCAAAAATTAATAGTAATTTATTTTTCATTGTATTTGAATTAGGTTTTTTTATGCTGTTTGTTATTGAATGTTGCTTATTATTTTTATTTCGTTTTCGACAAAAAAAAACCTCTGCAGATTGGCAGAGGTTCTTTATATATAGCTGAAAACATAGTCTACAATAGTCTCTCTGCGGAAGTTTCCGGCATCATACAAGACATATTCTTTGAGATTGATTTCATGTTTATTTTGTTTTCTTTCGTTTTGATGGGGCAAATTTGCGGACTTTTTTTGGAACCACCAAACAAAAACCCAAAATATTTCCATTACCCTATCGAATTAGTATGTTATGTTAAATTTCTGTACAATAAATAAAAAAAACAAAACTTTAATTTGTCAATCAAAATGGTTTTATAACTTTGCACCCGAATACAGAGGAAAAATTTGAACTGATTGCAACCTCTTCATAATGAAATGGTTCGTTATGAATACTGAAATGTTTTGATTTCAGTAGTAAAAAATGCTAAAGCAGGAACTCTCCTTTAGCATTTTTTAGCAATTTTTTTACCTCGCTTAATTTTAATTATCTAATTAATAAATTATTATGGCTTATTTATTTACGTCAGAATCTGTTAGTGAAGGACATCCAGACAAAGTTGCAGATCAAATTTCGGATGCATTAATTGACAACTTTTTGGCATTTGATGCTAACTCAAAAGTAGCATGTGAAACTTTAGTTACAACTGGTCAGGTAATCCTGGCTGGCGAAGTAAAATCCAATACCTATCTTGATGTTCAACAAATCGCTCGTGAAGTAATCCGCAAAATCGGTTATACTAAGAGTGAGTATATGTTTGAAGCAAATTCTTGTGGAATTCTTTCAGCAATTCACGAACAATCTGCAGATATCAATCAAGGTGTTGACAGAGCTAAGCCAGAAGAGCAAGGCGCTGGGGATCAAGGAATGATGTTTGGTTACGCAACTAACGAAACAGAAAATTACATGCCTTTGGCACTTGATTTATCTCACAAATTATTACAGGAATTAGCCATCTTAAGACGCGAAAACAAAGAGATCTCTTATTTACGTCCTGATGCAAAATCACAAGTAACTTTAGAGTACAGTGATGATAACAAACCAACCCGTATTGACGCTATTGTAATCTCAACTCAACACGATGATTTTGATGAGGAGACTGCCATGTTGGCTAAAATCAAAAAAGACATTATTGATATTTTGATTCCAAGAATCATTGCAAAAAATCCAGCTCACGCTCATTTATTCAATGATAAAATCCAATACCACATTAACCCAACAGGAAAATTCGTAATTGGAGGACCTCACGGAGATACTGGTTTAACAGGAAGAAAAATCATCGTTGATACTTACGGTGGAAAAGGAGCTCACGGTGGTGGTGCTTTCTCCGGAAAAGATCCAAGTAAAGTAGACAGAAGTGCTGCTTATGCTACACGTCATATCGCTAAAAACTTAGTTGCTGCCGGTGTTGCTGACGAAATCTTAGTACAGGTTTCTTATGCAATTGGTGTTGCTCAACCAATGGGTATTTTTATCGATACTTACGGAACTTCTAAAGTAAACTTAACGAATGGCGAAATCGCTAAAAAAGTAGAGGCTATTTTTGATATGCGTCCTTACTTTATCGAACAACGTTTGAAATTAAGAAATCCAATTTATAGCGAAACTGCAGCTTACGGACACATGGGACGTAAACCTGAAACGGTAACAAAAACTTTTTCTGCTCCGGGAGGAAACGAAAAAACAGTTACAGTGGAGTTATTTACATGGGAAAAACTTGATTTTGTTGACCAGGTAAAAACTGCTTTTGGATTGTAATTTCAATCTAAAATCTATATAAAAAAAGGCTTTCTAAAAATTTAGAAAGCCTTTTTTTATAGCTGTTTATTTACTTTCTTTAATGTTTAAAATAACAGTTAAAATATGAGTAAATTACCTTCGTTACAAAACGTCATAAAGGCCACACAAAGAACAGTGCTTCGATTCCCTCTGGAAACGCTCACTGCCATTCTCGGAACCATTTTCGCTATAATTCTACAAGAAAAAAAATATGGTGGACCACAGGAGTTTTACATAAAAGCAGTCATGAGCTGCTCGCTTTGTCTGATTTTATTTCTTTCAGTCAGTTTGTATTTCCAAGCTTCAAAAAAAAGCAATTTATTACGTTTTTTAAGCAGTTTTATTTTAGGCAGTTTACTTATTGCGTTTGTTTTTAGTTTCAAAAAAAATATTACGGATGTAGAAGCTCAAGAATTTTTAGTCCTCAATATTGCTTTACACTTACTGGTTTCCTTTGCCGGCTTTTTACCTAAAACTTACCATCAGGAGGAATTTTGGGAATTCAACAAACAACTTTTTCTCCGAATTCTGACTGCCGGACTATATAGCATGGTTCTTTACTGCGGTTTGGCATTAGCCATATTGGCGATCGAAAAACTGTTTGGTTTTGAATTTTACGATCGAATTTATCTTTATATCTTCTTTACTATTACGGGCGTTTTCAATACCATTTTCTTTTTAAATGGGGTTCCTGAAACTAATAATCAGGAAAATCCATTACAATTGAGTTATCCAAAAGGTCTTAAAAACTTTACTCAATTCATATTATTGCCCTTGATAAGTCTTTACCTGATAATTCTAATTTGTTACGAAGCCAAAATCCTGATCACACTATCATTACCCGTAGGTTGGGTTTCTTATCTTGTTTTAGTATTTGCTATTTTTGGAATCCTTTCTTTTTTATTGGTACATCCGATTGCAAATGAAAAGGGCAATCTTTGGATGAAAACCTTTAATCGTTGGTTCTACTTTTTACTAATTCCTTTACTGGGGCTATTGTTTTGGGCTATTTTGTACCGAATCAACTTGTATGGTTTCACACACGAAAGGTATTATGTCTTGTTATTGTCAATATGGCTGGGAGTTGTTGTTTTATACTTTTTAATTCAAAAGCAACCTAAAATTAAATTCATTCCGATAAGCATGTGCCTTGCAGGATTATTTTCTATTGTTGGACCGCAAAGTGCGAATTCGGTTTCAAAAAACAGTCAGCTGTCGCGATTTCAATCTTATATTCAAAAAGACAAAGCAAAAAAATTAACCTTTGAACAAGAACAGGATTTCAGCAGCATTGTATCTTTTTTAGAAGAAAATTATGGCGTTGAAATTATGGTTCCTTACGCTGAAAAAGAATTAAAACCACTGCTTAAAAAGGATAAATTCCCAAGTGATTACGAAATAATGAAAGCACTGGGTTATGAATACAGATCAATGTATGAAGAAAAAGAGGATACTTCAATAAATTATTCTTATTATGAAAACGATCAAACTACGGTACAAAATATTCATGGTTTTGATATGTCTTTCCATTTATCAGATAACAGTAAGTTTGAATGTATTGACTGCATAAAAATTGAGAATAAGAGTTATTCACTTTATGCCAAAACAAAAGACTATGGTACTGATTTAACTATTAATGGAGAGGTCATTCCTTTAAAAATTATTCCTTTTATTAATGAAAATACCGGCTTTGGATCGCATCCAACAAATCAAAAAATCACCCAACTAATAGAGACTGATAAATACCGTATTCTGCTTACTTATCTTAATGTCTCCGGAGAATTAGAGAAGAAGAAAAAAGTCATTTCTTATTATCAAATAAAAGTAATGATTGGTGTCAAATAACAATTGTTGGTGGTAGGCAATAAGCTTGAAGCCGAAATCACTAAAAAAAAACGCGACAGATTTAAGAAACCTGTCGCGTTTTTTTAATAAATTAAGTTCTAATATGTGCCGTTTTGCATTTTTTCCAGAACTGCTTTCATTTCGTTTACTGTTTCTTCATCCTGAACCGTACCGGAGTACTGCAATGCTTTTTCCTGAGTTTCGATCCCTTTTTCTTTTTGTCCGTCTTTATAATACAACTGCGCTAATGTATCTAAATAGTACGGATTGTTTTTCGTTATAATCAGACTGTATTCAGACCAATCAATTGCGGTTTTTACAAAGTCAATGTTTTCCGGTTTCGAAACTACTTTCCAGGCAGCTGAATTACACAGTTCAGAGTAATATTCTTTTAAGGAATTCCATCCATCAAAAGAATATTCATCAGAAGTATTAAATGTCTGGTACAATCCGTCTAATCTTTCAAACGGATTACCTTTTTCTAATGATAAATACTCTTTAAAGAAACCACCAAACTCTTTCGTATAGGCAGGCTCCTCTTCCAAAATAGCAAAATAACTTTTATAACAAAAAAAGCTACCTTTGCCGGATGTGATTAGCTTTTTATAAGTTTTAATGATTTGATTCTTATTTGCTTTCTCCGAACTTTCATCCCCTAAACCATACCCATTTGTCTGCAAAGCGGTTGAAATTTCATCCGTTAAAAAAACGTTTACCGGTCTGCTATAGCCTGTCCCTTCCTGACCTTTTGTTGCTTCAATCGCATCATAATGTTTAATTAAATAATCAATCGCAAGAAAATCAGTACTGTTAAACATTCTGTCTTCATTAAAAAACAACTTATAAAATCCTTGATTCTTAATTTCCTGCAGAATTGTTTCAACCAAAAGCATGTTCGGCTTCGTATCTTTTTGATGTGTTTCGATTAATTTTTTCCAGATTTGTAAAACCTCCTTTTTATTAAACGTGAATTTGCCCAACTTAAAACCTGTCGAAGCTATTTCATCTATCGTCTCACTACCAGCCTCATAATCCTTCAAAATGGAGACTTGGTTAAAAGCCGAAACCAGCTCAGCATCTGTTGCTTTTTTATTTCTAATTACCTTATTAAAAGTATACAAAGCATTGGCTTTCTCCAGTTTTTTTGGAAACCCATTATAAAAATTAAACTCTGCTTTTTCGTCTTCTAAAGTAGTCTTCGAACTAGTCAAGACAGCACCTTCACCATTTAAAATAACCACAGCAGGATTATTTAACAACTTATTCTTTTTAAGCCAATTTTTATCATCAGCACTCGCTAAATAGTAATTAAAAACATCAAATTGAGCGTTATAAGCATCGTACATATTAGCTGAAACTTCTGCTTCGCGTTCTTTCACAAACTGATCAAAATCAGCTTTCGCAAAAGAATTCTTATCGTTTGAATAAACGACCAAAAATTTTGTTTTTGCATTTTTAGTTGCTGCAATAGCATCCTTTAAATTATTTTCGATTTTAAGTTTAAAATCGAACTTCGGAGATTCATATTCATTCTCATCTATACTGGCGATACTATCCGAAGTAACGGCTTCGACACCAAAACCTTCATCAACCAAAGCCTCTTTGCCCGGATAAGTCCAATTAGCAATATTTTGACTTTCAAGAGCTGTAACTTTTACTTCACTATCTAATTTCTGCTCTTTTTCATTTACAAAAGTCAACGGGTTCTTCCCTCCTTTATCTGATATTCGAAACTTATTGGTTTCCCTGTCCAAAAATCCGGAAATTTTTAAGTCACCCGAAAGATCCGAATTGTATTTAATGGTTACTTCGGCAACATCCTTTGGCAAAGCGTACTTACAAAGTTTCGTCTCAGTTTCGTAACCTTCTAATACTAAATATAAAAAATCGCTTTTATCAATATCAAATATGAGATCCGCCTCTCTCCATTCCGGATCAATTTGGGTCTTAATATCTGAAAGTTTTTGATATTGAACGGCTTCATTTCCTTTCTGTGTTCCTATGTAAAAGGGATAAAAAGAAGAATCTATAAATTTAATTTTAATTTTTTTCGCCTTCTTATCCTTTACAAAAGCAAGATCAAAACCTTCCTCTACACTCTTATTTTGAGAGAACAATAAGGAATCTCCTTTTATATTGTAATCGCCGGAATACAATATAAATTCGTACTTGTTATTCTCTAATAAATTTAGTTTGATTTTTTGTCCTCTGTTTGTCGATAGATAACTTCCTTTCTCGATACTTTTTGTTTGAGAAAAAGAGGCCGATATTAAACAAATGAACAGTGAAAAACTCCATATAAAATTGCGCATGCTTCTATTCTTTTTGGATTGTTAATTTTGCGCAAAGATATTTCATTCTTACTCAAATTACAGTCACAAAATTCTATTTTTTAGTGATTAAAATACTACAAAAACTCTATTATCTCAAAAACACTTTATACGTGGCGGAATAGTCTATTTCAAAACAAAACTTAAAGACGTCCAGACCTTTACCCTATCAACTCCTGAAGCTATAGCATAAACAGTAGCATTCTAAAAAGGTTTAGCCGCAAAATCTAATCTCTTACGCTATTTCTACTATAGTTTTTTGTAATTTGGCTCTTAGAAACCAGAGTATCATGAGCCAAACAGTGCGTCGTTTTTTAATAATCTTTTTTATCGCCGGTTACTCCACAGTATTCTTTGCACAAGGCCAGAAAATAAAGCCTGATACTATTTCTCATTTAAAAATTGATGCTGATGAATTTCTGGGATACGATTCTTTTGGGTATTATTATTTTATAAAAGATAATGTCTTTCGAAAAATTAAAGGCAATGAGGTTTTTGAGTACAAAAATGTTTCTTTGGGAAATTTAACCAAAGTCGACCTGCAAAATCCGCTTAAAATGGTTTTGTTTTACGAAGACTTTAATAGTGTTATATTACTCGATAATCAATTGAATAAAATCACGGAGATTAATTTTTCTCAAAACAATATCCCAATTGTAGTTCCGTTTATAGGTATGTCAACGCAGAATCAACTTTGGGTTTATAACACATTAAACCAACAAATTGGACTTTTTGACTATCTGAAGAATGAATATAAAATCGTTTCGACTCCATTGACTGAAACTATTAAATATTATCAAACCGATTTTAATGCTTTTTATTGGATAGACAAGAAAAACAACTGGTTCTCCTGCGATATTTTCGGAAAAATAACAGCTCTGGGAAAAGTCCCTGATTTTGATAAAATCGAAATTATTGACCAACACCAATATATTTTCAGTACAAACAATTTATTGTATTTTAAAAGCAGTTCAGATACAAATTCAAGTACAATTTCTGAAATAGAAATTTCAGAAAAAACCTTTGATAAATTCTGCTACAAAGACCAAATTTTATCTATTTTTACATTTAAAGAAATCATCAATTATAAAATCGTAACACCGTAATGCACATAGCAATAGCAGGAAATATAGGCGCTGGTAAAACAACATTAACCAAGTTACTGGCCAAACATTTTAAATGGGAACCTCATTATGAAGATGTGGTAGACAACCCATATTTAGATGATTTCTACCATCAGATGGAACGTTGGTCCTTTAATTTACAGATTTATTTCTTAAACAGTCGCTTCCGTCAGGTATTGCAAATTCGCGAAAGTGGCAAGAAAATCATCCAGGACAGAACGATTTACGAAGATGCTCATATTTTTGCTCCCAACTTATATTCGATGGGATTAATGACCAGTCGCGATTTTGAAAACTACACTTCCTTATTCGAATTAATGGAATCGTTGGTAAAAGCGCCCGATTTATTAATCTACCTAAGAAGTTCTATTCCTAATTTGGTCGGACAAATTCACAAACGCGGACGTGAGTACGAAAACTCTATTTCAATCGAGTATTTAAGCCGTCTGAACGAAAGGTACGAAGCCTGGATTCAGACGTATACCAAAGGAAAATTATTAATTATCGATGTTGACAATATCAATTTTGTTGATAATCCCGAAGATCTGGGAAATATCATCAACCGAATTGATGCCGAATTAAACGGATTGTTTTAACAGCAAATCAGACGAATATAAATCCCCCTTATTCAAAAAGTAAGGGGGATTTTTAATATACCAAGTTATTGCTTATTTTTAGAGACTTGAAATAATTGGATTAAGATATCAAGTTCAAAAGTTGTAGAACAGTAAAAAATTGGATGTGAAAATTTAGCTTATTTTAAAAAACACTCCATGTTTGTCATTTCGACGAAGGAGAAATCACACCAGGATTTCCGCATAGTGAGCGACCATTCTTTGTCGAGTTACGTGTGTGATTTCTCGTACCTCGAAATGACAAACGGAGTGTGTTTTGATCTTAGTCCAAACAATTTTCGAAGCTACAGAGAATTAATTACGATACTCAAATTGTCTACATTCTATTTGTTGGAACTCATGATGAATACAACAATCTAAAAGACATTAAAAACTTATAGCAATATGGAAATAAAACCTATAAAAACAGAAAAAGATTATGACTTAGCACTTGAAAGGGTAAATACTCTTTTCAACGCTAAACCAAATACCAGTGAAGGTGATGAATTAGATATTTTGGTAACACTTATAGAAAAATATGAACAAATACATTATCAAATTCCTGAACCTGATCCAATTGAAGCCATAAAATTTATGATGGAGCAAAATGGCCTTACAGACGCAGATTTAGGAGTTATCTTAAATAGTCGCTCCAGAGTATCTGAAATCTTTAAGCGCAAAAGAGCTTTGACCATAAAACAAATTAGAATTTTAAACGAGGCCCTTCACATCCCTGCCTCAACTTTAATTAAAGAATACGCCTTAAATCAATAAAAAATGCCTCTGGAAATCCAGAGGCATTTTTATTTTATGCCACAGCACTTTTATTTTGCTGCTTCAATTTTTGCTTTAACTTCTTCTTCTGTTCCTTCAAAAACTTCTGTAGTTGTTTTTCCGTTTTCCGTTTTAGTCACTGTTCCTTTTGTGACACCATCTACGGTAGATAAATTAACCTCAAGACGTTTTTTCTCATATTTACTTGTATCAAAACAATCTGTTCTTTGATGTACATATTTTCCGTTTGCATCAAAATTAGCCAGACATTTTGCAGTCTCTTCCGGCGTGCAGCCTTTTTCTTTACACATTTTAACACATTCTTCTTTGGTCATTCCTGCCATAACAGCTCCATCGCCACATTTCGAATGCCCCGCATGTATTTCCGTCTTTTTGCAACAGGAAGCAGCCATTCCGGCTGTATCTGTACCATGTCCTTCGCCTAAGATTGGTGCAATGACCAAACCAATCAAACAAGTCAGTTTAATTAAAATATTCATTGATGGACCTGAAGTATCTTTAAACGGATCTCCAACTGTATCTCCGGTTACCGCTGCTTTGTGCGCATCGGATCCTTTATAAGTCATTTCACCATTAATCATAACTCCGGCTTCAAAAGATTTTTTAGCGTTATCCCAGGCACCTCCTGCATTATTTTGAAAAACAGCCCAAAGTACACCTGAAACAGTTACTCCAGCCATATATCCTCCAAGCATCTCAGCAATTAACTGATTGTTATCGGCATAAACCAATTTTCCTAACAACACAATTGCAATAGGGAAACCAATCGTTAAAATTCCAGGCAACATCATTTCGCGTAAAGCTGCTTTAGTAGAGATTTCAACACATTTTCCGTATTCCGGTTTTCCGGTTCCTTCCATAATTCCCGGAATCTCCTTAAACTGACGACGTACTTCGTACACCATGTCCATTGCTGCTTTTCCTACCGAATTCATCGCTAAAGCCGAGAACACTACCGGAATCATTCCTCCTACAAATAACATTGCTAAAACGGGTGCTTTAAATATATTGATTCCGTCAATTCCTGTGAAAGTTACATAGGCCGCAAACAAAGCCAATGAAGTCAAAGCGGCTGAAGCAATCGCAAATCCTTTTCCGGTTGCTGCAGTTGTATTTCCTACTGAATCTAAAATATCTGTTCTGGTACGAACTTCTTTTGGTAATTCGCTCATTTCTGCGATTCCTCCGGCATTGTCAGAGATTGGACCAAAAGCATCAATTGCCAACTGCATTGCTGTAGTGGCCATCATTGCTGATGCTGCTAAGGCTACTCCGTAAAATCCTGCTAACGCATAGGAAATCCAAATGGCGGCTGCGAATAATAATACGGTTGGAAAAGTAGAAATCATTCCCGTTGCCAAACCTGCAATAACATTGGTTCCTGCTCCTGTTGATGATTTTTGCACAATTGCCAAAACCGGTTTTGTACCTAATCCTGTATAATACTCCGTAACGGATGAAATGGCTCCACCAACCACTAATCCAACCAAAGTAGCATAAAAAACTCTCATTGAAGAAATCTGCTGTGCTCCTTCTCCAAAGAATTCCATTGTCATTACTTCAGGTAACATATGTTTTACCAAAAAGAAACAGGCAATCGCCGTTAAAACAATCGAAACCCAGTTTCCTATATTTAATGCTTTTTGCACTTGTGCTTCTTTTGCATTATCATCTGAGATTTTTACCAATGTTGTTCCGATAATTGAGAATAAAATTCCGAAACCGGCAATTGTCATTGGCAATAAAATTGGGCCTATTCCGCCAAAAGCGTCCTGAATATTTCCACCCATATCTTTAATCACATAGTTTCCTAAAACCATTGCGGCTAATACGGTTGCGACATAAGATCCGAATAAATCGGCTCCCATACCGGCAACATCACCTACATTATCTCCTACGTTATCTGCAATTGTAGCCGGATTACGAGGATCATCTTCCGGAATTCCGGCTTCTACTTTACCCACTAAATCAGCACCAACATCGGCAGCTTTCGTGTAAATTCCACCACCAACTCTGGCAAACAAGGCGATTGATTCTGCTCCTAATGAAAATCCGGCCAATGTTTCCAAAACAACGGTCATCGTTTCTGTATCTTTCCAAACTCCATCGGAAAACAGCGTAAAGAAAATTATAAAAAAGGTGGTTAAACCTAAAACTGCCAAACCGGCAACACCCAGTCCCATTACCGTTCCTCCTCCAAAAGAAACTTTTAAAGCTTGCGGTAAACTTGTACGGGCAGCCTGAGTGGTTCTAACGTTAGTTTTAGTAGCGATCTTCATCCCTATATTACCAGCGTAAGCAGAGAAGAGTGCTCCAAAAATAAAGGCAACTACAATTAATAAATGTGTTTTAACTCCCGGAATAAAGGTAATTCCTGCCAATGCAACACTTGCAATAATCACAAAAATTGTCAATAATCGGTATTCTGCTTTTAAGAAAGCAAGCGCCCCTTCATAAATGTGATCTGAAATCTCTTTCATTTTGCCGTCGCCGGCATCTTGTTTTAAAACCCAACTCCTTTTTATTCCCATGAAAAGTAATCCTAAAACTGCCATGACAATTGGCAGGTAAATCATAAATGCATTCATAATATTGTAATGGTTTTTTGGTTAATAGTCAACAAACTAGCAAAACGAATTTAAACAAAAAAGCAATACTCCTGACGGAGTATTGCTTTTTTTATAAAATACAAAGGTTAAAATTATTTAATACTAAACAATCCCTCTGGTTTATTTTCGATATCATCAAAACGTTTCGTGCACTCTGCAATAATAGCAAATGCTTCGTTTACGTCTCCCCATCCTTCAACATCAACCTTTTTGTTTTCAAGATCTTTGTAAACCTGGAAGAAATGCTCGATTTCTTTTACTAAGTGTGGGTTTATGTCTGACAAGTCTGTTAATGAATTCCAGATTGGATCTGAAACAGGTACACAAATAATTTTCTCGTCTGGTCCTTTATCGTCTGCCATGTGGAAAACACCGATTGGTTTTACTTCCATAACACATCCTGGGAAAGTTGGTTCAGTTACCAAAACCAATACGTCAAGAGGGTCACCGTCAAGTGCTAAAGTTTCCGGAATAAATCCGTAATCAGCCGGGTACATCATTGAAGAGAATAACATTCTGTCGAAACGCATTCTTTTAATTTCAAAATCGTACTCATATTTATTTCTGCTTCCTCTTGGTATTTCGATTAATACATCGAAAGTTGTTAGTTTGTCTGCGGTCATTTTTGTTTTTTATTAATTCTATAATTTCGGTTGCAAAAGTAACTAAAGAATCTATGTTTACAATAAAAAAACCGCTTAAATTATCTGCATTATCTTTTAAAAAACAAGCATTTAATAGGTAATTTTTCTATTTCGCTTATTTAAGTAATAATGCCAGAGCAAATAGGTCGCATAAGACCGGTAAGGACTCCATTGCCGGGAATGAATTTCCATTTCCTGTTTATCATGAATATCCAACAATTCTTTGATGGTATTTACCACTGCGATATCTCCAAGCGGAATTAAATCGGGCTCCTGCAAACAAAACATCAAATAGATATCAATAGTCCAGTTTCCGATTCCTTTTAGCCTTATGAGTTCCTCACGTACTTGTTGCGCCGGTTTTATCGCTAAACTTTCAATATCTAATTCTCTGCTTAAAACCGCTTCCGCTAAAATTTTGATATATAGTGTTTTTTGACGACTCACCCCAAGAGCTCTAAACTCTTCGTCAGGCAAAACAGCCATTGTTTCAGGATTACAAATGGTATAGGCTTTTATTTTCAAGAATGTGGCTTTTGCCGAATCTATAGATACCTGCTGCTCGAGTATGAGCAATACTAATGTTTCAAAACCTTGTGGACGTTTTGGAATTGGGGGCAATCCGTATTTATCAATTATTTCCTGAAATATTGGATTTTTACCGGAGAGGAAATCGATGGCTTCTTGCATAAGGTGGATTTTAGCGTCTTCCAAAATTAACTAAAATTATGGATTTATTCCATGCAAAAACATCGGCTCATCAAATTCCAAACGGCCTTGTTATCCTACATTTTTTTCTATTTTCAATTATCCTGAAATATACTTTCCATAAGGAAGTCTATTTACACAATAGATAATTAATGCTGATATAGACAAACATAAAGCACTAGTAATTGGAATTGCCAAAACAGGATTTATAAAGTCATAGTCAATACCCAAAGACACCAAAAATCGAAGAACTAAAATATGAACCAAATAAATCCCATAACTATAGGTATTTATAAAATTGATTATCTGAACAAGGACAGGATTTGAAATTTTTGAATTTTTAAAGTAAATAAACAATCCCGCAGAAACAATTACAATATTAAAAGTCAGCCCTCCATAAAAATATTCATTAAAACGATTCTCCGCAACTGATAAAAAATAAGTGCCAAAAATGGTGACGATTATACCTAAGAAAAACAACAGTAAAGAAATTTGCTTGAGTGTTTTTACATCATATTTAAATGACTTAATTGACAAATAATACCCTAAGATCAGATAACCCAAAAAACCCGCAAAATAGGTAAAATCAACATTAATTCGAAATTCACGAAAAATAGGCTGATTTAGAAATAAAGTAAAAACCCAAATCGCTATAAAGTAAAGTATCTCTTTTTCATTGGCATTCTGAACCCATTTACTTAGGATTGGCATAAAAAGATATATCCCAATAATCATATAAATATACCATAAATGAAAGGAACTTCCTGTGGCAATAAGATTAAGAGCCAGTTTACTCCCTTCTAATAATGACATCTCAGGATGCACTAAAGAGGCGTCACGCAAAGCCAACAGCACATAAAAAAAACTCCAAAAGAGAAAAGGCAAAATAATTCTGGAGAACTTCTTTTTCAGAAAATCACCTAATTCGTATTTTTTATTGAGCATTAACGCTCCGGTAAGCATCAGGAAAATCGGTACACAAAAACGAACTATGCTGTCATACACATTTCCTGTCCACCAAACAAAATTGGAGATATTCCCATATTTATAAAGGATATCACACGCTACATGAACAAAAATTACGCTAATAGTGGCTAAAACCCTAAGATTAGTTGTCCAATTTAAATTACTAGTTTCTACGGTTGTACTCATAGAAACTAAATTAACAAAAATATATTTACCTTTTACTAAAAATAAAAGCCGAACGATCCTTTTACTGCAAATTTATTTGCATCGGGCGTATTTAAGTAACTTCCTCTCCAAGAGAAATCGATTCGGAATACTTTGAATATATTTCCAATACCGGCATTGTACTCCCAATACACATTTTCAGGTGCATTATAAGGCTGTTGTGAGGCATTTATAGCTCGGTTGGCACTAGATATAGTACCGTGAACGGCTTTTATCCCTACAAACTCTCTCCAGTTTAATTTCCTCATAAAAGGAACTCTGGAGAACAATCTTCCTCCAAAATCGTGGTTCCATTGTAAAGTAGTATACTGATCCGTTATGAATTCATAGAAATTCAAGTTACTAAAGGTATTTTCAATCGTAAAATAAGTTTGATTTCCCGGTATTACACTCATTAACCCCAACGGAATTGTTCCGAAAGTTTTCCCGGTTTCAAGAATAATATTCGATCTTCCTAAAGGTCCGATAATAATAGGTTGCTTGTAGAACAATTGAATTTTTTCGTAGGCAAAATCACTGTCTAAAACGCCTTTAAGTCCATAACTGAAATTAACAAAGAAATGACTAAAAGGGCTATCAACAAGTTTTCGTTCTACACCAAAACCAATCGTTTTGCGATTTGGCATAAATTCGAATTGAATGTTTGCTTCGAATTGTTTTACTGCACTTGCTACAACTCCGGCAGGATTTGCAGTTGTTGGCAAAGTCGTATAATAATCTAAACTAAACGTTGGCGAAGCCGATTCTAATGTTCGATACGAAACACCTGCCTGGAAAACGAAGTTTTTCAATGGTTCCATTTCGAAGGAAACATTGCTTAAATTGATATTCGTTAATTTTCCGTTACTGCCTGTTGTAAACAAAGCTGAGGACGCAAAACTTCTTCCTAAAATGTCATTGGTTGTGGTTAAACTGGCACCAATCTGCTCGATGTCCCGCCTGTTTCCTCCAGAAATAATGATTCGGTTTTTCTTATCCACCATCCATTTTCCGGATACACCATATTTAAATTTATTATCATCAAAACCATACGCCGTGTAAGCCTGTATACGCCAAGGATCGTTTGGCCCAAAATAGGTACGACCTCCTACACGCAAACGCAAACCTTCGACTTCATTATAACCAAAAGTAGAAAAAATAGGTCCGTAATCGAAATTTTTAAACTCGACATAACCACTTCCTAATATCGAAACTAAACTATAAAGTTGCTTGAATTTTTTAACTGTTTGCAACGTGTCAAGCATTTTATAAATACCGGCTTCGTCTTTATTTAGTTTTTCAAAACGATTTTCTTCCCAAAATTCAGGTGGGCGGTCATAAACCACGTTGTCTATAAAATTGACTTCTTCTTTATAAAATTTATCGGGCTTGGGAATATTAAATTTATGATTCCTGAACAATGTGGTTCGTTTACCATAAACTCCTTTTGATTTCTCTTTTTTATTCAAAGCAAAATCAGACATCATATAGTCACGGGTTAACAGAAAAACGGAGTCATTTTGCACATCAAATTCCTGTTCGATATAAATGTCTTTTACCCAGTTAATATTGGCACTTTTGGTAACGGCCATATTTATTTTTTTGATGGCAAAAGTGGTGTCATTTACCCAAAAATCTCCTTTAAAAGTCAGTTCATTTTTACGTCTTGGATAAAAAACAATGTTGTAACACCATTTTTTATCGATATAAGTACTGTCTTTCAATACATAGTTATACACATCAATTCCTGTTCTTGAAAGTGGACTCGTAAAGCTCTTATCAAAGAATTTCAGATGGTTATCGTAAATATTGTAATCGGAATAAAGATCCTTTACAAAAGCCTGAATTTGCTGATTACCATTAAATCCTGACGTTTTGTTTCCGGTAATATTTTCTTTTATTTTCTTAATTTTGTTGTCCCCGTAAACATCGTACACCGATTCGCTTATAAAAATAGGCAGATAGGTTTTTCCTGTAACTTCAGAGGTATCAACGTGTTTGAATACAAACTCCATTCCTTTAAAGAGTTTGTTTTTCATGAAAGCACTGTCAATCGTATTCATATCGAATTCGACTTTTTCGTACTTCTGCATTTGATATTGATTGAACTGGTACAACCCGTTTTTACGCTTTCGTTCCCAAATTTTCCTCAAAATATCCAATGCCGGATTGTTCTTTTTGGATGTTTTTCCTGTAAAAATAACAACTTCATTAAGCGCTTCCGCTTCACTTAAAACAATCTTAAAGTCATAATTTACCGCTTTCTCTAACGTAATTTCTTTATCAGAAAATCCTGCCGAGCTCACTAGTAAAATCGTATAGGTATTAGGGGATTCCAGATAAAAACGTCCATCTTCATTAGAAACAATTCCTGTACTTGAGCCTTTAAAAACAACATTGGCAAACGGAATTGGCTGATTAGATTTGTCTAAAACAATTCCGCTCACTTTAGTTTGTGCAGTAGCGATATTCACAAATGCAAATACAAAAAACAGGCTAAATAGAATTATTTTTTTCATCATCTGGTAAAAAAAAACTTCATCAATTAAATATGACTGATGAAGTTTTATAAGTGTTGTTTAAGAACTATTTGTACATTACTTTCTTTACTGCTTTTACAACATCAGCTGCGTTTGGCAACCAGTCTTTTAGTAAAACAGGAGAGTAAGGTGCAGGAGTATCTGCAGTTGTAATACGTTGAATTGGCGCATCAAGGAAATCGAACGCTTGTTCTTGAACGATATACGTTATTTCAGAAGAAATACTTGCAAATGGCCAAGCTTCTTCTAAGATTACTAAACGGTTTGTTTTTTTAACAGAAGTAAGAATAGCATCTTTATCCATAGGACGAACTGTTCTTAAATCGATGATCTCACAAGAGATTCCTTCTTTAGCTAATTCATCAGCAGCAATAAAAGCTTCTTTGATGATTTTTCCGAAAGAAACAATCGTAACATCTTTTCCTTCACGTTTAATATCAGCAACTCCTAATGGAATCGTGTATTCTCCGTCCGGCACTTCACCTTTATCGCCATACATTTGCTCTGATTCCATAAAAATTACAGGATCATTATCACGAATAGCTGATTTTAAAAGTCCTTTTGCATCGTAAGGAGTTGAAGGTACAACTACTTTAAGACCCGGAGTATTAGCAAACCAGTTTTCTAAAGCTTGTGAGTGAGTTGCTCCTAATTGACCTGCAGAAGCAGTTGGTCCACGGAAAACGATAGGCACATTAAATTGTCCACCTGTCATTTGACGCATTTTAGCAGCATTATTTATAATTTGATCAATACCAACTAAACAGAAGTTAAAAGTCATATACTCTACGATAGGACGACAACCATTCATAGCTGATCCTACTGCAATTCCTGTAAAACCAAGTTCCGCAATCGGAGTATCGATTACTCTTTTTTCGCCAAACTCAGCAAGCATTCCTTTTGAAGCTTTATAAGCTCCATTGTATTCTGCGACTTCCTCGCCCATTAAATATATGGATTCATCGTGACGCATTTCTTCGCTCATCGCTTCACAAATGGCCTCTCTAAATTGTATTGTTCTCATATTTATATTGTATGTTGAATTTTCTGAAGAGCAAAAATAAATATTTTAAATAACTTAAAAGCATAAATTAAATTTAAAATCACAGGAACTTCACTCTCGCTTTAGGTTTTTACTCTAAAAAAAATATTGAGATATTTACGAAATCGATATATTAACGTTTTTATTCTTTAAATAGTATTTTAATAACAAACTCCATTTTATTTGTTTGATTACAATTAAAAAAAACAAACTATTTTAAAAGTACGCCATAAATCACACCATTTTCATCGATTATCAGACAACACAAGATTGCAAAATCCCTAAGAATCAACAAAAAAGAATGTATATTTGTTTTCGTTTTCCGATGAAAGGTCATCGAAAATGCGGAATCCTCGAAATCGTAATAGTTTTCAAAAAATATTATGCATGCATAATATATTATTTCGATTTTAATTTCTAAATTTGTAAATGAATATTATAACTATAAACTATCATACTTATGAAAATATTAGTTTGCATCAGCCATGTGCCTGATACTACTTCAAAAATTAACTTCTCAAATGGTGACTCAGAATTCGATACCAATGGTGTACAATACGTAATTAATCCTAACGATGAGTTTGGTTTAACACGTGCAATCTGGTTCCAGGAACAACAAGGAGCTACAGTAACAGTAGTAAATGTTGGAGGTCCTGATACTGAACCAACTTTACGTAAAGCTTTAGCAATTGGAGCAAACGAAGCAATTCGTGTAAACGCAAACCCAACTGATGGTTTTTTTGTTGCAAAACAACTTGCTGAAGTAATCAAAAATGGTGGTTACGATTTAGTAATTGCCGGAAAAGAGTCTTTAGATTACAACGGAGGAATGGTTCCGGGAATGATCGCAGGAATTACAGGTTCTAACTTTTTAAACTCTTGCACCAGCATAACAGTTGAAGGTAACAATGTAAAAGCCGTTCGTGAAATTGACGGAGGAAAAGAAACTGTAAGCACTACTTTACCATTAATTATTGGAGGTCAAAAAGGTCTTGTTGAAGAAAAAGACTTGCGTATTCCGAACATGAGAGGAATTATGACTGCAAGAACAAAAGCACTTACTATTCTTGAGCCGGTTGACGCTCCTGTAAATACAAAAGCGGTTAAATTTGAAAAACCAGCTCCTAAATCAGCAGTAAAATTAGTTTCTCCTGATAATTTAGATGAGTTAATCAATTTATTACACAACGAAGCGAAAGTAATCTAGTAATCAGTATTTAGTCACAGTTTTCAGTTAACCAACTTGAAACCTGAAACCTGAAACTTTAAACTTCTAAACAAAAAATAGTATGTCAATATTAATATATGCAGAATCTGCAGAAGGAAAATTTAAAAAAGTTGCTTTTGAATTAGCTTCATATGCTAAAAAGGTAGCCGAAACTTTAGGAACAACCGTAACCGCTTTAACGGTTAACATTAGCGACGTAAGCGAATTGTCAAAATACGGAGTAGACAAAGTTTTAAAAGTAAACAACGACAAATTAGCTGGTTTTACTGCAAAAGCGTACGCTGATGTAATCAAACAAGCTGCTCAAAAAGAAGGAACAAAATTAGTTTTACTTTCTTCTACAACAGACAGTATTTACCTTTCATCACTTGTAGCGGTGTCTTTAGAAGCTGGATTTGCTTCTAATGTCGTTGGTTTACCGGTTAGCACTTCTCCTTTTCAGGTAAAAAGAAATGCTTTCTCTAACAAAGCTTTCAACATTACACAAATCGATACCGATGTAAAAGTGCTTGGTTTAGCTAAAAACTCTTACGGAATTTTCGAAAGCGCAGGATCTGCAACTGAAGAAGACTTTAACCCAACTATTGGAGACAATGACTTTGGAGTAAAAGTAGAATCAGTAGAAAAAGTAACCGGAAAAGTTTCAATCGCTGATGCTGACACGGTAGTTTCTGGTGGACGTGGACTAAAAGGTCCTGAAAACTGGGGATTAGTAGAAGATTTAGCCGCTGTTCTTGGTGCAGCAACTGCTTGTTCTAAGCCGGTTTCTGACTTAGGCTGGAGACCTCACAGCGAGCACGTTGGACAAACAGGAAAACCAGTTGCAACTAACCTTTATATTGCAATCGGAATCTCCGGAGCTATTCAACATATTGCAGGAATCAACTCCTCTAAAGTAAAAGTAGTTATCAACAACGATCCTGAGGCTCCTTTCTTTAAAGTAGCAGATTACGGTGTAGTTGGAGATGCATTTGAAATTGTACCACAATTAATTGAGAAACTAAAAGCTTTTAAAGCACAACATTCTTAGATCTCAAAATTCTCTATAAAAATATAGCTGCCTAAAAACAAGATAATCGTATCTTTGCTTTAGGTAGCTTTTTTGTTCCATATTTTTTGATTAAAATTGCACCTTTATTTTTCAATCAAAAAAAGTATTAAAATGAGGCATTAATTGCCCTTTTTTACCCACATATATGAGTCTAGTAAAACTATCCATAAAAGGAATATCATACAGTCAAACTCAAAATGGTGCTTATGCCCTTATTTTGAATGAAGTCGATGGCGAAAGAAAACTTCCCATTGTTATTGGTGCTTTTGAAGCCCAATCGATTGCTATTGCCTTAGAAAAGGAAATAAAACCTCCTCGCCCGTTAACGCACGATTTATTCAAAAACTTCGCAGAAAGATTTGATATTGTAGTCAAACAAGTCATCATTCACAAACTTGTTGATGGTGTTTTTTATTCGAGTTTAATTTGCGAAAGAGACAAAATCGAAGAAATCATTGATGCCAGAACATCTGATGCGATTGCTTTGGCATTGCGCTTTAACGCTCCAATTTTCACTTACAAAAACATACTGGATAAAGCCGGAATTTATTTAAAATCAAATTCTGCAGACACCGATCAGGGTGCTCAGGAAATAGACGATGTATTGTCAAATCCGGAGACTTTTGGGCGCGAAGAAGAAAGCAATCAATCCGGTGACGTTTATGCCAAACATAGCTTACAAGAACTAAATGATCTTCTGGATCAGGCAGTTTCTCAGGAAGATTATGAAAAAGCAGCTAAAATCAGAGACGAGATTTCGAAAAGATAAACATTCTGTTTAATCGTTAAACCGTTTATTTGTGAAATCGATTAAACGATGAAACAGTCAAACGAATAAACCAACTATGAAACAATACTTAGATTTAGTACAACATGTTTTAGAAAACGGTTGTCAAAAAGGAGACCGTACAGGGACAGGAACAAAAAGTGTTTTTGGCTATCAGATGCGTTTTGATTTAAGTGAAGGTTTCCCAATGGTTACGACCAAAAAGTTACACTTAAAATCGATCATATACGAATTGCTTTGGTTTTTAAAAGGCGATACCAACATTGCTTATCTTCAGGAAAACGGAGTTAAAATTTGGGATGCCTGGGCAGATTCAAATGGTGATTTAGGACCTGTTTACGGGCATCAGTGGCGCAATTGGAACAGTGAAGAAATCGATCAGATTTCTGAATTAATCACCGAATTAAAAACAAATCCAAATAGCCGAAGAATGTTGGTTTCTGCATGGAATCCTTCGGTGTTACCTGATACAAAAAAATCATTTGAGGAGAATGTAGCAAACAACAAAGCCGCTTTGCCGCCTTGTCATGCCTTTTTCCAGTTTTATGTAACAAGTCCTGATGAGACTAAAGGAGAAACAAAAGGAAAATTATCCTGTCAGCTCTACCAACGAAGTGCCGATATCTTTTTAGGAGTACCTTTTAATATCGCTTCTTATGCGCTCTTAACGATGATGATCGCACAAGTTTGCGATTTGGAACAGGGAGAGTTCATTCACACTTTTGGAGATGCACACATCTACAACAATCATTTTGAGCAACTGGAATTGCAATTAACACGCGAACCAAAACCATTACCAAAAATGATTTTAAATCCGGAGATTAAAAACATTTTTGATTTTGATTACAAAGATTTCACCTTATTAGATTACGAACCACACGCCGGCATAAAAGGCAGTGTTGCTGTATAAATACAAAATCCGCTTTTTAGCGGATTTTTTTATACTACCAGTACACTATTTTCGCTTCCTGCGAAATCATTCCATTGATACGAGTCTGCTTCGGGATCATTAACATAACTTCCGTCAATTACATATTTAAACTCGTAGATCGCATCTTTAACCAAGTCGTAAGTAGCTTTAAAAGTTCCGTTTTTCAACTTACTCAAAGTACCTTCCTGGGCATTCCAATTGTTAAAATCTCCAACCACAGCTACCGCACTAGCCTCTTTAGCATCAATTGAAAATGTAACTTTACATACCGGTTTTGTTTTTACAAACTGTTTCTTCAAAGCCATAACTATTTAATTTTTAGATTAGTACACCTAAATTACACAAATTCAACTGAACATTCAACATCGGGAAAACCGATTTATGATAATATCAAAAAGGGATTCTATTTTTTTCTCTATTCCTAATTAATTCCATCTTTAATTTTGGATTTCAGATAATTAACTCTTTTAAAAATAAATAATCTATGTTCAAAATATTGTGATTTCAAAATAAATTCTAACTTTATAATCTCATTATTTTTTAAATCTTATGGAAAAAGAAGTGCACGAACAATACGAGTATGCCAGAAGAAGAATCAGACAGAAAAAAGTATTATATTTTCATTTCGTCCTTTTTCTTATAGGCAGTTTGTTTTTATTTATTGCCAATAGGTTTTTTGGATTTGGCGCTACCACTACCAATCAAAACTGGTGCGTTTGGGCGATCACAATATGGTTATTTATATTTATACTCCATTTTATAAAAGTCTACATAACAGACCGATTCATGAATAAAAACTGGGAAAGAGAACAAATTGACAGACTTGTTGCTTTACAGCAAAAAAGAATCAGTCAATTAGAATCAAAAATAAACGAGGATACCGAAAATAAAATTTAGTTCAGAATACCATGATTATAATGATAGCGGCAGTTGCCGAAAACAATGCTCTTGGAAAAAACAATGAATTGGTTTGGCACTTACCAAATGATTTCAAAAGATTTAAAGCTCTTACAACGAACCACCATATCATAATGGGAAGGAAAACTTTTGAAAGTTTTCCAAAACCTTTACCAAACCGGACTCATGTGGTGATAACGCGTCAGGAAAACTATCAGCCCGAGGGTTGTATTGTAGTAAAAAGCATAAGTGAAGCAATCGCAAAATGCCCAAAAAATGAGGATTCTTTTATTATTGGAGGAGGAGAAATCTATACCTTGGCGATGCCTTTTGCTGATGTTTTAGAAATAACAAGGGTACATCACAGCTTTGAAGCGGATGCTTTTTTCCCTGACATCAACAAAGACGAATGGCTGCTAGTAGAATCTGAAACTAATATAAAAGACGAAAAACATCTTTACGACTATACGTACGAAACTTTCGTTAAAGCATAAAATTAAAAAACATCCTCAAAACGAGGATGTTTTTAATGAAAAATGATCTCCAACTTAGGACTATTCAAGAGTAGAATTTGATAAAAATAACAATCATCTGACATAAATGATTGTTATAAAATTGGATTCGATTTTTTTGAGACACTACTCAAAAAAAGCCTTTAACACCAAATACCACGAAGGCATTAAAGGCAAAGAAAATTAAAATTTCCAAAAACAAATTTAATCCTAAGAACGTATTGCGCTTTAAAAAGAGTATCACTACAAGAGCCATACTTTAAAAAACTACTGCAAGAACAAATAAATAACAAGCACGGGGAAATTCATTTGATTTAAGTCACTAAGTTATCAATAATCATTACAAATTCAGATTAACAACAGGACAAAATTGGCCATAAATTCTTACCCTCACAATACCCACTTACCGTGATTTTTACAAAATACCCTTTTATGGTTAGGGTAAAAAAACATTACGGATCAAGTTCAGAAGCTGTTGGGAAGTAGAAATTACAACGCTTTTTTCATAAAAAGAAACTATCTTTAAAACTTTTCTGCCAATTCTTTCCTATGCATAAAACACTTCACTTTCGCCTCTTCAAATAAAGATGAATTCCACAAGAAGCTAAAAGTAAATCTAAAATGAACTTACATCACTTATATGGTTTAAATACACCCTCAGTTAACCCCTATTTTGGAACCTAATCCGCCAATACTTCACTAAATTTCTCCTTTTCTGAAACATTTGATTTACAAATTAAAAAACTGAATTACAGTTAAAGAAGATTTGTATTATATTTGCGTAAATAAAAAAAATGTCTGAAAAAATAACTCCGTATAAAAACTCTACATTAGGCAAAAAAGAACAAGTTGCTCAAATGTTTGATACGATCTCTGGGAACTATGATAATTTAAACCGCGTAATTTCATTTGGAATTGATATTAAGTGGAGAAAGAAGGTATTAAAAATAGTTTCTGATACTAAACCAAAAATCATCCTTGATATTGCCACCGGAACAGGTGATTTAGCTATTTTAATGGCACAAACGAATGCAGAGAAAATCATTGGTTTAGATATTTCAGCAGGAATGCTTGAAGTTGGGAAAAGAAAAGTAGAGGAAAAAAAATTAACAAATGTTATTGAGTTAGTTCTAGGAGATTCTGAAAACATCCCTTTTGAAGACAATCATTTTGATGCCATCACTGTTGGTTTTGGTGTACGAAACTTCGAAAATCTCGAAAAAGGTTTTGCTGAAATTCTAAGGGTTCTAAAGCCAAATGGTGTATTTGTAATTTTAGAAACTTCTGTACCGGACAAAACACCTTGCAAACAAGGATATCGTTTTTACACGAAAAATATACTTCCACTAATCGGGAAATTATTCTCAAAAGACAATTCCGCTTACGGTTATTTATCTGAATCTGCCGCTGCTTTTCCTTATGGTGAGGCGCTGAACAATATTTTACGAAAAATTGGGTTTATAGATGTAGTGGCTATGCCTCAAACTTTTGGAGTTGCAACCATTTACTCTGCTTCTAAGAAATAGTATGAAAAAAACAGTAATCTTAATTTTATTAGCCTTATCGACAAAGGGATATTCACAATTTGCTAAAAACATGTTTAGCAAAGACCCTATTACTAACCTCGAAAACTGGCAAAAACAACGAGTCTATTTTGGTTATTACCTTGGCTTTAATAGTTTCGACTTTAAGTTTGATTACAAAAATCCTGTACAACAGGATATTCAGGTAAAAAAAACAACCGGTTTTAATGTTGGAGTTGTTGCCGATTTAAGATTGCAGGAATACATCAACCTGCGCTTTGAGCCGGGCTTGTATTATACCAAGCGTGACTTGTATTACCCACTTCCCGATAAAAAAGATTATTTGAGAGAGGTAAACAGCACCTATATTCATTTTCCTCTATTGTTAAAATTCTCTGCTTTGCGAACCGGAAATATCCGTCCGTATTTGGTTGGAGGAATGTCAACAACATTGAATCTGTCCAGTAATGCAAAATCGGAAGATGATAATCACGAGCAAAAATTCAGAGTTAAACAATGGACTGCTGCTTATGAGCTTGGTTTTGGAATTGATCTTTTTACCGAATATTTTATTTTCTCTCCTTCTATTAGGGGTATGTTTGGAATTTCGGATGAATTGATTCGAGACAATCCGGGCACACCAAGTCCTTGGACAGACAATATTGATTCTATGAAATCGAGAGCGATTTTAGTAAATTTCACTTTTCATTAAAACAAAACACTAACTATTTCGTTTAAACTCACTGAGAATAATTGCTGTTGCGGTAGCTACATTTAAACTTTCGGTTTTTTGCAGCTCTCCAAATCTTGGAATTGTGAGTCGGCTTGTAACCCTTTTTTCAATCTCTTCAGAAATACCGTTGGCTTCATTACCCATAATAATGATCCCGTCCTGCGGTAAATTAGATTGATAAATGTTCTCTCCGTTCATAAATGTTCCAAAAACAGGCAATTTTGTTTGTGAAAGAAACGTGTCTAAATCGACATAATTTACATTTACCCTGGTGATAGACCCCATTGTGGCCTGTACAACTTTTGGATTGTAAATATCAACGGTTTCTTTTGAGCAAATAAGCTGCTTAATTCCAAACCAATCACACAAACGTAAAATGGTTCCCAAATTTCCCGGATCACGGATATCATCTAACGCCAGGATTAAACCGGTATCGTTAATTTTGTTTTCTGATGGCATTTTGAAAACTGCCAGACAGGTATTTGGAGTTGACAACGCACTTATTTTCTTAAGTTCCTGCTCATTGATAAGCGTGCGCTTTGACGAATGAACGGTTTCAAAATCATTTTGCGTGGTATACAAATGTTCTAATTCAAAGTTAGATTGCAAGAGTTCCTGAATCACTTTCACTCCTTCGGCGAAAAATAACTGATTTGCAAAACGTTGCTTTTTTTGATGTAAACCTGATATAAGCTTTATTTGGTTTTTACTAACCATAAAATAATGTACTTTTGAATTAAATATTAAATAACACTTGAAAAAGAATTCCACAAAAATACTAGCATTTATTCTAATAGCAATACTTATTTGCGCTTGTAATGCTGTAAAAAGAGTTCCCGATGGGAAAAGTCTTCTTATTAAAAACAATATTCTTGTTAATGGAAAGTCTACAAATGATGAAACAGCATCTAATCAGATGTATCAAAAACCAAACGGAACTTTATTAGGATACAAATTGCGTTTGAATTTATACAACTTAGCCAATTTAAATCCGGATTCTACTTATCAGGCAAAATTCAAAAATAATCCGGGCTTGTACGAGCGCCAGTCGAAACTATTATCTGCAAAACAAGTAGACCGACTTGGGCAGTCTTTTTTATATAAAGGTATTCATGAATTTTTAAAAAATACCGGAGAAGCTCCTGTAATTATTGACACTTCAAAAACAAAAAAAACCTTATTACGTTTGAAATTTTACTATTTCAACAATGGTTATTTTAATGTAAAAACAGCCTATAACATTGACAGTATCGGGCGCAAAAAAGCCAAAATCAATTATAATATTACTACAGGTCCAGCTTATCTTTTAGATTCTGTCAGAACCTCTATTTTAACTCCTGCATTAGATTCCTTATACAAAACGAACAAAGAAACCTCCTTAATAAAATCCGGAAATCAATTTAAAACTTCCGATTTTGAGGAAGAGAAAAATCGTATTACGACCTACTTCAGAAATCATGGTGCTTATTACTTTCAACCTACTTATGTGTCGTATGACATTGATACAATCGGCAAAAAGAACAAGGCTGATGTCAATTTAATTATCAGCAACAATACCATTCAGGAAAAAGATTCCAGTCGTACAGAGCCTTTCAAACTATACAAAATTAGCGATGTAAATATCTATACGGATTATTCGGCTGCCAATTCAAAAGGTCAAATTAAAGACAGTACCACCTACAACAACTTTAATTTATACAGTTACAAAAAATTAAAATACAAACCACGCGCTATTACAGACGCCATTTTTATCACAAAAGGAAGTGTTTTTTCTGATACCCGAACAACACTTTCGTCCCGATACCTGAACAATCTAAAGATTTTTAATTATCCGTCTATACAATACGAAGTCGACAAACGCGACTCAACTGCGCAATCTCTTATTGCTAATGTTTTTTTAACACCAAGAAAAAAATACAGTTTCGGTGCTACGCTCGATCTTACGCATTCCAATATTCAGGATTTTGGAATTGGTGCCAGTATCTCTCAAACGATTCGAAATGTATTTAACAGAGCCGAAACCTTAGAAATTTCTGCACGTGTAAACATAGGTTCGTCAAAAGACATGGCCAATCCGAATAACAATTTCTTTAATGTTTCGGAATATGGTCTTGATATGAAATTAAATTTCCCGAGAATCTTATTGCCATTCGGAACAGAAAAAATCATTCCTAAAAGAATGATTCCATCTACCAGTATCTCAAGTGGTTTCTCAAAACAAAGGAATATTGGTCTGGACAAAGAGAATTTTACGGGAGGACTTGCTTACAACTGGTCGCCTAAGCGATTCAATACAGCGAAATTCGAATTACTTAACGCACAATTTGTACGGAACTTAAATCCTGACAATTATTTTAATGTCTATACTTCTTCTTATAATGAGTTGAACGATATTGCCAACGTCTACAATACAGATCCCACGAATTTAGATGAAAATGGGGATCTGATCATCACAAAAGGAACAACCAATTTCACCAATCAGGTTCTCAACGGACAAACTAGTCTGACCCCGTCAAATCCTGATTACAAGGAAGTGGAAAGTATCGAAGAACGAAGAGTCCGTCTCACAGAAAATGATTTTATTCTGGCCACTAGCTATACTTTTACCAAAACAACCAAAAAAGATTTAGCGGACAATACATTTTATCAGTTTAAAACAAAAATAGAAACTGCAGGAACTCTGTTATCTGCTATTTCAAATATTGCAAGCTTACCTAAAAACACCAGCGGTAATTACGAAATATTCAACTTAGAATATTCCGAATACATAAAAACCGAATTTGACTATATCAAACACTGGGATTTTGGAAAAGAAAAAGTTTTGGCAGTACGAAGCTTTTTTGGAATCGCAATTCCGTTTGGCAATTCCGATTACATTCCTTTCTCGCGAAGTTATTATTCGGGAGGTTCAAATGATAATCGTGCCTGGCAACCTTACTCTTTGGGTCCGGGAAGCACAAATGCATCTAACGACTTTAACGAGGCCAATATGAAAATTGCGCTTAGTGGTGAATTTAGATTTAAAATCTTCGGAGATTTAAAAGGAGCGATCTTTGCAGACGCCGGAAATATCTGGAATGTGCTCGATAATGTCACCGATGAGAAAGCAAAATTTGACAACTTAAACGATTTAGCTGAAATTGCTTTGGGAACAGGATTTGGTTTTCGTTACGATTTAAGCTTTTTTGTTATTCGTTTAGATACGGGCTTCAAGACTTATAATCCGGCACATGAGAAGGGAGACCGCTGGTTTAAAGAATATAATTTTGGTCACATGGTTGTAAATTTTGGAATAAATTATCCTTTCTAATGCTAATTAATTCTTATTTTTGCAACCTAAAAACTAAAAACAACTATAAAAAAAATTAACAATGGCACACAACATTAAACCAGGAGTAGCTACGGGAGATCAGGTACAAGAGATTTTTAAATATGCAAAAGAAAAAGGATTTGCACTTCCGGCAGTAAACGTGACGGGGTCAAGTACTATTAATGGAGTTCTTGAGACTGCAGCAAAACTAAATGCGCCAGTTATCATTCAATTTTCAAACGGTGGAGCACAATTTAATGCTGGTAAAGGATTATCTAATGCTAACGAAAAATCAGCTATCGCTGGTGGAATCGCCGGAGCAAAACATATTCACGCTTTAGCGGAAGCTTATGGTGCAACTGTAATTTTACATACAGACCACTGCGCAAAAAAATTATTGCCTTGGATCGACGGTTTATTAGATGCTTCTGAAGAACATTTTGCAGCAACTGGAAAACCATTGTTCAGTTCTCATATGATCGATTTGTCTGAAGAGCCAATCGAAGAAAACATTGAGATCTGTAAAGAATACTTAGCAAGAATGAGCAAAATGGGTATGACATTAGAAATCGAGCTTGGTATTACAGGTGGCGAAGAAGATGGTGTTGACAACTCTGATGTAGACAGTTCAAAATTATATACACAACCGGAAGAAGTAGCTTTTGCTTACGAAGAATTATCTAAAGTAAGTCCTAAATTTACAATTGCAGCTGCTTTTGGTAACGTTCACGGTGTTTACAAACCAGGAAACGTAAAATTGACTCCAAAAATCTTAAAAAATTCTCAGGATTTCGTTCAAAACAAATTCAACACTGGTCACAATCCGGTAGATTTCGTTTTCCACGGAGGTTCAGGTTCTACACTTGAAGAAATCAGAGAAGCTATTGGATACGGAGTAATCAAAATGAACATCGATACAGATTTACAATTTGCTTATACAGAAGGAATCCGTGATTATATGGTTAAAAACATTGACTATTTAAAAACACAAATCGGTAACCCTGATGGTGCTGATGTTCCGAATAAAAAATACTATGACCCAAGAAAATGGGTACGTGAAAGCGAAGTGACATTCAACACAAGACTTGAACAAGCTTTTGCAGACTTGAATAACGTGAATACATTATAATAAAAAAGTTCCAAGTTTCAGGTTTCAAGTTTCACAACTTTGAACTTTAAACCTGAAACAACAAAAAACAACAGATATGGCTTGGTTTAAAAGACAGGAAAAAGGGATTACAACCGCTACAGAAGACAAGATGGACGTTCCGAAAGGATTGTGGTACAAATCTCCTACCGGAAAAATTATTGATGCTGACGAATTAGCAAGAAACTTATTTGTTAGCCCTGAAGATGATTTCCACGTTAGAATTGGAAGCGCAACCTACTTTGAGATTTTATTCGACAACAATGAATTTGTTGAATTAGACAAAAACATGACTTCTAAAGATCCTTTGCATTTTGTGGATACAAAAAAATATGCAGACCGATTAAAAGATGTAATGGAGAAAACTCACCTTAAAGACGCAGTGCGTACCGGAGTGGGAAAATCTAAAGGAAAAGACCTTGTAATCTGCTGTATGGATTTTGCCTTTATTGGTGGATCTATGGGAGCTGTTGTAGGAGAAAAAATTGCAAGAGGAATTAATCACGCAATCCAAAACAAATTACCTTTCGTGATGATTTCAAAATCAGGAGGTGCCCGCATGATGGAAGCAGCTTACTCGTTAATGCAATTAGCCAAAACATCTGTAAAATTAGCGCAGCTTGCTGAAGCTGGATTACCGTACATTTCTTTATGTACAGACCCAACTACAGGAGGAACTACTGCTTCTTATGCCATGTTAGGAGATATCAATATTTCTGAGCCTGGTGCTTTGATTGGTTTTGCAGGTCCTCGTGTGGTACGTGATACTACCGGAAAAGATTTACCGGAAGGTTTTCAAACTGCCGAATTTCTTTTAGAGCACGGTTTCCTTGACTTTATCACGCCTAGAAAAGAGTTAAAAGACAAGATCAATTTGTATATCGATTTGATTCAAAATAATGAAATTAGATAGTTTTAAACTTCTAAAATTAAAATCCCAAGATTTGCTTCTTGGGATTTTTTTATATCTAAATATTTGATTAACCTGAAGAGGAAGAAGGCTGTTTTTATTTGGCTAAAGCCCTGCCTTTCCATCAATTTATACCTCCAGCTAAAGCTGGAGGCAATTCAAAAACAAAACCTAAACATAAAGCTTTGCGAACTTAGCGCTCAAGACAAAAAAAACCTTGCGTACTTTGCGGTTAAAAAACTTAACCACAAAGTACGCAAGGGTCTATGCAAAGATCTCAAGGATTTAAAAAACTTAGAATCTTAGTTCCTCAGAACCTTAGCAACTACTTCAAAGAAGCCATATCAATCACAAAACGATATTTCACATCGCTTTTGTTCATTCGATCGTAAGCCTCGTTAATATAATCCATATCAATTATTTCTACATCTGATGTGATGTTGTGTTCTGCACAATAATCCAGCATTTCCTGAGTCTCTTTTATCCCTCCAATTAAACTTCCTATAATGCTTCTTCTTTTCATGATTAAAGTAAAAACAGGGATTTCTGCAGGTGCCGGAGGAGCTCCTACCACAATCATAGTTCCATTCGTTTTTAACAAATTCAAATAAGCATTATGATCGTGTTTCGCTGAAACGGTATTCAGAATAAAATCGAAACTGTTGGCTAACGAATCCATTGTTTCAGGATTTGAAGTTAAAGCAAAATGATGTGCTCCCAACTTTTTGGCATCGGCTTCTTTAGAGGGAGAATGACTCAACATGGTCACTTCGGCACCAAAAGAAACGGCAAATTTTACCGCCATATGTCCTAAACCGCCTAAACCCAAAACACCAACTTTATGTCCTTTACCTACTTTTAAATAACGCAACGGCGAATAAGTCGTGATTCCTGCGCACAACAAAGGCGCTACTCCTTTTAAATCTAATTTTTCGGAAACATGAAGGGTATAATTTTCATCGACAATAATACTGCTTGAATAGCCGCCACGAGTCGGAATATCTGTTCCTCTTTCTACGCTGTTGTAAGTTCCAGTCATTCCTTCATCACAAAACTGCTCCTCACCTGACTGACAACTTGGACAGGTTCTGCAGGAATCTACAAAACACCCGATCCCGGCCAGTTCTCCAACTTTAAATTTAGAAACTTCACTTCCAACAGCCACAATTCGGCCTACAATTTCGTGACCCGGAACCAATGGGTAATTTATAGGTCCCCAATCTCCTTTTACAGTATGAATATCGGAATGGCAAACACCACTATACAAGATTTCTATCTGAACCTGATGAACACCAACTTCTTTTCTTTCAAACGTATAGGGTTTTAACGGATTTACAGCATCATATGCCGCGTAAGCTTTTACTGGTATCATTTTATTAAATTTTAATTTAGCTATTAAATTTACAATAAAATTCTACACCAAAATAAATCCTGAAGTTGTAAAATCATGAAATTTCAACATCCAAATTACATTCCCGCTCTGATAGCTTCTACCGGATCTAATTTTGATGCAGAGATCGCAGGCAAGATTCCCGAAATTAATCCGACAATGATCGACAATCCGGATCCAATTATAATATTACTAAAACTTAAGACAAATTCAAAATCCAGTAAACTAGTTAGTAAAATAGACAAAAGCCAAACAATCATAATTCCAATTATTCCGCCTATTAAACAAAGGATAATTGCTTCAAACAAAAACTGAAACAGAATAAATTTGTTTTTAGCACCTAATGATTTCTGAATCCCGATTAAATTAGTTCGTTCTTTCACAGAAACAAACATAATATTAGCAACTCCAAATCCTCCCACCAGAAAAGAAAAGAAACTTATACAAATTCCACCTACACGTAAAGTTCCTAAAATACCATCGATAAGATCGGTAAAACCGGAAAGTACATTGACGAAAAAATTATCAATTTCTCCAGCTTTCATTCCGCGAATCCCTCTTATTTTCTGGGCTACTTCTGCTTTATAGGCGTCCATATCAACTCCTTTTACAGGTTTCAAAACGATTACAGGTGTCATAGAATCACTATCGCCATACATTCGTCGTAAAAAATTTGCCGGCAAATAAACAGAAGTATCATTGCTGTCTCCAAAAAAACCGGCTCCTTGTTTTGCTATAACACCAATGACGGTAAAACGCTGTCCGTACAAACGGATATTTTTTCCAATTGGGTCACTTGTTCCAAAAAGGCCGTCGGCAATCTCATATCCCAAAACAATTACCGGAGTCCCCGAATTCGATTCCGATTCATTATAAAATCTTCCTTTATCAAAACTCAATCCGTCAATATCGACCATTTCAAATGAGGAAGGAACAATATTTACATCGGCAACGGTTTTAGAATCATATTTCAGCGTTTCATGTTTTACAAAAAGCTGATAACCGACCTGATCGGTATTGGTAAGAGAATTTTTCAAAGCAACATACTCATCGTATTTCACATTCGGAAATTGTTCTCTTTTCCATTGTGGAATTTCAGATGGCCCAAAACAATATTTCATCAGATAAATGGTGTTTTTATCTAAACTGCTCAAATCCTTAGAAATTTTACGATCTAACGAATCCACAGCGGCAAGTACGGTAATAATCGAAAAGATACCAATGGTAACCCCAAGCAATGACAACAGCGTACGTAATTTATTATTCCGCAAAGCATTTATGGCAAAGCTTAAACTTTCTTTTAACAACCGTAGATAAACCAGCATATGTAAGTATTTTTCTGTAAAGTAAAATTCAAAAAATTAAAATCAAAAACCTAATAAAAGTTAACTTACTCATCAGTAGATTTATTTAGCATAATGTTACATTAATTTTCTTTAAAATAATATATAAAAAAACTACTTTTGCAGTCTGAAAATCATAACTACACAATGAGCACAACTAAAACAATACAATCGGCATTAATTTCTGTTTTTTCTAAAGACGGACTGGAACCAATCGTTAGAAAATTACACGAACAAAACGTAACTCTTTATTCAACCGGAGGAACTGAAGATTTTATTAAAAATTTAGGTATTCCTGTAGTTCCTGTTGAAGACATTACTTCTTTCCCTGAGATCCTTGGCGGAAGAGTAAAAACATTACACCCGAAAATTTTTGGAGGGATCCTGAACCGTCAGGATAATGAAAGTGATGTTAAACAAATGAAAGAATTTGACATTCCACAGATTGATTTAGTTATCGTTGATTTATACCCGTTTGAAAAAACAGTTGCATCCGGAGCTAGCGAACAAGATATTATTGAAAAAATTGATATTGGCGGAATTTCATTAATTCGTGCCGGAGCAAAAAATTTCAAAGACACTGTAATTGTAGCTTCTGTTAACGAATATAGTTTGCTTTTGGATTTGATCACAGAACAAAACGGAGCAACAACTCTTGAGAACAGAAAATTGTTTGCTACAAAAGCATTTCACGTTTCGTCGCATTATGATGGTGCTATCTTCAATTATTTCAATACAGATGAAACCATCTATAAAGAAAGTATTGATAACGGTCAGATTTTACGTTATGGCGAAAATCCACACCAAAAAGGATTCTTTTTCGGAGATTTTGACGCAATGTTCAAAAAAGTTCACGGAAAAGAGTTATCTTACAACAACTTACTTGATGTAGATGCTGCAGTAAACTTAATTAATGAGTTTAAAACTGACGGACCAACATTTGCTATTTTAAAACATAATAATGCTTGTGGTTTAGCTTCAAGAAAAACAATCAATGAAGCTTATTTAGCTGCTTTGGCTTGCGATCCGACATCTGCTTTTGGTGGTGTTTTGATTGCTAATACTAAAATTGATTTGGCTACAGCACAGGAAATCAACAAATTATTCTGTGAGGTTGTAATTGCTCCAAGTTATGATGCTGAAGCTATTACTGTTTTACAAGAAAAGAAAAACAGAATCATATTGGTTCAAAATGAAGTTGAATTACCTTCAAGACAAGTGAGAACATGTCTTAATGGTTTGTTAATTCAGGACAGAAACAATATTACAGATACTAAAGAGCACTTAAAAACCGTTACTACTACAGAGCCGACTGCTCAGGAAATAGAAGACTTAATATTTGCTTCAAAAATTTGTAAAAACACAAAATCAAATACGATTGTTTTTGCGAAAAACGGAACATTAATTTCGTCAGGAACTGGTCAGACTTCAAGAGTTGATGCTTTAATGCAGGCTATTGATAAGGCTAAAGCTTTCGGATTTGATCTAACAGGAGCTTCAATGGCGAGCGACGCATTTTTCCCATTTCCGGATTGTGTAGAATTAGCCAAAAAAGCAGGAATAACAGCTGTAATTCAGCCAGGAGGATCAATAAAAGACGAATTAAGCATAAATTATTGCAACGAAAACAATCTTGCAATGGTATTTACAGGAACACGTCATTTTAAACATTAATTTGTTTAACTTTGTTCGATAATTAATTATAACATTTTAAACCCCTAAAAAACTTATGGGATTTTTTGATTTCATGACCGAGGATATCGCGATAGACCTTGGTACCGCAAACACTTTAATCATACATAATGATAAAGTTGTTATTGATAGTCCGTCAATCGTTGCACGTGATCGAATATCAGGCAAAATCATTGCTGTTGGTAAGGAAGCCAACATGATGCAAGGTAAAACACATGAAAACATCAAGACCATAAGGCCCTTGAAAGATGGTGTAATTGCAGATTTTGATGCCTCAGAAAAAATGATCAATATGTTCATTAAAAGTATTCCGGCATTGAAAAAAAGAATGTTTACTCCAGCTTTAAGAATGGTAGTATGTATTCCGTCTGGAATTACGGAGGTTGAAATGCGTGCCGTAAAAGAATCTTGTGAAAGAGTAAACGGTAAAGAAGTTTATTTGATACACGAACCAATGGCTGCGGCAATTGGTATTGGTATTGATATCATGCAACCTAAAGGAAACATGATCGTTGATATCGGTGGTGGAACAACTGAAATTGCTGTTATTGCATTAGGCGGAATTGTATGTGACAAATCTGTAAAAATTGCAGGTGACGTATTCACAAATGATATTGTTTATTACATGCGTACCCAACACAACCTTTTTGTTGGAGAGAGTACTGCAGAAAAAATAAAAATACAAATCGGAGCTGCGATCGAAGATCTTGAAAGCCCTCCTGAAGATATGTCTGTTCAAGGTAGAGATTTACTTACCGGAAAACCAAAACAGGTAGATGTTTCGTACCGTGAAATTGCTAAAGCATTAGATAAATCAATCCAACGTATTGAAGATGCTGTAATGGAAACTTTATCGCAAACTCCTCCTGAATTAGCAGCAGACATCTACAATACCGGTATTTATTTAGCAGGTGGTGGATCTATGTTGAGAGGTCTTGACAAACGTATTTCTCAAAAAACAGATTTACCGGTTTATATTGCTGAAGATCCATTAAGAGCTGTTGTTCGTGGAACAGGAATGGCACTTAAAAACATTACTAAGTTCAAAAGTATCTTAATCAAATAAGATTCAAAAAATAACAATCAATATCTTTTTATCAGAGTCAGATTGAATCATCTGACTTTGGTAAAACTTGAACCCAAAAGCATATCCTGAAACAAAATAACCGAACAAGAAATGCAGCAAATTTTTAATTTCATTATAAGAAACAGTAATCGATTGCTGTTTTTGCTGCTTTTAGGCATTTCGTTGGCCCTCACAATTCAATCTCATTCCTACCACCGAAGCAGAGTAATCAGTTCCGCCAATTTTTTAAGCGGAGGTGTTTATGAACGCATTAATCGTATCAACGAATATTTGAATTTAAAAACCGAAAACGACGAACTTGTACTTGAAAACGCAAGATTAAAAAGTCTTTTATTCAACAAAGAAGACACAACCAAAATACCTTTAAAAGATACCATTAAAGGGGTAAAACCTGCTGATATCATTGTTTCAAAAGTAATTCACAATTCCTACAGCACACACGAAAACTATATCACCCTGAACTCCGGAGCAACCGACGGTGTTAAACAAGACATGGGAGTTATCAATAGTTTAGGAATTATCGGTGTTGTAGACAATACCTCTAACAGATATTCTACTGTGGTAAGTATTTTGAATATGAAATCACAGATCAATGCGAAAATTAAAAAATCAAATCACTTTGGTTCTTTAACCTGGGATGGAAAAAGTACCGGTTTTGTTCAACTGGAAGATGTTCCAAGACTGGCCTCAATCAGAAAAGGAGATACCATTGTTACCGGTGGACAATCTGTGATTTTCCCGGAAGGAATCAATATTGGTACGGTAGACAAAATTTACGTGAAAAACAAAACCAGTTTTTATGTGATCAACGTAAAACTGTTTAATGATATGACCAATCTTGGACATGTTTACATCATTAAAAGCAAAGACAGAGAAGAACTTATTAATTTAGAAAAAAAGGGGAAAGATGAATAGCGCATTGTTACTCAATATTTTTCGATTTATTGTATTACTGGCCATTCAGGTTGTTATTTTCAACAATATGAATTTCCTGGGATACATAAGTCCTTTTCCGTATATTTTATACATAATTCTCTATCCCGTAAACAGCAACAAATCAGGCTTAATTATCTCAAGTTTTTTACTTGGACTAGCCATGGATATGTTTTGTAATTCGGGAGGAATCCATGCGACTGCTTCTGTTATATTGGCTTATTACAGGCCTTATATCTTCAAATTTTCATTTGGATTGAGTTATGAATATCAAACGATAAAACTAAACGAGTCTTTAACTCCTGAGCGATTCTCTTTTATTTTATTATCGGTTGTATTACATCATATCATACTATTTACACTTGAAGCTTTTCAATTTAAATTCATCTGGGATATTTTGCTTCGAACTTTGTTCAGCTCGATATTTACCATTATCATTTCAGTCATAATAATATATCTTATTAAGCCCAATAAAAGATGAGAAAAGTTCTGCTGCCCTCTTTAATTATTATTGCAGCATCTTTGCTAGTGATCAGGATATTTTATTTGCAAATTATAGATGATTCTTTCAAATTAAAATCAGAAAATAATGCGATAAAAAAAGTGTATGATTATCCTGAAAGAGGATACATATACGATCGATATGGCAAATTAATGGTTGCCAACCAGGCTTCTTATGACATCATGGTTATTCCACGCGAAATCAAAGAAAACATTAACATTAATGAACTTTGTACGCTGTTGAATATCACAAAAGAAGATTACGAAAAAAAAATCGCAAAAGCCAAGGTATACAGTCCAAGATTACCTTCTGTATTTTTACCTCAATTAAACAAATCCGAATTTGCTGCTTTTCAGGAGAAAATCAGAAAATTTGAAGGTTTCTATTTCCAAAAAAGATCCCTTAGAGATTACGAAGTAGATTACGGAGCTAATATCTTTGGATTCATCACACAGGTGAATGAAAGATTAATTGCCAAAAACCCGTATTACAACAGTGGTGATTTGATCGGTAAACAAGGGGTCGAAGAAAGCTACGAGGAAATTTTACGCGGAATAAAAGGGGTAAAATACATTCAAAAAGACAAATATAACAGAGAAATCGGCTCTTATAAAGAAGGGAAATACGATACTATTGCAGTAGCCGGAGAAGACATTAATTTAACCATTGATGCCGAACTTCAGAAATACGGCGAAGAATTAATGATCAATAAAAGAGGAGGAATTGTTGCGATTGAACCTAAAACCGGTGAAATTCTTGCATTAGTTACTGCTCCTTCTTATGATCCCGGTATTTTAGTTGGAAGACAACGATCTAAAAACTATACGCTTTTGTATCATGACTCGATCGCCAAACCATTGTACGACAGAGGTCTTTTAGCAGAATACCCTCCCGGTTCGCCTTTTAAAATCTTAACCGGATTGGTCGCTTTACAGGAAGGTGTTATCAATGAGCAAACTACTTTTATGTGCCATCACGGTTTTAGTTATGGTAGAGGTCGTTTTATGAAATGTCACGGTTTTGGTCCACATCAATTGCACAACGGAATTTACAATTCGTGTAATACGTATTTCGCTCAGTCGTACATGTTAACGATTAACAAATACAAAAATCCGGGACAAGCGGTTGATATCTGGAGTAATCACGTAAAAAGTTTTGGATTAGGTCAGTTTATGGGTTACGATCTACCTACGGGTAAGAGAGGGAACATTCCAACTTCTAAAACCTACAAAAAAATATATCCAAACGGTGGCTGGAGAAGCACAACAATTGTATCAAACTCTATTGGCCAGGGAGAGGTTTTAATGACGCCAATTCAGCTGGCCAATATGATGGCGACAGTTGCTAACCAGGGTTATTATTACACGCCTCATATCATTAAAAAAATTGAAGGAAAAAAAATAGACGCTAAATTCACCACCAGACACGAGACTACGATAGACAAAAAATATTTTCCTCCCGTAATCAGTGGTTTGTTTGATGTGTACAATAAAGGAACTGCTTATTCTTTAAGAGTAGAAGGAATTGATATTTGCGGAAAAACAGGTACAGCAGAAAACTTTGCCAAAATCAACGGAAAAAGAACGCAGCTTAAAGATCACTCTATATTTGTTGCATTTGCCCCTAAGGACAATCCGAAGATTGCAATTGCTATTATGATTGAAAATGGAGGTTTTGGAGCAACAGTAGCAGGTCCTATTGCCAGTTTGATGATAGAAAAATACTTACGCAGAAAAATCACTTCAAGAAATGATTTAGAAGTTCGTGTTTTAAACAAAAGTTTGGTAGCGGAATATGCAAAATTAGGCGGAATGAAAGAAGCAAGCGCAATAGAATCCACACCTAAAGACTCCATCTTAAAAGCGAAGATTATTGTTCCAAAAACAGTAACCCCAAAAACAGAGATCAAAAAAACCACAGTAGACACAACAAAAGAGAATTAATAAAGATTATTTCAAATGAGAAATCAAAGTGTAAAAAATAATATTGACTGGATAAGTGTGGTCATCTATGCTATATTGGTAGTTTTAGGATGGCTGAACATTTATTCTTCTTCATTATTATCTACTGATGGCACTTATGAAAAGCAATTAATATTTATTGCCTGTACGATCCCTTTAATATTTGTTGTTCTTTTTGTAGATGGTAAATTCTACGAAAAGTATGCTACTATTATTTTTGGCGTTTCTTTATTATCATTAGCCGGATTATTTCTTTTTGGAAAAACGATCGCCGGTCAGAGGTGTTGGTATGCCATTGGAAGTTTTACCATACAGCCTTCTGAGTTTGCAAAAGCAGCAACATCCTTAGCTTTAGCGAAATATCTAAGCGACAGTCAAATCAATTTAAAAGAAACGAACAGACAGATTCAGGCTTTAGCCATTGTTTTTCTGCCGGTTCTTCTGATCTTGCCGCAACCTGACCCGGGAAGCGCCTTGATATACAGTATTTTTATTGTAGTTTTATTTAGAGAAGGTCTACCTGCATGGTATGTTTGGACAGGCTTTTTAGCTATACTATTATTTGTACTTACACTTGTTCTGGAACCTTACGTGGTGATATTAATTTCACTAGGTGTTTTGACCATCATCCATTTCAAAGGTCGGGTTGTAGATCGAAACCTTCTTTTAAGCGGAATCTTACTCGCTATTGTTTCCTGTTTTGTTTTATCTGTTGATTATGTTTTCGACAATGTCTTCAAGCAGCACCACAGGGATCGTTTTAATATTCTTTTAGGAAAAACGGTAGACATGAAAGGTATCGGATACAACACCAATCAATCTGAAATTGCTATCGGATCCGGTGGTTGGATTGGAAAAGGTTTTCTGGAAGGAACTCAAACCAAAGGAGGTTTTGTACCCGAACAACATACGGATTACATTTTTACAACTGTTGGTGAAGAATGGGGATTTCTAGGTTCAATGGTCGTTATTGCTCTTTTTGTTGGATTATTTCTAAGAGTCATTTACTTAGCCGAAAGACAAAAAACAAAATTCAGCCGCGTATATGGATATTGCGTTGCCGGAATTTTATTCACACACTTTTTCGTAAACATTGCCATGGTTGCCGGGATTTTCCCGACAATCGGGGTTCCTCTGCCCTTCTTTTCTTATGGAGGCTCCGGACTCTGGGGATTCACTATTTTGTTGTTTATCTTCTTAAAAATGGATGCCAATAAGGTTAATGAATGGTAGTGGGGTTAAATTCCAAATTTTTGAAATTCCAAATTCCAATTTTATGCGTTTAGGGTAAGCTTATTGCAAAGAGCTCTTAACACTCACACTAGCGTTGTGATCTTTGCGTACTCTCTTTGTGTCCTTGCCTATACTTTGCGATTAAAATAAAGAAAAGGTTCGCAAATATTTTCTTTTGCACGCAGATTTAGCAGATTAGGCCGATCTTATTTACCTCTTAAAAAAATCTGTGCAATCTGCTAAATCTGCGTGAAAAACTTTCTCAAAGCATTAAATTTTCAGTATAGCTCGTGTGTGTGCAAAACTCCACAAAAATAAGAATCTAAATTATATACAGTAAGAGCATATTTTCTTTACTAAAAAATGGTACAGTCAACAATAGCTTATACTACAAACTTAAAATTCATTACACCCTTGACTAGTCCTAAATAATCGATACAGATTATTAGATAAAAATATTTTAATTAAACACCTGCAAAAACGTTTTTGCAGGTGTTTTTTGTTTTATAAGTTCTCATTTCAACTTTACTTTGTTCGTGCAT